>JAXMDH010000001.1:0-14056 GCA_046348915.1 Amaricoccus sp.
CCTCCTGCTGGGCACGCGCTGAAGGAGCCCGACAGCGCCCAGGTCTATTGCGAGGGTCGGGCGCCGCTGCGGACCGGGAGCTCGCTCATTCGGCGGCGTGCCGGTGCAAGGTCCGCGGCGAATCGGATGCTTTTGCCCTGCGCTTTCGTGCCCGGACGAGCGAAGAGCCCGTTCCAAGAGCTCGGCGACGATGGCGCGGGCGCAGCGGTCGGCCTCCATGCCGCGAAGACGCCGGGCCAGCGTCAGCCGGGAGGCGCGATCCTCCAGCGTCAGGAGCGCCTGGGCGCCCTTGCGGAAGTGCATGACGTCGCCCTCCCAGTGACCGATCTCGCTGCGCAGGCCGGCCTCTTCCGGCCGGGCGTGGATCGGCACCCGGTTCGGGATCGGCAGCCGCCTGCCGCGGCGCCGGCCGCGGCCGCGCCGCCGCTTGCGCTGGCGAAGCAGGCCGGGCAGGCAGGCCTTGCGACCCTCGAGGCTCCAGACGTGGCGGTAGATCGACTCCACGCTCGTCCTGTGCTCGGCTCCGCCGCGCTCCATCCTTCCCACGATCTGCTCGGGAGACCATTCCATGGCAAGGCCGGTCTCCACGCGGGTCCTGAGCGGGGTGGAGCGCGCGATCCGCGAGCCCCGCCGCTTGCGCGCCCAGGCCCGGTCGTCGGCGCCCTGCGGCCGGTAGCCGCCCGCGATCCGACCGTTCCGCGCGATCTCGCGATACACCGTCGAGCGGTGCCGGTTCAGGCGGCGGACGATCTCCTCGACGCCCAGACCCATCTCCAGAAGGCCGCACAGGCGGCAACGTTCGTCGAGCGTCCAGTGGCTGTAGTGCTGTCGCATGGCGACCCCAGATATAGCAGGTGTCGCACTTGATTTGCGAATCCAGGAAACGCCCCACGACTATCGGAAGCGCTTCAAGTCCTAAGCATCGCTGGAAGGGCTTCTTACGCGCTCGCGCACGGCGCACTGCCACTCTATCGTAGAGCTTTGCCGAGTTGTCTGCCATCACCGATCGGGACTCTCGCAAAGCATGATCTACAATCGGGGCGGCAATTTCGTAGCAACGTCGATGAAGCGACGGGTCGGGCCCGAGCGGTTGGTGCGCTTCCAGACCAGCACGGTTTCGCTTCGGAAGTCGGGGTGCTGGATCGGGCGGACCTCGACGTTTCGGCCGAGGAAGCCGATGAGGCTCTCGGGATAGATCGTCACGCCGAGGCCGGCCGCGACGAGGCCGATCAGGGCGAGGGTGTTCGACGCCTCGAGGCGCACCCGCAACCGGATGCCGTTGCTGTGGAACAGATCCGCGAGGCGCCAGCGGAACTCGCCCCATTCGGCCATGTCCCCGAGGATCAGGTCGGCACCGGCGAGATCGGCCGCCCGCACCTCGGCCCGCCGCATGAGGCCATGGTTCCGGGGAGCGACCACGTAAAGCTGGTCGGACGCGAGCCGGACGGTCTGATACTCCGAGTGGACGAAGGGGCCGATCATGTAGCCGATGTCGATCTCGTCGTTGGCGAGCGCGAGCTTCTGGCCCTGGGTGCGGATGTAGCGGAGCTTGACCTCGACCTGGGGGTGGAGCTGTCCGAAGCGGGCGACGGCGCGCGGGACGAGCTCGGTGGCGGCGAAGGCCATGTAGCCGACGCGCACCGTGCCGGTCCGGCCCTCGGCGATGTCGCGCGCGGTCGAGATCGCCTCGGCGTAGCGGCGCAGCACGTCGACGTTGTCCGCGTAGAAGCGCCGCCCCGCGGCGGTCAGCGTCACCTCGCGGGTGGTGCGCTCCAGCAGGCGGAAGCCGAGGCCCTGCTCGAGCTTCTGGATGCGCCGGGTCAGGGCCGACTGGTCGAGGTGCAGCCGCTCGGCACTGCGCCGGAAGTTCAGCTCGTCGGCGACGACGAGGAACGAGTGAACGAGATCGAGGCCGGCCGGGTTCTCCACGAAAGCCTCCGCGGACGTGATGCATCCCATGCAACAATAGATGCCGACTCGGCAATTCCTTTCGGACCGGGGCCGACGCATCCTTGCCCCGGGTAGTGCGCCGAAGGGTCGCCCGACTATCCCTCGAACCGAAACCATTCGCTGCGGCCGGCGCACGCGCGTCCGGCGAAGGAGATGCTCATGTCCGAGGTGGACACCAAGGAACTCGACCGGTTGCTCAACCAGGCCTTCGCCGAGGCGACGAAGCTCTATCAGGCGCGCGGCTTCCAGCGCCGGGTCGGCTTCGGCCGGCGGCCGGCGCTGGTCAGCGTCGATCTCGCCAACGCCTGGACCCGTCCCGGCAACCCCTTCACCTGCGACCAGGAAAAGATGGACAACGAGATCATCCCCGGCATGCAGAAGCTGCTGGCGGCCTGCCGCGCCAACGGCCACCCGGTGATCCACGTCACCACCGCCTACGAGATCACCGACCGCAACGCGCCCTTCACCGACATGGGCCTCTGGCACAACAAGATCCCGGTGGACGTGGTCGACCTCGCCGACAAGGACCTCTGGGCCATCGACAGCCGCATCGCGCCGGTCCCGGGCGAGTACACGCTGCTCAAGAAGCGCGCCTCGTCGTTCCACGGCACCGAGCTCGCCGGCATCCTGCGGGCGAACGGCGTCGACACCATCCTCGTCACCGGCGTCACCGCCTGCGCCTGCGTGCGCCAGACGATCTGCGACGGCATCGCCGACGGCTTCCGCACCATCGCGGTCAAGGAAGCGATCGGCGACCGCGTGCCGGGCGCCGTGGCCTGGAACCTCTTCGACATCGACGCGAAGTTCGGCGACGTCCACACCGTCGACGAGTGCGTCGCCTACCTGAACTCGGTGGGCAATCCCAAGGCGGCGGCCGCCGAGTAGGTCGAGCCGACGGCACGGGGGCGCGCCGCCGCTCCCCGTGCCTCCGAGCCAAGCGTCCCGCGTCGATCGCGGCGCCGGGGCCCCATTGAAGGAAACGCCCCAGATGTCCCAGCACGCCCCGGCCGCCGCGGCCGCCGATCCCGCCACCCTGCGCAAGGTCACGACCGCCGCCGTCGCGGGGACGGTGATCGAGTGGTTCGACTTCGCGATCTACGGCTTCATGGCGCCGATCATCGCGATCACCTTCTTCCCCGAGGGCAACCGCGTCGCGGGCCTCCTCCAGACCTTCGCGATCTTCGCCGTCGCCTTCGCGCTCCGGCCGGTCGGCGGCGCCTACTTCGGCATGATGGGCGACCGCCTCGGCCGCAAGAAGGTGCTGGCGCTGACCGTGCTTCTCATGTCGATCGCGACGGCGGCGATCGGGCTCCTGCCCGGCTACCACGTGATCGGCATCTGGGCGCCGGTCCTGCTGACCCTCGCCCGCTGCCTCCAGGGCTTCTCGGCCGGCGGCGAGTACGCCGGCGCCGTCACCTACGTGATCGAGCACGCGCCCGCCGACCGGCGCTCGCGCTATTCGAGCTGGATGCCGGCGGCGACCTTCGCCTCCTTCGCGCTCGCGGCGCTGCTCTCCTGGCTGCTCACGATCGGCCTCTCGACCGAGGCGATGAACGGCTGGGGCTGGCGCGTGCCCTTCCTGCTCGCGGCGCCGCTCGGCCTCGTCGCGCTCTACATCAGGAGCCGCCTCGACGAGAGCCCGCTCTTCCAGGCGGTGCTCGACGGCCCGGCGGCGTCCCACGCCCCGCTCGGCGAGACCATGCGCGAGCAATGGATCCCGATGGTCCGGCTCGGCGCCTTCATCAGCCTGACGGCGCTCAGCTTCTACATCTTCTCCACCTACATGACGACCTTCCTGCGCACGGTCGTCGGGATGGCGCCGGCGCACGTGCTGCTCTCGAACGTGCTGGCGCTGACCTTCGCCGCGGCGATCGCGCCGGTCCTCGGGCGGGTCTGCGATCGGATCGGCCGGCGGCCGACGATGGTCGCCTCGGCGCTGCTGCTCGGCGGCCTCGCGGTGCCGGCCTATCTCGCCGCCTCGAACGGCACGCTCGGCTCGGCGCTCTCGGCCCAGATCATGCTCGCGGTCGGCGCGGTGACGGCCAACGTGGTGACGGCGGTGCTGCTCTGCGAGGTCTTCCCGACGCGGGTGCGCTACACCGCCTCGGCGGTCACCTACAACGTCGCCTACGCGATCTTCGGCGGCACCGCGCCCTTCGTCGCCACCTGGCTGATCGTGGCGACCGACAACCGCCTCGCGCCGGCGATCTACATCACCATCGTCGCGGGCGTGGCCTTCGTGGTCGCGCTCCTGACCCCCGAGACCGCCGGCCGGCCGTTCCGCGCCGCGGCCGGCGAGCCGCCGGTCGAGCGCCGGCCGGATCCGACCGCGCGGGCGGCCGCCCGGGCCTGACAGTCAACGACCCGACAGAGGAGAATTTCCATGGCGAGAATCGGCGTCGACGTCGGCGGCACGAACACCGACCTGGTGCTCGAGTGCAGCAAGGGCGTCTTCTACCACAAGGTCCCGACCACGCTGAAGAACCAGTCGATCGGCGTCGTCGAGGGGGTCAAGGCCCTCTGCCGGAAGGCGGAGATCGAGCCCGCCGAGGTCGAGACGATCGTCCACGGCACCACCACCGCGACGAACATCACGATCGAGCACAACGGCTCGGAGTGCGGGATGCTGACGACGGAGGGCTTCCGCGACATCCTGCACATCGGCCGGCACAAGCGGCCCTACAACTTCTCGCTGCACTTCGACGTGCCGTGGCAGAGCCAGCCGCTGGTGAAGCGCCGCAACCGCATCGCGATCCCCGAGCGCATCCTGCCGCCGGCCGGCGCGGTCGCGACGCCGCTCGACGAGGCGGCGGTGCGCGCGGCCTGCGCGGTCTTCCGGCGCCGGGGCATCGAGTCGGTGGTGATCGGCTTCATGTTCGCCTTCCTCAACGACGCCCACGAGCGGCGCGCCCGGGAGATCGTGCTCGAGGAGCTGCCCGATGCCTACGTCACGCTGTCGAGCGAGGTCGCGAAGGTCATGCGCGAGTACGAGCGCTTCTCGACCGCGGCGATGAACTGCTACGTCGGGCCGAAGACCGCCTTCTACCTCAACGACCTCGAGTCGCGCCTCCGCGCCGCCGGCGTCGGCTCGAAGCTGCGGATCATGCAGTCGAACGGCGGCGTCTCGACCGTCGAGGCCTGCGCCCGGCGGCCGATCCGCATCCTGATGTCGGGCCCGGCGGGCGGCGTCATCGGCGGCGCCTCCGAGGGCGAGATGGCGGGCGTCGCGAACGTCATCACCGTCGACATCGGCGGCACCTCGGCCGACATCTCGACGATCCCGGGCGGCAGCGTGAAGATCATGAACCCGCGCGACACCTATGTCGGCGGCCACCCGGTGCTGACCCCGATGATCGACCTCGTGACGATCGGCGCGGGCGGTGGCTCGGTCGCCTACATCGACGAGGCGGGCGGCTTCAACGTCGGGCCGCGCTCGGCGGGATCGGAGCCCGGACCCGCCTGCTACGGTCGCGGCGGCGAGGAGCCGACGGTGACCGACGCCCAGGTGGTGCTCGGCCGGCTCGACCCCGACCTCGCGCTCGGCGGCGACCTGAGGCTCGACCCCGAGCTGGCGCGCAAGGCGGTCGAGGAGAAGGTCGCGAAGCCGCTCGGGCTCGGCGTCACCGAGGCGGCGCTCGGGATCATCCGGATCATCAACAACAACATGGCGCTCGCCATCCGCTCGAACTCGGTGGCGCGCGGCATCGACCCGCGCGACTTCTCGATCATGCCGTTCGGCGGCGCCGGGCCGCTGCACGGCGTGGCGCTGGCCGAGGCGGTCTCGGCGAAGGACGTGATCGTGCCGGTCGCGCCCGGCATCACCGCCGCGGTCGGGCTCCTGAAGTCCGACCTCCGCTACGAGCACACCGAGTCGGGGCTGATCGAGCTCGGCGCCGCCACCGACGCGGATCTCGACCGCCTCAACGCCGCCCGCGAGTCGCTCCGCAAGGTGGTGACCGAGGATCTCGACGCCGACGGCATCCCGCGCGCCGACCAGGCGATCGAGCTCGTCGCCGAGTGCCGCTACCACGGCCAAGGCTTCGAGCTGCGCGCGGCCATGCCCGACGGTCCGGTGACGCAGGCGAACAAGGCGACGATCGTCGAGAGCTTCCACGCCCGCCACCAGCTCGACTACGGCTACAGCTATCCCGAGCAGGAGGTCGAGGTCATCACCCTCCGCGCCATCGGCACGGCGGCGGTGCCGCGCATCGAGATCCCCAAGGTCGAGCGGACCGACGGCTCGAGCCCTGACCGGGCGCTGATGTTCGTCCGCGCCACCACCTTCGACGACGGGCGCACGCTGGAGACGCCGCGCTACGACCGGCGCAAGCTCCTCGCGGGCGACCGTGTCGAGGGGCCGGCGATCCTCGTCCAGCACGACTCGAACACCCTCGTCCCGCCCGGCTACGTCGCCGACCTGCTCGACTACGGCAATATCCGCATCCACGCGGCCGGCGCCGCCTGAGGAGCCCGCACGATGAACACCATCGCCATGACCAAGCCTGCCGCCACGCCCGAGTCCCGCACCGAGGTCGATCCGATCACGCTGCAGGTCATCCGCGGCGCCTTCGAGACCATCGCCGAGGAGATGGGCCACGTCCTCTACCGGATGTCCTTCTCCTCGATCATCCGCGAGAGCCAGGACCTCGGCGCCGGGCTCTTCGACACCGACTTCAACACGCTCTGCGAGTCGGAATCGACGCCGATGCACATCGGCTCGATCCCGGGCTACCTGCGCGGCATCGCCGAGACGATCGACGACGGCGAGTGGTACGAGGGCGACGTCGTCGTCCACAACCATCCCTACCACGGGTCGAGCCACACGCCCGACCTCGCCATCGTCGTGCCGGTGTTCCTGAAGGACCGCCTCGTCGGTTTCGCGGCCAACACCGCCCACCACGTCGACATCGGCGCGGCCACGCCCGGGCTCATCATCGACGTGCCCGACGTCTTCGCCGAGGGCATGCTCTTCGCCGGGACCAAGCTCTACCGCAAGGGCGAGCCGAACCGGGCGATGTGGAACTTCATCCGCCGCAACTCCCGTGCCGCCGGCCAGCTCGTCGCCGACATCGAGGCGCAGGTCGCCTCGGCACGGCTCGGGGCGAAGCGGTTCGTGGAGCTGATCGAGAAGTACGGCGAGGACATGGTCTTCGGCGCCGCGAACCAGCTCATGGACTATTCCGAGCGGCTGATGCGGCAGCGCATCGCCGAGATCCCCGACGGCGACTATGTCGCCGAGGGCTGGCTCGACGACGACGGCCGCAACCGCGACCAGCGCCTGAAGGTGAAGGTCACCGTGCGGGTCGAGGACGACGGGGTCGAGGTCGACCTGACCGGCTCCGCCGACCAGACGCCGACCGCCTACAACGTGCCCTTCGAGGGCTCGACCAAGGTCGCGGCCTACTGCGCCTTCCGCAAGCTCCTGCTCGACGCGGTCACCTCGGACGTGCGCGCGCCCTCGAACGAGGGCTCGTTCCGCCCGGTGAAGATCACCGCGCCGCTCGGCTCGATCTTCAACCCGAAGGCGCCCGCCTCGGCCGAGGCGCGCTTCACCCAGTGCAACCGGATGATCGACCTGATCCTGAAGGCGCTCGCCCCGGTGCTGCCGGAGCGGGTGATCGCCGGCAGCTCCGCCTCGATCTCCTTCGCCGCCTACTCGGGCGTGCGGCCCTCGGGCGACTACTGGGTGTTCCTCGAAGTGAACGAGGGCGCCTATGGCGGCCGGCCGCGGTCGGACGGGCCGGACTCGATCGACAACCTGATGGCCAACACGCGGAACAACCCGCTCGAGGATCTCGCGATGCACATCCCGATGATCTGCGACCGCTACGAGCTCCGCGACGACGAGCCGCCGGGCGCCGGCGAGTTCCGGGGCGGCATCGGCGTCGTCAAGGCGCAGCGGGTGCTGACGCCCGGCTTCATCACGCACGAGTCCGAGCGCCACACCGACGCGCCCTGGGGGGCCTTCGGCGGCAGCGATGGCACCGTCGGCAAGTGCCTCGTCTACAACGCGAAGAAGCCCGTGGAGATCAAGGAGATGCCCTCGAAGTTCTCGGGCTTCTCGGTCGAGGCCGACGACGTGATGGCCTACTACAGCCCGAACGGCGGCGGCTACGGCTCGCCGCTGAAGCGGCCGGCCCGAAAGGTGCTCGAGGACGTGCTCGACGGCTTCTACTCCGCCGAGCATGCCCGCACGGCCTACGGCGTCGTCGTCGACGTCGAGACCGAGACCGTCGACGCCGCAGCCACCGAGGCCCTCAGGGCGCGCATGCGCGCCTGACCCGACGGGGCCGCCGGCAGGCCGGCGGCCTTCCCTTCCCTTTCCTTCCCGTCACCTCCGATGGCAGCCCGGCACGGACCGGCGCGCCTCGGTCGAACCCCGAGGTATTGTCTCATGACCGCGACCACCGCAAAGGACGGGCTGGTGCCCGACCAGAACCCGCTGATCGAGGAATCGATCCTGCCGACCGGGCTCGACCAGCGCCCGATCGGCGCCTGGGGCTACGCCTGGATCTGGGTCGGCATCGCCGTGATCATCGCCACCTACTCGCTCGGCGCCACCGGCGTCCAGGGCGGCATCGGGCTTGCCGAGGTGATCCTGACGATCTTCGCCGCCAACCTCATCCTCGGCGCCTTCATGCTGCTGACGGCAGACATCGGCACCGAGCACGGCCTGCCGTTCGCCGTCTACCTGCGCGCGCCTTTCGGCATCTACGGCACGCACCTGCCGTCGCTCTCGCGCGGCCTCGTCGCCGCGATGTGGTTCGGGATCCAGACCTACCTCGGGGCGATCGCTCTCAACGGCATCGGCTCGTACTTCATCGGCTTCGACAACTGGTTCGTCTGGTACATCCTCTTTGCCATCGTCCAGGTCGTCAACACCGCCGCCGGCATCCAGGCCGTCGAGAAGCTCGCCTCGCTCGCCGCGCCGGCGATCATCGCCATCTCGGTCTGGATGTACTTCGCCCTCGACGGCATTGCCGACACCAAGGGGCTGAACATCTGGAACTTCACCGCGTCGGGCGACATGTCGCTCCTCGTGCTCTTCGTCGCGAATCTCGGCTTCTGGTCGACGATGGCGATCGACGTTCCGAACCTCACCCGCTTCGTGAAGACCGAGCGCGGCGCCCGCGGCTTCTTCGCCCGCAACCGCAACGTCTTCGCCGGCCAGCTGATCGCGCTGCCGATCACGCAGGCGATCATCGCCGGACTCGGCGCCGTCTCCTGGATCGCGACCGGCAACTGGAACCCGATCGAGGTCATCCAGGCCGATGCCACGGGCTTCGCGCTGCTCGCGCTCCTCGCCCTCGTGGTGCTGGCGCAGTGGTCGACCAACACCGCGGCCAACCTCATCCCCGCTGCGCTCACCTTCGTCAACGCCGCGCCGCGGGTCATCAACTACCGGATAGGCGTGGCGCTGGCCGGCGTCGTCGGCACGATCTGCTTCCCCTGGGCGATCCTCGACAACCTCTTCGTCTTCCTCGGCTACTACGGCGCCTTCCTCTCGGCCATCGGCGGCGTCATGATCGCCGACTACTACGTGATCCGCCACCGCCGGGTGAACGTGCCCGACCTCTACCGGCTCGACGGCCAGTTCCGCTATATCGACGGCTTCAACCCGGCCGGCCTGATCGCCTGGCTCGTCGCCGGCGGGCTCGCCGCCTGGTGGTCGCAGTACGCGGTGCTGATCGGCTTCCCGATCGGGCTCGTTCTCTACACGGTGCTGATGCGGGCGTTCGTCCTTCCCAGGCACCGGCAGGCCGAGATCGACAGCGGGTTCTCCGACCGGTTCCTCGGCACCTCGCGGGGCGAGAGCTGGGCCGACGTTGCCGGAAGCCATCACCTGAAGCGCGAGGATCTCTGATCCCGCGATCCCGTGCATCGGAGGGCCGCCGCCCGCTGCCGGCGGCCGCCCTTGCCGTCGGGGCAGGCGCGGACACCCTCGCCTGCCAATTCCTGACCCCGATCCGACGCGTGCGAGCCCACGTCCGGCCCGCCGCGCCGCCTCCGTCAGAGGCCGTCGGCGAGACGGTGGAGGAGGCCGGTCAGCAGCGCCGTCTGTCGGCCGATCATGTCCGCGTAGATGAACTCGTTCCGGGCGTGTGCGCCGTCGCCGACCGCGCCGAGGCCGCAGAGCACCGGACGGCCTAGCCCGGCGACGAAGTTCGCGTCGCTCGCGCCGCCCACGCCGACATTGCGCAGGACGAAGCCCAGCTCGCCGGCTACCGCCCGCGCGCTCTCGAGGAGGGGGACCGAGGCCTCGGTGAGCTCCATCGGCGGCCGGTTCCAGCAATGCTCGACCTCGACCTTCACCCGGGGGTCGGAGACCGTCACGGCATCGAAGGCGGCGTCGATGCGATCCCGCTCGGCCGCCGTCTTCACCCGGATGTCGACCTGGACGACGCACCTGCCGGCGACGACGTTGCTTCCCGTGCCGCCCTCGATCACTCCGACGTTGATGGTGGTGCCCTGGTCGGGGTCGGCGGCGGCCACGATGGCGGCGATGAACTCCGCCATCGCGTGGATCGCGCTCGCGCCCGCCGCGGGATTGAGGCCCGCATGCGATTCCACCCCGGTGATCGCGACCTTGAAGAGCCCGACGCCCTTGCGCTCGGTCTTGACCGCGCCGTCGAAGCTCGGCTCGAGCACCAGCGTCGCGTCGCTCGCGCCGGCGACGCTCTCGATCACCGGCCGCGACGCGAGCGAGCCGATCTCCTCGTCCCCGTTCCAGACGTAGGTGACGGTCGGCGTCGGCAGGCCGCTCTCGCGCGCCAGCCGCAGCGCCCATATGCCCTGCACGAGGCCCGACTTCATGTCGAGGAGGCCTGGACCGCTCAGCCGCAACCGGCCGTCGCCATCCGGATACGACCGCTCGCCCCAGCCGGCGAGCGTGCCCCGCGGCCACACGGTGTCGTAGTGGCCGATGATCGTGACGTGGCCGGTCCCGCTTCCGGGATAGGTCAGCGTCACGATGTCGCCTTGCTCCCCGCCGGGGTGGCGGTGCGTCGCGGCGGGCTCGCCCAGCCGGCGGGCGGCCAGGTCCGTCAGCAAGGCCAGGCAGGCGTCCAGCCCCGCGCGGTCGTAGCTGCAGCTCTCGCAGTCCACCAGCCCGACGATGTCGGCGATGACCTGCTCGACCGTTGCCTCGGACAGCGCCGGTGTCGACTCCATGATTTCTTCGCTCATCGCGCGTCCTCCCTTCAGTAGCCGGGGCCGAACGGGACGTTGGCGAAGTACCACGCCATGAAGAAGCCGATCCACACGGTCCAGACCACGATCGCGATCGGAATGGTGAAGGAGGCGAGGGTCCCGATCCCTGCGCTCTTGCGGTATTGCTGCATGAAGCCGAGCGCCATGACGAAGTAGGGGCTCATCGGGGTGACGCTGTTCGTCACCGAGTCGGCGATCCGGTAGACGGCCTGGGTCGTCTCCGGGGGGATGTCGAGCAGCATGAGCATCGGCACGAACACCGGCGCGGCGAGCGCCCAGAGCGCCGAGCCGCTGGTGATCACGAAGTTCATGAAGGTGATCAGGATCGCGATCCCGAGCAGGATCGTCCAGCCAGGAACGTTCATCGCCGCCAGCCACTCGGCGCCGGTGATCGCCATGACCTCGCCGATCTTCGTCCACTTGAAGTAGGCCAGGAACTGCGCGATCGCGAAGAAGAGCACGAGGATCGGCGCCAGCGACCGCACGCCGCCCACCATCGCCTCGACGATCTGGCTGGGCTTCGTGAAGCTGCCGCTGACGAAGCCGTAGACCACGCCGAGCATGGTGAAGAACAGGCAGAGGACGAAGGCCATGCCGCTGAACACGACCGAGTTGACGATCCCGCCGCCCTCCCCGCGCAGCGGCGAGCTCGCGGGGATCATGCCGAGGACCAGGACGGCCGCGAAGATCAGCGCCGCCAGGCCGGTGGCGCGCATCGCACGGCTTGCCGCGGGGGTCGACTCGAGCCGGCCGAGGTCGGTGTGGCTCTCCAGGTCGATGTCGTCGTCCACCTGCAGGTCGGGACGGCGGACCAGCACCTTCTCGGTCACGATCGTGATCGCGAGCGCGATGATCACCGACGAGCTCACGCCGAAATAGTAGTTCGCGACCGGGGTCACGATGTAGCTGTGATCGATGGTCTGGGCGGCCGCGGTGGTCAGCCCGGAGAGCAGGACGTCGGTCGTCGTCAGCGAGGGCGAGGCGTCGTAGCCCGCCGCGATCGACACGTAGGCGACGACGATGCCGATCAGCGGGCTGCGCCCGGCCGCCAGGAAGACCAGGGCGCCCAGCGGGATCAGCGTCACGTAGGCCGCATCGCCCGCCACGTGGCCGACCATGCCGGCCATCGCCAGCGCGAAGGTCAGGTACTTCGGCGGCACGCGGGTGACCATGCCGTGCAGCAGCGTGTCGATCAGGCCGGACTTCTCCGCGACCGCGATGCCCAGCAGCACGGTGATGATCGTCGCCATCGGCGGGAAGGTGGCGAAGTTCGAGACCGCGGTGCCGAGCACCATCTGCAGGCCCTCGGCGGTGAGCATGCTCTGCACCGCGACGCCCTTGCCGGTGGCGGGGTTCATGGTGCTTACGCCGGACGCGGCGAGGAGAGCGCTCAGCACGGCCAGGACGACGGAGAGGATCCAGAACAACCAGAAGGGATTGGGCAGCAGGTTGCCGACCCGCTCGATGACGGCGAAGAACTTGAATGCTCTCTGCAGTCCCCGTGATTCGGGGACGTCTGCGATCGTTTGGTTGGTCACGGTTCCTCCTGGAAGATCGCTAGCTTGGTTTCTCCGTCAAAGCGCTTGTCTTGCGATGAGCTTCAGGGCCCGATACCGCGGGCGGCACCCTGGCGGCCGTGCCCGCCAGCTCGGGCATCTGCCGGCCGGCCATGCCGGAGCGCGATGGATTTCGGTACATTTCACGCCGAGGCTCGAAGCCTGTTGGGACTATTCCCGCCGCGCGGAATGCCGCTGCTCTGAGCCGGACCTATTTCTGTTCGCGGAAGGACATGACCCGTCCGAGCGCCGCCTCGCGATAGTCCCGCGGGCTCAGCCCGTAGGCTTCGCGAAACTTGCGGGAGAAGAACGAGTGGTTCTCGAAGCCCGCGGCCAGGGCGAGCTGCGTCACCGACTGGCCCCGCGCCCACGGCTGCTCCAGAAGCTCGGCCGCGCGCCGCAGCCGTTTGCCCATCAGGATTCTCGCGAAGCTCGTGCCGCACCGCTCCAGCAGTCGGTCGACCTGCCGCCGGGACAGGCCGAGCGTCCGCCCGACCGCCTCCGCGTCGAGCGCCGGATCCTCGAGCCGAAGATCGACCTCATGCCCGATCCGCCTGGCCATCAGGCGCGCGTGGCTGGTCTCGGCGGTGGCGGCCGGGGCGTCGCCCTGAACGCGCGCGGCGAAGAGGTCGATCATCGCGATCGCGACGTTCGGCAGATCACGCTCGTCCGGCGAGCCGATCGCCGCACCCGCCATCGGGAGCAAGACGCGATCGATGACGCGCTCGTCCGCCGGCGCCCGGAACGAGCCGATCTCGGCGAGCCGCGACCAGCGTCGTTCGAGGAGCTTTCGCGGGACGCGCACCGCGAGATGATCGAACGGCTCGTCGAAGAGCAGCTGGTGCTCGGTGCCGGCGTCGTAGAAGTACATGTCGCCCGGACGGACGAGAAAGTCGCCGTTCTCCCGCCGGACCCGCATCACCCCGGTCTTCTGCAGGAACAGCACGTAGAAGTCCGTGTCGGACTTGCGCAGCGTCCGCTGCTCCCGCACCGCGTTGTGCGCGTCGGCCCGCAGACGGGCGATGGCGAAGCCATCGCGCTCCAGCTGCGTGAACCGGCCCTTCAGGACGCACCGCGCCCCCGCGTCGCATTCGACACCGATGAGATTGGCGCAGACGGTATCGCGCCAGACCGTCAGGCTCTGACCGGCGGAGATTTTCGTGGTGTCGACGTCGGTTCGCATCTTCGCTTCGGCTGACGACGGGGGCGAGGATCGCCGTGGTCGCGTCTGGTGACGCTCGACCCTCGGTCCGTGCCCGCTCGCCTGCCGACCTTCAGCTTCGGGTGGAGGCGGTGACTTCGATCTCGACCTTCGCGCCGGGGGTCGGGATCTGGGCGAC
>JAXMDH010000002.1:0-9979 GCA_046348915.1 Amaricoccus sp.
GCACCGCCTGCCGGCGACGGCGTCCGAGGCCGACGTCCTGGCGCTGGTCGCGCGGCTCAACGCCGACCCGGCGGTCCACGGCATCCTGGTCCAGCTGCCGCTGCCGCCGCAGGTCGGCGCCTTCCGCGTCATCGAGGCGATCGACCCGGCCAAGGACGTCGACGGCTTCCACCCGATCAACGCCGGCCGGCTCGCGATCGGCGAGCCGTCGATGGTGCCCTGCACCCCGCTCGGCTGCCTGATGCTGCTGCGCGACCGGCTGGGCGAGCTCGCCGGCCGCGAGGCGGTCGTCCTCGGCCGCTCGAACATCGTCGGCAAGCCGATGGCGCAGCTCCTCTTGCGTGAGAGCTGCACCGTGACCGTCGCGCATTCGCGCACCCGCGAGCTGCCGGCGGTCTGCCGCCGCGCCGAAATCCTCGTCGCCGCGGTCGGGCGCCCGCGGCTGGTCGCCGGCAACTGGGTGCGGCGGGGCGCCACCGTGATCGACGTCGGCATCAACCGCGTCGAGGGCGGCATCACCGGCGACGTCGACTTCGCCGGCGCCGCCCAGGTCGCTGCCGCGATCACCCCGGTGCCGGGCGGGGTCGGGCCGATGACGATCGCCTGCCTGCTCGCCAACACGCTCGTCGCCTGCTGCCGCATCCACGGCCTGCCGGAGCCCGAGGGCCTCACGCCGTGAGCGCGGCTCAGGCGCCGAAGACCACCTGGGCGTAGAGCTCGGCCGCGGTCATCTCGACGCCGATGGCCGCGAGGGCAAGGACCGCGTTCACGCTGGCCAGTTCGGTCAGCGTGAAGTCGCGGTCGCCGGCTTCGCGGTGGAAATGCTGCACGCGGATCCGATCCTGGCTGACCAGCACCAGGTGTCGGAGCGACGGCAGGTTTCGGTAGGCCGCGGCCTTGTCGCCCATATCGTAGGCGGCCGTGGAAGGCGATAGAACCTCGAAGATGACCACGGGACGGTCGAGCCCCGGCCCGGTCGTGGGCTCGCAACCGACGCTGGCGTCCGGTAGCACCACCCACCTTGGGCCGACGATGACGGCGACATCGGGTCCGAAGGCTTCGCAGGGGCCGGTGTCGAGGCGGTTCGCGAGAGCGCGCAGGGCATTTCGCGACAGGCGGCCGTGGTTCAGCGTCGCTCCGGCCATCATGCGCACGACGCCGTCGACAAGCTCGTAGCGACCCGGCTGGGCTTCGGCCCAGGCAAGGAAGGATTCCGCATCGTCGAACTGTGACGGCGCGGCCGGGATGTCTTCGGCAAGGCTCACGGACGGGCTCCGGCTCGGTGCTGGACTGACTATATATGCTTCGGTCGTCCGCGGATAGGTCGCTGCTCGGCCCGTCGCTCAGGCGGCGCCGTCGGTGAACTGGAGGCGCGCCAGCCGCGCATAGAGGCCGCCTTCGGCGATCAGGGCGCCGTGGGTGCCTTCGGCGACGATGCGGCCTTCCTGGAAGACGACGATGCGGTCGGCGCGCTTCACCGTCGCGAGGCGGTGGGCGATGATAAGGGTGGTGCGGCCGCGGGCTAGGGCGTCGACCGCCTGCTGGACGGCGCGCTCGCTCTCGGCGTCGAGGGAGCTGGTGGCCTCGTCGAGGAGGAGCACCGGGGCGTCCCGCAGGATGGCGCGAGCGATCGCCAGCCGCTGCTTCTGGCCGCCCGAGAGCATCACGCCGCGCTCGCCGACCCAGGTGTCGTAGCCCTTGGGCAGGCGGGCGATGAAGTCGTGGGCGGCGGCGGCGCGGGCGGCGGCCTCGACCTCGGCGTCGCTGGCCTCGGGGCGGCCGAAGCGGATGTTCTCGCGCGCCGAGGCGGCGAAGATCGCGGGCTCCTGCGGGACGAGCGCGATCTGCCGGCGCAGGTCGGTGCGGGCCATCGCGGCGAGGTCGATGCCGTCGAGGGTGATCCGGCCGGAATCGGGGGCGAAGAAGCGCATCAGGAGCTGGAAGATCGTGGTCTTGCCGGCGCCGGACGGGCCGACCAGCGCCACGGTCTCGCCGGCGCCGATCGCGAGGTCGATGTCGTTGAGCGCCGGGGTCTCGGGGCGGGCCGGGTAGCGGAAGGTCACGTCCTCGAAGGCGATCCGGCCCTGGACCCGCACCGGCACCACGGCGGGCACGGGCGGGTCGAGGATCGGGTCGGGGGTTGCGAGGAGCTCGACCATGCGCTCGGCGGCACCGGCCGCCCGCTGCAGCTCGCCCCAGATCTCGGAGAGGGCGGCGGCGGAGCCCGCGACCATCACCGAGTAGATCACGAACTGGACCAGCGCCCCCGGCGACATCTCGCCGGCGCGCACGTCGCGGGCGCCCATCCAGAGCACGGCGACGATCGAGGCGAAGACGAGGAAGATGACGAGCGCGGTCATGATCGCGCGCGTGCGGGTGCGGCGCAGTGCCGCATCGAACGCCCGCTCGGTCAGGGCGGCGAAGGTCGCGCGGCTCGCGGCCTCGTGGGTGTAGGCTTGGACGGTCTGGGCGGCCAGCAGGCTCTCGGAGGCGGCGGCGCTCGAGTCGGCGATGCGGTCCTGGCTCTCGCGCGAGAGCCCGCGCAGCCGCCGCCCCAGCGTCAGGATCGGGACGAGGACGAGCGGCACGCCGATCAGGACGAGCCCGGTCAGCTTGGCGCTGGTGAAGAAGAGGAGCGCGAGCCCGCCGACCAGGGTCAGCAGGTTGCGGAGCGCCACCGAGACCGACGAGCCGATGACCGAGAGGACGAGGGTGGTGTCGGTGGTGAGCCGCGACAGCACCTCGCCGGTCATGATCCGCTCGTAGAAGCCGGGGCTCATGCCGATGACGCGGTCGTAGATCGCCCGGCGGACGTCGGCGATCACCCGCTCGCCGAGCCGGGTGACGAGGTAGAAGCGCGCGGCCGTCCCGAGTGCCAGCAGCAGCGCGATCCCGAGGGCGGCCGCGAAGTAGCTGTCGACGAGCGTCACCGACTGGTTGAAGAAGTTGTCGATCACCCGCCGCACCGCCAGCGGCAGGCTCAGCGACAGCCCGGCGGTCACGGTCAGCGCGGCGAGCGCGCCGACGAGCAGGCCGCGATAGGGCCTGAGGAACGGCCAGAGCCCGCGGAGCGGCCCGATCGTGGGCGATTTCGGCCGTTCCGGTAACGCAGGCTGCCTTGCCATCCGCTGGGGTCCCTGAGGTGCTGCCCGCACCTAGCAAGCCGCCCTCCGACGCACAAGCGCCCGCCGGACGCACCCGGGGTCCCGCCGGAGGTGAGCCCAGCACGGGATCGGAGGGGGGTACTAGTCGCGCACATTCTTCAAGCCATTGGAATCGCTGGATTCATGGCGGCGACGTTAGGGCCGTCTTTACCTTTGGCCGCACCGGAGGCGCTCGACGGGCGGGTCAGTGCCCGCCCGACAGCACCAGGGTGCGGAACGGCAGCACCAGTGCCTGCAGCCGCAGGAGCGCGGCATGCACCAGCCCGGTCGCGTCGATCGCATGCAGCACGAAGGCGTGGAAGGTGCCGATCGACGGATCCTGCAGCGCGTCGTGGTTCGAGGTATAGGCGTTGGCGATGCAGGCCGACCCCTGCGGCAGCCGGTCGAAGGCCCCTTCGAAGAGCGGCTCCATGGTCGCGGTGATCGTCCCCGGCCGCACGAAGGTCGAGACGTCCTGCAGCTGGTCGGTCGGCCGGATCTGGCCGGCGGCGATCACGTCCTGCACGTCGGTCACGACGACGGGGATCACGGCGAACGGGATCGCCGCGCAGGTCACCTCGCCGACCATCCCGACCTTGATCACCTGCGTCTCGATCTGCCCGAACCCCGCGACCAGCCCGGTCACGCGCCGGTCCGGCACCAGGATGCCCGCCGGCCGCAGCATCGGGTTGACAACGTCGCCGGCGCGCAGCGCGAACTGCTGCACCACCCCGTTGGTGCCGGCGACGACCATCGTCTTCGAAAGCGCCACCTGCGCCTCGCTCAGCGCCGCCTCGGCGCTCGCCTTCTCCGCCGGCAGCCCGAAGTCGATCTGCGACTGCACCGCCGCCTTGCCTGCGACCGCCGCATCCACCGCGCCCTGCGCCGTTTCGACCGCCACCAGCGCTCGGTCGACATCGCGCTGCGCGATCGCGTTCGGGTTGCGACGCACTAGCTCGGCGCGGGTGTCGTACTCGTCCTGCGCCTGCTTCAGCGAGCCCCGCGCCTGCACGATGCGCCCCTCGGCCTCGGCGAGCTGCGACGTCGCCACCTGCATCGCCGCCTCGACCTCGGCGATCCGCCGCTTGGCGGTCTCGATCGCCGCTTCCTGCTCCGAGCTGTCGAGCCGGAACAAGGGTTGCCCCTCGGTCACATGCTGGTTGATCCCGACGAAGGTCTCGGCGACCCGCCCGCCGGCCTCGGGCAGGATCGTGACGGTGCGGAACACCGAGACGGCGTTCGAGGTCGACGGGTGGAAGTAGAAGATCGTGGTGATCAGCGCCACCGTCAGCATCACGCAGAAGGTGATGCCCCACCGGAGCTCGTACCAGACCGAGAAGAGCGTGATCTCGCGGCCGAGCCGCTTGCCCTGCCAGAAGCGCCGGTAGAGGAAGTCCGGCAGGACGGTGACCGCGGAGCAGAGCAGGAGCTCGAGCATCTCAGGCCTCCGGCTCCCGCGGCGCGGGCGGCGGCGCCGGCGGGTAGGTCGGGGAATCGTCGGACAGCAGGTCGTTCCAGCGCCCCGGCCGGTCCGGCGGGTCGCCGCGCCGCGACATCCGCTCGAGCGACAGCGCCATCGAGTTGATCGGGGTCGCGTAGTCCGGCAGCTCGATCAGCGCCAGCAGCAGCGCCGCGATCCAGAAGACGTTGTTGTGGGTGAGGAGCGCGATCAGCGCCAGCACGGCGACGAACTGCAGCTGCACCTTGTTGGTGCGATGCGCCATGTGCTCGGGCAGCGCATGCAGCTTCAGGTAGACGACCCCGACCGAGATGACGGAGACGAGCAGGAAGACCGCCATGACGGTCATCAGCCAGTCGGACTGGCCGGGGACGGTGATGAACGACGGCAGGTAGTGCGGCGCCGCCGGGTTGAGGCCGGGGAGATGCTCCATCATGCACCTCGGGCGGTCGGGTCGGTCACGGGGGTGCTCCTCTCGGCGCAGCGGCTGCGGGACCAGTGATACGTCGCGCCGCTGTCCGCAAGGGGGTCCGGCGACGCGGCGCCGCAGGCGCGACGCACGAGAGGGTGGCCTGCGACAGCGCAGCCCACCCCAAGGAAACCGTCAACAGATACCGCTCACGACCCTACGGCACTCTTCGCGCCTGAGCGGGTCAGCCGTGCCAGGAACGGACCGGCCCGCAATCCATGTGGACGAAGTTCGAGCGGTTGTAGATGCCGACGCCGCCACCGTTGCAGGCGAAGGCCGCGCCCGAGATCTGCCGCACGTTGCGGCTGCGCAGCCGCACATCGGCCGCCATCGCCCGCAGGTGGAACGAGTGGCTGGCGGCGCCCCGCAGCATGGCGTTCGTCTGCGGCGTGCGGTAGCCCGAGATCATCATGTAGGGCTCGTCGGTGTCCATCATCCGCAGCGTCGCGGCGAGGTTGTCGACGTTGCGCGCGTCGTACTTCATCATCACGTTCTGGCGCCAGTCGCGCATGAAGTAGCTGATTTCCTGCAGCGCCTCGGGCACGTAGCGGCCGTCGGCGAAATAGATCGTGTCGATCGATTCACCGGTCCGCTGGCTGTACATCCGCACCCGGCGGACGTCGCCCGCACCGCGCAGGAACCCCGGAACGCCGGCATAGACCGGCGCCGCAGCGACCGCACAGATCCCCGCGAATGCACCCAGCAACGCCCGCCGAGACGGGCGATATCCCTCGTCATTCATGATTGCACTGCCTCGAACTTGCCTGTTTTGAGCGACTTCACGCGCCCCTGTGATTCTGATGACACAGCAAAGCCCCATTTCCAAGCGGACCATTGCGCGCCGCCCCCGCGATCGGCAGTTTTTTGCCGATCGCGGGAATTTGCCCGCATGTCGCGCCGCGGGCGGATCGCGCCCGCGATGGCCCGCGCTTGCCCGGAGGCGCCCGGACGGGTTAATCTCGTGGGAAAATCAGAGCAGAACCACGAGGCAGGCATGCATTTCCGACCCCTTTCCCTACTGGCGTCAACGGCACTCGCCTGCGGCCTGGCGACCGCGGCGGCGGCCGATCCGACCGACGGGCCGATGGCCGCGTCCGACGCGGCGGCCGGTGCCGCGGTCGCGGCGGCCCCGGCGCTCACGCCGGCGCAGGCGGCGTTCCGCGACGATCTCGCCGCGGCGCTGGCGGGCGTCCCCCAGGCGCAGGCGACCGCCATCGGCGGCTTCTACGCCGCCCGCGACTATGCTCCCTTCTGGGCCGAGCCGGGCAGCGACCGGCCGGCGGCGCTCGCCGCCGCCCTCGTTGCGGCGCCGGCGCAGGCGCTGCCGCTGCGCTCGGACGACATCGAGGCGCTGACGCGCGTCTTCGGGCCGACGGCCGCCCCCGCCGGCGACGCCGAGCGCGAGGTGGCGGCGACCCGCGCCTACCTCGGGCTCGCCGACGACATGGCCGCCGGCGTACTGGCGCCCGGATCGCTCTATCCCGACATCCAGGTGCGCCCGTCGCACCCGGCGCCGGCGGCGCTGATGGCGCTGCTCGACAAGGCGCCGCTGCCGGACGTCCTCGCCGGGCTCCAGCCTGCGGATCCCGACTACGCCCGGCTGGTGGCCGAGAAGGCCCGGCTCGAGGCGCTGGACGCCGGCGCCTCCTGGGGGCCCGACGTGCCCGACGGCCCGACCATGCACCCGGGCGACGCCGACCCGCGGGTCTCGGCGCTGCGCGCCCGGCTGGCGCGGCTCGGCTATCTCGTCCCCGACGGCGAGACCGCCGGCAGCGACTTCGACCCGACGCTGCAGGACGCGGTCGAGGCCTTCCAGGCCGACTACGGGCTGAACGCCGACGGCGTCGTCGGCTCGCTGACCCTCGACGCGATCAACGCCCCGACCGAGACCCGCCTCGCGCAGGTCGCCGTCAACCTCGAGCGGCTGCGCTGGCTGAACCGCTCGCCCGAGCCGCGCTACCTCTTCGTCAACATCCCCGACTTCACCGTCCGGCTGATCGAGGACGGCAAGACCAGCTGGGAGTCTAAGGTCGTCGTCGGCAAGACCCACGTGACCGAGACCCCCGAGTTCTCCGGCGTCGTGAAGTACATGGTGGTCAATCCGACCTGGCACATCCCGGATTCGATCGCGATCCGCGACTATCTGCCGAAGCTGCAGAAGGACCCGCTGGTGCTGCAGCGGCAGAACATCCGGCTCCTGACCCGCGCCGGCACCGAGATCGACCCGAGCCTCGTCGACTTCTCGCAGTACACCCCCGAGAGCTTCCCGTTCCGGATCAAGCAGCGGCCGAGCGACGACAATGCCCTCGGCAAGGTCAAGTTCCTGTTCCCGAACCAGAACTCGGTCTACATGCACGACACGCCGCACCGCGACCTCTTCGCCCGCGACGTGCGCGCCTTCTCCAACGGCTGCATCCGGCTGCAGAAGCCCGTGGAGCTCGCCGACATCGTGCTGCAGGGGCAGGTGCCCGACCCGCAGGCGACCTTCGACGCGCTGCTCGCCACCGGCAAGGAGAAGACCGTGACCCTCGAGCGGACGATCCCGGTGCATATCGACTACCGGACCGTCTGGTTCGACGACGCCGGCAGCGTCCACTACCGGCCCGACGTCTACGGCCGCGACGCCAAGGTCTTCGATGCGCTCGTCGCCGCCGGGGTCGCTTTGCCCGCTGCACAGGGCTGACGCTTCCGGTATGGCCTCGGCCGGGGGCCCACGCAGGAGACGGCAGTGATCACCATCGCAGAGCTCGCCGCCGCGCTCGACGCCGAGGCCTGCGGCGACACCGGGCTGGCGGTGTCGGGCGCGGCCGAGCCCGCCGCCGCCCTTCCCGACCAGATCGCGCTCGCCATGCAGCCGGCCTTCGCCGAGGCCCTCGGCCGCGGACGGGCGCGCGCCGCGATCCTCTGGCCCGGGGCCGACTGGCAGGCCCTCGGGCTCTCGGCCGCGATCCTCGCGCCGCGCCCGCGCTACCTCCTCGCCGGGATCGGGCGGGTCTTCGAGCGCGCGCCGGAGCTCGCCCCCGGCATCCATCCCTCCGCCGTCATCGACCCGAGCGCGAGGCTGGGGGCGGGCGCCGCGGTCGGTCCCTTCGTGGTGATCGGCGCGCGGGCCACGATCGGCGCCCGGGCGCGGATCTTCAGCCACGTCTCGATCGCCGAGGATGCCGCGATCGGCGACGACGCGCTCATCCTCGCCGGCGTCCGGATCGGGGCGCGGGTCCGCATCGGCCACCGCTTCATCGCCCAGCCGAACGCCGTGATCGGCGCCGACGGCTTCTCCTTCGTGACGCCGACGCCGGGCACCGTCGAGGAGGCGCGGGCGACCGGGGCGATCACCCCGCGCGAGCGGCAGGAGTACGTCCGGATCAACTCGCTCGGGGCGGTGGCGATCGGCGACGACGTCGAGGTCGGCGCCGGCAGCTGCATCGACCGCGGGACGATCGCGGACACGACGATCGGCGAGGGCACCAAGATCGACAACCAGGTGCAGGTCGGCCACAACGTCAAGGTGGGGCGGACCTGCCTGATCTGCGGGCAGGCCGGGATCGCCGGCTCCACCGTCATCGGCGACCGGGTGGTCCTTGGCGGGCGCGCCTGCGTCGCCGACCACCTGACCGTCGGCGCCGACGCGGTCGTCACGGGCAACAGCGGCGTCAACTCGAACGTGCCCCCGGGGTGGATCGTGATGGGCTATCCGGCCGTGCGGATGGACCAGAGCGTCGAGATGTACAAGGCGCTGCGCCGGCTGCCGCGGCTGCTCAAGCGGATCGTCGGCGGCCCGGACGACACGCGCTAGCCTGCTTTCCCGGCACGGCTCCCCCCCGCGGCCGCGCGTGCCCCCCACGGGTTGTCCTGGCTCCTTCTTCTTCAACCTATCGAGTTTCCGTGTTGGGCGCGGGCGGTTCTGGGAGCTTCTGGGTCGGAGGGGCGGACGCGGGGCTCGGGCGGGAAGTGAGCGGCGACGGCATCGGCGATCTGGTGATAGGTCAGGCGGTCGAGCCGCGGGAGGATGAAGGCTTGAAGCTCGGGGTCGGCGCCGATCTTGGACAGCCGTCCGGGCCGGCGGCGGTGCTCGAAGGGCGGCGTGTCGCAGGGTGGGAGGGCCAGCCGGTCCTGCACCAGGGCTTCACGATGCCGTTCGAGCGCCCCGTTGAGGCGGGTCAAACCGGCGAGGATCGGCTCCAGCTCGGCAAGGGCAAGGTCGATGTCGGCGGCGCTCATGGTCGAGCCCGTTCAGGCCAGCGGGAAGACCGGCCGGGACAGACGGCCGGTCTTCCCGCTGGCGGACGGGAACGGAGCCTGGACTCCCCGTTCCCGAACTCGTTCAGCCGGCCAGCGCCTTCGGGGTCGAGGTCGAGCTGGCGGCAGATGGCGCGGGCCTCGGGCGAGGCGCGGGCGGCGGCGTCCACGCCACGGGGCGGTGGGCCGCCGGGGGCGACGGGGCGCAGGAGGTGGGCATAGGCGGGCGCGCCGGCGGCGAGGAAGCCCTCGAAGCTGTCGGGCTTCTCGCGGCAGAGCGCCAGCGCCCAGGGCCGCATGGCGGGGGTGATGCAGCCGGCCGCCAGCGCCTCGCCGACGCGCTTCTCGGCCACGCGCTCGCCCATGGTCGCGAGCGCGGTGTTGCGCTCGGCCAGGAGCTCCCGCACGGCGCCGACCGGCGCATACTCGGCCGGGTCGGGCGCGGCCTACGCGGCCGGGCTGTCGCCCTCGGCCTGGTCGAGGAAGGCGGTCGGCCGGCCGAGGAGGGCAAGGAAGCTCTCGCGGATGGTGGCGTCTGGCGTCGTCGGCGTCCTCGGTCAGGCCGAGGGCGGCGAGCAAGCGGGCGGCAGGGTCGGGCGTCGTCTTGGGCGTGTCTGCCTTGGTCTCGGGCACGGCGGGCTCCTCGCGCGACAGCGCGGTCAGTTCGAG
>JAXMDH010000003.1:0-8308 GCA_046348915.1 Amaricoccus sp.
GGACAACCTGCGTAAGAGATTGATATAAAAAGATAACGGCTCCGGACGTTAACCCGGACTTCACGATTGTCCGGGGCTTGCCGGTCGCGTTCCGGGACGTGGTGCAGCTGCCGCGACGGGCATGCTCGTCCTTCCTGGCCATTGAGAGCCCGGCCGGCGCAGCGGCGTTTTGAACGCCGGTCGCCGCATGCGCGGCTCCGCCTTCAGGACCGAGGGAGGCTCCCTTGCTCTTCGATCCCCGGCGGCTCGCCTGTGGCCCAAAGGGGGCCCTCGCCGGCCCCCCTTTGATCCCCCCAGGCACTGCTCGATGCGGCAGGAAGAGAAGAAAGAAGAAAAGAGAGTGAGCGGCGGGGGCGCGGGCGCATCCCCAGGTCCGCGGGGCGGGAGGTCTCGTCGGGATTCGGCGGCGGAAGACGTCGCGGCGGCGAGGCGAGATCGTGGCGCAGCTCGGCGCGTGCGGCGCGGCGCCACGCGCGGGGAGGCGACCGGCCCGGGGGATGTCCGCGCGTGCGTCAGCGCGGGGCGCGGTCGAGGATGTCGGGGCCGACGTCGCGGATGTCGCGCTTGCCGCAGAGGGCCATCGAGACGTCGAGCTCGCGGCGGATGATCTCGAGCGCCCGCGTCACGCCCTCGCGGCCGCCGGCGCCGAGGCCGTAGAGGAAGGCGCGGCCGATCCAGGCGGCCCGGGCGCCGAGTGCCACGGCCTTCAGCACGTCCTGGCCGGAACGGATGCCGCCGTCGACGTGGATCTCGATGCGGTCGCCGACCGCCTCGACGATCCCGGGCAGCGCCGAGATCGACGCGCGCGCGCCGTCGAGCTGCCGGCCGCCGTGGTTCGAGACGATCAGCGCGTCGGCGCCGGTGTCGGCGGCCATGCGGGCGTCCTCGGGGTCGAGGATGCCCTTGAGGATCAGCTTGCCGCCCCAGCGCTCGCGGATCCAGCCGACGTCGGCCCACGACAGCCGCGGGTCGAACTGCTCGTTGGTCCAGGCCGAGAGCGAGCCGAGGTCGCCGACCCCCTTGGCATGCCCGATGATGTTCCCGAAGCCCCTTCGCTGGGTCTGCAGCATCTCGAGGCACCAGAAGGGCCGGGTCGCCATCATCCAGAGGTGGCGCGGGGTCATCTTCGGCGGCGCCGAGAGGCCGTTGCGCAGGTCCTTGTGCCGCTGCCCGAGGATCTGCAGGTCGAGGGTCAGGACCAGCGCCGAGCAGCCGGCGGCCTTGGCCCGGTCGATCAGCGCCAGCACGAAGTCGCGGTCCTTCATCACGTAGAGCTGGAACCAGAAGGGCTTCTTCGTGTTCGCCGCCACGTCCTCGATCGAGCAGATCGACATCGTCGAGAGGCAGAAGGGGACGCCGAAGGCCTCCGCCGCCTGCGCCGCCAGGATCTCGCCGTCGGCGTGCTGCATGCCGGTGAGGCCGGTCGGGGACAGCGCCACGGGCATCGACGCGGGCTCGCCGATGATCTCGGTCGCCAGCGAGCGGTCGGTCATGTCGACCAGCACCCGCTGCCGCAGCAGCAGGTTCGCGAAGTCGGCCTCGTTGGCGCGATAGGTCCCCTCGGTCCAGGCGCCCGAGTCGGCATAGTCGAAGAAGAGCTTCGGCACGCGCCGCCGCGCGCGCTCCTTGAGGTCCGCGATGGTGAGTGCGTCGCTGATCGCCATTTCTTCCCCGCTCAGTAGGTCGCGCGTCCGCCGGAGAGGTCGAAGACCGCGCCGGTGGTGAAGGAATTGTCCGCGGAAGCCAGCCAGGCGATCATTGCCGCCGCCTCGTTCACCTCGAGAAACCGTCCTCGCGGGATGCGCGCGAGCATGTAGTCGATGTGCGCCTGGGTAATCTGCTCGAAGATCTTCGTGCGCGCCGCGGCCGGCGTCACGCAATTCACGGCAATGTCTTTCCCGGCCGTCTCCTTGCCGAGCGACTTGGTCAGTGCGATCACCCCGGCCTTCGCGGCCGAATAGGCAGAGGCGTTGGGGTTGCCCTCCTTCCCGGCGATGGAGGCGACGTTGACGATCCGCCCGTAGCCGGCCGCGAGCATGTGCGGGACGATCGCGCGGCAGCAGTAGAAGACACCGTTCAGGTCGACGTCGATGACGCGGCGCCATTCGTCGAGGTCGTAGTCCCAGAGCGTCGCGTTCGCCCCGGCGATGCCGGCGTTGGCGACGAGGATGTCGATCGCGCCACCCGCGGCCGCCACCTGCGCCGCCGCCTCGGCCACCGCGGCGGCGTCGGTCTGGTCGACCGCGATCGTCCGGACCCCGTCGCCGAGCGCCGCGGCCGCCTCGGCGAGCAGCGGCGCGTCGCGGTCCCAGAGCCAGATCCGCGCGCCGCTGTCGCGGAACCGCTCGGCCACCGCGTAGCCGATGCCCTGCGCCCCGCCGGTGATGACCGCGACGCGGCCTTCGAGATCGATCCGGTTCATTCGGCCGCGCACTCCCCCCGTTCGTTGGATCACGCTTAGCGGGACGCGCGGCGGGGCACAACGGACGCGATCGCGCCGATTTCATGTCGCACCGCAAGATGGCCCCTTGCAGTTAGTAAGCAGGGCTATTATAACCACGGCATGCAAAACGAGACCACCCCCTATCCGCTTGGCTTCCTGCTCAAGGACGCGTCGCGCCTGCTGCGCCGGCGGTTCGAGCGCGAGATCCAGGATATCCCGATGACCACGGCGCAGCTGCAGATCGTGGCGCAGCTGAGCCGCAACGAGGGGATCGGGCAGGCCGGGCTCGCCGGGCTGCTCGACATCGAGCCGATGACGCTTTCGCGGCACGTCGACCGCATGGAGGCCGCCGGGCTGGTCGAGCGCCGGCAGGATCCGAACGACCGCCGCGCCCGGCAGCTGTTCACGACCGAAAAGAGCCGCGAGCTGCTCGCGCCGATGCGGGCGCGCGCCGCCGAGGTCTACGACCAGGCGCAGGAGGGGCTGTCGGCCGAGGAGCGCGCGGCGCTGGTCGCGGCGCTCGAGCACATCATTCGCAATCTGTCCGCGGCCGAAGCCGGCGCGAACGAAGGGACCGACCGGGACGGGTCGGAGAAGGAAGTCGCATGAACGCCCAGCCCAGCAAGAGATCGCTCGAAGAGGCGACGCCGCTCCGCATTGCGGAGGCGCCGCAGCCGCAGGCCGCCGCCCCCCAGCCGGCGGCGAAGCCCGCGAGGCCGCGCCGCGGCCGCCGCAACCTCTTGATCGCGGCGCTGCCCCTCGCGCTCGTGGTCGGCGGTGGGTACATGTGGGCGACCGGCGGCCGCTTCGTCGGCACCGAGGACGCCTACGTCAAGCAGGACCGGGTCTCGCTGATGCCGCAGGTCAGCGGCCAGATCGCGCAGGTCGCGGTCGGCGAGAACGACACGGTCAAGGCGGGGCAGCTGCTCTTCACCATCGACGATTCGGCCTACCGGAGCGCGGTCGAGGAGGACAAGGCTCGGCTCGAGCAGGCGCGGCTGGACGTGGAGCGGCTGAAGGCCGCGTACCAGCAGGCGCTGTCGGAGCAGTCGACGGCGCAGGATGCGCTGGCGACGGCACAGACCCGCGACGACCGGCAGCAGGCGCTCCTGAAGTCGGGCGTCGTGCCGCAGGCGACCGCCGATGACAGCGCGCTGGCGCTGCAGCAGGCGAAGGGCGCCCTGGCCAAGGCCGAGAGCGGCGTGCTGAGCGCCAGGGCGGCGCTGGCCGGGAACCCGGACATCGCGACCGACAGCCATCCCGAGGTGCTGCAGGCGCTCGCGGCGCTGCACGCGGCGGAGCTCGACCTGTCGCATACGGTCATCACCGCGCCGACCGACGGTGTCGTCAGCCAGACGACGCGGCTGCTGCAGGGGCAGTATGTGACACCCTCGACGGCGGTGCTGGCGCTGGTCGAGACCGGCGACAGCTGGATCGAGGCCAACTACAAGGAGACGGACCTCACGCACATGCGCGCGGGGCAGCCGGTCGAGGTGACGATCGACGCTTATCCCGGCGAGACGCTCAAGGGCTCGATCGGGTCGATCGGCGCCGGGACCGGCTCGGAGTTCGCGCTGCTGCCGGCGCAGAACGCCTCGGGCAACTGGGTCAAGGTCGTGCAGCGGGTGCCGCTGCGGGTCACGCTCGACGCCGGGCAGGAGCTGCCGCCGCTGCGCGCCGGGATGAGCGCCAGCGTCGAGGCGGACACCGGGCATGCGCGGGGGCTGCCGAAGTTCATCGCGGGGCCGCTCGCGGCCATCGGGATCGGCGGCCCTGCCGCCGTCGCCCAGACCTCGGACGCCGTGAAATGAGCGCCGCGGCCGGTGCGGCCGCGGGCAGCCCTCCCGTGGTCGCCAACAAGGGGTTGATCACCGTCTCGATCATGCTCGCGACGGTGATGCAGGTGCTCGACACCACCATCGCCAACGTCGCGCTGCCGTCGATGCAGGGATCGCTCGGGGCGGCGTCGGACCAGATCACCTGGGTGCTGACGTCGTACATCGTCGCCTCGGCGATCATGACGCCCGTTACCGGCTGGTTGTCGGACCGGATGGGGCTGCGGGAGCTCTTCATCGCCTCGGTCGCGGGGTTCGTCGCGACCTCGATGCTCTGCGGCATGGCGACGAGCCTCGTCGAGATGGTCCTGTTCCGGACGCTGCAGGGGATATTCGGCGCGGCGCTGGTGCCGCTGTCGCAGACGGTGCTCCTCAACATCAACAGCAAGGAAGAGCACGGCCGGGCGATGGCGATCTGGGGCGCCGGGATCATGGTCGGCCCGATCATCGGCCCGACGCTGGGCGGCTGGCTGACCGAGACCTTCGACTGGCGCTGGGTGTTCTTCGTGAACCTGCCGGTGGGGTTGCTGGCACTCGCGGGGCTGATCGTGTTCCTGCCGCGGTCGCCGAAGCGGCAGCGGAGCTTCGACTTCTTCGGCTTCGCGATGCTGTCGATCGCGATCGGCGCCTTGCAGCTGATGCTCGACCGTGGCGAGCAGATCGACTGGTTCTCCTCGCTCGAGACGTGGATTTATCTCGGGCTGACGATCTCGGGGGTCTGGGCGTTCGTGCTGCACATCACCGGGCGCGAGCATGCGTTCATCGACCCGCATATCTTCCGCGACTCGAACCTCGTCATGGCGCTCGTCATGATCTTCATGGTCGGGATGATCCTGCTCGCGGGGCTCGCGCTGCTGCCGCCGATGCTGCAGAACGTGATGGGCTATCCGGTGATCACCACCGGCGTCGTGATGGCGCCGCGCGGCGTCGGCACGATGATCTCGATGATCATGGTCGGGCGGCTGGTCGGCAAGGTCGACGCGCGGCTGCTGATCCTGACCGGGCTCGGGCTGACGGCGATCTCGCTCTGGCAGATGACGCAGTTCTCGATCGGGATGGACTCGCGGCCGATCATCGTCTCGGGCGTGATCCAGGGGCTGGGATTGGGGCTCGTGTTCGTGCCGCTGACGACGCTCGCCTTCGCGACGCTCGACCCGAAGTACCGGGCGGACGCGGCGGCGCTGTTCAGCCTGGTGCGGAACATCGGCTCGTCGGTCGGCATCTCGATCGTGTCGGTCGAGCTCGCGCATAACCTCGCGCAGAGCCGCACCGACCTCGTCACCCACCTGACGCCCTACAACCCCAACCTCGATGCCATCGGCTCGCTGGGGCTCGACCCGACGACGGCGCTCGCGGTCCTCAACAGCCAGGTCGCGTCGCAGGCGGCCTTCGTCGCCTACATCGACGATTTCAAGCTGATGATGTGGGTGACGCTCGCGGTGGTGCCGCTCCTCGCCTTCATGCGCAAGCCGCGCCGCGCCGCCCCGGCTGGGGCTCCCGCGGCGGCGATGGAGTAGGGGCGCCGAGGATCCCCCCGCGCACGGTCGAGTCCATGCGCGGGGGGTATCGGGCACTACTCGGGTGTCTGATAATACTGGATTATTCCCGCGAGCGTTAACCCTCGCTCAAGGATTCGCCACCCGGATTTCCGACCGCTGCCTCAGGGCGGGAGTTGCATCGCGCGCGGCAAAGTGAGAAGCCGGGCGGCGGGACGATCCAGCGGGGCCGGAGATGGCACGAGGCGGGCGGATGGCGCTGGCGGCGGTGATGCTCGCGGCGCTCGCGGGGCCGGTGCTGGCGCAGCCGGCGCCGCCGGCCGTCTCGGTGGCGGCGGCGGAGATGACCGAGGTGCGGCAGTCGGCGGGGTTCACCGGCCGGGTGACCGCCGAGCAGAAGGTCGACATCCGGGCGCGGGTCGCGGGCTTCATCCAGGAGATCCCCTTCAAGGAAGGGAGCAGGGTCGACGAAGGCGCGCTGCTCTATCGCATCCAGGACGACGAGTACCGGGCGTCGGTCGCCGAGATCGAAGGGTCGATCCAGGCGGCCGAGGCGCAGCGCGACCTGGCGGCGCTGGAGCGCGACCGCAAGGCGACGCTGGTCGCCAAGAATGCCGTCGCCCAGAACGACCTCGACGTCGCCAAGGCGCAGCTCGCCCAGGACGAGGGCGAGGTCGCGCGGCTGAAGGCCTCGCTGGAGCGGGCCGAGCTGCAGCTTTCGTACACGACGATCACCGCGCCCTTCGCCGGGATCGCCGGGCTGTCGAGCGTGCATGTCGGCGCGCTGGTCGGGCCGGACTCGCCGCCACTGACCACGCTGACCCGGCTCGACCCGATCTACGTGACCTTTCCGGTCGCGACGGCACTGGTGCTCGACTACCAGGCGCAGCAGAAGGCGGGCACGGCCAGCAAAGAGGCGATCGTCCACCTGACGCTCCCGAACGGCCAGCCCTATCCGGTCGCCGGGGACATCGACTACGTCAGCGCCGACGTGGCGCAGGGCACCGACACGATCATGCTGCGGGCGGTGTTCGACAATCCGGACGGGACGCTGCGCGACGGGGCGCTGGTCAAGGTCCGGCTCGAGGCCAAGGAGGCCGACAAGGCGCTGACCGTGCCGCAGCAGGCGGTGCAGCGCGACCAGCAGGGGGCGTTCGTGCTGGTGGTCGGGGCCGATTCCAAGGTCGAGGTGCGGCGGGTGCAGGTGGGGGCGACGACGCTCGGGCGCACGGCGGTCACCGACGGGCTGACCGAGGGCGAGAACGTCATCGTCGACGGCATCAACAAGGTCCGGCCCGGCATCGTCGTCAACGCCGCCGTCGCGACGGACGGCTGACGATGCTCTCCGACGTCTTCATCAGCCGGCCGCGACTGTCGGCGGTCATCTCGATCGTGCTGACGCTCGCCGGGCTGATCGCGCTGCGCGCTCTGCCGGTGGCGCAATACCCGGACATCGTGCCGCCGCAGGTGACGGTGACGGCGACCTATCCGGGGGCGGGCGCCGACGTCGTCGAGACGACGGTTGGCCAGCCGATCGAGAGCCGCGTCGTCGGCGTCGAGAACATGCTCTACATGAAGTCGACGAGCGGCGCCGACGGGTCGTACAAGCTGACCGTGACGTTCGCCGTCGGCACCGACCCGGACATCGCGACGGTCAACGTGCAGAACCGGGTGTCGCTGGCGATCCCGGGGCTGCCGCAGGAAGTGAGCCAGATCGGGGTCAGCGTCCGCAAGCAGTCCTCGGCGCTGCTGCAGGTCGTCACGATCAGCTCGACCGATCCGGCGCAGGACGGGCTGTTCCTGTCGAACTACGCGACGATCAACCTCCTCGACAACCTGAAGCGGGTGCCGGGCGTCGGGGATGCCTCGCTGTTCGGCGCGCTCGACTATTCGATGCGCGTGATCCTCGACGTCGACCGGATGACGAGCCTCGGGGTGACGCCCGGCGACGTCGTCGCGGCGCTGAAGGCGCAGAACGTGCAGGCGGCGATCGGGCGGATCGGGGCGCAGCCGATGACGACCGATCCGCTGTTCCAGCTCAACCTGACGACGCAGGGGCGGCTGACCGACCCGAGCCAGTTCATGGACGTGGTGCTGCGGGCGAACCCCGACGGGTCGTTCCTGCGCATCCGCGACGTGGCGCGGGTCGAGCTCGGGGCGAAGACCTCGGACGTGACCGCGCGCTTCGACGGCAAGCCGACGGCGATGATCGGCATCTACCAGCTGCCGGGCGCGAATGCGCTGGCGGCGGGCGACGGCGTGAAGAAAGCGCTGGAGCGGCTGAAGGCGAACTTCCCGGCCGGGGTCAGCTACGACGTCGTCTACGACACCACGGCCTTCGTGAAGGCGAGCGTGAAGGAGGTCGAGCACACGCTGGTCGAGGCCTTCGTGCTGGTCATCATCGTGGTGTTCCTGTTCCTCGGGAACTGGCGAGCGACGCTGATCCCGCTCCTCGCGGTGCCGGTGGCGCTGATCGGGACCTTCGCGGTGATGCTGGCGCTCGGGTTTTCGCTCAACACCGTCTCGCTCCTCGC
>JAXMDH010000004.1:0-7472 GCA_046348915.1 Amaricoccus sp.
ATATTGGCATTGTCTTTCCGGCTTAGCGACCCTTTGCTCCAAATAGAACTGGCGCTGCGGGCGCGAGTGATCAAGCGAGGCAGCGCCCATCTCTGCTGCATGCCCGTGTCGACCGGTCGGTCATGGCCAGCTTCCCGAGGCGCGCGCAAAGTCGCGAACCTGACGTCGCGCCTCCGGCCAATCGCCGGCGCTGTTGTGAGTTGACCCGTCTTAAAGGAACTGCCACGGCTTATTAAACAATCGGAGCGCCTTCGAGATGGCACACGGCAGTACAAAGTTAAGATCCCTGATCCCGGTGATTCTTTGTGGCGGCGCCGGTTCGCGGCTGTGGCCTTTGTCGCGCAGGGACTTCGCCAAGCAGCACGTTTCGATCCTTGGCGGGCCGTCCCTCTTTGAGCGTACGCTTCACCGGGTCGCCGGGGCGCCCTTCGATACGCCAATCGCAATCACGGCGGTCGGCACGCGGTTCCTGGTCGCCGAACAGGCGGACGGAATGCCCATCGAGGTGGCGCTCGAGCCTGAGGGACGCGGCACGCTGCCGGCGGTCACCGCGGCCGTGTGTCTGGCTTCTCGCCGGGACCCGGAAGCGATCGTTCTGGTGATGCCGTCGGACCACTTCATTCCGGACGTACGGGCCTTCGCCGAGGTGGTGACGACGGCGGCGGGCGTCGCAGAGGAAGGCTACGTCGTCACGCTCGGACTCGCTCCGACTGAGCCTGCCACCGGCTACGGCTACATCGGCAGAGGCGCGGCGATCGGTCCTCGCGCATATGCCGTCAGGCGGTTCCTGGAGAAGCCCGATGCGGTCAGGGCCGCCGAGCTCATCGAGGAGGGCTGCCTCTGGAATGCGGGCATCTTCTGCTTCCGCGCCGATTGCGCGCTTCGTGAGATCGAGGAACTCGCGCCCGAGGCGCTTGCCGCCGTGCAGCGTGCGATTGCCGGCGGTGAGGACGATTTCGGGGCATTGAAGCTTGGAAATGCCTTCCGCGAGGCGCCGAATATCAGTTTCGATCACGCGGTCATGGAGCGCACGAAACGCGCGGCGGTGGTCGAAGTGGAGCTCGACTGGTCGGACATCGGGGATTGGAAGGCCGTGTGGGAGAAGAGCCCGCGCGACGAGCGGGGGGTGGCGCGCCAGGGGCACGTATTCGCCCGTGACGTCGCGAATAGCTATCTCCGCTCGGACGGTCGGCTCGTCTGCGCGCTGGGGCTCGACGGACTGGCCGTCATCGACACCGCGGACGCGGTTTTGGTGGCGCCGATCGAGCGCTCCCAAGAGGTGCGGGAATTGGTCGCCGATCTGGAGGCCGGGGGCCTGTGCGAAGCGCGGACGCCGGCGCGCGTGCATCGGCCTTGGGGTTGGTACCAGACGATGGATCGCGGCGATCGCTTCCGGGTGAAGCGCATCCTCGTCCATCCCGGCCGGAAGCTGTCACTGCAGCGGCATCACCATCGCGCGGAGCACTGGGTCGTGGTGCGCGGCACCGCCGAGGTGACACGCGACGGCGAGGTTACCCTGCTGCGCGAAAACGAGTCCCTCTACCTCCCGCTCGGTTGCCTGCACCGTCTGGCGAACCCGGGGAAGATCCCGGTCGAGATCATTGAAGTGCAAACCGGGAGCTACTTAGAAGAGGACGACATCCTCCGCGTAGAGGACGATTTCGGCCGCGACTAGATTCTGTACTCAACCCTCGTCCAGGTTGGTTATCGCTGATCACTCTGCTGAGCAACACCTGGGCCGCGGGGCGAAGAAGCGCGTTCTTCTCCAGAATCGAAGTTATAGTTTGACCCCCATCAGAGACGCCGATTGCAGAATCCTCTACGCAAGGGTGAGGGCTGCGTGGTAGGCCCGGCAGGACTCGAACCTGCAACCCAAGCGTTATGAGCGCTCTGCTCTGACCATTGAGCTACGGGCCCCCCGACCTGCGCTATCGCGCGGGGGCCGGCGGGCGTCAAGCGCGTGTTCCCACGGGCCGGCGGTTGCGCTAGAGCATCGCGCGAGGCGGACGAGCGGAGGTGAGGCGTGAGCGAGCGGCCGAACGGGCTGACCTATGCGGGCGCCGGGGTCGACATCGACGCCGGCAACGCGCTCGTCGAGCGGATCAAGCCGCTCGCGGCGGCGACGGCGCGGCCCGGAATGATGGCGGGGCTCGGCGGGTTCGGGGCGCTGTTCGACCTGAAGGCGGCGGGCTTTGCCGACCCGGTGCTGGTGGCGGCGACGGACGGGGTCGGGACGAAGCTCCGGCTCGCGATCGACACCGGGCGGGTCGGCGGAGTCGGGATCGACCTCGTGGCGATGTGCGTCAACGACCTGGTCTGCCAGGGGGCCGAGCCGCTCTTCTTCCTCGACTATTTCGCCACCGGCAAGCTCGCGGTCGAAGCGGCGGCGGCGGTGATCGAGGGTATCGCCGCGGGCTGCGCCGAGGCCGGCTGCGCGCTGGTCGGCGGGGAGACGGCCGAGATGCCGGGGATGTACGGCGGCGGCGACTTCGACCTCGCGGGTTTCGCGGTCGGGGCGATGGAGCGCGGGACGGCGCTGCCGCATGGGGTCGAGGCCGGGGACGCGCTGATCGGGCTCGCCTCGTCGGGGGTGCATTCGAACGGCTTCAGCCTGGTGCGGAGGGTCGCGGCGACGGCCGGCATCGGGTGGGACGCGCCGTCACCCTTCGGCGACGGCGGCCTCGGGGAGGCGCTGCTCGTGCCGACGCGGATCTACGTGCGGCCGGCGCTGGCGGCGATCGGGACCGGGGCGGTGCGCGGGCTCGCGCACGTCACCGGCGGCGGGCTGACCGAGAACGTGCCGCGGGTGCTGCCGGAGGGGCTCGGGGTCGAGATCGACCTCGACGTCTGGCCGCTGCCGCCGGTCTTCGACTGGCTGCGGCGGACCGGCGGGATCGCCGACGCCGAGATGCTGCGGGCGTTCAACTGCGGGATCGGGATGGTGGCGGTCGTCGCAGCCGGGCGGACGGCCGAGATCATCCGGCTGCTCGCCGAGGCGGGGGAGACGCCGAGCCTGATCGGGCACGTCGTGCGCGGGGCGGGGGTGCACTATACCGGGAGCCTTTGATGGAGCCGCGGCCATCTGCGGGCGAAACATAAGTTGTTGAAATAAATGAATTTATTTCGCAAGCCTTCATCGGTCGTTAACCATTGTCCGCGGTCGCGGGGGCCCGGCGGATGAGCCGCCGGCGGGTCGCGATCCTGATATCCGGCGGCGGATCGAACATGCTGGCGCTGGCCCGCGACCTTGCCGATCCGGGACATGCGGGACAGGCCTGCCTCGTGGTCTCGAACCGGCCGGACGCTGCCGGCCTCGCGCGCGCGGCGGCGCTGGGACTGCCGACGGCGGTCGTCGACCACCGCGTCTTTCCGGACCGCGCCGCCTTCGAGGCGGCGCTGATGCGGCCGCTCGAGGCGAGCGGTGCCGAGGTCGTCTGCCTCGCTGGCTTCATGCGGGTGCTGACGCCGGGCTTCATCGCGGCCTGGACCGGGCGGGTGCTCAACATCCACCCTTCGATCCTGCCGCTGTTCCCGGGCCTGCATACCCATGCCCGCGCCCTCGACGCCGGCATGGCGGTGCATGGCTGCAGCGTGCACGAGGTGACGGCCGCCCTCGACGCCGGACCGATCCTCGGGCAGGCCGTGGTCCCGGTGCTGCCGGGAGATACACCCGACACGCTCGCCGCCCGGCTGCTGCCGGCCGAGCACCGACTCTATCCGGCGGTGCTGCGCCGCTTCGCCGCCGGCGACCGGACCCCGGTCACGCTGTTCCCGGAGCCGGCGGACGGCTGACCGCCCCGCGGAGCCGGCAGCGGCTGCCCTGCACACGGCCTTCACTTATTCGTCTCGCGGCGGCAGGACGCGCCCATGACCAGCGGCATCTCCACCTTCCTCACCGGCTTCGCGCTCTCGGCGGCGCTGATCGTCGCGATCGGGGCGCAGAACCTCTTCGTCCTGCGCCAGGGCCTGCGGCGCGAGCATGTCGGCGCGATCGTGCTCTTCTGCGCCGGGGCGGACGCGCTGCTGATCGCGGCCGGAGTCGCCGGCGCGGGGGCGTTGCTCGCGGCGGTGCCGCACCTCGGCGGGCTGCTGGCGCTGACCGGCGCCGCCTTCCTCGGATGGTACGGCGTCCGGGCGCTGCGCCGGGCGACGACGTCCGGCGCGATGGCGGTCGCCGGCGGCGCGGGGCTGACGCTCGGCCGGGCAATCGCGGCCACGGTCGGTTTCACCCTGCTCAACCCGCATGTCTACCTCGACACCGTGCTCCTGATGGGCGCCGCCGGGTCGGCGCAGCCGGCCGGCGCCCGCCCGCTGTTCGTGGCGGGCGCCGCGAGCGCGAGCTTCGCCTGGTTCGCCGGCCTGGGCTACGGCGCGCGGCTGCTGGCGCCGGCCTTCGCGCGGCCCGCCGCCTGGCGGCTGCTCGACGCGCTCATCGGCGTCACGATGCTGGCGCTGGCCGCCTCGCTCGTCCTGCGCGGGCTGGGGTAGCGGCGGAAACCCGGATCATCCTCCGTTCGGAGGATGCGGGGCAGACGGAGGAATGGCTAGGCTGGCCCGCATCGTTCGACGAAGGATACGGGATCATGAGGAACAACCTTCTCGCCGCGCTGTTCGCCGCGGCGCTGGCCGCCCCGGCGCTCGCGCAACCCGTCACCCACCCGGCCCCGACGGTGGCGGGCGCGGAGGCTGCGGAGCCGATCCCGGTGCCCGAGCAGGCGCCCGCCGGATCGTCGACGCCGATGGGCGTGTCGGCGGGCGTCGGCGTCGGGATCGTCGTGCTCGGGGTCGGGCTGATCATCGCCTGCGGCATCGCCTGCGCCAACTGAAGGGATCACGAAATGCCGAAGCTGCGCCGGAGCTCGTTCGCCCTCGCCATCGTCCTCGCCGCCGCGGGAGCGGCGGGGGCCGAGACCCCTGCCCCGCCCGCCCCGGAGGCGCCGCCGCCCGTGGCCCAGACGGCGCCGAAGGGCTCCTCCGGCGGCGACATGGCGATGGGAGCCGCCGTCGGACTGGTCGGCGGCCTCCTCGTCCTCGCGCTGATCGTGGGGTCGGGCGGCTGACCGGCGGTCAGCCGACGATCTCGAGCCCGGAGAAGAAATAGGCGATCTCGACGGCCGCGGTGTCGGGGCCGTCGGAGCCATGCACCGAGTTCTCGCCGATCGAGAGGGCGAACTCCTTGCGGATCGTCCCCGCTGCGGCGTCGGCAGGGTTGGTCGCACCCATGACCTCGCGGTTCTTCGCGATCGCGTCTTCGCCTTCGAGCACCTGCGCGACGATCGGGGCGGAGCTCATGAACTCGGTGAGATCGCTGAAGAAGGGGCGCTCCTTGTGGACGGCGTAGAAGGCCTGCGCCTGCGCGAGGGAAAGGTGGATCCGCTTCTGCGCGACGATCCGCAGCCCCGCCGCCTCGAGCTTGGCGTTGATCGCGCCGGTCAGGTTGCGCCGGGTGGCGTCCGGCTTGATGATCGAGAACGTGCGCTGAATGGCCATGTGACGGATCCCTCGTTTTCCGCCGAGCCGGTTAGCATGGTGTGGCCGGGCGGAAAAGGGGGCGGCGTTGCGCGCCCAGGGCAATCGCTCGAACGGTTGCGGGCTTCGCGGAAAAAGGGGTGGCGAGCAGCTTTCGCGGGCGCCGTACTCGAAGCTGCCCCGAGCTGTCCGGCATGGGTGCGCAAGTCGCGCACAAAACTCAAGCGTATGAAATATATAGTATTTTCTCGGCAGAATTAGCCAGCTGTTCACCTTTGGCCGTTCATGCGGCATCTCCAGCGCTTCAGGCGTCCCGGCGCGGCAGCTTCGGCGGCGCGTCCGCAACCGACTCGAACGGTGGTCGACACGGGCTCGCGCCGCGCGTGCCGCGATCCCGCGCCGCTCGAGCGATTCCCCTGGACGGCCGAGCGGGCCATCTTGGCGTTGTCGGGTCGCGATGATAGGCCTGCGATCTCCGACCGCGGCGAACGGTGTGCCATCGATGTTCTTTGCGCATTCCGGGCGGCGGGAGGATCAGAGCGACGCGCAACCTTTGCGGGACCATCTCCTTGCCGTGTCCCGCGCGGCATCTGCGTTTGCGGAGCCAATGGGGCTGCCGCGAGCCGCTGAGCTCGCCGGCTTGGCGCACGATCTCGGCAAGTACGACCCGCGCTTCCAGGCGTATCTCAAGAAGCTCGGCTCCTCGGTGGATCATTCGACCGCCGGAGGGGCACAGCTCGTGCGGGAGGCGGCTGGCGCGGGCGGGATCGAGACGAAGATGGTTGCGGATCTGCTGGCCTACTGCATCCTCGGGCATCATGCGGGCCTGCCGGACCGGAGCAACGACAGCGAGGCCTGCCTGAATTCCCGGATCGAGCGCTTTGCGCCGCGGCTCGATCCCGGCTGGACGGACGAGGTTGCGCTCGGGTTCGACGGGGTCTTTCCCGAGATCGCCGCCCACGTCTCGAGGGAGACGCTGGCCTTCGACCTGTCGGTGGTCGTGCGGATGGTCTTCTCGTGCCTCGTGGACGCGGACTATCTCGACACCGAGCGGTTCTACGCCGAGCTGGAGCATTGGCAGCCGGAGCGCGACTGGCCGTTGCTCCGGGAAAGCCTTCCGGCGTTGCGGGCCCGGTTCGACGCGCATGTGGCCGGGCTGCCGACCGACGGCGAGATCGATCCGCTGCGCCGGAGCCTCCTCGCGCATGTCCGGAGCGGGGCAGCGCTCGCGCCCGGGCTCTTCACCCTCACGGTGCCGACGGGCGGGGGGAAGACGCTGGCGTCGCTCGGGTTCGCGCTCGACCACGCGGGGCTGCACGGGCACCGGCGGATCGTCTACGCGATTCCGTTCACCTCGATCATCGACCAGACGGCGACGATCTTCCGCGAGGCTCTCGGCGAAGCCGTGGTGCTGGAGCACCATTCGGCGATCGACGAGGAGCGAAACGAGCGCCGCGAGGGTCGGGACAAGCTTCGCCTCGCGATGGAGAACTGGGCGGCGCCGGTGGTGGTGACGACCAACGTGCAGCTGTTCGAGAGCCTCTTCGCCGCCCGGCCGTCGCGGGCGCGCAAGCTGCACAACATCGCCGGCAGCGTGATCGTGCTCGACGAGGCGCAGACCCTGCCGAAGGCGCTGCTGCAGCCGTGCCTCAGGATGCTCGACTGCCTGGCGCGGCACTGGGGCTGCACGGTGGTTTTCTGCACCGCGACCCAGCCCGCGGTCGCGCTGGCGCTGCGGGGCGAGGCCGCGCTCTCGCCGGTGCGGGAGCTGGCGCCGGAGCCGGCCGCGCTGGCGAAGCGTATGCGGCGGGCGCGGATCGTCGACGGCGGGGAGATGGACAATGCCGCGCTGGTGGCGGCGCTGCGCGGCACGGAGCAGGGGTTCGTCATCGTCAACAGCCGGGGGCATGCGCTCGACCTGTTCGAGGCGGCGAAGCGGGCGGGCGTCGAGGGGCTGGTGCACCTGACGACGCGGCAGACGGCGGCGCACCGGCAGGATATTC
>JAXMDH010000005.1:0-7093 GCA_046348915.1 Amaricoccus sp.
TCGAGGTGGCTGAGCGCCGCGGCGTGGGTGCCGGCGATGGCGTGGCTCCAGGCCCGGCAGAGGTGGGTGCGCGAATCGAGCGGGTCGAGGGCGACGGCGCGCGAGGTCAGCTCGAGCGATTCCGCGAGGTGCGCCGGCGTCCGCCGCTGGCCGGGGAAGACGATCGGCCGGGCGTGCAGGATCTGGGCGAGCGCAACCATCGCCGGCGCGAAGCCCGGGTCGGTGGCGACGAGGTCGCGCAGGATCGCCTCGGCGCGGGTGTCGCTCTCGGCCCGCCAGTCGCCCATCAGCGCCTGCGCCTGCATCCAGAGCTCGTAGCGGCGGCCGACCGGAGAGGCGACGCCGCGCGCCGACTGCAGCCGCGGCGCCGACAGGTGGACGTTGAGCGCCACCGCCAGGTTGCGCAGCACGGTCCGGTGCAGCGACGGCATCCCGTCGAGGGTCGCCGCCTGCCGCTCTGACCAGACCAGCCGGCCGTCGGCCTGGTCGACGAGGCGCAGCGTCACCAGGATCGCATCGTCGCGCCCGTGCAGGCCGATCCGCAGGAAGTACGCCCGGTAGGCCGGCGGCGTGCCGGTGACGCCCTCGCCGTCGATGACCAGCCAGTCGCGGAAGCGCGCCAGCGCCCCGATCAGCTCGTCGCGGAAGATGGTGCCGAAATAGGCCGACGCCCCGGGCAGGTCGACCGCCTGCGCCGGCTCGACCACGATGGCGATCGGCGCGACCAGCTCGTCGGAGGCTTCCGCCGGGGGCGGCAGGCCGGGCTGAAGCTGCCCCTGCTTGATCGCGACGTAGAGCCCTTGGGTCTTCTCCGACGGCTCGACCTCGAGCTCGTCCTCGAGCACCTGCCAGAGCCGTTCGTAGGTGCGCAACGCCTGCGCGGTGTCGCCGAGCGCCATGTGCGCCTGCATCGCCGCACGGGCCGCGCCCTCGTGGGTCGGGTCGACCCGCGCCAGCGCCTCGGCGAAGGCCAGGGTCTCGACCTCAGTCCGGGCGGCGGCCAGTGCCGCCTCGAGCTTCGCGACCAGCTGCGCGATCAGCCGCTCGCGCTGGACGGCGATCCAGAGGTTGAACTCGCGGTCGATGTCCTCGAAGTCCGCGAAGATGCGCGACAGGTCGACCCCCTGCTCGGCCAGCAGGCGCGGGGCGATCCCCCGGTCGGCCTCGAGCCGCGCCTCGACGATATCGAGCGCCACCGGACGGGTCAAACGGATCGCGGTGCGGTCGGCCTCGACCAGCGCGCCGGCCGGCCCGAGGTCGAGGATCAGCCGGCGCAGGCTCTGCCGCAGCGCCGCCCGCGCCTGGTCGGGGCCAGACTCACTCCAGAGCCGGGCGGCGATCCGCTCGCGGCTCTCGATCCGGTCGGGCTGCAGCGCGATGTACACGAGCATCGCCATCGACTTGCGGCTCGAGATAGGCGCCTCGCGGCCGCCGATCATCAGCCGCGTCGCGCTGCCGGTGACGATGGTGAAGGGCTCGTCGAGCATGCGCTACATCAGCGGCGTCGCCGCTCCCGGCGTCCCGTGCCGCGCCGGCCCGCCGCCGGGCAGCGGGAGGAGGCCGGGGACGAAGATCTTGGCGACGGCGAGGCCGCCCGCCGGAGGAAGGTCGGCGAAGACTACGGGGAATCCCTGCCCTGCCAGGCGCGCGGCCAGCCCGGCGAAGTCGGCGGGAACCGGCGCGGCCGGCTCCGGCGGCAGCGCGGCGAAGGCCGGGAACTCCTCCGGGCGCAGCGCGGCGCGCGCCAGCGGCCCGGCATCCGCGGGCGCCGCGGCGCCGCGGCCGCTGCGGTGCCGGGCCATCTCGAGCGCTAGCTCCATCTGCATCAGCTCGACCAGCGCGCCGGCGGCGGCGGCCGCGGGCCAGGGCGCCGCCTTGAGGCCGAGCGCGAGCCCGCGGCCGTCGCGGTCGCGGGAGAAGGCGCAGGCGACCGGGACGCCGGTCGGCGAGGCGAGCGACAGGAAAGCGACGGCGCGCGGCACCGCCGCCTCCGCCCGCATCCGCGCGAGGTCCGCCGCCGCCCCGGCCAGCGCCGCCGCGTCGAGCTGCCGCGGCGGCACGCCCTCGCACCACCAGCGCGCGGCGGCGTCGCGCTCGACGAGCTCGAGGAGCGCCGCCAGCCGCGCCGCATTCGGATCGCGGCCGGCGGCGAGCCCGAGGCTCGCGGGCGGCGCGTCCGGCCGCCGCTCCGCCGCCGCGGCGCCGAGGAAGACCGCCGCCGCCGGCACGCCGACGGCGGCGCCGCTGGAGGCGTCGGTTGCGGCGATCCGCAGCGGCCGCTGCGCGGTGGTCCAGGCGGCGTCGAGCGCGGGGAGGCCCGGGGCGTCGGTCGCGACCGGGGCGGCGGTCTGCGCCAGCACCTCGGCCGCCTCGCCGGCCAGCCGCGCCTCGGCCTCGGCGAGGTCGCGGCCGCCGCCGCCGACGGAAACGTCGCGGCAGGCGCCCGCGAGGTACACGAAGCCCGGCGCCGACGCGCTCGGCAGCCGAGCGACCCAGTCGAGGGGACCGGCCGGCAGGGGCTGCGTCCCGAGCGCTGGCACCTGGCGATGGGCGGGTTCGGGAGCGACGAACGGTTCGACGGTCATGCGCCGGGCAAGCCTCTCGCGGTCGTTCGGCAACCGTCTTACCGCGGAACGCGGCGCGATCACAGGACTATCGCAGCCGCGGTCCGCCCCGGCGGCAGCACGCGGGGCGCGTCCCCGGCGAGGCCGGAGGCGCGGAAGGCGCCGGGTCAGGCAGGCGCCGCAGACGTCGCCCGGCGAGCCTTCAGCACCCCCCGGGCAACCGTTGAAATCTGGTTAATGCTCGGGGGCGATATGTAATCATATCAATGTCTTGCATGGGGCGCTCGACCCCGAGCATCCCCCGGACGAAGCCGCGCTTCGTCCGGGGGCGGCCTGTCGCAGAGGCGTCTCAGATCAGCTTGCCGAAGGCGACGGCGGTGTCGGCCATCCGGTTCGAGAAGCCCCACTCGTTGTCGTACCAGGACATGACGCGGACGAACGTCCCGTCCATCACCTTGGTCTGGTCCATGTGGAAGACCGACGAATGCGGGTCGTGGTTGAAGTCGGACGACACCAGCGGCTCCTCGGTGTACCCGAGGATGTTCTTCAGCTCGCCGTCGGCCGCGGCCTTGATCGCGGCGTTGATCTCGTCCTTCGACGTCGCCTTCTTCGCGATGAACTTGAAGTCGACGACCGAGACGTTCGGCGTCGGGACGCGGATCGAGACGCCGTCGAGCTTGCCGTTGAGGTCGGGCAGGACGAGCCCGACGGCCTTGGCGGCTCCGGTGGTGGTAGGGATCATCGACAGCGCGGCGGCGCGGGCGCGGTAGAGGTCCTTGTGCAGCGTGTCGAGCGTCGGCTGGTCGCCGGTGTAGCTGTGGATCGTGGTCATGAAGCCCTTGTCGATCCCGATGGCGTTGTTCAGCACGTAGGCGACGGGTGCCAGGCAGTTCGTGGTGCAGGAGGCGTTGGAGATGACCATGTCTTCCTTGGTCAGCGCCTTGTCGTTGACGCCGAAGACGATGGTCTTGTCGGCCCCGGTGCAGGGGGCGGAGACGATGACGCGCTTCGAGCCGTTCTCGAGGTGCTGCCCCGCCTTCGCCTTGTCGGTGAAGATGCCGGTGCATTCGAGGGCGATGTCGACGTCCTTCCACGGCAGCGCCTTGGGGTCGCGCTCCGCCGTCACCTTGATCGGCCCGCGGCCGACGTCGATGGTGTCGCCCTTGACCGTCACGGTGCCGGGGAAGCGGCCGTGCACGCTGTCGTAGCGCATCAGGTGGGCATTGGTCTCGACCGGCCCGAGGTCGTTGAGCGCGACGACCTCGATGTCGTCCCGCCCCGATTCCACGATCGCCCGGAGCACGTTCCGTCCGATGCGGCCGAAGCCGTTGATTGCAACCTTGACCGCCATGGTGTCCCCTCCGCAATCACCCCGGCCGGTTCAGCCGGCGTTTCCCGCCGCTCCACGCTGCACGCAAATTGGCCGCAGAGGGATAGCGCCCCGTGCAGACGGCCGCAAGCCGCGTCAGTCCTGCCGGCTCAGCGTCCGCCGCACGGCGTCCTTCCAGCCGGCGTAGCGCTCCTCGCGGAGGTCGGGGGGCATGGCGGGCTCGAAGCGGCGGTCGAGGGCCCAGGTGCGGGCGAATTCTTCCGGGCCCGGGCAGACGCCGGCGCGCATGCCCGCGAGCCAGGCGGCGCCGAGCGCCGTCGTCTCGAGGACGCGCGGGCGGTCGACCGGGGCGCCGAGGGTGTCGGCGAGGCCCTGCAGCACCCAGTCGTTGGCGGTCATGCCGCCGTCGACCCGGAGCACGGTGTCGCCGGCCTCGGGCCAGTCTGCGCGCATCGCCTCGACGAGGTCGCGGGTCTGGTAGGCGACCGCCTCGAGCGCCGCGCGGGCGAACTCGGCCGGGCCGGAGCCGCGGGTCAGCCCGAAGATCGCGCCGCGGCAGTCCGGATCCCAGTAGGGCGCGCCGAGGCCGGTGAACGCCGGGACGAGGTAGAGGCGCTGCGCGGGGTCGGCGGCCTCGGCCAGCGCCTGGGTCTCGGAGGCGGCGCGGATGATCTTCAGGCCATCGCGCAGCCATTGCACGACGGCGCCGGCGATGAAGATCGAGCCTTCGAGGGCGTAGGTCGGCTTGCCGTCGAGCTGATAGGCAAGAGTCGTCAGCAGCCGGCTGCGGCTCCGGACCGGGGTATTGCCGGTGTTGAGGACGGCGAAGCAGCCGGTGCCGTAGGTCGCTTTGAGCATTCCGGGCGCGAAGCAGGCCTGGCCGACCGTCGCCGCCTGCTGGTCGCCGGCGACGCCCAGGATCGGGATCGCCCGGCCGAAGAGGTCGGGGCGGGTCTCGCCGAAGTCGTCGGCGCAGTCGCGCACCTCGGGCAGCATCTCGAGCGGGATGCCGAGGAGGTCGCAGATCTCCGGGTCCCAGGCGCCGAGGTGGATGTTGTAGAGCAGCGTCCGCGCGGCGTTGGTGGCGTCGGTGACGTGGGAGCGGCCGCCGGTCAGCTTCCAGACCAGGAAGCTGTCGACCGTGCCGAACATGAGTTCACCGCGCCGCGCCCGGTCGCGCGCGCCCGCGTGGGCGTCGAGCAGCCACTTGAGCTTGGTACCCGAGAAGTAGGGGTCGAGGAGGAGGCCGGTCCGCCCGGTCACCATCGCCTCGTGGCCGGCGGCGCGGAGCTCCGCGCAGAGGCCGGAGGTGCGGCGGTCCTGCCAGACGATGGCGCGGCCGAGCGGCTTGCCGGTGGCGCGCTCCCAGACCAGCGTCGTCTCGCGCTGGTTGGTGATGCCGATCGCGGCGATGTCGCCGGGGCCGATCCCGGCGCGCTCGATGGCGCCGCGGCAGACGGCGGCAACGGTGGACCAGATGTCGTCGGGGTCGTGCTCGACCCAGCCCGACCGGGGGAAATGCTGCGGGAATTCCTCCTGCGCGCTGGCGACGACGCCGAGCCGCGCGTCGAACACGATCGCCCGGCTCGAGGTCGTGCCCTGGTCGATGGCGAGGATGTGCGGCATCGGTCCCTCCCGCGCCCGCTCGTGCCGGCGGGTTCATCCAAGGGGCATGAAGCGGGCCCCGGCTGTCAAGCGGCCCTCCTTGCCCCGTGTGATCCCTCGCAAGAGGAGCTTCGAACCGGCGCGTGGGTGCCCGCGGCGCTTTGGCGCCGGTCGCCGCATGCGCGGCTCCGCCTTCAGGCCCGAGGGGGTCTCCCTTGCGCTTCGTTCCCGGCGGATCCCGAGGCGGCCCGAGGGGGGGGGCGCTCGCCGCCCCCTCGACCCCCCAAGGCACTGCCCGATAGGTTGAAGATGAGATTGCTTGTACAATCATGAGGCGCGAGCGAGCCTTATTCGCGTGCAGCAGGTCGTCGCTCTCCCCCGCCCCCCGCAGGGGGACCGCCTTGCCCCCGCCGGCGATAGCACTTAGGGTCCGCGGCGTTTCCCGGAGACGCCGAAGATGTTCAAAGGCTCGATTCCCGCGCTCATCACCCCGTTCCGCGACGGCGCGGTGGACGAGGAGGCGCTGGTCGGGCTGGTGAAATGGCACATCGCCGAGGGGAGCCACGGCATCGTCGCGGTCGGGACGACCGGCGAGACGCCGACGCTCACCCACGAGGAGCACGAGCACGTGGTCGAGGTCGTCGTGCGGACCGCGGCCGGGCGGATCCCGGTGATCGCCGGGGCGGGCTCGAACAACACCGAGGAATCGATCCGGCTGATGCGCTTCGCCGCCCGGGTCGGCGCCGACGCGGCGCTGGTCGTGACGCCTTACTACAACAAGCCCAGCCAGCGCGGGCTCTACCACCACTTCAGGACGCTGCACGACGCCGTCGACCTGCCGATCATCATCTACAACATCCCCGGCCGGTCGGTCATCGACATGACGCCGGCGACCATGGGCGAGCTCGCCAAGCTGCCGCGGATCATCGGGGTCAAGGACGCGACCGGCGACGTCAGCCGGGTCTCGGACCAGCGGATCGCCTGCGGCAAGGACTTCCTGCAGCTCTCGGGCGAGGACGCGAGCGCCCTCGGCTTCAACGCCCACGGCGGCCGCGGCTGCATCAGCGTCGTCGCCAACGTGGCGCCTCGGCTGTCGGCCGAGTTCCAGGAGGCGATGCTCGCCGGCGACTACGCCCGCGCGCTGACCTACCAGGACCGGCTGATGCCGCTGCACCGCGCCTGCTTCGCCGAGCCGAACCCGGCGCCGACCAAGTTCGCGCTGTCGCTCCTCGGCAAGTGCAGCGAGGAGCTGCGCTCGCCGATGGTCCCGATCGAGGAGCCGACCCGCGAGAAGGTCCGCGCGGCGATGCGCCACGCGGGCCTGCTGAACTAGAGGGTATCGCGCGCCCCGCGCCCGCCCGACACGCTCCCCCGACGACCCGTCTTGCGCTATAGTCGCGGCCGGTTGTTCGCGCTCCAAAGCGAGCGCCAGGGCGAGCCGTCATGCTGAATGATCGGACGGCTCTCCCCGGTCTCCCCGGCCACGCCGGAGGCTTACGCTGGGCGCGCTGATCATGTCGAAGTGGGACCCCGATCCTAGACCAAGGACATCAGCGACCGCGTGATGTTGCAACTCGAAAGTAGGGTCCCGATC
>JAXMDH010000006.1:0-6640 GCA_046348915.1 Amaricoccus sp.
ACGCTCAGGCCATCGTCGGCGGCGAGGCACTCCTCGGCGGTGACGATGCGACCTTCGCCCCAGAGGAGCCCGCTCATCGAGCGCTGGCCGTCGCTGACGCGGACGACGCGGGCGGCAGCCGCGGCGACGGCTTCGGCGGTGGCCCGGGAAAGGGCGGCGAGGAGGTCGGGGAAGTCGGTCATGGCAAGGGCTCCGAAACGGCGTTTTCCTGCCGGCGAGCGTCGCCCCGCGGCGGCCGCGGCGGAAGCTGGCCTCATGGGCAGGTGCAGACAACGGCCGCAATCCCCATCTCCGGAAGGCAAAAAAGGGGAGCAACCCATGGGAGAGAACCGCGACGCCGTCCTTCTCGACGCCTATTCGGAAACCGTCAGCGGCGTGGCCGAGGCGGTCGGCCCGGCCGTCTGCGCGCTGGCAGTGGGCGGCCGCGGCGGCGGGTCGGGCGTCGTCCTGTCGCCCGACGGCCTCATCGTCACCAACCACCACGTCACCGCCGGCGCCCGCGAGGCCACCGCCCGCTTCGCCGACGGGCGCGAAGCGCCCGCGCGCGTCCTCGGCAGCGACGCGGACACTGACCTAGCCGTCCTGCGGACGGACGCGAGCGGCCTCGCGGCCGCCCGCCTCGGCGACAGCAGCAGGCTGCGGCAGGGCCAGATCGCCGTCGCCATCGGCGCGCCGTTCGGCTTCCAGGCGACGGTGACGGCCGGCGTCGTGTCGGCCCTCGGGCGCACGCTCGCGAGCCATTCGGGCCGGCCGATCGAGGACGTGATCCAGACCGACGCCGCGCTCAACCCGGGCAACTCCGGCGGGGCGCTCGCGACCTCGGGCGGCGAGGTCGCCGGCGTCAACACGGCCGTCATCCGCGGCGCTCAGGGCATTTGCTTCGCGATCGCGTCCAACACGGTCAGCTTCGTCGTTGGCCAGATCCTGAGGTTCGGGTCGGTTCGCCGCGCCTTCCTCGGCGTCTCGGTCGGGACGATCCCGCTGCCCCAGCGCGTGGCTGACGCCGCCGGCTCGAACCAGCGCACCGCCGTGATCGTGCAGACCGTGACGCCGGACGGCCCCGCCGCCCGGGCCGGGCTCAGGAGCGGCGATATCCTGCTGACGCTGGACGGCGGCGAGGTCACCGGCGCCGACGCGCTGCTGCGCAGGCTTGCGTCGAACGCGATCGGCCGGACCATGCCCGTCCGGCTGATCAGGGGCGGCCGGTTCGTCGACCTCGACGTCACGCCTGCTGAACGTCTGGGGTCCGCCAAGGCGGCTTGAGGACGATTTCGCGGGTCGGGTCGGATCGAGGGGATTTCCGTCCGATTTATCAACGAATTGGGCGGGCGGAATGCGTATGGAAAGCGTACAGAAAGTGGCCATACGAATGGGCCGGAATCGAGGGCCGAGGCGGGCGGGCGGAGTGAGGGAGGCGGCGTCGAACGACCCCGCGGAGCGCGCTGACCGCTATGCCCTCGGGTCAGTCCGCGGCGAGCTCGATCCAGGCCGGGGCGTGGTCGCTGGCGTCCGCCGCCCGGCGGACCTCGCGGTCGACCCCGGCGCTCGCCAGACGCGGGGCGAGGGTGCGGCTCAGGAGCAGGTGGTCGAGGCGCATGCCGCCGTTCCGCTCCCAGCGGTTCCGCCGGTAGTCCCAGAAAGTATAGACCGTCTCGTCCGGGAAGGCGGTCCGGAGGGCGTCGGTCCACCCCTGCGCGAGAAGGCGCGCGTAGGCGGCCCGGCTCTCGGGGGCGATCAGTGCGTTGCCGTCGTAGGACGTGGTCGGGTAGATGTCGCGCGGCTCGGGGACGATGTTGTAGTCGCCGGCCAGCACCACCGGCAGGCCGGTCGCGAGGAGCTCCGCCGCGTGCGCCTCGAAGCGGGCGTGCCAGGCGAGCTTGTAGGCGAACTTCGGCCCCGGCGCCGGGTTGCCGTTCGGTGCGTAGAGGCAGCCGACCAGGACGCCCCCGACCGCCGCCTCGATGTAGCGCGGCTGCCGGTCGTCGGGATCGCCCGGGAGCGCGTCGCGGGTCAGCACCGGCTCGGCGCCCTTCGCGAGGATCGCGACCCCGTTCCACGCCCGTTGCCCGCGCCAGACCGCGCCGTAGCCGGCCCCGGCCAGCGCCGCGGCCGGGAAGTCGGGCTCGGCGACCTTCAGCTCCTGCAGGCAGGCGACGTCGGGTGCCGTCGCCTCCAGCCAGGCGAGCAGGTTCGGCAGCCGCTTGACCACGTTGTTGACGTTGTAGGTCGCGATCCTCAGGGCAGTCCCCCGCCCCAGGCCGCGACGCGCGCGGCAACGGTCTTCAGGTGGTCGCCGGCGGTCAGGCCACTGATAGCCTTGCGCGGGCGCAGGTCGTGGTCGCCATCCTCGAGCCACAGGATCTCGATCGCCGGCGACAGCGCGTAGCGCGCGACCTCCTCGCGCGTCCCGAAGGGGTCGCGCGTGCCCTGGCAGATCAGCGCAGGGGTCGCGAGCCCCTTCAGGTGCGCCGTCCGGAGCTGCTCGGGCTTTCCCGGCGGATGGAACGGATAGCCGAGGCAGAGGAGCCCCGCGACCGTTCCCTCCGCGTGCAGCGCGTCGGCGACCATGCTCGCGACCCGCCCGCCCATCGACTTGCCGCCGATGATGAGCCGGCCCGGCGCGGCGAGCGCCGCGAGGGCCGCGACGTATTCGGGCATCACGCTTTCGGCGCGCGGCACCGGGCGGCGCCCGCCGGTGCGGCGGGCGGCCATGTAGCCGAACTCGAAGCGGGCGACCCGGAGTCCCTGCCCCGCCAGCGCCCTGGCGACCGCGGTCATCGCGGCCGAGTCCATCGGCGCACCGGCACCGTGCGCGAGGAGGACGGTGGTCGCCGCGTCGTCCGGGCCGTCGAGGAGGAAGTCGGGCATCAGCCGGCCGGGTCGAGCCGGGCCTGCAGCGCCAGGTAGCGCAGGCCCCGCTCCGCCTGCCGCGCCCAGTCCGAGCTGCGGTCGAGCTCGAGGTAGCGCTCCCACCAGCGCCGCGCCGCAGCGGCGTCGCCGGCCTCGAAGGCCAGCGCCGCGAGGTTGAAGACGGCGTCGGCGTAGGCCGGATCGAGGGTGACCGCCCGCTCGAGGTGTGCCCGCGCCGCGGCGCCCCCGCGCGCGGCGACCAGGCAGCCCAGGTTGAACCACGCCTCGACGAAGTCCGGGTCGCGCTTCAGCGCCCGGGCGAACTCGGCCTCGGCCTCGGCGGGGCGGCCATCGGCGCGGAGGCAGTTGGCGCGGTTGAAGGCCGCGACCGAATCGCCGGGGTCGATCGCGAGGCAGCGGCCGTAGAGGGCGGCCGCCTCAGCGTGGCCGCCCTCGGCCTCGGCGGCCTCGGCGGCGGCGAAGACCTCGTCGGCGTCGGGGGCGTCGCCGAGGCCGAGCAGCATCTGGCCGTCTAGCTCGGCGAGGCCCTCGCCGTCGCGGGCATAGACCCGTTCGCCGTCGAGCTGCAGCGACTTCGCGGTCAGCGAGACGGCGGGTCCGGAGCGGTGGATCGAGCGGACGATGGCGCCCCACGAGGCGCCGCCCGCGACGAGGCCCGCGTACTTGCGGGCGAGGATCAGATCGCGGAAGGAATGCCCGCCGGCGTCGTGCTCGAAGCCGTCGAAGAGCGCCAGCATCGCGAAGTCGCGCGCGCCGAGCCCCGACTGCGCCCGGACCGCCTCCGGATCGAGGTCGCCCGCCGGGGCCTCGCCGGCGAGGACCCGGCGGAAGCCGCCTTCGCTCCGAAGCTGGCGCCCGGGGGCCGCGAGGTCGCCGACCAGCGCCTCGATCTCGCGGTCGGAGGCGCGAGCGAGGAGGCGGCGGCCGAGCACGACGACCGAGGCGCTGCGACTCGCCCCTCGCCGGAGAGTGCCGCCCTCGGCCGCGACCGCGCGCGCCGCCGCCCGGCGCGAAAGCAGCGCCAGCCCGCCGACGACGCCGATCGTGCGGCCGGCGAGCGGCTTCACGCCTTGGCCTTGGCCGTCCGCCGTGCGGCCGGGGCCTTCGCCGCCGGCTTCTCCTCGGCCGGCGCCTTCGACTTGCTCGGCGCGGCCGGCTTCGACTGGCCGAGGCTCTGCTTCAAGGCGTCCATCAGGTTGACGACGTTGCCGCGCTGCGGGTCGGCGGCGATGACCGGCTTGTGGCCCTTGAGCTTCTCCTTGATCATCGCCATCAGCGCCGCCTCGTAGCGATCCTCGTAGGCCTTCGGGTCGAACTTGGTCGACTTCTGCGCGATGAGCGCCGTCGCGAGCTCCAGCATCTCCTGGTCGGGCTTCGCGTCCGGGATCTCGTCGAAATAGGCCGATGTCGCCCGCACCTCGTTCGGCGCCCGAAGCGTGCAGACGTACATCCCCTTGTCGCGCGGGGCGATCGTCACCATCCGCTCGCGGCTCGACAGCACCAGCCGCGCCACCGCCACCTTGCCGGCCTGCCGCATCGCCTCGCGCAGCACGATGAAGGTCTCCTCCGCCATCGCTCCGTCCGGCGCCAGGTAGTAGGGCGTGTCCTGCCAGATCGAGTCGACCTCGTCCCCCTCGACGAAGGCCTCGATCGCCAGCGTGTGGTTGGTCTCGATCCTCACCGCCTCGAGGTCGCTGTCCTCGATGATGACGTACTTCTTGTCCTCGTACTCGTAGCCCTTCACCAGATCGCCGCGCTCGACCAGCCCGAGCTCCGGATCGACCGGCTTCATGTTGATCCGATTGTGCGTGTCCTTGTGCAGCTGGTTGAACCGCACCCGGTCCTGCGTCGAGGTCGCCGGGTAGAGCCGCACCGGGCAGCTCACCAGGCTGAGCTTGAGGTAGCCTTTCCAGGAAGCCCTCGGGGCCATGTTCCTCTCCCTGCCGCGGTCCTCAGCCCCGAACGCGCGTCGGGGGCGGAAGGTCGCGCGCGAAATCGCCGATCTCGGCCCAGGGGTCGCCGGAGGCGGCCACGAGGCCCGGGAGGGAAGAATAGTTCAAGTCCTCCGGTGCGTCGATGTTTTCGAGATTCTCCCAGCTGAGGGGCGCCGATGCCGGCAGATTGTTGCGTGCCCGCAACGAATAGGGCGCGACCGCGGTGGCGCCGCGGGCGTTGCGGTGGAAGTCGATGAAGATCCGCCGCTGCCGGTTCGACGCCCCCATCGTGGTGGTGAAGGTCTCCGGCGCCCCCTTGGCGATCGCCTCGGCGATCTCGCCGGTCGCGGCATGCACGGCCTTCCAGTCGAGCTTCGGGGTCACGGGGACGAAGACGTGGATGCCCTTGCCGCCGGTGGTCTTGGCGAAGCCGACCAGCCCGCGGGCCGCCAGCTCCTCCCGGACGTGCACCGCCGCCTCGACCACCTCGCGCCAGGCCACGCCCTCGCCGGGGTCGAGGTCGAAGACCACCCGGTCCGCCCGCTCGAGCTCGGCGACCTTGCAGCCCCAGGCGTGGAACTCGACCACGCCGAACTGGGCCAGCGCGAGGTAGCCGCGCGCGGTCGCGACGGTCAGGTAGGTGCGGTCCTCCTCGTCGCTGGTCTGCGTCTCGAAGCTCGCTAGCCCCTCGGGCATGCCTTGGAAGCGGTGGCGCTGGAAGAAGCAGTCGCCGGGCCGCCCGGTCGGGCAGCGGACGAGGCTCACCGGCCGGCCGAAGAGATGCGGCAGCATGAAGTCGCCGACGGCGGCGTAGTAGACCGCGACGTCGAGCTTCACCGGGCCGGAGCGGCCGAAGAGGCGGCGGGTCGGGTTCGTCACCGACACCGACGCGAGGTCGGCGTCGACGACGAGGCGCTTGCGCGGCGGGGCGGCCAGCGGTGCGAGCGCGACCTCGCGGAGGCCGCGGAAGACGCCGTGCCGCACCGCGCCGTCGGCGGTGAGGTTCGAATACTCGATCCGCGCGGAGTAGAGCGGGCGCACCCAGCGAACGTCCTTGGGCGCACCAGGGAGGGCCAGCTCCGCGTCCTCGATCGGCCCGAGCCGCGCCAGCAGATCCGCGAGGGTCGCGGCGTCGAAGCCGGTGCCGACCTTGCCGCGGTAGGCGAGCTCGCCGTCGACCCACTCCCCGAGCGCCAGCGCCCCGAGGCCGCCCGCCACGTCCGAGGCGGTGTAGCCGGCGATGACGAAATCCCCGAACAGCTTCGCCTTGCACTTGACCCAGGTCTTCGACCGCCCCGGCTGGTAGGGCGCGTCGGCGCGCTTCGAGACGACCCCCTCGAGCCCCATGCGCGACACCTGCTCGTAGAAGGCCGCGCCGCCGCCCCGCACGTGGTCGCCGAGCTGGATCGCCGACCGCCGGTCCGCCTGGCCGAGGAGCTGCGCCAGCAGCGCCTTGCGCCGGAGGAGCGGCGCGCCGGCGAGGTTCCAACCGTCGAGGCGGACGAGGTCGAAGGCGAAGTAGACGAGCTCGCTGCGCGCCCCCCGCGACAGCGCGTCCTGCAGGAGCGCGAAGCGACTGACCCCGTTGGCGTCCTGCACCACGATCTCGCCGTCGACCACCGCCTCGCGGCAGGGCAGCGCGCGGAAGGCGTCGCCGAGGTCCCCGTAGCGATGCGTCCAGTCGAGCCCGCCGCGCGTGATCAGCCGCACGCCGTCGCCCTCGACGAAGGCGAGCGTGCGGTAGCCGTCGAGCTTGATCTCGTGCAGCCAGGCGTCGCCGGCCGGCGGCGCCGCGGCCGGGCTCGCCAGCTGCGGCGTCAGCCGCGCCGGCCCCG
>JAXMDH010000007.1:0-6094 GCA_046348915.1 Amaricoccus sp.
ATCCGGCCGACACGCTGAAGCCGGGGGACGTGCTCATCACCAACGATCCGTGGCTCTGCGCCGGGCATCTCTTCGACATCGCGATCGTGACGCCGGCGTTCCGCGACGGGAAGATCGTCGGGCTGATGGGGACGGTCGGGCATGTCTCCGACATCGGCGGGACGAAGGACTCGCTGCATGCGCGCGAGATCTACGAGGAGGGGATCCAGATCCCGCCGATGAAGCTCTTCGACGCGGGCGTGCCGAACCGGACGCTGATCGAGCTCATCGGCCGGAACGTGCGGAACGGCGAGCAGGTGCTGGGCGACGTCTTCTCCTTCGTCGCGGCGAACAAGCTCGGCGCGGAGCGGCTCGAGGCCTTCATGCGCGACTACGGCATGCAGGATCTCGGCGCGCTGGCCGAGGTGGTGCAGGGGCTCTCCGAGAAGGCGATGCGCGACGCGATCCGGGCGATCCCGGACGGCGAGTATCGCTCGGTCATCACCAACAACCCGCTCGGCGAGAAGATCGCCTATCCCGTGCTGGTGAAGGTCGCGGGCGACACGATCACCGTCGACTTCGACGGGGTGCCGCCGCAGCTGCCGCAGGGGGGCCTTAACGCGACGCTCAACTACACCGCGGCGCATGCGACCTATCCGCTGAAGTGCATGCTGACGCCGACGGTGCGCGGCAATGCCGGCTGCTACCGGGCGTTCACGGTGACGGCCCCCGAGGGGTCGATCCTGAACCCGACCTATCCGGCGTCGGTGAACCTCCGGACGCGGACCGGCTGGTATCTGGCGCCGAACATCTTCGGGGCGCTGTCGAAGGCGGCGCCGGGGAAGGTGCAGTCCTTCACCGGGCTCGCCGTGGCGGCGAACATCTACGGGCAGGACAAGGACGGGCAGTTCTATTCCGACATGCTCTTCTGCGGCGGCGGTCAGGGCGGGTCGGACCGCAAGGACGGGCATTCGGCGCTCCTCTGGCCGACCTCGGCGGCCAACACCTCGATCGAGCTGATGGAGAGCCGGGTGCCGATCCTCGTGCTCGAGAAGGCCTTCCTCGCCGACTCCGGTGGGGCAGGGCGGCACCGCGGCGGGCTCGGGCAGGTGGTGCGCTTCCGCAAGCGCGACGACGACGGGCTCGCGATGCTGGTCTCGGTCTACCCCGAAGGCGTCGACAACCCGATCCCCGGGCTCTTCGGCGGCCACGCCGGCGGCGGGGCGCGCGGGCTGGTGCATGCCGCGGACGGGCGGCTCCTGCGCGACTGCGGCACCGGTGCGCTGGTGTCGCTGCACTCGGCGGACCAGATCGTAGAGCTGGTGCTCGCCGGCGGCGCCGGCTTCGGCGACCCGGCGGAGCGGGACCAGGCGGCGGTGGCGCGGGATCTGGCGCTCGGGCTCGTGACGCCCGAGCACGTCGCCCGCTACTATCGCGGCTCGACGGTCCCGGCGAGCGCGGAGACCGACCCCAGCCCGGGCACGATCTGGGCGTGAAGGGAATGCCCGGCGCCCGGGGGGACGGCGCGCCGGGTCTCGTGACGACGCACAGATCCAACTCGGAGGACCGAAGCATGCTGACTGCCCCCTCGCTCCGCCTGACCCGCCGGAGCCTCCTCGCGCTGGCCGGCGCCGGCCTCGCGGCGGCGACGCTGCCGGGGCGCCTGTTCGCCCAGGGCAACAACATCCTGATCATCGCCTCGGGGCAGGACATCCCGAACTTCGACCCGCACACCGCGACCGGCTACTCGGCCTCCTTCTTCCTGCGCAACGTCTACGACCCGCTGGTCCGGGTCTCGGGCAACCCGCCGGAGCCGGTGCCCGGGCTCGCCGAGAGCTGGACGGTCAGCGAGGACGGCAAGGGCTATACCTTCAAGCTCAACCCGGCCGCGCTCTTCCACAGCGGCAACCCGGTGACGGCCGACGACGTCGTCTACTCGTTCCAGCGGGCGCTGGCGCTCGCCGAGGGCAACTCCTGGATGATCCGCGACATCGTCACCCCGGAGGGGGTGAAGGCGGTCGACCCGCAGACGGTCCAGTTCGACCTCGCCGTGCCCTTCGCGCCGTTCCTGCAGGTGCTGCCCTGGATCTTCGTGGTCGAGAAGGCGGCGGTCGAGGCGAACGCCGGCTCCGACTCCGGCAAGACCTGGCTGATGACCGAGACCGCCGGCTCGGGACCCTTCAACGTCGCACGCTTCCAGGTCGGCACGCTCTATCACCTCGCGCGGGCCGAGAAGGCCTGGCAGCCCGGCGGCGGCAACCTCGACGGGGTGATCTGGCAGATCGTGCGCGAGACCGCGACCCAGCGGCTGATGCTGCAGCGGGGCGAGGCGCATGTCGCGGTCGACCTCACCAGCGAGGACATGGACGCGCTGAAGGATGCGCCCGGGGTCGTGCGGATCATCGAGCCCGAGTACCGCACCTTCTCGATCAAGATGAACACGGTGAAGGGGCCGCTCGCCGACCTCAACCTCCGCAAGGCGCTCTCCTACGCCACGAACTACCAGGCGATCATCGACGCGGCCGGCTATGCCGACCTGATGATCGGGCCGCTGCCGATCGGCATCCTCGGCTTCAACCCCGACCTCGAGGTGGCGCGAACCGACCTCGACAAGGCGAAGGAGTTCATGGCCAAGAGCGCGACGCCCGACGGCGGCTTCACGCTGAAGATGGTGCACGTCTCCGGGCTCGAGCAGCAGCGGCGCTGGGCGCTGATCATGCTCGACAGCCTGAAGCAGCTGAACATCGCCCTCGACATCCAGCCCCTGAACTGGCCGGACATGGTGGCGCTCTGCCAGTCGCCGGAGAGCTTCCCGGATCTCTTCCCGGTCTACCAGACCGCGAACTACGGCGACCCGGACAACATCGCCTTCGCCGCCTACCACTCGTCGCGCAACGGCGGCTGGCAGAACCCGGTCTACAAGAACCCCGAGGTCGACGCGCTGATCGAGGCCGGCCGCTCGGAGATCGACACCGGGAAGCGGATCGCGATCTACGGCGACTTCCAGAAGAAGGTGGTCGAGGACGCCCCCGACATCTTCGGCGTGCTCGAGCGGCGCAAGCTCGGGATGCGCGACAACATCCAGGGCTACAGCTTCACGCCGGTCGCCTCGAACGCGATCGAGGCCTGGCCGCTGTCGCTCGGCTGAACCGCCTGCCGGGCAGGGGGAGGCTCCTGCCCGGACTTCCCTCGAACCCGGGGCGCGGACCCATGCTCTACTTCACCATCCGGCGGATCCTGCTCCTGATCCCCGTCATCGTCGGGCTGACGATCATCATGTTCGCGATTGCGCGCCTCCTGCCCGGCGACCCGGTCGCCCTCGCCGCGGGGCCGAACGCGACCAAGGCCGAGATCGCGGCGCTTGCGCAGCAGTTCGGGCTCGACCAGCCGGTCTGGGTGCAGTACCTGCGCTACGTCGGGGGCCTCCTGCACGGCGACCTCGGCACCTCGCTCCTGACCCGCCGCCCGGTCGCGGCCGACATCGCCGCCTACCTGCCGGCGACGCTCGAGCTCGTCTTCGCGGCGATGTTCATCGCCGTCGTCGTCGGCATCCCGCTCGGGCTCCTGACCGCGGTCTGGCGCAACCGCTGGCCCGACTACCTTTCCCAGGTCTTCGCGATCGGCGCGATCTCGATGCCGCGCTTCTTCCTCGGCCTGCTGCTGCAGCTCTGCTTCGCCATGTGGCTGATGTGGCTGCCATTGGGCGGGCGGCTTCCGATCATCGTCATCCCGCCGCCCACCGTCACCGGCTTCCTCCTGATCGACACGCTCCTCGCCGGCGACACCCAGGCCTTCGTCGTGGCGCTCCAGCACCTGATCCTGCCGGCGGTCGCCATGTCGCTGTCGCCGCTCGCCACCATTATGCGGATGATGCGCGCCTCGACGATCGAGGTGATGCAGCAGGACTATGTGACGACGGCGCGCGCGCTCGGCCTGCCGAAGCGCAAGATCCTCTTCAAGTGCGTGGCGCGGAACGCCGTCTCGGCGACGCTGACGGTGATCGGCCTCTACTTCGGCTGGCTCCTCGGCGGCACCGTGCTGGTCGAGACCGTCTTCGACTGGCCGGGGCTCGGGCTCTACGCCACCAAGGCGATCGTCTCGCAGGACATGATGCCGGTGATCGGCGTCGCGCTGGTCATCGGGCTCCTCTTCGTCTTCGCCAACCTCGTCATCGACCTGCTCTACGGGGTCATCAATCCGAAGGTGCGCTACTCATGACGGACCTCGCCCATCCGCCGGAGCCGGCCGAGCCGATCGGCAGCGACCGGCTGCGCCGCGCGCTCTTCCGCTTCCGCCAGAGCCGCCTCTCGGTGATCGGCGCCGTCATGGTCGGGATCGTGCTCTTCTTCACCGCCTTCGGCATCCTCCTCGCCCCCTATCCCGACCAGGTGGCCGGTGCCGTCGACACCGCCGCGCGCTTCCAGCCGCCGTCGCTCGCGCATCCCTTCGGGACCAACGAGCTCGGCCAGGACGTGCTGTCGCTGGTGATGGCCGGCACCACGGTCTCGGTGCTCGCGGGCTTCGGCGTGGTGCTGATCGGCTCGGTGATCGGCACGCTGGTCGGCGCGGTCGCGGGCTTCGTCGGCGGCTGGACCGACGAGATCCTGATGCGGCTGACCGACCTCACGCTGACCATCCCCGGCCTCATCCTCGCCATGGCGATCGCCGCCGCCCTCGGCCCCGGCTTCGTCAACATGGTGATCGCGATCTCGCTCTCCTGGTGGCCCGGCTACGCGCGGCTCGTCCGCGGCGAGGTCCTGGCGGCGCGCGAGGAGACCTACGTCACCGCCGCCCGCGCCATCGGCGCCTCGCCGCGGCGCATCCTCTTCCGCCACATCCTGCCCAACGTCGTCTCGCCGATCATCGTCAAGATGTCGCTCGACATGGGCTTCGCCATCCTGACCGTCGCGGGCCTCGGCTTCATCGGCATCGGTGTCCGCCCACCGACTCCCGAGTGGGGGACGCTGCTCTCGCTCTCGCGCTCCTACATGCCCGACTACTGGTGGACGGCGATGGCGCCGGGGCTCGCGATGTTCCTCGCCGTCTTCGGCTTCAACCTGCTCGGCGACGGCCTGCGCGACCTCCTCGACCCGAAGGCGAGGCGCTGAGATGGACGCGCCGCTCCTCGCGATCCGCGACCTGCACCTCACCATGTCGAGCTTCGACGGCGAGGCCCACGTCCTGAACGGCATCGACCTCACCGTCCGCCGCGGCGAGATCTGGGGCCTCGTCGGCGAGTCGGGCTGCGGCAAGTCGCTGACCGGCCTGTCGGTCTCGCGCCTGCTCGCGACCCCGCCGGCGCGCTACCTGAAGGGCGAGATCGGCTTCGAGGGGCGCGACATGCTGAAGCTGCCGACGGCCGAGGTCGAGGCGCTGCGCGGCAAGAAGATCGGCATGATCTTCCAGGACCCGACCACCAACCTGAACCCGGTCTACCGGATCGGCGAGCAGCTCGTCGACGTGGCGCTGGCCGCGGCGAGCCACGACCCCTCGATCCTCGACTGCCCGCCCCGCGCCGGCCGCCGCGGACGGAAGCGCGCCGCGCGCCGCCTCGCCGCCGCGATGCTCGACCGGGTCGGCATCCCGAACCCGGAGGCGCGGCTCGACGACTATCCGCACCAGTTCTCCGGCGGCATGCGCCAGCGGGTGCTGATCGCCATGGCGCTGATCGGACGCCCCGACCTGCTGATCGCCGACGAGCCGACCACGGCCCTCGACGTCTCGGTGCAGGCGCAGATCCTGAAGCTCCTCAAGGGCACCGTCGCCGACCACGACATCGGCGTGATCCTCATCACCCACAACCTCGGGGTGGTGGCGCAGACCTGCACCCACGTCGCGGTGATGTACGCCGGCAACATCGTCGAGAGCGGCCCGGTCGCCGGGGTGATCGAGCGGCCGGCGCATCCCTACACGCGGGCGCTGATGGCGGCGATCCCGACCCGGGAGACGAAGCGGGGCGAGCTCCGGGGCCTCGGCGGCGCGGTGCCGAACCTGATCGCGCCGCCGCCCGGCTGCCGCTTCGCGCCACGCTGCCCGCGCGCGATCCCGGCCTGCGCTGTGGCGCTGCCGCCGGGGGTGGCGGTCGGCGCCGGCCATGTCGCCGCCTGCATCCGGG
>JAXMDH010000008.1:0-4345 GCA_046348915.1 Amaricoccus sp.
GACCGACTGCACCGTCCCGACCAGCCCGGCGCGCACCGCCTCGCGCATCCACGCGAGGTGCGGCGCCCAGCGCCCGTTCTGGTTCACCGCCAGCCGCACCCCGCGCGCGTCGGCGAGCTCGCAGAGCCGTGCCCCGGCGTCGAGGTCGACCACGAACGGCTTCTGCGACAGGACATGCTTGCCCGCCTCGAGCGCCGCCCGGACCAGCGCGTAGCGTTCCGCCGGCGGCGGCGTCAGGTCGACGACCTCGATGTCGTCGCGCGCCAGCGTGCCGGCGACGTCGTCGGTCGCCTCGGCTCCGGGGAAGAACTCGTCCCGCCGCGCCACCGCCCGCGCCAGCGTCCGGTTGCAGACCACGGCGACGTCGAACCCCGCCGCGCGATAGGCCGCGAGGTGAGCACCGGCGATCCCGCCCGCGCCGACGAGCGCGATCCGCGGCCGCCACGCCCGCGGCATCGGCGGCCGGTACGGCAGCTCCGGCGCCGCCGCCTCGCCCGCCGCCCCGGCCTTCAGCGCATAGGTATCGACCCCGGTCTCCGTCACGGCACCAGCGCCACCGCGCGCTTCTCCGCCGCCGACATGACCGCGCTGTCGATCATCCGCTGCCCGATCAGCGCCAGTTCAGGGTCGAGCGGCCCCTCGACCGGCGCCCCCGCCGCGATCCGCCCGAGCACGTACTCCACCGCCCCGCGCCGCCCGACCGGCAGCGGCTCGGCCGCCACCTCCACCGGTGCCGGATGCGCCCGCGTCTGCAGCGTCACGAAGGGATCGTAGTCGTAGCTCGAGATCGACCCGTCCCGCCCCACCAGCACGAAGCCGCATCTCGGCTGCGGCTGCTGTGTCCAGGGGTCGGTCAGCGTCCCCCAGCGCGTCTCGAACTTCGACAGCCCGCGCGCATAGCGCGCCACGGTGATCGAATGCTGGTCGACCTCGATCCCCGGCGTCTCGTCGACGACGCAGGTGATCTCGACCGGCGCCTCGCCGTCATGGAACCAGGTCCCGAGCGTCGTCCCGTACCCGAGGTAGTCGAGCAGGCTCCCGCCCCCGGCCGCCCGCTTGTACCACCACGACCCCGGCTTCTGCCGCTCGACCTCCTCCGGCGACACCTCGACCTTGTCGGCCAGGTGGTAGAGCGGCCCCCGGTTCCCGTCGTAGAAGTGAACCTCGACGAGCTCCCCGATCGCCCCGTCCGCCACCAGCCGCTTGGCCATGTTGTGCGACGGATACCAGGCGAGCGGCCAGTTCACCGCCAGCGTCCTCCCGGAGCCGGCCATCGCCGCGATCATCCGCCGCGCGTCGCCCGCACTGGCCGCGAAAGGCTTCTCGACCATCACGTGCATCCCGTGCGGCGCGATCGCCTCGACGACCTCCGCATGCCGCGCCGTCGCCGCGCAGACGATGGCGAGGTCGCCCCCCGCCGCCAGGCAGGCCCAGAGGTCGGTGAAGACGCGCTCCTCCGGAATCCCGAACGCCTCGACCGCCCCCTGCATCCGCGCCCGGTCCGGATCCCAGATCCCGGCGATCTCGGCATCCGGATGCTCCGCCACCTGCCGCAGCAGGTCGCCCATGTGCATGTGGTCGAAGCTGATCCCGAGCACCCGATACCGCGCCAACCCGTTCCTCCCGGCCGTTTTGCCGCACGGTAGCGCGCCGCGGCGGGCACACAACCGGAATCGGCCGATCCCCGGCAGCAGGTCCGCTCAGAACCTACGGAACTGCGCGAGCGGAACGCCGCATGCTTCGATGAACCGGTTGTAGTCCGCTATCGCGTCGGCGTTCTCCTCGGCCCACCGTTGCGCGCGCGGTCCGAGGCCCCCGGTATCTGCACCGGGCGCGGCGGCGAGCGGCTCGGGGTCGGGCGTCGGTCGCGGCATCTCCGCGTCCGGGGCAGTTCGTTTCATACGGCGTGGATATCCGCTCCTGCGGCCCGAGCCAACTTCCGGCGCACTTCGGCGCTGGCTATTGTCCCCCGCGAACCCGCCGCCATGGCGGGATGGAGGAACGCGATGGTCTACGCGACCGGAGACGGGACGGCCGGGGCAAGGCTCCGGATGGGGATGGTCGGCGGCGGCCGCGGCGCCTTCATCGGCGCGGTGCACCGCTTCGCCATGCGGCTCGACGACCGCATCGCGCTGGTCGCCGGCGCCCTGTCGGCCGACCCCGACAACGCCGCCGCCTCCGCCGCCGAGATCGGCATCGCGCCGGACCGCAGCTATTCCGACTGGCGCGAGATGGCCCGCGCCGAGGCCGCCCGCCCCGACGGCATCGAGGCCGTCGCGATCGTGACGCCCAATCACCTGCACGCGCCGATCGCCACCGCCTTCCTCGAGGCCGGCATCGACGTCGTCTGCGACAAGCCGCTCGCGATGAACGTCGCCGAGGCCGACGCGCTGGTCGCCCTGACCCGGGGGCGCGGCCGCAAGCTCCTCGTCACGCTCAACAACACCGGCTACGCCATGGTGCGGCAGGCGCGCGAGATGGTCGCCGCCGGCGAGCTGGGCGCCATCCGCTCGATCCAGGCCTCCTACATCCAGGACTGGCTGACGAAACCCATCGACGCCGACGGCCAGAAGCAGGCCGCATGGCGCACCGACCCCGCCCGCGCCGGCCAGTCGGCCGTCCTCGCCGACATCGGCGTCCACGCCTACAACCTCGCCTGCTTCGTCTCCGGCGAGACCGCCGAGGCCGTCGCCGCCGACCTCTTCACCGCCGTCCCCGGCCGCCGCCTCGACGACAACGCCAACCTCTTGGTCCGCTGGACCGGCGGCGCCCGCGGCACGCTCGTCGCCAGCCAGACCTCGCCCGGCCACTACAACGACCTGACCGTCGGCATCTACGGCGCCCGCGCCGGCCTCGTCTGGAGCAGCGGCCGCCCCGAGGAGCTGCGCTTCGCCCCCTACGGCGAGGAGGCCCGCGCCCTGGTCCGCGGCGGCCACGGCGCCCGCGGCGAGGGCCAGACGGCCTCCCGCATGCCCGCCGCCCACCCCGAGGGCTACATCGAGGCCTTCGCCAACCTCTACCGCGACGCCGCCGCCATCATCCGCGCCCACCGCCGGGGCGAAGCGATCGACCCCGCCCGCACCGCCCTCGTCCCCGACGTCGAGGACGGCGCCCGCGGCGTCCGCTTCGTCGCCGCCGCCGTTGCCTCGTCGGCCGCCGACGGCGCCTGGACCCAACCGGAGGAATAGCGATGCGCGGTAGTGTCTCAGTTTGAAATCGGACGGGGTTGACGAGCCTGCCGCGCAGACGCTGGCGATCCTATGCATTACGCGGAAGCGCAAGGGTAGTGGAGACCCTTCGAATTGGATGGCCATATAGCCGCCTGATCTTTTCAGCCAGGTACCGTATCGGTGGTAAATAGGAGGCGTACATGTAAAAAACCATCAGAGCCAAAGAAGCGATAAGGCTATATGCCGATCCTTCACGCTGCTCTTTTCCTCTTTGGGATGGCGTGGATTTGGAAACAAGCCACTGGCCCTGAGGGGCATCAATCAGTGAACGACATGACAGTTGGCGAATGCCTAAAGGCCCCAAAGGCGAGAAGCGCCCCGCCGACGCGATAGGTCTGGCCGTGATGGTCGGCAGGATCGCCACGGGTGAGATCGATGACGACGGAAAGGACCAGGCAGCGCGGGAGCTGGGGCCGGCAGTGCGGGAAGGCGCGCCGAGGCGATGACGCCCGAGCGGAGCGCGGAGATCGCGAAGAGGGCTGCCGCGTCTAGGTGGCAGGATTAGCCTGCGATGCGTCAATCACAAGAGCTGGAGGCGAGGTATCGGTCGCTTTGACTAAACCCAGGCTCTGAACCCCAAGCACCGCCGCCGGAACCACTTCATCTTCCGATGGGCCAGCATTCAGGGGGGACAAGCCGAATGTCATGGTTAGCTGCCATTTTCCATCGTGAATCTTTGCGATCTTTACCAGCGCTTCTAGTATTTCGCGGTACGTGAAAGTATACTGTTCAACGGTGGGCATTTCGAAACGCCAAGATTTTTTTACGTGCGTGCGTTGTATTAACAGGCCCTGTAAGCCCCGAAATCAACTGATCATCGGGCCTCCCGGATGTTACGATCATGGCGGATGTATCGGTGGCGTAGTGATGGTTTGGTGCCTTGTCCATTCTGCACGACAGGAGATCCACTGTGCAGTTCATGGCCAAGAAAAGGTCACTTACTGTATCAAGTGTAATATTGCTCGGGAAGTTCATCCATCTAGTCACTTGGGCGGGATCTACATCCAAGCGGGAAGCCAGCGACTTTTTGGACGTCTGGTTGTCAGCAGCCAACTCAGAAAACCGTTGCAGCAGAGCTTCGTGCACAGCATGCCGAAGCCGGGCGCGCCAGTATC
>JAXMDH010000009.1:0-4070 GCA_046348915.1 Amaricoccus sp.
GCGCCTTCTACGCGCTCCGCGAGACGAAGCTTCCCCCGATCGCGGCCTTCCGCGCCGCGGGCGTGCCGCTGGCGCTCGCCACCGACTGCAACCCAGGCACCTCGCCACTCACCTCGCTCCTCCTCACCATGAACATGGGGGCGACGTTCTTCCGCATGACCGTCGCCGAATGCATGGCCGCCGTCACCGCCAACGCCGCCCGCGCCCTCGGCCTCGCCGGGGAGACCGGCCGGATCGCGCCCGGCCTCTCGGCGGACTTCGCGCTCTGGGACGTCGAGACCCCGGCGCTCCTCGTCAACCGGATCGGGTTCAACCCGCTCCATGCCCGCGTCCTCAAGGGAGAGATCGTCTGACCATGGCCGACTTCCTGACCCCCGGCTCGGTTCCCCTGTCGCGCCTCGCCGAAATCTACCGCACCGGCCGCGTCTTCCGCCTCGATCCCGCCACCGGCCCAGCCATCGACCGCGCCGCCGCCCGGATCGCCGCGGTCGGCGCCGGCAACGAGCCCGTCTACGGCGTCAACACCGGCTTCGGCAAGCTCGCCTCGATCAAGATCGACCGCGCCGACGTGGCGACCCTCCAGCGCAACCTCATCCTCTCCCACTGCTGCGGCGTCGGCGCCCCCCTCGACCCGGCCGTCGTCCGCCTCATCCTCTCGCTCAAGCTCATGTCCCTCGGCCGCGGCGCCTCCGGCGTCCGCCGCGAGCTCGTCGATCTCATCGAGGAGATGCTCGTCCGCGGCGTCCTGCCCGTCATCCCCGAGAAGGGCTCCGTCGGCGCCTCCGGCGACCTCGCGCCCCTCGCCCACGCCGCCGCCGTGATGATCGGCGAGGGCGAAGCCGTCCACGACGGCAAGCGCCTCCCCGGCCGCGAGGCCCTGCGCGCCGCCGGCCTCGAGCCCGTCGTCCTCGCCGCCAAGGAGGGCCTCGCCCTCATCAACGGCACCCAGGTCTCGACCGCCCTCGCCCTCGCCGGCCTCTTCCGGGCCGAGCGCGCGCTCCGCGCCGGCATCGTCGCCGGCGCCCTCTCCACCGACGCCGCCATGGGCTCCACCGCCCCCTTCGCCGAGGAGATCCAGACCCTCCGCGGCCACCGCGGCCAGATCGAGGTCGCCCGCGCCCTGCGCACCCTCCTCGACGGCTCGGCGATCCGCGAGAGCCACCGCGAGGGCGACACCCGCGTCCAGGACCCCTACTGCATCCGCTGCCAGCCCCAGGTCGCCGGCGCCTGCCTCGACCTGCTCCGCCAGGTGGCGCGCACCCTCGAGACCGAGGCCAACGCCGCCACCGACAACCCCCTCGTCCTCTCCGACGGCGCCGTCGTCTCGGGCGGCAACTTCCACGCCGAGCCCGTCGCCTTCGCCGCCGACCAGATCGCGCTCGCCGTGGCCGAGATCGGCGCCATCTCCCAGCGCCGCATCGCGCTCCTCGTCGACCCCGCCCTGAGCTTCGGCCTCCCCGGCTTCCTCACCCCCGCCCCGGGGCTCAACTCCGGCATGATGATCGCCGAGGTGACGACGGCGGCGCTGATGAGCGAGAACAAGCAACTCTCGCACCCGGCCTCCGTCGACTCGACGCCCACCTCCGCCAACCAGGAGGACCACGTCTCCATGGCCTGCCACGGCGCCCGCCGGCTCCTTCCAGATGACCGAGAACCTCTTCGGCATCGTCGGCGTCGAGGCGATGGTCGGCGCCCAGGGCATCGAGCCTCCGCGGCCCCCTCGCCACCGCCCCCGCCTGCAACAGGCGGTCGCCGCGATCCGCTCCTGCATCGCGCCCTCGCCGAGGACCGCTACATGGCCCCCGACATGGCCGCCGCCGCGGCGCTCGTCGCCGAGGGCGCCCTCGACGCCGCCGGCCCCGACATCCTGCCGGAGGTCGCGTGATGGAGCCGGTCCGCGTCACCCGCGGCGACAGCCCGGTCATCCTCGGCCTCCCCACGTCGGCACCCACGTCCCCGACGAGGTCGCCGCCCGGCTGAACGACGAAGGAAAGGTGCTGCGCGACACCGACTGGCACATCGACCGGCTCTACGCCGACCTGATCCCCGGCCTCACCACCGTCGTCGCGATCCACCACCGCTACGTCATCGACTGCAACCGCGACCCGAGCGGCGCGAGCCTCATCCGGGCCAGACCACCACCGGCCTCATCCCCCGCTCCACCTTCGACAACGTCCCATCTGGCAGGACGGCCGCGAGCCCGACGACGCGGCCCGCGCCCGCTGGGTCGAGCGCGTCCACCGCCCCTACCACGCCGCCCTGGAGGCGGAGATCGCCCGCGTCCGCGCCCGCCACGGCGTCGCCGTCCTCTACGACTGCCACTCGATCCGCAGCCGCATCCCCTGGCTCTTCGACGGCATCCTCCCGGACCTCAACATCGGCACCGACAACGGCCGCACCTGCGCCCCCGAGGCCGAGGCCGCCGTCGTGCGCGCCGCCGAAGGCTCCGGCCGCACCTTCGTCCTCAACGGCCGCTTCCGCGGCGGCTGGACGACCCGCCACTACGGCCGGCCCGAGGACGGCATCCATGCGATCCAGATGGAGCTGGCCCAAAGCTCGCACCTGACGGAGGAAGAGCCGCCCTTCCGCCTCGACGCCGCCCGCGCCGAGGCCCTGCGCCCGGTCCTCGCCGCCGCCCTCGGCGCGCTCGCCGCCCTCGCCCCCACGCTCGCCCCCCGGAGGTAGCCCCCATGTCCGACCCGCGCCACAACACCCGCGACATCTTCCCGCCCACCGGGACCGAGATCAGCGCGAAGAGCTGGCTGACCGAGGCGCCGCTCCGCATGCTGATGAACAACCTCCACCCCGACGTGGCCGAGAACCCCCACGAGCTCGTCGTCTACGGCGGCATCGGCCGGGCGGCGCGCACCTGGGCCGACTTCGACCGCATCTGCGCCGCCCTGCGCGACCTCGAAGCCGACGAGACCCTGCTCGTCCAGTCCGGCAAGCCGGTCGCGATCGTGCGCACCCACGCCGACGCGCCCCGCGTCCTCATCGCCAACTCGAACCTCGTCCCCCACTGGGCGACCTGGGAGCATTTCAACGCGCTCGATCGCAAGGGCCTGATGATGTACGGCCAGATGACGGCCGGCTCGTGGATCTACATCGGCACGCAAGGGATCGTTCAGGGCACCTACGAGACCTTCGCCGAGGCCGGGCGCCAGCACTACGACGGCAGCCTCAAGGGGCGCTGGATCCTGACCGGCGGCCTCGGCGGCATGGGCGGCGCCCAGCCCCTCGCCGCCGTCTTCGCCGGCGCCTGCTGCCTCGCCGTCGAGGTCGACGAGACCCGCATCGACTTCCGCATCCGCACCCGCTACCTCGACGCCAAGGCGCGCTCGCTCGACGAGGCGCTGGCGCTGATCGCCGACTGGACGGCGAAGGGCGAAGCCAAGTCCGTCGGCCTCCTCGGCAACGCCGCCGAGATCTTCCCCGAGATCGCCCGGCGGATGAAGGCGGGCGAGCCCATGCCGAACGGGCGCCCCGACATCGTCACCGACCAGACCTCCGCCCACGACCCGCTGCACGGCTACTGCCCGGCCGGCTGGACCGTCGGCGAATGGCGCGCCCGCCAGGAGACCGACCCGGCCGCGGTGCAGGCCGCCGCCCGCGCCAGCATGAAGACCCACGTCGCCGCGATGGTCGACTTCTGGAACGCCGGCGTCCCGACCCTCGACTACGGCAACAACATCCGCCAGGTGGCGCAGGAGGAGGGGCTCGAGAACGCCTTCGCCTTCCCGGGCTTCGTGCCCGCCTACATCCGCCCGCTCTTCTGCCGGGGGATCGGCCCCTTCCGCTGGTGCGCCCTCTCCGGCGACCCCGAGGACATCTACAAGACCGACGCGGCGATGAAGCGGCTCTTCCCGGAGAACGCCCACCTCCACCGCTGGCTCGACATGGCGGCCGAGCGCATCGCCTTCCAGGGCCTGCCGGCGCGGATCTGCTGGATCGGCCTCGGCGACCGGCACCGCGCCGGGCTCATGTTCAACGAGATGGTGGCGTCGGGCGAGCTGAAGGCCCCGATCGTCATCGGCCGCGACCACCTCGACGCAGGGTCGGTCGCCTCGCCG
>JAXMDH010000010.1:0-3260 GCA_046348915.1 Amaricoccus sp.
TGGCCGTACTTCTCGAAGGCCAGCATCGCGATGAGGCCGGGGCCGGCCCAGCCCCGCGGGATCGCGGGGAACGGCGCCGGCGGCTGGCTGATCCGCTCGCAGTCCCGGCAGGTGACCTTCTCCCGCACCGTCTGGATCACCTTCCACGGGCGCGGGGTGACCTCCAGCGTCTCGGTGACGTCCTCGCCCATCCGCACGATCCGGGCCGAGCCGCAGCCGCTGCACGTGGCCGGCGCCTCCTCGGTGGCGGCCGTCTCGAGCTTCTCGAGCGGCAGCTCCATCTGCTCGATCAGCCGGGCGCGGCGTTCGGACCTCCGGCCGTACTGCTCGCGCCGGAGCTTCGCGATCATCGCCTCGGAGGTCGACACCACCGCCTGGGCTCGCGCCAGATCGGCTTCGGCGGCCGCAGCGCGGGCCTCCGAGGCGGCCCGTGCGGCGGAGAGCCGGGCGATCTCGGAGGCGGTGTCGGACATGGCCGACTCTACCATGCCGCAGACGCAAACCCCAGAAAAACAGTGATCTATGGCCGGTCAGCCAGCCTTCGCAGGGCGCTGCGTCCAACGCGGGTTGCGCCAGTCGATGCCCTCCAGGAGATAGCCGAGTCGATGGCGGCGCTGTGCCGGCAGTTCGGCATCTCGCGCACGACCGGGCACAAGGTCTTCGCGCGCTACCGCGAGCAGGGGATGGAGGCGCTTGGCGATCTGGATGATCTGCGCGTTCGTGTTCGCCTACATCTCGGTCGAGGCCACGATCAGCGGATGGCTGCCGACCCTGCTCGAGCACGCGACCGGCCTGCCGCTCGCGCTCGGCGCCATGGCAGCTTCCTGGTTCTATTTCGTGATCACGCTCGTCCGGCTTGCAGCGGCGTGGCTGAGCCGTTGGGACGGCCCGGCAGCGATCCTTCGCGCGTGCGTCGCGCTTTGCGCGGTTGGCGCCGCCGTGTTGACTGCCTGCGCCGTTTTCGAGAGCCGGGCGCTGGGGTTCGTCGCCACCGCGCTCCTCGGTCTGTCGCTCGGCCCGATCATACCGTCGATCCTGGCTTTGGTGCGATCGTCGTTCATGCTCCAGGCCGGCCTTGCGACCGGGATTGCTTTCAGCGACGGCAATGCCGGCGGCGCGGTGGTTCCGTGGGCGATCGGCGCGCTGATCGTCAACGTCGGCGCGCTGGCGGGGACGGGAGTGTTGCTCTTCCTTCCGGTTGTCATGGGCGTGCTGCTCGCGGTGATCGAGCGCCAGGCCCGGAGGCTGCCATCGCGGGCGGGAGGGCGCGGTTCTTCAGCAAACACATGCCGGAGCCTTCGGCCGACGGAGCCTGACGCCGTTCGCGCCGCTTCCTGCTCGACCTCGACCCGGCACGCGCCTCGTCCGTCACCCAATCGAGGTCTCGGGTCGAAGAGCAGCTGCTCATACCCGATGGATTTCGAGACCTTCGACGACGTCGCGGAGCAGCTCCCCCGCTTCATCGAAAAGTACAACAACCGGCGCCTGCACTCGGCGCTCGGATACCGCAGCCCCGCCCAGTTCGAGGAGGAGAACGCCCGGCCGCCGGTCAAAACCGCAGCCTGAAATCCGTCCGCCCCCAGGGGCCCACTCCACTCTCCGACAAGGCCGTCAGCATCATCCGCGCCGCCGAGACCGGTGAGCTGCCGCCCCGCATGGCGAGTGCGCCCGACTTCATCCTCTGCCGGATGTGCGACTGGGCGAAGCGCTGCTGGGCGGACGTGGTCGAGGTCGCGCACCGACGATCGACCTCAACGAGGTGGCGTCGGTCACGCGCGAGCCGGTGCGGCACGACCTCGACGCCATCGTCGCCGGGCTGCGCGGCGCGGCCGCGACCTGGGTGCCGTCGCTCTACCCGAACGGGCCGCCGGGTCGGCGACCAGTGGCGGCTCGCCAACATCCGCGGGGATGCACCGCGGCGGAGCGGCTCCTGCGTCATCAAGCTGCGCGGACCGAACGCCGGCGACTGGCACGACTTCGAGACCGGCGACGGCGGCGGGCCGATCAATGCCGTCGAGTATGCCTCGGGGCTGACCGGCGCCGCGCTCTTCGACCATGCCGCGAGGATCGCCGGGCACCTGCCGACGACACCGCGGACGCCGCCGGCTCCGGGCCGCAAGAACGCCGCCCAGGAGATCGAGTTCATCCTGCGGCATGCCGTGCCGATCGCCGGCACCGCGGCCGAGGCCTACCTTCGGCAGCGCGGCCTCGAGGTCTTCGACGACGCCGATCTGTGCTTCCACCCGAACCTCACCCACTGGGACACCCGCGCTGGCTACCCGGCGCTGATCGGGATAGTCCGCGACCGCGCCGGCGCGATCATCGGGATTCACCGGACCTACCTCGATCCAGAGGAACCGGCGACGGTCGACAAGCCGAAGATGATGCTCGGCCAGGCTTCCGGCGGTGCCGTTCGCCTCGGCGACGCCGTCGCCGGCCTGCCGCTGATCCTCTGCGACGGCATTGAGACCGGGCTGGCGCTCCGGCACCACGGCGGCCGGTCTGGGCGACCCTGTCGACCAAGGTCTGGAGCGGGTGCAGATCCCGGACGACGTCGCCGAGGTCGTCGTCTTTGCCGACCACGACGAGAGCGGCACCGGCATGCGGGCCGCTCAGCGCGCGGCGCAGCGGCTGAAGGCCGAGGGACGGCGCGTCACCGTCGCCCGCGCCGTCGGTCGCCGGCACCGACGCCAACGACCTTCTCTTGCAGGGCGGCGTCGCCGCCGTCGAGGCGGCGCTCGAGCGCGGCGCGGCCAAGGTGGAGGACGAGGTCTCGGCGCCGGCGGAGGCGGCGAATGAGGACGTCATTGCCGCCGCCTTCTCTCGCCGCTACGCCGACCGGCTCCGCTACGACCACCACCGCGGCCGCTGGTACGTCTGGGAGAAGACCCGCTGGCGGGTCGAGGAGACCGGGCTCGCACTGCACCTCGCCCGCGAAGAATGCCGGCGCACCGCCGAGGCGTTGCCCCCCTCAGGAAGGGCATGATTTCTCACGAGCCTTTCCCAGCACTCGACCGGTACCTCACAGGTGAGCAATGCGGTATTGATCCTCCGCCGGGGGCGGCGGCCGTAGGAGTCGTACCGCCATTGCTGGGCCAGCTTTTCCACCTGCTCGAGCGTGTAGCAGGCTTCCGCCATCGCCTTCTCGTGGCGCTCCCTTTCGGGGAGAAGGTTCGAGCCGATTCCGCCCGGAAGCTTTCGCAGGAAGGAGTTCAGCTCCCGAAAGAAGCGTTCGGTTGTGTCTCGATCGTGGTGGAAAT
>JAXMDH010000011.1:0-2888 GCA_046348915.1 Amaricoccus sp.
TTCGTTCGAGTTTTCTAGGCTTGGCTCCACCAAACCCCTTGAGGTGTTGACCCGGCTCGCGAATTGGCGAGGCGGGCTGGACATTCCATCCGGGAGCCGGCAGCGGCCGGCTGGAAGGGCCGGCGAGGAGATCCTCGCCAGCCTTTGCCGCCGCCGAGGTCTTGGAACGGGCTCTTCGCTCGTCCGGGCACGAAAGCGCAGGGCGAAAGCATCCGATTCGCCGCGGACCTTGCACCGGCACGCCGCCGAATGAGCGAGCTCCCGGTCCGCAGCGGCGCCCGACCCTCGCAATAGACCTGGACGCTGTCGGGCTCCTTCAGCGCGTGCCCAGCAGGAGGCGCGAGCCGTGGCGGTTCTCGGGCAGCTCGACCGGCGTCTTCGCCAAGGCGGCGAGCTTGTTGCGCGACTTCAGCGAGACCGCCTGCCGCAGGTCGTGACCGGCGGCGTGCTGGTTCGAGCGCTCCGGCAGGTTGCGGACGACCTCCGTCCTTGGCTGGGGCAGCTGGACGAGCACTGACGCACACACCGTGCTGATCTCGCCCCAGGACAGGCAAGCCGGACTGTCGATGCCGCGCGCGGCCATCGCGGCGATCTCCGCCGAAGTCCTTTCGCCCCTCAGCTGGTGCGCCAGATCGAGAGCGGAGCGGTCGATCGCCGCCTGTCCGGTTTCCTTCGGTCGGCGAGGCGCCTGTGCCAGCAGCGACGCACAAAGCGAACGCTTTTCATCTGTTCGGAGGCAGACGGGATCGAAAAGGCCTCGCGACGCGAGGGAAGCCAACTCTTTCGAGCTTCGTTCTTGGATGGCCACTTTGCGGATTCTCCCAGTACAAGCGATCTCCTGCCACCCAGCCGTCTCCCCGGGAGTGCACGGTACAAGATTGCCCGCGACTGTCTTGTTTCCTTTCGCTCCCTTCCGCTTCACGCCGTCGTTGTGTGCTCTTTTTGCACCCGCCGCGGCAATCGGCCGGCCGGCGAGAGCCCGGGACGCGCCGACGCGCAGGCCCGTCGAGCGAAGGCGAGCTTCGTCGACGGAGGCCCTGCCGGGGTCGGGTGGCCGTCAGTTCGACCAGTCCGCCACCACCTCGTAGATCTCGGGCTCCGGTATGGCTTCGAGATGGTCGTGGAACTTGTGCCACAGCATGCGGACCCGGTCGACGCTCTCCGGCAGCCCGCCGCGCTCGTCGGTCAGAGCGAGCACGTAGCCCGAGCCGTCCGCGTTCATCACGGCGATGCAGCGGCGGATGCCGGGCTGCGCCATGATCTCGCCGCGCAGCTCCTCGAGCAGCCCGCGCGCCGTGGCGGCGGCGTCGGGCCGCATCTTGAACCTGGTAATTCGCACCTGCTGCATCGCCCGCGTCCCTCCCGACGTGCGGCCGCACCCTCGCCCGGGACCGGTCCGCCGCGGCCAGCATAGCGGCTTGGCGCGGCGGTCGCGAGACGCGAACGGCGGCCGGTGGCCGGCCGCCGTTCACCAAGCTCCGGCGCGGTTCCGCCTGCACGCGGTCCGCCCCGTTCACAGTCTACAACACACCCCCGCCCGACCCTTCTCGGGTCAGGCCGCCCGGCTCGCCGGCTCCGCCGCGTCCGCGATCAGCGGCTCGATCGCCCGGACCAGCCGGGCCGCCATCGTTTCGAGCTCGGTCGCAGGCAGGTCGGCGAACCGGCGGAACCGGCCCAATTCCTCTTCGATCGTCGCGCGGAGGCGCGCGGTCGTATCCTTGCTGCTCGTCTCAGTCATCTCCGGGTTTTCCTGTCCTTCCCTCACCCAGCTCTATTTCGCACCTGCAGCATGAAACGCAAGCGCGAAGCTGTTCACAGCTGCGCGTCCGAACGAAAGTTCGAGCGCAACACGCGGAAATCGAGCAATGCACGCTCGCATGACGAGCATGTCCAGACATAGCCCGCCTTTGCCCGCATCGCAAGCGGCACCTGTCCGCGTCCGTCCAGGCCGACGAGCCATCGCGCCGCTCCCCTGCGCTCGAACGGCGCTTGACCGCCCGCGATGGTCGCATAGGGTTCTCGGGACACAACTGCTGTCCCGTGATGCGCTGTCCGCCTTGAGTGGTCCCGTCTGCGTTGCTTTCGATCCCGGCAGTGCCCATCCCCCAACCTCGACGCGCGGACCCGGCGATGACGGCATCTTCCAGCGATCTACGACTTCCGGAAGGCTCGTTCCTGCACGCGGCGACCGAGGAGATGCGGCAGGGCCTGCTCGCGGTGGCGCATCGCCGCATCCTGCCGGGCGGGGAGATCCTCTTCCGCGAGGGGGATCCCGGCGACTCGTTCTTTCTGGTCCAGCGAGGCGAGATCGAGATCAGCGTCCACGCCGCCGACGGCCGCAAGCTGTCGCTGGACGTCATCCGCGAGGGCGAGGCGTTCGGCGAGATCGCCCTGTTCGGCGGCAATCGGACGGCGACCGCGCGGGCACTGCGCAAGAGCACCCTGCTCGCGGTTCGCCGGGCGGAGGTGCTGGCGCTGCTCAGGGCGCGGCCGGCGCTGGCCCTCGAGTTCATCGACATCCTCTGCGCCCGCCTGCGCGACCTGAGCCGCAAGCTCGAGGAGCGGGCCTTCGCGCCGGTCCCCGTGCGGCTCGCCAGCCGGCTGCTCTATCTCGACCGCAAGGTCGGCGACCGGGGTCGGGTGGCGGTGTCGCAGGCCGAGCTCGCCAACTTCGTCGGGGCGACCCGGGAGGGCGTCGCCAAGGTGCTGGCGACCTGGCGGTCGCGCGACTGGGTCGCGCTGTCGCGCGGATCGGTCCACATCGTCGACCGCACCGCCCTGGAGCGCGTCCGGCGGGATTCGATCCAATAAATCCGCAGCAGTGTGAAGCAGTTCGCAGAGGCGGCCGGCGACAGCCGGCTATGGTGCCTCCACTGGCCGGTCCCTGA
>JAXMDH010000012.1:0-2552 GCA_046348915.1 Amaricoccus sp.
CGGGCGATTGCCGCGCAGGCAGCATCCCGACCGACTGAAGCCCTTCTGCCGGCGAGAAATGCGGGCTAGTAGGTCGTGAGCGTGCCTTCGTAGAAGAAGTGCGGGGCGCGGTCGCCGAACATCACGTCGTAGAAGCGCATCGTGCCGACGAGGTTGTCGGCGGAGATGTAGTGGATGCAGCCGCCGACGATTTCCTTCTCGGGCGCCGGCTTCGGACACGTGCCCGGCGGGAAGAGTCCGCTGAACGTATACTGCGTGTCGAACTTGGTCGCCGCATCGTTGAGCTTCCCCTCGAACTCCTCGCGACCGATCTCGGTCCAGAGGGCGAAGCCGTTGAGTTCCTGGCAGTTGACGTGGCCGACGAAGGTCGACCAGCAGCCGGTGAGGCTTCCGGTCAGTTCGGTCGAATAGTCGGCCTTCTTGGCCGCCCCGCACTCCGACGGCGCGCTGTCGCCCGAAACCATCACGGTCTGGCCGGCGGCCAGGGTCGGGCCGGGCGAGGCCAGAGCCGCCGCTGCCGCGAACACCATCGTCTTGCACAAGAGACCTGACGCTCTGCTTCTCATGTCCAACCTCCTTGGATGAAAAGGAAAACCGCCCGGAAGAAGCTCCCGGGCCTTGGTCAGACTCGATAAGGGTACGTAGGCGACGCAAGCATATCACGTCTTGGCCCCAGTAACCAGGCGATGGCGCCGCTCGCGAAAAGGACGAGACCATGAATAAAGCTTGCCTGGACTGCAGGAATACCCGCGACCCGCCGGTTTCGGCGACCGCCACTCGCGCGGAGCGTTCAGGCCGACGGGATCGGCGAAGGCTCAGGACGCCGAGCCGGCCGCCGGCGCAATCGCCGGTCGCCACCGGCCCAAATCGCGTGCTTGCGTTGCGCCTCGTTTTTTCGAGCCTTTCCAACCACGTCTTCCCCGTTCCGGCTCACCGGGCGATTCCGCGGCCTTCCGGGTCTTCCCCGCCCGTGCTAAAGGCCCGGCCAGCCGAATCGCAGGAGCCAGCCCTTCCGATGACCCGCACCGAGATCACCCCCGACTACAGCGTCGCGCCGCAGATCGGTGCCGGCGACGTGGCGGAGATCAAGGCGCTGGGCTTCCGCTCGATCATGTGCAACCGCCCCGATGGCGAGAGCTTCGGCCAGCCCGAGGTCGCCGGCGTCCGCGCCGAGGCCGAGAGGCTCGGGCTCGCCTTCGCCTTCGTTCCGGTGGTCTCGGGCGCGATGACCCTCGACGATGTCGAGGATTTCCGCGCCGCCCTCGCCGACCTGCCGACCCCGGTCCTCGCCTACTGCCGCTCCGGCGCCCGCTGCCGCAACCTCTGGATGCTGGCGCAGGGCTGAGGCATGGCCAAAGCCGCCGATCGTCCTAGCTCAAGCGGCATCGGGAAATCCGGAAGGGCTTGATGGGCACCGGCGACGACGATTTCGAGGCCACCGTCCGCCGCGCCTTCGAGCGGCTGACCTGCCAGGATCTGCCCGCCGCCGCCGCCGCCCGCGGCTGGCCGGTCCGTACCCCGCCCGAGTTCCAGCGGCTGCTGCTCGACCACCTGCGCGACAGCCCGCACGCGCCCCCGCCCCCGGGCACCCATCCCTGCCTCTTCGACATGGTGCTGGCGGTCGAGCTCGGCGAGCGGCTCCTCGCCGGCAAGAACTGCTGCACCAAGATGAGCCGCCGCCAGGGCTGCGGCGACGCCAACCTCGAGGCGCTCCGCCGCCTGCTCGCCGCCCCGCTCGCCACCGACCGGCCGCATTAGCGGCGCTACGCCTCGGCGGCCGCCGTCCCCAGCGCCACCGCCTCGACCGGGGCCGGCCCCTGCAGCGGCCAGTCGGCGAAGGGGCGGACCGCCCCCTCCTCGCGCGTCCGGTGCACCTCGTAGCGCTCGACCTCGCCGATCACCCAGCCCGGCGCGTCGGGCTTGCCCTCGGCGACGACCCCGTTCTCCGGGAAGCCGACGTCGGCCGGGGCGTAGATCGCCGCCGTGCCCGTCGAGCGGGTCGCGGCCGACAGCCAGTCGGCGGTCCCGAGCGTCACCGCCTGCGCCACCACGCACTGGTTCTCGAGCGCCCGCGCCATCGCGCCGATCCGCACCCGCGCATGCCCGCGTACCGAGTCGGTCGAGCTCGGCACCAGCAGGATCTCGGCGCCCGCCTCGGCCATCGCCCGCGCCGGCAGCGGGAATTCCGCGTCGTAGCCGATCAGCACCCCGATCCGCCCGAGCGCGGTGTCGAAGACCCGCGCCGCCGCCCCCGGCTGCATGCTCCAGGCCTCGCGCTCGAAGCGGCTCGGCACCAGCTTGTCCTGCTCGCCGCGGCTGCCCTCCGGCGCGAACAGCCGCGCGCGGTTGACCGTGCCGACGTCGCGCACGCGGATTGGCCCCGAGGCGGCGCAGATGTGCAGCCTGAACTCGCGCGCAAGGCTCGCGTGCAGGTCGTCCACGTCCTTGATCCGCGCGGTCAGCGCCTCGACCGTCCGGTCGAGGTCGCGGGCGTTCGCCTCGCCCGCGAGGCTCGCGAGCTCGAGCGCCCCATGCTCGGGAAAGACCAGCAG
>JAXMDH010000013.1:0-2323 GCA_046348915.1 Amaricoccus sp.
ACCGCCCAGCCGGCGTCGTCGAGGAGCTTCGACGCCTGGCGGATGGCGGCGCGGTCGGTCTTCTCGGGCTTCTGCACCGGCGGCGTCGAGGCGGGGTCGGTGAAGATCTCGGGCGGGAGCTGGTCCTTGAATTCCTGCAGGAGTGCAAGTTCCGGCCCCTCGGGGACGCCCTCGGCCATCATCGGCGAGTTCTGCCAGAAGCTGACCGTGCGATCGTAGAGGCCGTAGAAGAGCGCCTGGTTCGACCATTCGAAGTTGAACATCAGCCCGATCGCCTGGCGGACGCGCGGGTCCTGCAGCTTGTCGCGGCGGAGGTTGAACCAGAAGCCCTGGGTCCCGGACGGGCGGTTGTCCGGGAGCTCCTCGCGCTTCACCCAACCCTTCTGCAGCGCGGGGAAGTCATAGGCCGTGGCCCAGAGGGCGGAGTAGTTCTCCTCGTGGAAGAGGTAGTCGCCGACCTTCAGCGCCTCGAAGGCGGCGTTGTTGTCGGCGAAATACTGGTAGACGTAGCAGTCGAAGTTGTTGACCCCGACCGTGACGGGCAGGCCCTTGCCCCAGTAGTCGGGGTTCTTGCAGTATTTGATCGACTTGCCGGGTTTCACGTCGGCAACGACGTATCTGCCGGACCCGACCGGCGGCGTCAGGGTCGAGGCGGCGAAGTCGACGGTGTCGTAGTAGTGCTTCGGCAGGATCGACAGGCCGCCGGCGAGCGCGGGCAGGTCGCGGAAGGTGGCGCCGGGCTTGAAGGTGAACTTGACCCGGTGCGGGTCGAGGGCCTCGACGTTCTGGATGTCCTTGAGCGTGATCTGCCAGGACGGTTCACCCTTGTCGAGCAGGATCTTCCAGGTGAAGACGACGTCGTCGGCGGTGATCGGCACGCCGTCGGAGAACTTCGCCTCCGGGCGCATGTCGAAGATCGCCCACGAGCGGTCCTCGGGGTATTCGATCTGCGAGGCGATCAGGCCGTAGCTGGCGTCGGGCTCGTCGGGCGAGCCGGTCATGAGGCTGTCGTAGAGCAATCCGAGGCCCTGGGCGGGCTCGCCCTTCAGGATGAAGGCGTTCAGGCTGTCGAAGGTCTGGCTGGCGCCGGTGCCGCGGAAGGACATCGTGCCGCCTTGCGGCGCGTCGGGGTTGACGTAGTCGAAGTGCTTGAAGTCGGGCGGATACTTCAGGTCGCCGAAGGTCGAGATGCCGTGGCTCCGGATGATCGTCTGGCCGTCGGCCGGCGCCGGGTCGTCGGCGCGGGCGGCGGCGGCGAGGAAGGCGGCGGCGAGGAAGGCGGCGGCGGTCGGCAGCAGCGCCGCGAGCCGGGCGCGCACGGGCGGCCGGCGGCGGTCGGCGGCGGATTCGGGGCGGCGGCTTGCGGTCATCGGGCGGATCCGTCGCGGCTCAGCGGTGGCCGCCAGATACGTGAGGTCCGGTCCCCGCGTAAAGCGGGATGTGCCCCGGGCAACGGCGCGCTGACCGCTTCGTGATCGGAGCTACTTCAGCGTCTCGAGGTAGGCGATGACGTCCGCCCGCTCCTGCTCCTTGGGCAGGCCGGCGAACGACATCTTGGTGCCGGGGATGTCCTTCTTCGGCGCGGCGATGAAGTTGAAGATCTCCTCCGGCGTCCAGTCGCCGCCGTGCGCCTTGACCGCGTCGGAATAGGCGAAGTCGGAGACCGAGCCGACCGGCCGCCCGACGACGCCGTTCAGGTGCGGGCCGACCGCGTTGGTGCCGTCGATGTGGTGGCAGGCGGCGCACTTCTTGAAGATCGTCTCGCCCTTGCCGACGTCGGCGGCGGCGACGAGGGCCGCCACGTCGACCTGCTCGGCTGCGCCGCCGGCACCGGCACCGCCGTCCTGCACCGCGACCGAGAAGGCGACCGTGTCGCTCGCGGTGTTGAAGATGCCGGCGGAGGCCAGGTGGATCAGCAGGAAGACCAGCAGGCTCCCGCAGATGGCGCCGACGAACTTGGTGATCTCCATCGTGTCCATGCGGGCCTCCGCTGTCCGGCACGGGCGGGCCGGGATCCTCGATCACGCTGGTTCTAGCCGGATCATCGAGTGGAGCGCAAGGCGGGAGGCTCGGCCGCCAGGGCAATCGCTCGAACGGTTGCGGGCTTCGCGGAGAAAGGGCGGCGAGCAGCTTTCGCGGGCGCCGTACTCGAAGCTGCCCCGAGCTGTCCGGCATGGGTGCGCAAGTCGCGCACAAAACTCAAGTATATGAAATATAGAGTATTTTTTCGGGAGAATTAGTCAGCTGTTCACATTTGGCCGTTCATGCGGCATCTCCAGCGCTTCCGGCGTCCCGGCGCGTCCGCAACCGGCTCGAACGGTGG
>JAXMDH010000014.1:0-2073 GCA_046348915.1 Amaricoccus sp.
TCCATGGCGGTCGTGGCGCCGGTCAGCACCATCGGCGCGGCGTACTGCCCCGGCGGGACCTCCGCCTCGGCCAGCACCGTCGCGCCCTTCGCCACCGCGTCGGCCACGTGGCGGGCGATCTTCTCGGTCGCGGCGGGGTTGATCATCGGCCCGATGTCGACCCCCGCGCCGGTCCCCGGCCCGACCTTCATCGCCCGCACCCGGGCCGCGAGCTTCGCGGCGAAGGCGTCGTGGATGCCGGCCTGCACGAGGATGCGGTTCGAGCAGACGCAGGTCTGGCCGCCGTTTCTGAACTTCGAGGCGATGGCCCCATCGACCGCCGCGTCGAGGTCGGCGTCGTCGAAGACGATGAAGGGTGCGTTGCCGCCGAGCTCGAGCGAGAGCCGCTTCACCGTCGGCGCGCACTGCGCCATCAGCATCGCGCCGACCCGCGTCGAGCCGGTGAACGACAGCTTGCGCACCGTCGGGTTCGCCGTGAGCTCCGCCCCGATTGCCGCCGGCAGCCCCGTCACGATGTTGACGACCCCCGCCGGGATCCCGGCCCGCTCGGCGAGGACGCCGAGCGCCAGCGCCGAGAAGGGCGTGAGCTCGGACGGCTTCACCACCACCGTGCAGCCGGCCGCGAGCGCCGGCGCCACCTTGCGGGTGATCATCGCGTTCGGGAAGTTCCAGGGCGTGACGATCGCCGAGACCCCGACCGGCTCCTTCAGCGTGAGGATCCGCCGGTCCGGGGTAGGGGAGGGGATGACCGAGCCGTCGAGCCGCCGCGCCTCCTCGGCGAACCATTTGACGAAGGACGCGCCGTAGTCGATCTCCCCCTTCGCCTCCCCGAGCGGCTTGCCCTGCTCCAGCGTCAGGATCAGCCCGAGGTCGTCGCGGTTCTCCACCATCAGGTCGAACCACCGCTCGATGAGCGCCGCCCGCTCCCCGTGGGTGCGCCGCCGCCACGGCCCGAACGCCGCCTCCGCCGCCTCGATCGCCGCGCGGGTGTCGTCGCCGGACATGTCGGGCACGGTGCCGAGCGTCCGGCCGGTCGCCGGGTCGGTGACGGCGAGCGTCCGGCCGTCGGCCGCATCGACCCAGGCGCCGCCGATCGGCCCCTGCTGGCGGAGGAGGTCCGGATCCCTCAGGCCCGGCGTGGCGATTTCCTGCTGCTGCGTCACGTCCCTCACCCCAGCGCCTTCAGGACCGCAGCCGTGATCGCATCGGTCCGGTCCTTGCCCGGAACCGTGCCGATGCCGCGCGCGGTGGTGTCCTCCATCGCCGCCATGATCCGGCCGGCGGCCTCCGCCTCGCCCAGGTGGTCGAGCATCATCGCCGCCGACCAGATCGCCGCCATCGGGTTGGCGATGCCGAGGTGCGCGATGTCGGGCGCCGAGCCGTGCACCGGCTCGAACATCGAGGGCGCGCTCCGCTCCGGGTTGACGTTCGCCGAGGCGGCGAAGCCGAGCCCGCCCTGGATCGCCGCCCCGAGGTCGGTCAGGATGTCGCCGAAGAGGTTCGAGGCCACCACCACGTCGAGGCTCTCCGGCGCCATCACCATCCGCGCCGAGATCGCGTCGATATGATAGTGGCTCACCTCCACGTCCGAGTACTCCGCCGCCAGCCGGTCGGTGACCTCGTCCCAGAACACCATCGAGTATTTCTGCGCGTTCGACTTCGTCACCGAAGCGAGCCTGCCCCGCCGCTTCCGCGCCTGCTCGAACCCGAACCGCAGGATCCGCTCGACCCCTGCCCGGGTGAAGATCGAGGTCTCGACCGCCACCTCGTCCGGCGTCCCCACATGCACCCGTCCGCCGGCGCCGGAATATTCGCCTTCGGTGTTCTCGCGGATGCAGAGGATGTCGAACCCCTCCTTCCGCAGCGGCCCCTCGACGCCCCGGAGCAGGCGATGCGGCCGGATGTTCGCATACTGCACGAAGCTCTTGCGGATCGGCAGCAGCAGCCCGTGCAGCGACACATGGTCCGGCACCTTCGCCGGCCAGCCGACCGCGCCGAGGAAGATCGCATCGAAGCCGCGCAGCGTCTCGATCCCGTCCGCCGGCATCATCGCCCCGGTCTCGAGATAGTGCT
>JAXMDH010000015.1:0-1948 GCA_046348915.1 Amaricoccus sp.
GCCGGGGATCGGTTGCGAAAGATCGGGAGGCAAGCGGCTCGAAGTGGCCCGCGGCGCTTTGGCGCCGTTCGCCGCACGCGCGGCTCGGCCTTCAAAGCCGTTGCGTGTCCCTTGCGCTTCGTTCCTCCGGCAGGACGTCGATCCGAGCGTCAGGACCTTCGGCCTTCAGAGGGCGACCGCGGAGGCCGCGCTTGCGGAGCGGGTCGCGAACGATCCGGACCCGCACATCTTCCGGCCCGCGCCCGTCATCGACAAGGCACTCCTGCCGCCGAGCCCGGAGGAGCTGGACGCGGCCGAGGACGCACGGCGGCGGGCGGACATGGAAGAATTCCTCGCGATGAGCGGGGTGAGTGAGAGACCGGCGGCAGGCACCGCCGGCCTCTCTGGTGCAACGTGACCTTGAGAAGGAGCGTCGCATGGAGAGACCTATCATCGAAACCGGGGTCGCATCGAGCCGCCGCATGGCAGATCGCCGAAGGCGCGGGGCTGGGGCTCCTGGGCGGTCCGGCCGGCATCGGCAAGAGCTTCGCGCTCGGCCTGGTCGTGGCCGAGCTTGAAGCGGCCGGCGTCGAGATCGTGCGGGTGACCGCCTCGCCCGTCATCGGCGGGTCGGCCGCCTTCACCCGGGCCGTGCTCGCGCCCTACCGTATCGAGGCCAGCTCGACGCAGGATGCGTTCGAGGCGATCTGGGGCCCCCTGCGCGCGCGCCCGTTCCAGCGCTCCGGCTCGCGGGCCATGCTCGTCGTCGACGAGGCGCAGGAGCTGAAGGCCGTCATCCTGGAGACGATCCGCTCGCTCTGGGACCGCGGGACCGACGCGCGGCTCGGCGACGAGCACGCGCCGGCCTTCGGCTGCCTCTTGGCCGGCAACGACACCTTCATGGGCAAGGGCGGCAACCTCCGCATGGCCGCCTTTCAGCCGCTCCTCTCGCGGGTGACGCACAACATCAACCTCCCGCGACCCTCGCGGAAGGAACTCGCCGACTTCGCCGGCAGCCTCGCGCCGGGGAGCGCGGAGCTTCAGGCGATCCTGCGCGACCTCGGCGAGAGCGCCCGGCACTTCCGGGCGCTGGCGACCGCCATGCGCGTCGCCGGCGGCATGGGTGACGGCCCGATCACGCCCGAGCTGCTGCGCGCGGTCATCAAGATGATGGGAGGCCGGTGAGTGACGCAGGACGACGACAAGGTGTCGTGGCCACTCGAGGGGGCGCGGGCGATGAGCTTCGCCGCCGCCGGTGCCGCCTTCGACGGTACCTGACCGGCTGGGACCTCGGCTTCGTCCGCGACAGGATCGAGGCCGTCTTCGACTTCTCGCTCTTCGGCCTCGGCGCCCGGCTGCTGCAGTCGGCCTGGGACGGCATGACCTCGATCGTCGAGCCGATGGTCGCCGCGATCTCCGCGGCGATCGCCGCCCTCGTGCCGGACTGGCTGCTCCACGCCTGGGACTGGGTCAGCGGCGGCGGCGCGTCTGCCGCTGCCGGCGACGCGCCGGGCCGCGCGCTCGGCGGGCCGGTCCGGGCTGGGCAGGTCTACCGCTGGATGGAGGAGGGCGAGGAGCTCTTCAGCCCCCGCGTCGACGGGTCGGTCATCTCCACCCGCGAGCTGAAGGCGCTGCGTGGAGCGCCGGCGGCCAGGCCCGCGCCATCTGCCGCCAGCTCGACCTCGACCCGAAGGCGCTGGCCGACTGAACATGACCATGAGCGCCGCCGACATCGACCTTGCCCTTGCCGAGCTGGAGCCGATCCTCGTCGGTTTGACCCGCCTCGAGGGGCGCTCGAACGGCACCGTGAAGCCCTGGTGCAGGACCGGCTGTCGGCCCTCCCGCCCTGCGACGCGCCGCCCTCCGAGCGCCGCCGCCCGCACCGCCCCGGCGCGCAGGCGAAGCTCGATGCCGACCCCGAGCTGCAGGCTTTCGTCCTCGCGCGGCTCGATCGTCTGACCTTCAAGAG
>JAXMDH010000016.1:0-1722 GCA_046348915.1 Amaricoccus sp.
GCATCCGCCCTGCACATTCCTCGCCAACAGCGGGGCGAAGCATCTCTACCTCGGCTGCCGCCGGGAGAACGGCGCCGCCGGCGACCGCTGGGCCAACCTCGGGCATGCGGCGGCGTTCTTCATCGACATGCTGCGGGCGCCGATTCCGCGGATCGCGGTCGAGAACCCGATCATGCTCGGCCACGTGCGGCGGCTCTTCGACATCCCGGCGCCGTCGCAGACAATCCAGCCGTGGCAGCACGGCCATCCCGAGACCAAGGCGACCTGCCTCTGGCTGCGGAGTCTTCCGCGGCTCCGGCCGACGCATGTCGTCGAGGGCCGCGACGCGCGTGTACATCGCGAGCCGCCGGGACCGGACCGCTGGCGGAACCGGAGCCGGACCTATCCGGGCATCGCCGCGGCGATGGCCGAGCAGTGGGGCGCCACAGAGCAGGGCGGAGCGGCGCTCCGGCCCGGTCCGTCGTGAATCGGGCTGGCTGCAGGATCTGAACTCGGTCTACTTGTGGGCCTGTCCGTTTCGCCTGGATCGAAGGGCCGGCCATGGTGCGCATTCTGACGATCGTCGGGTTTCTGATCGCCACGCCGGCGTTGGGCCAGGAGCATCCGTCATTCGACTGCTCCAAGGCGGAGAGCTCGGCCGAGGAGCTGATCTGCAATGATCCTCAACTGGCCGCGCTCGATCGACGAGTCGCGGAACGCTACGCCGCGGCGCTGGAGGTTGTCCGAGGTCTCGACGCGGGCGCCGAAGAGGCCGAAGACAAGCTGCGCGCCTACCAGCGCGGCTGGGTCAAAGGGCGGGACGAGTGCTGGAAGGCTGGCGATCTCCGGGATTGCGTCGAGTCCTCCTATCTGCGGCGGGAAGGAGAGCTGGTCGCGGAGTGGCTGCTCGAGGAGCCCACGGGGATCGCGTTCTGGGCCTGCGGCGGGAACCCCGCCAACGAAGTCGTCACCTATTTCTTCGCCACCGAGCTGCCGAGCGTGCGCTTCGAACGCGGCGACACGATCGATGCGGGATCTCTGGCGCCCACCGGATCGGGCTCCCGGTACGAGGGCAGCTTCGGTCGATCGATCTGGATCAAGGGCGAGGCAGCCACCTACCGCGAGCCGGACCCGTACGGCACCTCGTATGAGTGTGTCCTGTCCCGTCAGGAATGAGCCTTTGACCGGGGCCGAAGGGATGAGGCACCGCCGCCCGCCGGGGCGGCGGTTTCCAACGTGAAGATCAGGAGATCAGGAGTCCGGCTTCCGGAGCGCGGCGTGCGCCGCCTTCCAATCGACGCCGGCGTCGGCGAGCGCGTCACGGAGCTCGGTGATCAGCCGCCAAGGCACCCGCGCCTTGTACGCGTGCTCGTGCTTGCGCACCGGCGGGTGGGCCGCCAGCTGCAGCGCGATCCCGAGGATGCGATGCCGCGGGTCGGGACGGTCGGCGGGACTCAAAGCCCCGCCTCCTGCGGCAGCCGGTAAACCCGGTCCTTGGCGCCTTCGGGCTTCTCCGAAGTGACGATGAGGCCGAGCTTCCGCTTCAGCGCCCCGGCGAAGAAGCCTCTGACCGTGTGCGGTTCCCAGCCGAGGGCCTCGGTGATCTGCGCGATGGTCGCGCCCTCCTTGCGGCGGAGCATCGCCACCGCCTGCGCCTGCTTGGTGCCGCTGCGGGTCTTCGGCGCAGGCGCGACGTCCGCGCCCGTGGGCGCAACCTTCCGCGGCCGGCCCCGACGCTTCGGG
>JAXMDH010000017.1:0-363358 GCA_046348915.1 Amaricoccus sp.
GCCGAGCAGTCCGTCGACACCGGGGCATTGCCCATCCTGCTGGCGGCACTGGCCGCCCTCGCGTCGCCCTGGCTCCTCGTCGCCTTCACCGCGTGGCCGGTCCGGTCCATTCTCACAGTCCAGGTCCTCGTCTTTCTGGCGCTGGCGATCCTGCTCTGCCTTCCGCGGGTGCGCGTGCAGCTGATCCCGCGCCGGGCCCGCCGCGCGATGGCGTTCCGGGTCGCGACCGAGCAGTTCTACGCGCGCGCGATTTCGCGGACCCGCGACGGCTCGGGAATCCTGATCTTCGTCTCGCTCGCCGAACACTACGCCCGGATCATCGCCGACGACGGCATCGCGGCGCGGGTTCCGCAGGCGCACTGGCAGGGCGCCGTCGACGCACTGATCGCGCATGCGCGCGAGGGCCGGATCGCCGACGGCTACATCGCGGCGATCGAAATTTGCGCCACCGTGCTCGCCGAGCGGTTCCCGCGGACCGCCGACAGCACGAACGAACTCCCGGACCGCATCTACTTCATCTGAAGCGCCCGCCTCGGCGAGCCCCCCGGGCTTCCTCTGCCCCGGATACTCGCCGCGCAGCGAGCCGCCGCGCCCGCAAGAAGCTCAGGAAGCCCGAAGGAGCGCTTCAGGCGGCCGCCGGCGCCGCGCTCCTGGCGAGCATCGCGCAGACCGCGCGCGGGCTGATTCGCCCCAGCACAGCGCCGTCGCGCGCCACCCAGACCGGTGCATCGGAGCCGGCGAAGAGCGGCAGCGCCTCGCGCAGCGGCCGGTCGGCCTCGATCGTCCGCCCGGGATCGCCGGGCCCGGCGTCCTCCACCATCGCATCGCCCGCCGTCAGCACGCTCAACGGATTCAGGTGCGCGACGAAGTCGGCGACATAGCCGTTGGCCGGCCGGAGCACGATGTCCTCGGGCTTGCCGGTCTGCACGATCCGCCCGCCCTCCATGATGGTGATGGTGTTGCCGAGCTTCACCGCCTCCTCGAGATCATGGCTGACGAAGACGATCGTGCAGTGCATCTTCTCCTGCAGCTGCAGGAGCTCGTCCTGCAGCCGGTTGCGGATCAGGGGGTCGAGCGCCGAGAAGGGCTCGTCCATCAGCAGGATCTCGGCGTCGGTCGCGAAGGCCCGCGCGAGGCCCACCCGCTGCTGCATGCCGCCCGAGAGCTCGGAGACCTTCTTCTCGGCCCAGTCTTGCAGGTTGACCGTCGACAGCACGTCGCGTGCCTTGGCCAGCCGCTTGTCTTTCGGCTCGCCGGCGAGCTCGAGCCCCAGCGCGACATTCTCCACCACGCTCCGCCACGGAAGGAGCGCGAACTGCTGGAACACCATCGACACCGCCCCGCGCCGAAGCCCGCGCAGGTCGTCCGGCCCGCAGGTCACGACGTCGACCATGTCGCCCGCGCGGCTCCGCACCAGCATCCGCCCGCGCGTCACCGGGTTCAGCCCGTTGACCGCGCGCAAGAGCGTCGACTTGCCCGACCCCGACAACCCCATCAAGACCGAGATCTCGCCCTGGTTCACCGTCAGCGTGCAGTCGTGCACGCCGAGGATCTGCCCGGTCGACTTCTGGATCTCCGGCCGCGTCTGGCCCTTGTCCATCAGCGGCAGCGCCTTGCCGGGGTCGGTCCCGAACACGATCGAGACCTTGTCGAATTCGATCATCGCCGTCATGTCAGTCTCCCCGCCGGAAGGTGCGGTCGAGCACGATCGCGACCACGACGATCACCAGCCCCGCCTCGAACCCGAGCGCGGTATTGACCGAGTTGAGCGCCCGCACCACAGGGACGCCGAGCCCGTCGGCGCCGACCAGAGCCGCGATCACCACCATCGACAAGGACAGCATGATCGTCTGAGTCAGCCCGGCCATGATCTGCGGCAGCGCCCAGGGCAGCTCGACCTTGCGCAGCAGCTGCGAGGGCGTGGCGCCGAAGGCGACACCCGCCTCCTTCAGCTCCTTCGGCGTCGAGGCGATGCCGAGGTGGGTCAGCCGGATCGGCGCCGGGATGACGAAGATGGTGGTCGCGATCAGGCCCGGCACCATGCCGATGCCGAAGAAGACGATGGCCGGGATCAGGTAGACGAAGGTCGGCAGCGTCTGCATCAGGTCGAGCACCGGCCTGAGCGCCTGGAAGAGCTTCGGCCGGTGGGCGGTGGCGATGCCGATCGGCACCCCGAGCCCCATGCAGACCAGCACCGACGACAGGACAAGCGTCAGGGTTTCGGTCGTCTCCTGCCAGTAGCCCTGGTTCAGCACATAGAGAAAGCCCAGCACCACCAGCAGCACCGTCCACCACGACCGCTGCAGGAACCAGGCGATCGCGGCGAAGATCGCGACGATCGCGAGCGGCGGCGGTGTCTGCAGCGCCCAGAGGATCGCGTCTATCACCGCGGTGACGATCGACGCCAACCCGTCGAAGAACCAGGCGGCGTGCGTCGTCAGCCAGTCGACCCCGGCCTCGGCAACGTCGCCGACCGGGATCTTGAAGGCCGTCCAGTCCATCCACCGCTCCCCTTCAGGTCAATTCAGGCGCCGATCGCCGCGCGCACCGCTGCTGCTGCGTCGCCGCCGTCGAAGGTCGTGACCCCGGCGAGCCACCCGTCCAGCGCCTCGGGGTGCGCCTTCAGCCAGGCCTTGGCCGCGTCGTCGGGCTTGGCCTTTTCGTCGAGGATCGCGCCCATGATGTCGTTCTCCATCTCGAGGCTGAACACAAGGTTCTGGAGGAACTTGCCGAGGTTCGGGCAGTCGGTCGCGAGCCCCTTGCGCACGTTGGTGTAGACCGTGGCGCCGCCTAGGTTGGGCCCGAAGTATTTGTCTCCGCCCGTGAGGTAGACCATCTGCAGGTTCTTGTTCATCGGGTGCGGCTCCCAGCCGAGGAAGACGATCCCCTTGCCGCTCTTCTCCGCCCGCTTCGCCTGCGCCAGCATCCCCTGCTCGGAGCTCTCCTTGAGCTTCCACTTGCCGAGGCCGAAGGCGTCCTCGTCGATCATCTGGAGGATCAGCTTGTTGCCGTCGTTGCCAGGCTCGATGCCGTAGATGGTGTCGCCGAGCTGGTCGCCGAAATTCTGGATGTCGGCAAAGTCCTTCAGCCCCTCGTCCGCGAGGCTCTTCGACACCGCCAGCGTGTACTTCGCCCCCTCGAGGTTCGCCCGCACAACCTCGACCGACCCGTCGGCCCTGTAGGGCGCGATATAGGCCTCCATCGTCGGCATCCAGTTGCCGAGGAACACGTCGATGTCCCCCTTCGAGAGGCCGGCGTAGGTGACCGGCACCGACAGGATGTCGACCTTGGGCTGGTAGCCGAGCGCCGTCAGGATCGTGTTCGCCACCGCCGTCGTCGCGGTTATGTCGGTCCAGCCGACGTCGGAGAACTTTACGGCCTTGCAGCTGTCAGGCTCCGCCGCGAAGGCCGGGGCCGCGAGCACCGCCGCCAGCATCCCCGCGGTGAATAGGCGTCTCATGCGCATTACCTCCGTCTGTCGTTCCGGGCCTGTGCCGGCCCGTGTTGGCATCAGCGTCGCTTGAATGCGTTGACGCTTGCAAGGGAAACCAATATTGATTGATCCGTCAATCAACAATTTTGGGGCCACGATGAGTCCACGCACCGCCCTGGCCGAGGTTCGCCGACGCGCCCTGATCGGGGCGGCGCTGCAGGAGATCTCCGCCCGCGGCTCGCTGGACGTGACGGTCGCGCAGATCGCGTCGCGGGCCGGCGTGTCCTCTGCGCTGGCCCACCACTACTTCGGCGCCAAGGACGACCTGATCCTCGCGACCATGCGGCACCTCCTCGCCGAGTTCAGTGCCGGCGTCGTCGCCCGCCTGCGCCGAGCCGAGAGCCCTCGCGCGCGGCTGACCGCCATCGTCGAGGGCAGCTTCGGCCGCGAGCAGTTCCATCGGGCCACGATCAGCGCCTGGCTCACCTTCTACGCCTGGGCGCTCAGCTCCGGGCAGGCGGCGCGGCTGCTGCGCGTCTACCAGCGCCGGCTGCGCAGCAACCTCGTGCACGCGCTGAAGCCGCTCCTGCCCGCCGCCGACGCCGTCCGGGTCGCAGAGGCCACCGGCGCACTGATCGACGGCGTCTACCTGCGCGAGGCGCTGCGCGGCCGCCCCACCGCGCCGGGCAGCGCCATCGCCGCGATCGAGGCCCACCTCGACCTCGAGCTCGCCAGGTCCGGCAGCTGATGCGCGCCCAGCCAGCCGCCTCGCACTGGATCGACGGCGCCCCCTTCGAGGACGCCGCCGGGACGCCTCTCGCCGTGCATTACCCAGCGACCGGAGAGGCGATCGCGTCCCTGCACGAGGCCACGCCCGCCGTCCTCGACCGCGCGCTCGCAACCGCCCGCGACGGCTTCGCCGCCTGGTCGGCCACGCCGCCCGCCCAGCGCGCCCGGGTATTGCGCCGCGCCGCCGACCTGATCCGCGGCCGCAACCGCGAGCTCGCCGAACTGGAGACCCTCGACACCGGCAAGCCGATCTCGGAGACGCTGGTCGCCGATTGGGCCTCGGGTGCGGACGCGCTCGAATGGTTTGCCGGCCTCGCCGCCTCGATCTCGGGCGAGGCGATCGACCTCGGCGGCGACCTCGTCTACACCCGCCGCGAGCCCCTCGGCGTCTGCCTCGGCATCGGCGCCTGGAATTATCCTTCGCAGATCGCCTGCTGGAAGGCCGCCCCCGCCCTCGCCTGCGGCAATGCGCTGGTATTCAAGCCGTCCGAGCTCACCCCCCTCGGCGCGCTGAAACTCGGGGAGATCCTCGCCGAAGCCGGCCTCCCCGCCGGCGCCTTCACCGTCGTCCAGGGCCGCGGCCCCGTCGCCGCGGCCCTTGCCGGCGATCCCGGCATCGCCAAGATCTCGCTGACCGGCTCGGTCCCGACGGGCGGCAGGGTCTATGCCGCTGCCGCCGCCGGCCTGAAGCCCGTCACGCTGGAACTCGGCGGCAAGTCGCCACTCCTCGTCTTCGCCGACGCCGACCTCGACGACGCGGTCGGCGGCGCCATGCTTGGCAACTTCTACTCCGCAGGCCAGGTCTGCTCCAATGCGACCCGCATCTTCGTCGAGCGCTCGGTCGAGGCCGAGTTCCTAGAAAAGCTCATCGCCCGCACCGAGCGCATCGTCATGGGCGACCCGATGGACGAAGGCGTCCAGATGGGCCCGCTGATCTCGAACGCCCAGGGCGCCAAGGTCATGGACTACATCGCGCAGGGCCGCGCCGAAGGCGCCCGTCTCCTGACCGGCGGCGACCGCCCGCGCCCGCAGGGCTTCGAGGGCGGCTTCTTCGTGCAACCGACCGTCTTCGCCGGCGTGACCGACGCCATGACCATCGCTCGCGAGGAAATCTTCGGTCCGGTCATGTCCGTCCTCGCCTTCGACACCGAAGACGAGGCCGTGACGCGCGCCAATGCCACCCCCTACGGCCTTGCCGCCGGCGTCTTCACCCGCGACCTCGCCCGCGCCCACCGCGTCATCGCCAGGCTCGACGCCGGGACGACCTGGATCAACGCCTATAATCTAACCCCCGTCGAGGCCCCGTTTGGCGGGGTCAAATCCTCCGGCATCGGCCGAGAGAACGGCCGGGCCGCCCTCGACCACTGGAGCCGGGTGAAATCGGTCTACGTCGCCACCGGCACCGTCGAGGCGCCCTTCTGATGCCGTCCCGGCTTCCTCTTGGCCCCCATAGGTCTGCCGGAGGCGCCGGCGCGCAAGCACCGAACTCGAGCTCCGGGCCGCGTCGCCGTCCGTCTCGCCTCGATCCGCCTCGCCCGCGTGAGGCGCAACCTGCAGGTAGGAGCCGCCCTTGCTGACCGTGTATGGCCGCTCGACCTCGATCAACGTGCAGGCGGTCATGTGGACCGCCGCCGAGCTCGGCCTCGCGGTCGAGCGCATCGACGCGGGGTTCGGCTTCGGCCTAACCGACACCCCGGAATACCGCGCGATGAACCCCAACGGCCTCGTCCCGGTGCTGCGCGACGACCATGTCACCCTGTTCGAGAGCGCGGCCATCGTCCGCTACCTCGCCGCCCGCCACGGCCGTTTCCCCTTCTGGCCCGAGGATCCGGTCGCACGCGCCCCCGTCGACATGTGGGCTGAATGGGGCAAGGCGACCTTGCAGCCGAGCTTCCTCGGCCCGGTCTTCTGGCCCGCCGTGCACGGCACCGCGACGCCCGACGACCCCGCCTACGAAAAGGGGCTCGCCGCCTTCGAGCGCAACCTCGGCATCCTCGAAGCCCGCCTCGGCGCCGGCCCCTACCTGCTCGGCCCCGACCTGACCCTCACCGACATCGAGACCGGCCTCATCCTCTACCGCTATTTCACCGCCGACCTGCCGCGCCGCGACCGCCCCGCTCTCGCTGCTTACTACGAGCGGCTCCAGGCCCGCGCCGGCTACGCCACCCACGTCATGATCCCCTACGACGTCCTCCGGCAGATGACGCGCTGATGCAGGCCGACTACGTCATCGTCGGGTCGGGCTCCGCCGGCTCCGCCCTCGCCTACCGGCTGGCCGAGGCCGGCCGCTCGGTCATCGTCGTCGAGTTCGGCGGCTCGGACTGGGGCCCTTTCATCCAGATGCCGGCCGCCCTCTCCTACCCGATGAACATGGCCCGCTACGACTGGGGCTTCCGCACCGAGCCCGAGCCGCACCTCGGCGGCCGGACGCTCGCGACGCCGCGCGGCAAGGTGCTCGGCGGCTCGTCCTCGATCAACGGCATGGTCTACGTCCGCGGCCACCCGAAGGACTTCGACCACTGGGCCGGGATGGGCGCCGACGGCTGGGCCTGGGCCGACGTCGCGCCCTACTTCATCCGCATGGAGGATTGGCACGGCGGCCACTCCGACTGGCGCGGCGACTCCGGCCCGCTGCACGTCACCCGCGGCCCCCGCCGCAACCCCCTCTACCACTCCTTCGTCGAGGCCGGCGCCCAGGCGGGCTTCGAGCTCACCTACGACTACAACGGCGCCAAGCAGGAAGGCTTCGGCCCGATGGAGCAGACGGTCTGGAAGGGCCGCCGCTGGTCCGCCGCCAACGCCTACCTGCGCCCGGCGCTGAAGACCGGCCGCGTCCGCATCATCTCCGGCCTCGCCACCCGCGTCGTGGTCGAGGAGAGGCGCGCCGCCGGCGTCGAGGTCCTCGCCCACGGCGCGAAGCAGACGATCACCGCCGCCCGCGAGGTCATCCTGTCCGCGTCCTCGATCAACACCCCGAAGCTCCTCATGCTATCGGGCATCGGCCCCGGCGCGCACCTCGCCGAGCACGGCATCGAGGTCGTGGCCGACCGACCCGGCGTCGGGGCGAACCTGCAGGACCACCTCGAGCTCTACATCCAGATGCGGAGCCTCGAGCCCGTCACCCTCTACAGCCACTACAACTACGTCTCGATGCTCCGGATCGGCCTGCAGTGGCTCCTGTCGAAAGGCGGCCTCGGCACCTCGAACCAGTTCGAGTCCGCGGCCTTCGTCCGTTCGGCGCCGGGCGTCGAATACCCCGACATCCAGTACCACTTCCTCCCGCTCGCCGTCCGCTACGACGGCAAGTCGGCCGTCCGCGGCCACGGCTTCCAGGCCCACGTCGGCCCGATGCGCTCGCCCTCGCGCGGCACGGTCCGGCTCAAGAGCGCAAACCCCGCCCAGGCGCCGGCGATCCGCTTCGACTACATGGCGCACGAGAAGGACTGGATCGACTTTCGCCACTGCATCCGCCTGACCCGCGAGCTCTTCGCCCAGCCCGCCTTCCGCCCCTACGCCGGCGACGAGATCCAGCCCGGCGCCGGCGTCCGGAGCGACGACGAGCTCGACGGCTTCGTCCGCGAGCACGCGGAGAGCGCCTACCACCCCTGCGGCACCGCCCGCCTGGGCCGCCCGGACGACGCGATGGCCGTCGTCGATCCGGAGGCGCGCGTGATCGGCGTCGAGGGCCTGCGGGTCGCCGACAGCTCGATCTTCCCCCGCATCACCAATGGAAACCTCAACGCCCCCTCGATCATGGTGGGAGAGAAGGTCGCCGACCACGTCCTCGGACGCCCGCCACTTCCACCCTCTAACGCCGAGCCATGGATCAACCCGCGCTGGCGCACGTCCGACCGCTGAGGTCCGCGTGCCGCTTCCTGCCCCCCGCCGGCCGGCGCCCTCATCCGGCCGGCGCAAGCACCGGAGTCGCAGCCAGGAGTTCGCGGGTATAGGGGTGCCGGGGCGCGGCGAAGACCTCCTCGGTGGGGCCGCTCTCGACGATCTCGCCGGCGCGCATGACCAGCACGCGGTCGGTAATGCCGCGGACGACGCCGAGGTCGTGGCTGATGAAGAGGTAGGCGAGGCCGTGGCGGGCCATCAGGTCGGCGAGGAGATCGAGGACCTGGGCGCGGACGCGGACGTCGAGGGCCGATACCGGCTCGTCGAGCACGATGAGGCTCGGGCGGATGATCAGCGCACGGGCGATGGCGATGCGCTGGCGCTGGCCGCCGGAAAACTCGTGGATGTATTTGCCGGCGTCCTCGGGGGAAAGACCGACCTCGGCGAGAGCCGTGCCGACGGCCTCGCGGCGGGCAGCGCCGCGAGGCGCGGCGTCGAGCAGGTGGAAGGGCTCGGCGACGAGCCGGGCGACGCGGTGGCGCGGGTCGAAGCTGCCGTAGGGATCCTGGAAGACCGCCTGCATCCGGGCGCGAACCTCTCGGGGCATGCGCCGTCCGGAGTCGACCGTGACGCCGCCGAGGCGGACGACGCCGCCCTGGATGGCCTCGAGCCCGAGGACGGCGCGGGCGAGGGTAGACTTGCCGCAGCCGCTCTCGCCGACAAGCCCGACGCTCTCCCCCTCGGCGACGCTCAGGCTGGCGCCGCGGACGGCCCTGAAGGGCTCGCGGCGGGCGAAGAGGCCGCTGCGAGGAGCGGGGTACTCGCGCACGAGATTCTCAACCTCGAGAAGCAGCGGGCGCGCGGGGCGCGCGAAGCGGACCGGCTGGTGCGTGGAGGCGGCGAAAAGCGCGCGGGTGTAGGGATGGCGCATCTCGCGGAGCACGCTCGTTGTCGCACCGGCCTCGACGACGCGGCCGTGGTGCATGATCGCGAGGCGCTGGGCGTTGTCGGCGACAACAGCGAGGTCGTGCGTTATGAGCATCAGCGTCATCCCGTCCTCGTCGACAAGGCGGCGCAGCAGCATCAGGATGCGCGCCTGCGTCGTCACGTCGAGCGCGGTCGTCGGCTCGTCGGCGATCAAGAGCTTCGGGCGCAGCGCGATCGCCATGGCGATGCCGACGCGCTGGCGCTGGCCGCCGGAGAGCTCGTGCGGGTAGCGGGTGAGCGGGAAGCGGTCGGCGGGCAGCCCGACCCGGTCGAGGGTGGCGCGGGCGATCTCGCGGGCCGCGGCGCGGCTCGCCCGGCCGTGGATGCGGACGGTCTCGGCGATCTGATGCCCGATCGACTGCAGCGGGTTCAGCGCGGTCATCGGCTCCTGGAAGATCATCCCCACGTCGCGGCCGCGGACGGCGCACATGGCGCGCTCGCCGAGGGGCATCAGGTCGGTGCCGTCGAGGAGCACGCGCCCGGTCGCGGCCGCGCCTTGCGGCAGCAGCTGCATCACGGCGAGGGCGGTGATCGACTTGCCAGAGCCGCTCTCGCCGATGACGCCGAGGACCTCGCCGGGGGCGGCCGTCATCGCGACCCCGGCGAGGATCGGCGCGCCGTGGATCGTCACCGACAGGTCTTCGATGGCGAGGCGGCTCACGCCGCAGGCCCGCGGGCCCAGAGGAACAGACCGGCGGCGTCGCCCGCCGCGACGGTGGCCGCGTAGCCGAGGACCATAACGCCACCGGCCTCGACCGCGATGCCGGCAAGGCCGGCCGCGGCGGCGCGCTCGACCGTCGCCGGGCCGATCGCCGGCAGGTCGAGACGGCGGTCCTGGTCGGGCTTCGGGGCCTTGTAGAGGACGCCACGGGCGCGGGTCGGGCGGAGCGCTGGCGGCGTGCGGGCGACGAAGTCGAGCAGCGCGTCGGTGCCCTGGATCGACTCGAGCCCGAGGCAGATGCCGTCGGCAACGACGGCGGCCTGGCCCACGTCGACGCCGCCGAGCGCGGCCACGATGGCCGCCGCGCGGTCCGCGTCGGCGCGGTCGAGCTCGGAGGGGCGGGTGCGGCCGAGAACCCCCTCGGGGGCGGGAAGATCGGTCAGGATCTCGTGGGCGGCGCGGACCGTGAAGCCCTCGCCCTCGAAGATCGCTGCGATCATCCGGAGCGTCGTGTCGTCGCCGGAGCGCAGGCCGGGCAGCAGGCGCGGGGCGAGGCGAAGCATCTTGAGGTCGAAGGCCAGAAGCCGCAGCGGCGGGCGGGACATGCCGCCGGCGAAGACAACCTCGGTGATGCCGGCGGCCCGCAGGGAGGCGAAGAGGCGGCCGGGCTTCTCGAAGCGGGCGCGGATCAGCGGCTGACCGGCGGTCCAGTCGAGCGGCACGCCGTCGAACTCGACCACCCGATAGGGGCGGCCGCGGGCGGCGCAATCCTCGGCGAGAAGGCGGGGAAGCTCGCCGCGGCCGGCGACGATTGCGAGACCGGGCCGCGGCACCTGGCGTCAGTCGGCGGGAACGGTGAAGGAGCGCGAGGATTCCGCCGTGACGAAGTCCACGATCTCCCAGACGAGCGGATTGCTTGGATGGTCCTCGCCGGCGCGGCGGACACGCTCCTGCAGCGTTCCCTCGCCCTTGGCGATGGCGTCGAAGGCCGCGCGCAGGCCGTTGATGTCGGCGCGAGCGGCGTTGCGGCGCTTGAGCCCGACGAGGTTCAGCCCCGCGAGGTGTGCGCGCTCCCCAACGACCGAGCCATAGGGGATCACGTCGGCGACGACGCCGGCAAGGCCGCCGATCATGGCGCCGCGGCCGAGGCGGACAAACTGGTGAACGCCCGCGAGGCCCCCGAGGATGACGTAATCCTCGACGACGACGTGACCGCCAAGCGTGGCATTGTTGGCCATGATGACGTGGTTGCCGATGCGGCAGTCGTGCGCGACGTGGGTCGCCACCATGAAGAGGTTGTCGTCGCCGACCGCGGTGATGCCGCCCCCACCCTCGGTGCCGGGGTTCATCGTTACGTGCTCGCGGATCGAATTGCGGGCGCCGATGACGAGGGAGGTGTCCTCGCCGCGGTACTTCAGGTCTTGGGGAATGTGGCCGAGCGAGGCGAAGGGATAGACCGTCGTTCCCTCGCCGATCGACGTTCGGCCCGCGACGGCGACGTGGCTGTGCAGTGTCACGCCCGGCCCGAGCGCGACCTTCGCGCCGATCACGCAGTAGGGGCCGACGCGGCAGCCCTCGCCGATCGCGGCACCGGCTTCGATCACCGCGGTCGGGTGGACCTCGGCCGTCGGGTGGATCGCCATCGTCAGCCTTTCGCGCTTGCTTCTTCCTGCGACAGGATCATCGCAGAGAACTCGGCCTCGGCGCAGAGCGTGTCCCCGACCCGCCCCTCGCCGCGGAACTTCCAGATCTTGCCGCGACCGCGCTGGACCGCGACATGGAGCTCGAGCAGGTCGCCTGGCTGCACCACGCGGCGGAACTTGGCGGTATCGATGCTCATGAAATAGACGAGGAGTTCCTTGTCGATCAGCCCCAGCGTCTGCACGACGAGCACGGCCGACGTCTGCGCCATCGCCTCGACGATCAGCACGCCAGGCATCACCGGCATTATAGGGAAGTGGCCCTGGAAGTGCGGCTCGTTGACCGTGACGTTCTTGAGGCCCACCGCGCGGCTGTTCACCTCGATGTTCACCACCCGGTCGATCAGCAGGAACGGATAGCGGTGCGGGATCATCCGCTTGATGATGCCGATGTCCGCCTGCGGCAGCGCCGGGTCGATCGCGAGTGCCATCTCACTGTCCTCCTGCGTCCCCGTTCCCCTCGGGCGGCGCCGGCGCCTCCGGGGCGGGCGTGCCCGCGTCCGGCGCCGCCACCGCTCCCTCCGGCGCGTTCGTTGCCGCCCGGGCGTCGATCTCCGCGATGACCGCCTGGGTGATGTTGAGCGACTGGTCGGCGAGGAGTACGCTGTTCTCGTCGAAGATCGCCTTGGCCCCGTAGCGGTCCATCAGCATCACCAGGATCGGTGCGACCTGAGCGTAGAACTGTCGGCGGCGCTGGTCAAACTGCTGCGCCAGCGCGCTCGCGCGGTCGTCCTGTTCCTTGCGCGCCTTGACGACACGCGCGTCGAAGGCGTCCGACAGCTTGCGGAATTCCTCCGGCGGCATCGTGGGACGCTGCTCGGTCAGCTTGCTCTCTTCCTCCTCGAAAGACGCGTCCAGGGCGCGCGCCTCGCCGCGCATCGCGTCGCGCTGCCGGTCCTCATCGGCAAGCAGCGCCTGGCCGGTCTTCGACCCGGTGAGTATCTTCTCCTGGTTTATGAAAAGGAACGGCAGCCCCGCCTGCGGCGCCGGCGGCTGTCCCTGCGCCGCCACGCCTCCGCCGGCGGCAAGCCCGACCAGGCAGGCCGCCAGCAGCCATCCGCACCGGCGGCGGCTAGAACCGGGTCGCGATGGTGAAGCGGAAGCGCTCGACGACGTCATAGGGCTCCCTCTTGATCGGCACGGCATAGTTGAAGCGCAGCGGCGCGAAGGGCGTGTCCACGAAGAGGCTCACGCCGACCGACGAGCGGATGTGCATGCCGGCGTCGACGGTGCCCATGCTGCCGTCGGTGTCGTCGAGGCCCCAGAGCGAGCCGACGTCGGCGAAGACGCCCCCGTAGATGCCGTACTCCTGCGGGATTCCGATCGGAAAGCTCGCGTCCATCCGGAGCACGCCGTAGTAGTTGCCTCCGACGGCCTCGTCGACCCGTTGGTCCTGTTGCGGAGGCAAGCAGATTACCTCGTCGGCGCCGCCGCAGAAGTCGCGCGGGCCGAGGCCGTTGCGGGCGAAGCCGCGGAAACTGTCGCCGCCCGTCGAGAAGCGGTCGGTGATCCGCGTCCCCTGCCCCGAGAAGATCATGCCGCCCTCGAACTCGGCCGAGAGCACCAGGTCCTCGTCGAAGTAGCTCGAGTATACCTTCGCGCTGCCCATGGTCTTGGAATGGTCGACCTCGCCGCCGAGCCCGGCGAACTCCTGGTTCAGGGTCAGGATGAAGCCCGCGGTCGGGTCCACCACCGAGTTGCGCCGGTCGTAGGTGTAGGTGAATCCGACCGCCGAGGTGTAGAGCGCACCCTGCTCGTTGATGATGATCAGCGATGTGTTGTCCTGGACGTTGTAGATGTCATCGTTTGACAGGTGGTAGCGCAGCGTCAGCCGGCCGTTCTCGCTGAGCGGGAAGCCGATCCGCGGCTCGAGGCCATAGTCGGTGGTCTGGAACGACTGTTCCTCGAAGTTGTTCTGCCGGTAGTAGATGCGGAAGCCGGCGAGCAGGTCGCGGTCGAATAGCGCCGGCTCGGTGAAACCCAGCTCGTAGTTGGCGAACTGCTTGCCGCCGGTGACGGTGGCGCTGACCGTCTGGCCGCGGCCGAGGAAGTTGCGCTCGGTCAGGCTCACCTGGGCGCTGATTCCTTCGCTTGTCGAGTAGGCGCCGCCGAGGCTGAGGCTGCCCGTCGGCTGCTCCTCGACCTGGACGTCTACCAGCGCGTGGCTCGGGTCCGAGCCGGGCTGGACGCTGACCGTCGCGTTCTTGAAGTAGCCGAGCCCCTTGATCCGGTCCTCGGCGTCCTTGATCTCGCGCGAGTTGAAGGCGTCGCCCTCGACAACGTGGAACTGCCGCCGGATCACCCGGTCGAGCGTTCGCGTGTTGCCGGAGATGTCGATGCGCTCGATGAAGACGCGTTGCCCCTCGACCAGGTGGAAATTGATGTCGACGGTATGGGTGGCGGGGTTCTTGGTGATCTGCGGCTGGATCTCGGCGAAGGCGTAGCCACCTTGTCCGGCCTGGTAGGTCATCCGCTGCACGACGCGGTCGACCAGCTTGACGTTGTAGACCCCTCCGCCGGTGACCGGGTACGCCAGCGGCTCGAAGGCCGCCGCGGTCAGGGTCGGGATCGAGGAGCTGACGGTGATCTTGCCGAAGTTGTACCTCTGCCCCTCGTCGAGGGTGAAGGACAGGAAGAAGCCGGTGCGCTCGCGGGCGAGGTCGGCGGTCGCCGACAGGACGCGGAAGTCGATGTAGCCGCGCTCGAGGTAGAACTGGCGCAGCGCCTCCTTGTCGGCCTCGAGCCGGTCGGCATCGTAGGTGTTGTTGCCGAAGATGAAGCTGAACCAGTTGGACTGGCTGGTGTGGATGACGCGACGCAGCCGGCGGTCGGAGAAGGCGTTGTTGCCGAAGAAGCTGATGCGCTGGATGCCGACCTTGCGGCCCTCCGAGATCTGGAAGACGAGGTTCACCCGGTTCTCGGGCAGCCGGATGATCACCGGGACGACCGAGGCGGCGTAGCGGCCCTGCGCGCGGTATGCGTCGATGATGCGCTGGGCGTCGGCCTCGGCGGCCGCCACCGAATAGGCGAGGCGAGGCTTGAGCTGGATCGCCTCGGTGAGCTTGTCGTCGTCGAGCGCGTCGTTGCCCTCGAAGGCGATCTGGTTGATGGTCGGGTTCTCGACCACGGTGATGACGAGCCGCCCGGCCTCGGGCATGACCTGGACGTCCTGGAACAGCCCGGTGTCGAAGAGCTTGCGGACCGCTAGGTTCATCTGCTCGGGCGTTACCGCCTGGCCCGGCTCGATGCCGGCGAAGGCACGGATGGTGTCGGCCTCGACGCGCTGGTTGCCGGCAACATCGATGCGACTGAAGACGGCGGTGCCTTGGGCGTCGGTCAGGGATGGGAGCAAGGCGGCCAGGAAAATGATGACGAGGATTAGTCGGGAGAATCCCCGAACCCACTGCCGCTGCCCCATCGGCCTTGCCCCTCTGCTCGCGGGCGGTTCGCCGCCCTGCTTGTCAACTCACCATTCGCATGATGTCGTTGTAGGTAGCGAATACCATCAGTAGCAGGATCAAGCCAAGGCCTATCGACATGGCGACCTGCATGACGGCGGGGCTGGGTGGCCTTCCGCGCACGGCCTCGATCAGGAAGGCGACGAAGTGGCCGCCGTCGAGGATCGGGATCGGGAAGAGGTTGAGGAGGCCGATCGCGGTCGAGATGATCCCGATCAGCGCGACAAAGCTGACGAGCCCCTGCGCCGCGGTCTCCGACGAGATCTGCGCGATGCCGAGCGGCCCCTGCAGGTTGTCCGCGCCGATGGCACCGGTCAGGATGCTGGCGAGCCCGTGCAGCGACTGGCCGATCACCAAACCTACGCGGTCTACGCCGTAGACCAGCGCCGTCCAGGGCGCCGGTGTTTCCGTCGCCGGATCGAAGAGCGGCGCGCCGGCGACGCCGATCATCACTCGCCGCTCGAAGCCGCCGGAGTCGTCCTCGGCGTCGCGCTCCTTGGGCGTGATCTGCACCGTCAGCGTGGCGCCGTCCCGCCAGACCTCGAGCGGGATGCTGCGGCCGCCCGAGGTGAGCACGGCCTGTCGCAGCGCCTCGAACGAGGCGAGGGGGTGGCCGTCGGCCTGCAGGATCAGATCCCCCGGACGCAGCCCGGCGGCGCTGGCCGGCGACAGCGGTTCGACGCCTTGCACCAGCGGCGGCAGGATATAGGGCACGGTCAGGTCGAGCGTCTGTCCATCGCGCTCGATACGCATCCGCATCGGACCGGGCACCGGCATCGCGACGGCGGCCTTGTAAACGTCCTCGAAGCCCGTCACCGGGGTGTCGTCGACGGCGAGGATAACGTCGCCCGCGTGCAGGGGCTGCTCGACGTTCGGCAGCGGCTCGATCTTGCCGACGGTCGGCCGGTCGGTCGGCACCCCCTGCCACAGCGCGAGGCCGGCGAAGACGACGATCGTCAGGAGGAAGTTGAAGAAAGGCCCGGCCAAAACCGCGAGCATGCGCTTCCAGACCGCGGCACCGTGGAAGCTCGACGCCCGCTCCTCCGCGCTCATCCGCGCCAGCGCCGCCGGGTCGGTTCGGCTGGCGCCGTCGGCGTCGCCGACGTACTTCACGTAGCCGCCGAGCGGAAGCGCCGCCACTTGCCACAGCGTGCCGCGCCGGTCGCGCCGCGACCAGAGGACCGGCCCGAAGCCGATCGAGAAGGTCTCCGAGCGGATGCCGCACCAGCGCGCGACGATGTAGTGGCCGTACTCGTGCACGAAAACCACGATGCCGAGCACGACCACGAAGGGCAGCACCGACGAGACGAAGCCCCCGATCAGGGGAATGCCGGCGATTGCTTCCATGGCTGCCCGCCTATCTTCCGGTGTATGCCGCGACCCAGACCCGACCCAGCCGCCGCGCTTCCTTGTCGAGCGCGGTCACTGCGTCGAGATCGTAGCCGGGGCCGAAGCCGCCGGCCGCGGGTCCGAGTTTTTCCAGCACATGTTCCACGAGCACCGCCATGTCAAGAAAACCGATCCTTCGGGCAAGGAAGCCGTCGAGCGCCGTCTCCTTCGCCCCGTTGAACACCGCCCCGGCCAGCCCCCCGTACGCCAGTACCTGCCGCGCGAGCCGCAGCGCAGGGAAGCGGTCCGGATCGGGCGGCGCGAAGTCGAGCCGTCCGATCGTCGCCAGGTCGAGCCGCTCCAGCGCGAGGGCGCGCCGTTCCGGCCAGTTGAGCGCGTAGCCGATCGCCAGCCGCATGTCCGTCGGCCCGAGTTGCGCGATCACCGAGCCGTCCCGGAACCCCACCAAGGAATGCACGATCGACTGCGGATGCACCAGCACCTCGATCTGCTCTGGGTTAACGTCGAAGAGCGCGCGCGCCTCGATGATTTCCAGTGCCTTGTTGAACATCGTCGCGCTGTCGATGGAAATCCGCTCTCCCATCGCCCAGTTCGGATGTGCCTTGGCCTCCGCCGGGGTGGCGTTCGCCATCCGCGCCTTGCTCCAGTCGCGGAACGGCCCGCCGGAGGCGGTCAGGATCAGCCGTTCGACCTCCGCCGGCCGCTCGCCGGTCATCGCCTGAAAGATGGCGCTGTGCTCGCTGTCGACCGGAATCAACCTTGTCCCGTGCGCGTCGCAGGTGCGCCGGAGCAGGTCGCCGGCACAGACCAGGCTCTCCTTGTTGGCGAGCGCCAGCACGCCCCCGTGCCGCGCGAGCCGCAGGCTCGGCTCGAGTCCGGCGGCGCCGACGATCGCCGACATCGCCCAGTCGACCGGTTCGTCGGCGGCCGCCACCAGCGCGTCGCGACCCGCCGCCGCCTCGGTGCCGCTGCCCTCGAGCAGGGCCGCGAGCTCCTCCAGCCGCTCCGGATCGGCCGTCACCGCGAGCCGCGCCCCGAGCACCCGGGCCTGCTGGGCCAGCAGCCCGACGTTGCCGGCTCCGGTCAGCGCGATCACCTCGTAGGCCTCCGCACCGCCCTGGGCCGCCAGCACGGCGGCGGTGTTCTGCCCGACCGACCCGGTCGCGCCGAAGACGCTCAGCCGACGGCGCATGTCACGCCCGTCCGCTCGATCAGGCAGCAAATCGTATGGCCGCTTTCTGTACGCTTTCCATACGCAATCTGTACGGCGCAAGTCGATGATAACAGGATCAAAAACCCTCCTCGCATCTCAGCTCCAGACCCCGATGCCCAGAGCGTCGCAGATCGCGAAGAACCAGACCCCGCCCATGACCCCGTCGAGCCGGTCCATCACCCCGCCGTGGCCCGGAATCAGCCGGCTCGCGTCCTTGACTCCGAACCGGCGCTTCACCGCCGACTCGAGCAGGTCGCCGAACTGGGAACATACGGCGATTCCAAGGCTCAGCGACCCCATCCTCCATGGATGCCAGCCGACGACGAGCCAGGAGAAGACGAGGCCCACGACGACGGCCGCCGCCAGCCCGCCGAAGGCCCCCGACCAGGTCTTGCCGGGGCTGACCGCCGGCCAGAGCTTCTTGCCGCCGACGCGTCGGCCAACGAAATAGGCGCCCACGTCGGCCGCCACCACCACGAGCACCAGCCAGAGGATCAGCAACACCCCCTCGGGCTCCTTGGAGCGCAAGACCAGCAACGCGCCCATCGCCAGCGTCATGTAGAGAAAGCCGCCGAGTTGCCAGAACGGCCGCGGCCGCCCGACCGCCGCGACGGCAACCGCCCCGACCGCGAGGCAGCCGAACCCCGCCGGCGGTCCCCAGGCCGCGGTTGCGGCGAGGGCAAGGATGCCGGCGACCACCGCCACCACCAGGCCGGGGGCGAGAATCTCGTCGGAACCCGTTACCATCCGGTGATACTCCCAGAGCATCAGCGCCAGCACGAGGCTCAGGAAGGCCGCGGCCCAGGCGCCGCCGGCCCACAGGTCGAGAAGCGCGATCACCGCAAGCAGGATGCCCGAGGCGAGGCGCTTGCCGAGATCGGCGAAGCGCACCGGCCGCGGCGGAGCGTCGGTCATCCGACGGCGCCGAACCGTCGCTCGCGCCGCCCGAAACCTCGCACCTGGACCGCGAACATCTCGGCCGTGAAGTCGGGCCAGCGGGTCTCGACGAAGGCGAACTCGGAATAAGCCGATTGCCAGGGCAGGAAGCCCGAGACGCGCAGCTCGCCGGAGGTTCGGACGATCAGGTCGGGATCGGGGAGCCCGGCGGTGTCGAGATGCTGCTCGATGGTGTGCGGCGTGATCTCGTCGGCGTGCAGCCGGCCGGTGCGCACCGCCTCGGCCACCCGGCGCGTCGCGCGAAGGATTTCGTCGCGGCCGCCGTAGTTGATCGCGACCGTCAGGTGCAACCGATCGTTGGAGCGGGTCTGCAGCTCGAGGCCGGCCATCAGCGCCTGCAGGTCGGCGTCGAGCCGTTCGCGCCCGCCGATAAAGCGCACCCGGACACCCTCGGCAACAAGTCGCGCGCCTTCCTTCTTGATGTACCGGCGAAAGAGCCGCATCAGGCCGGCGATCTCCGGCTCGGGTCGCTTCCAGTTCTCGGTGGAGAAGGCGAAGAGCGTCAGGTGGGTGATGCCGAGGTCGGGGCAGCTCTCGACGATCTCGCGGACGCGATCAGCGCCGCGCTTGTGACCGGCAAGCCGCGGCAGACCCCGGCTTGCAGCCCAGCGACCGTTCCCGTCCATGATGATGGCGACATGCAGGTGGCCCGGCCTCGAATCGATGTACATCGCTAAACTACCCTCGGACCCCGGCTACGTCTCACACCTGCATGATCTCGTCTTGCTTGGAATTCAGCGCGGCGTCGATCTTGCGGATCGACGCATCGGTCAGTTCCTGGATCTCGTCGTGCCAGAGCTTCTCGTCGTCTTCGGCCATGCCGGCATGCCGGGCCTTCTTCAACTGGTCCATGCCGTCGCGGCGGACATTCCTGACCGCGACCCGCGCCTGCTCGGCATAGTGGCCGGCAACCTTGGCGAGGTCCCGCCGGCGCTCCTCGTTGAGCTCGGGGATCGGCAGCCGCAGGATCGTCCCGTCCATCTGCGGGTTGATGCCGAGGCCCGAGTTGCGGATCGCCCTGTCGACGGCGTTTACCATGGCCTTGTCCCAGACGTTCACCAGCACCATGCGCGGCTCCGGAACGGTGATCGTGCCGAGTTGGTTGACCGGCATCGTTGCGCCGTAGGCCTCGACGGTGACCGGATCCAGCATCGAGGCGGAGGCCCGCCCGGTGCGGAGCGACGCGAACTCGCTCCGAAGCGCGTGCAGCGCGCCCTCCATCCGCTTTTCCAGCGCCGATATGTCGATCTCCTCGTCCGACATTATCTCTCCCCAGCCTGCGCTCGTCACCCGGGCTCAACGACGGTGAACCGGCCGCGGCCTTCGACGATCCCCGCAAGCCCGTGCGGCTCGTCGAGGGCGAAGACGACAATCGGCAAGCCGTTGTCGCGGGCGAGCGCGATCGCCGCAGCGTCCATTACCTTCAGGTTCTTCTGCAGCACCGTGTCGTAGCTGATCCGGTCGTAGCGCCGCGCCTCGGGGTTGCGCTTCGGGTCACTGTCGTAGACGCCGTCGACCTGGGTGCCCTTGAACAGCGCCTCGCAGGACATCTCGGAGGCGCGCAGCGTCGCCGCCGTATCTGTGGTGAAGTACGGGTTGCCGGTGCCGGCGGCGAAGATCACTACCCTGCCCTTTTCCAAGTGCCGCACGGCCCGGCGGCGGATGTAGGGCTCGCAGACCTGATCCATCGGGATCGCCGAGACGACGCGGGTGTGGATGCCACGCGACTCGAGCGCCGATTGCATGGCGAGCGCGTTCATGACCGTCGCGAGCATCCCCATGTAGTCGGCGGTCGTCCGCTCCATCCCCTGGGCCGAGCCCTGCAGTCCGCGGAAGATGTTGCCGCCGCCGATCACCATCGCGATCTCGACGCCCAGCCGGTGCAGGTCGGAGACCTCGTCGGCGACCCGGCCAACGGTGGGCGGGTGCAGCCCAAACTGCTGCGGCCCCATCAGAGCCTCGCCGGAGATCTTGAGCAGTATCCGCCGATACGCGGGCCTCGCGCGAGGGGGCGCCATGGTCGCAGTCGCCGCCCCCTCGGTCATCCGCTTCTCCGCCTGTCTGGATCGGGCGCCAAAATGGCGGAATTCGAGGGGGGTTTCAACGGCATTTCCCGACCCTCCGTCCGGACCCGGGGCACCCGCCGAAGCGGGCTCCCGAAACCCAGTGCTGCTCAGCGCCCAGCGGTCTTGGCAACCTCGGCGGCGAAATCCTCGGGTTCCTTGTCGACGCCCTCGCCGACGGCGAGCCGTGCGAAGCCGGTGACTTCGACACCTGCGTCCTTGGCGGCCTGGCCGACCGTGATGTCGGGATTGATGACGAACTTCTGGTTGAGGAGCGTCACCTCCTCGAGGAACTTCTTCATCCGGCCCGGAATGATGTTGTTGTGGATGACCGCCTCGGGCTTCGGCTTCACCGCGGTAGCGTTCTCCTCGAGCGCCTTCTGGGTCTGCACGTCGCGCTCGCGCTCGAGCACAGCCGGATCGAGGTCAGCCTCGCCAAGCGACTGCGGCGCCGCCGCGGCGACGTGCATCGCGATCTGGCGGCCGATGCCGTTGTCGGCGCCTTTGAGCGCAACGATCACGCCGATCTTGCCGAGGCCGTCGGCGACCGCGTTGTGAACGTAGGAGGCAACGCGATCGCCTTCGAGGGTCGCCATGCGGCGCAGGTGCAGGTTTTCGCCGATCGTGGTGATCTTCTCGGTCACCGCCTCCTGCACGGTCTTGTCGCCGAGCGGCGCGCCGCGCAACTCCTCGATGTCGGAGCAGCCGGTGGCGACCTCGGCGATCGCGCGAACGATCGCCTGGAAATCGCTGTTCCGCGCCACGAAATCCGTCTCCGAGTTCACCTCGACCACGACGCCGACACCGCCCTTGACCGCGACGCCCACCAGGCCCTCGGCGGCGGTGCGACCGGACTTCTTCGCGGCCTTGGCGAGGCCCTTGGTCCGCAGCCAGTCGATGGCCGCCTCCATGTCGCCGTTCGTTTCGGTCAACGCCTTCTTGGCGTCCATCATCCCCGCGCCGGAAACCTCGCGCAGCTCCTTCACCATCGTCGCGGTGATCGTCATCTCGGATCTCCCATGCATTCAGTGCGGGGGAACCGAGGCCGGCTCCCCCCGGGACGGCTCAGGCCTCGGCCTCGTCCGCCGGCAGCTCCTCGACGGGCGCTTCCGCCAGTCCTCCGATGTCGACGCCGGCGGCGCCCATCTGCGCCGCCATCCCGTCGAGCGCCGCGCGCGCGATGAGATCGCAGTAGAGAGCGATGGCACGCGCCGCGTCGTCGTTGCCGGGGATAGGATAGTCGATCCCGTCGGGCGAAGAGTTCGAGTCGAGGATGGCGATCACCGGGATCCCGAGCTTCTTCGCCTCGAGGATCGCGAGATCCTCCTTATTGGTGTCGATGACGAAGATCATGTCCGGCGTGCCGCCCATCTCGCGGATGCCGCCCAGCGACTGCTGGAGCTTCGACTGCTCGCGCTCGAGCCCCAGCCGTTCCTTCTTGGTCAGGCCGCCGGCGCCGGTGGCGAGCTTCTCGTCGATCGACTTCAGCCGGGCGATCGAGTGCGAGACGGTCTTCCAGTTGGTCAGCGTGCCGCCGAGCCACCGGTGGTTCATGTAGTACTGGGCGCAGCGCTCGGCTGCGTCCGACACTGCCTTCTGCGCCTGCCGCTTGGTGCCGACGAAAAGGATGCGGCCCCCCTTGGCGACGGTCTGCTGCACCGCGTGGAGCGCCTGGTCGAGGAGCGGGACGGTCTGGGTCAGGTCGATGATGTGGATGCCGTTGCGGTCCCCGTAGATGTACGGCGCCATGCGCGGATTCCAGCGGTGGGTCTGGTGGCCGAAGTGGACACCGGCCTCGAGCAGCTGGCGCAATGTGAAATCAGGCAGAGCCATGGTCTGCGGTCTTCCTTTCCGGTTTTGCCTCGGCGGGGATCGAGCCTCTCGGCCCAACCGGTGGACACCCGGGGATGTCTCCCCCGCGCGCCCGCGCCCCGCCTGCGGATTTAGAGTGCCGCGCATGTATTCGGTTTCCGCCGGCGGGGCAAGGCCCGTCGCCGGCCTCTCTTGAACTCCCTTCTCCCGATCATGCAGAGTTCCGGTCCGCAGAACCCCGCAGGCCTGCGGGCGCAACAAGAAGAGCACGTCCTCAAGGGAGCAAGACATGTCCGCCAGCTTCATCCAAGTCCGCGATCCACGCTTTCACCGGCTGATCCACGGCAATGCCGGGCTGGACAAGATCTGGAGCGGGGGGCGCTGGGCGGAGGGGCCGGCCTATTTCCCGGCCGGCCGGTACCTAGTCTGGTCGGACATCCCGAACGACCGGCTCATGCGCTGGGACGAGACGTCGAACCACGTCTCGGTCTTCGAGCAGCCGTGCCGCAACCAGAACGGCCATACGGTCGACCGGCAGGGGCGGCTCGTCGCCTGCGAACACCGGGGGCGCTGCGTCAGCCGGGTCGAGTTCGATGGAAAGCGGACGGTGTTGGCGGACGCGTTCGACGGAAAGAAACTCAATTCGCCGAACGACGCGGTGGTGAAGTCGGACGGGTCGATCTGGTTCACTGATCCCTCCTACGGCATCGACAGCGAGTACGAAGGGGACGCAGCGCCCTCGGAGATCGGGGAGTCGAACGTCTATCGGATCGACCCTGGCGACGGGACGGTCACCAAGGTCGTGGGCGACATGGGCAAGCCCAACGGCATCGCCTTCTCACCCGACGAGTCGATCCTCTATGTCGCCGACACCGGTCAGACGCACGACCCGGAATGCGCGCCGGTGATCCGGGCCTACCCGGTGGCGGCTGACGGCCGGTCGGTGGGCGAGGGCCGCGACTTCGTGACGTGTGACGCCGGGTTGTTCGACGGGTTCAGGGTCGACACCAAGGGCAACCTCTGGTCGTCGGCCGGCGACGGGGTGCATTGCTTCGCGAGCGACGGGACGCTGCTCGGGAAGATCCTGATCCCCGAGGTGGTGGCGAACGTCGAGTTCGGAGGGCGCAAGCGGAACCGGCTGTTCATCTGCGCGACGACCTCGATTTTCGCGCTCTACGTGAACGCGCAGGGGTGCCTGTTCGCTTCGTGAGCGTTCAGGCTGCCGGGCGCCAGCGCTCGCCCTTGACGTACGTGGCGGCGATCGCGCGGTCGTCGCCGAGGGTCTCGAGCAGGAACAGCTCCTCCGGGAGCGTGGTGACCGTCTCGCGGCGAAGCGCCATGGCAGGGGTGGCGGCGCTGTCGAGGACGACGATGTCGGCCTCGGTGCCGGGGGCGAGCGTTCCGATCTCGCCCTCGAGGCCGAGAGCCTCGGCGTTGCCGCGGGTGATCCACCAGAAGGCCTTGAGCGGATCGAGCTTCTGGCCGCGGAGGGCGAGAACCTTGTAGCCCTCGTCGAGGGTGCGGAGCATCGAGTAGTTGGTGCCGCCGCCGACGTCGGTCGCGATGGCGCGGCGGACGCCCTGCTCGCGCAGGCCCACTTTGTCGTAGAGGCCGGAGCCGAGGAACAGGTTCGAGGTCGGGCAGAAGACGGCGACCGAGCCCGAGGCGGCCATGGCGGCGGTCTCGCGGTCGCTGAGGTGGATCGCGTGGCCGAAGAGCGATTTCGGGCCGAGCAAGCCGTAGGTCTCGTAGACGTCGAGGTAGTCGCGGGCCTTGGGGTAGAGCGAAAGGGTGAAGTCGATCTCGTCGCGGTTCTCGGAGAGGTGGGTCTGCATGTGCAGGTCAGGGTGCTCTGCGACCAGCGTCTGGGCCATCCGCATCTGCTCGGGGGTCGAGGTGATCGCGAAGCGGGGGGAGATGACGTAGGATGCGCGGCCCTGGCCGTGCCATTTCGCGATCAGCGCCTTGGAGTCGTCGTAGGAAGACTGGGCGGTGTCGCGCACGCCCTCGGGGCAGTTGCGGTCCATCATCACCTTGCCGCCGAGCATGCGAAGGCCGCGTGCCTCGGCCGCCTGGAAGTAGGCGTCGACGGAGGTCGGGTGCGAGGAGCAATAGGCGACGGCGGTGGTCGTCCCGTGCGCGAGCAGCAGGTCCATGAAGACGCCGGCGATGCGGGCGGCATGGGCGGGGTCGGAGAAGCGGGACTCGGCGGGGAAGGTGTAGGTGTTCAGCCAGTCGAGGAGCTGGGCGCCCCATGATGCGATGATCTGCGCCTGCGGCATGTGGATATGGGTGTCGATGAAGCCCGGCATCAGCAGGTGAGGACGGTGGTCGACGACCTCGGTGCCGGGGGCTGCGGCCGCGAGCACCGTGGCGTAGTCGCCGACAGCGCCAACGCGGCCGTCGCGGACGAGTATCGCGCCGTCCTCGTCGTAGGCGTAGGCGGACGTGTCGTCGATGCCCTCGGGCTCGGTCAGGAAGCGCAGGACGCGGCCCCGCAGGATCTTCTCGGCCATGGCGTTCCCCATGTAAGCCGCGCTCAAAACGCACCGGCTTGTTATCGTTGGATAATCTTCTCCGGCGTTAACCGCACATCAACGAGTGGCCAACGCCGGAGCCGGGGCTGGTCAGCCCTGCACGCCCTCGACGAACCAGTCCATCTTCAGGAGCGCCTCGTCATCGAGCGCCTGGCCGGCGGGAGCGCGCTCCTTGCCATCGCGGTCGGTGATCGGGCCAGCGAAGGCAGGAGCCGAGCCGTCCACGATGCCGGCCTGGGTGGCGTTGGCGGCGGCGGTGGCCTGCTCGGTGACTTTGCCATTGAAGGGGCTCATCTGCAGGATGCCCTCCTTGAATCCCCACCAGGTGTCGGTGGATTCCCACTGGCCGGCCATCAGCTGCTTGACGCGGGAGACGTAGTAGACGCCCCAGATGTTCTCGATGGCGGTGAGCTGCGCGTTCGGCGCCACCTTCTCCATCGACCAGGCCTGGCCGAAGGCCATCATCCCGCGCTGCTCGGCGGCCTGCAGCGCCGCCGGGCTGTCGGTGTGCTGGGCGATGACGTCGGCACCCTGGTCGAAGAGCGCCTTGGCGGCGTCGGCTTCCTTGGCCGGGTCGTACCAGGATGACACCCAGACGACATTGGTCTTGAAGTCGGGGTTCACGCGCCGCGCCGCCAGCGTGAAGGCGTTGATGCCCATGACGACCTCGGGGATCGGGAAGGACGCGACGTACCCCGCGACGCCGGTCTTCGACATCGTCCCGGCGATCGTGCCGCAGACGGCGCGACCCTCGTAGAAACGGGCGTTGTAGGTGGCGACGTTCTTCGCGCGCTGGTAGCCGGTCGCATGTTCGAACATGACCTTGGGGTAGCGCTTGGCGACCTTGAGCGTCGGATTCATGTAGCCGAACGAGGTGGTGAAAATGAGCTGGTTGCCGTCGTCGGCGAGGTTCTTGATGACCCGCTCGCTGTCGGGGCCTTCGGCTACGTTCTCGACGTAGGTCGTCTTAATCTTGTCGCCGAACTCCTGGACAAGCGCTTGCCGGCCCTGTTCGTGGGCGTAGGTCCAGCCGAAGTCGCCGATCGGGCCGAGGTAGACGAAGCCGATCTTCAGCGGCTCTTCGGCGAAGGCGCGGGAGCCGAGGAGCGGTAGCGTCGCTGCCGCGGCCCCGGTCTTCAGGAGCCCCCGTCGGGTGAATTGCATCATTGGTAGTCTCCCTTGTTGGTTCATGCGGCCGGCTTGAAGGGCCGGCCGAGGCAGGCCGGTGCTGCGGCGCCGACCGAGCGCCGCATTGAGATGAGCGCCAGGACGACGACCGTGGCAAGATACGGAAGTGCCGCCAGGAACTCGGGCGGCACGACGTTGATGCCGGCGGCCTTGGCCTGCAGCTCGAAGGTCATCACGCCGCCGAAGAGGTAGGCGCCGAGCAGCAGCCGCCACGGCTTCCAGGCAGAGAAGACGACGAGGGCGAGCGCGATCCAGCCGCGGCCGGCCGTCAGTTCCTCGGCCCACATCGGCGTCTGGACCATCGAGTAGTAGCAGCCGGCCAGGCCCGCCATGGCGCCGCCGAAGGCGACCGCGGCGTAGCGGACGCCGGTGACCGAATAGCCGATCGAATGCGCGGAATGGTCGTTCTCGCCGACCGCGCGCAACACCAGGCCGGCGCGCGAGCGCTTGAGGAACCAGGCGACGGCGACGGTCATGATCAGGGAGAAATAGACCAGTGGGCTATGGCCGAAGACAATGCGCAGGACCGGGCTGTCGGCGAGGACGGCCGGGAATGGCGAGCCGAAGACCGGTACGGTGGTGCCGACGAAGCCCTCGCCGATCATCGAGGAGAGGCCGACGCCGAAGATGGTCAGCGCGAGGCCGGTCGCGACCTGGTTGGCGGCCAGCGTCAGGGTCAGGTAGGCGAAGATCATCGAAGCGGCGACGGCGGCGATGACCGCGGCGATCAGGCCGAGGAAGGAGGCGCCGGTCGTCGAGGTGACGGCGAAGCCGGTCACGGCGCCGATCAGCATCATGCCCTCGACGCCGAGGTTCAGGACGCCGGATTTCTCCACCACGAGTTCGCCGAGGGCGGCGAGAAGGAGCGGGGTCGCGGCGCCGACGACGGTCATCGCGACCGATATCCAGAGGGCGTCCATCATACGCCTCCCTCGGTGGCGCGGCGCCATCTTATGCGGTGGGTGATGAGGATATCGGTGGCAAGCAGAAAGAAGAGCAGCATCGCCTGGAAGACGCCGGTGGCGGCGTTGGGAAGGCCGAGCGAGGCCTGGGCGTGCTCGCCGCCGACGTAGGTGACGGCGAGGACCAGACCGCCGAGGATGACGATGCCGATCGGGTGCAGCCGGCCGAGGAAGGCGACGATGATCGCGGTGAAGCCGTAGCCGGTCGGGAACTGCGGCACCATCTGGCCGAAGGGACCGGCCGCCTCGAAGATACCGGCGAGGCCGGCGAGGCCACCGCCGATCATCATAGTCCAGACGACGGTGCCCTCCTGGCTGAAGCCGCCGTAGCGGGCGGCCTGCGGGGCGGCGCCGACGGTGCGCACCTGGAAGCCGAAGGTGGTCTTAGCCATCACGAACCAGACGCCGACGGCAATCAACAGCGACAAGGGGACGTTCAGGTAGCCGACACCGTCGATGTAGGGAAGCGTCTGGAAGTCCTGGAAGAGGCGGGTCTGCGGGAAGTTGAAGCCCTCGGGGTCCTTCCAGGGTCCGTTCATCAGGTAGTAAAGGATCTGGATCGCGACGTAGCTCAGCATCAGGCTCGAGAGGATCTCGTTAACGTTGAGGCGCGTCTTCAGGAAGGCGGGGATCGCTGCGTAAGCCATGCCGGCCAGCGCGCCGGCGACGCACATCAGCGGCAGCACCCACCAGCCGCCGTCGAGGTTCCAGGTGACGAGCGCGACGCCGGTGCCGGCAAGGCCGCCGATCACGTACTGGCCCTCGGCGCCGATGTTCCAGACGTTGGCGCGGAAGCCGATCGAGAGACCGACGGCGATCATTACGAGGGGCGCGGCCTTGGTGCCGAGGTCCTGCCACTTGCCGGGGTCGATCAGCGGCTCGACGAAGATCTCCCAGACCGCGGCGAGGCCGTTGAAGCCGACGAGGGTGAAGACGACGGCGCCGACGACCATGGTCAGGAGGACCGCGATTAGTGGGGTCAGGTAGACCATCGCCGCGCTCGGTTCCTTGCGCTTCTCAAGCTCAATGAGCATGGCCGGGCTCCGCGAAGATGTCGGGGGCGTGGAGGCTGGCGCCGTGGTCGGCGTCGCCGTGGACGCCGCCCATCAGGAGGCCGATCTCGTCGATGGAGATGCCGTCTATGGCGCGCTTGGGCGACAGGCGACCCTCGTTGATGACGGCGAGGGAGTCGGAGATCGCGAGGAGCTCGTCGAGGTCCTGGCTGATGACGACGATCGCCGATCCGCGGGCGGCGAGGTCGACCAGCGCCTGGTGGATTGAAGCGGCGGCGCCGGCGTCGACGCCCCAGGTGGGCTGCGACACGACCAGGACCTCGGGGACCTGCAGGACCTCGCGGCCCATGATGAACTTCTGCAGGTTGCCGCCGGAGAGCGACCCGGCGGTGGCGCCGGGGCCGGTCGCCTTGACGGCGAAGGACCGGATGACCTCCTCGGCGTAGCCGCGGGCGGCGGCGCTGCTGATGACGCCGTGGCTCACCATGCCCTTGCGGCCGCGGGCGGTCAGGATGGCGTTGTCGGCCAGCGAGAAGCCGGGGACCGCACCGTGGCCGTTGCGTTCCTCGGGGACGGCGGCGAGGCCGGCGCGGCGGCGGTCGGCGATCGGGAGGGTGCCGATCGGCTTGCCGTCGAGGCGGACCGCGGCGGGGTCCGCGACAGGGGTCTCGCCGGAGAGGGCGAGCACGAGCTCGTTCTGGCCGTTGCCGGCGACGCCGGCGATGCCGAGGATCTCGCCGGCGGAGACGGCGAAGCGGATGTCCTTGAGGGCGACGTCGAAGTCGCCGGTGCCGGCGAGGCTCAGGCCCTCGACGGTGAACTTGTCGGCGCCGGTGGCGCGGGCTCGCCCTTCTTGATGTCCTTGAGGCTGCCGCCGATCATCATCTCGGCCATCGAGCGGGAGGACTCCTGCGCCGGGATGCACTCGCCGACGACCTTGCCGCCGCGGAGGATCGTCGCGGAGTCGCAGAGGGCGCGGATCTCGTGGAGCTTGTGGCTGATGTAGAGGATCGAGCAGCCGCCGGCCGCGAGGCTGCGCAGGGTCTCGAAAAGCTGGGTGACTTCCTGCGGGGTCAGGACCGAGGTGGGCTCGTCCATGATCAGCAGCTTGGGGTTGAGGAGGAGGGCGCGGACGATCTCGATCCGCTGGCGCTCGCCGACCGAGAGGGTCGAGACGGTGCGGTGCGGGTCGAGCGTCAGGCCATATTTGGTGAGGACGCCGCGGATGCGGGCCTCGAGCTCCGCCTGGCCGAGGTTCTCGTCGAAGCCGAGCGCGATGTTCTCAAGGACGGTCAGGGCATCGAAAAGCGAGAAATGCTGGAAGACCATGCCGATGCCCATGGCCCGGGCGGCGCGCGGGTTCGGGATGTGGACGGCGGCGCCATCGAAGCGGATCTCGCCCTCGTCGGGGTGGAGGACGCCGTAGATCATCTTGACCAGCGTCGATTTGCCGGCGCCGTTCTCGCCGAGGAGCGCGTGGATGGCGCCCGGCGCGACGCCGAAGCTCACGCGGTCGTTGGCGAGGACCCCGGGGAAGGCCTTGGTCACGCCGCGAAGTTCCAGTCGGAGGGGTCCCGCACTCATCTTCCGTCTCCCTGTTCGGCGGTCGTTGCCGCCGGAGCGGCGCGCCTCGCGCGCGCCGCTCGGTTTCAATTCAGCTTACTCGACGAAGAAGGCGAAGCGGATCAGGAACAGCGCCGCGACGAGCCAGGTCGCCGGGTGCACTTCGCGAACGCGGCCGGTGGCAAGCTTGATGATCGCGTAGCTGATGAAGCCGAAAGCGAGGCCGTTGGCGATCGAGTAGGTGAAGGGCATCATCAGCGCGGTCAGCGCCGAGGGGGCGGCTTCGGTGATGTCGTCCCAGTCGACGTCGAGGAGCTCGCGCATCATCAAGCAGGCAACGAAGAGCAGCGCCGGGGCGGTGGCGAAGGCGGGGATCGACCCTGCGAGAGGCGCGAAGAAGAGGCCGAGCAGGAAGAGGATCGCGACCACGACGGCGGTGAGGCCGGTGCGGCCGCCGGCCATGACGCCCGAGGCGCTCTCGACGTAGGCGGTGGTCGAGGAGGTGCCGAGGAAGGAGCCGGCGACGATCGCGGTCGAGTCCGAGAGGAGCGCTTTGCCGAGCTGCGGGTTGGTGTGGCCCGGGCCCTCGGTCAGGAGGCCCGCGCGCTTGGCGACGCCGATCAGGGTGCCGGTGGCGTCGAAGATCTCGACCAGCACGAAGACCAGGATCACGTGGAAGATGCCGGTGCCGATGACGCCGAAGAGGTCAAGCTGCAGGAAAGTCGGCGCGATTGAGGGGGGCGGCGCGATGATGCCACCGAAGGTGCTGACCCCGAGCAGGATCGAGACGACGGTTACGGCGATGATGCCGATCAGGATGGCGCCCGTGACCTTGAGGGCGTCGAGGGCCGCAATCAGGAAGAAGCCGAGCATGGCAAGGAGGGGTGCGGCCGTCATCATGTGGCCGAGCGTGACGTAGGTCGCTTCGCTGGCGACCACGATGCCGGCGTTCTTGAGCGCGATGATGCCGAGGAACATGCCGATGCCGGCGGCAACCGCGCTCCGCATCGAGTGCGGGATGCCGGCGACGAGCCAGCGGCGGACTCCGGTGACGGTCAGGATGAGGAAGATACAGCCCGAGATGAAGACGGCCCCGAGCCCCTGCTGCCAGGTGTAGCCCAGCGTGCCGACGACGGTGAAGGCGAAGAAGGCGTTGAGCCCCATGCCCGGCGCCATCGCGATCGGCCAGTTGGCGTAGAAGCCCATGATCGCCGAGCCCAGCGCCGCCGCGAGGCAGGTCGCGACGAAGACCGCGTTCTGGTCCATGCCGGTGGTCGCGAGGATCTGCGGGTTGACGAAGATGATGTAGGCCATCGTCAGGAAGGTGGTGATCCCGGCGATCACCTCGGTGCGGACGTTGGTGCCGTGCGCGGACAGCTGGAAGTAGCTGTCGAGCGGGCCCTTGCCACCCTGCGGCGCAATCGTGTCGGTCATTGGGCTGTCCCTGTTGCATGGCGGGCTTTCGCGCCTGCCAGGTTGCTAGGCACGTCATGATCTCCACCGCCACGAAGGCGGCGATGACTTCGGGGCGCTTGTCGGGCCGTCCGGCGGCGCCAATCGGGCAGACGAGCGCGCCGGTGTCGACCGGCGGCCCTTCGGCGTGGGCCAACCAGCGGTCGAAGGACACGCGCTTGGTCCTCGAGCCGATCATCCCGACGTAGGCGGCGTCGCCGCGGGCGAGGGCCTCGCGGGCGATCAGGAATCGAGCGCGTGGTCATGGGTCAGGACCACGGCGCTGCCGGGGTGCGGTCCTGACCGCCTCCTCGGGCAGTGGCGTGGAGCAGCGTCGATGTTCTTCGGCGCGAGGGCAGTTCGTCCGCGCGCTGGTCGACCAGCACGGGCGGACCGGCAGCAGACCAGCGCGGCGGCCAGGCGCGCCGACGTGCCCGGCGCCGAAGACATGGACTCGGGCAGCGCGCACCTGGCGGCGGCGATGGCATGGACGCGCCCCCAGCCGTCGGTGTCGAGCCGCGCGACCGAGAGCATGGTGCGGCCACCGCAGCACTGGCCGATCTCGGGGCCAAGCGGAACGTCGAGGGTGGTGCGGTCGCCGCCCTTCGCCAGAAGCGCTCGGGCCGCATCGATGGCCATGTATTCGAGCTGGCCCCCGCCGATCGTCCCGATCGCGGCGCTCGGACCGACCACCATCCATGACCCGGCCTCGCGCGGGGTCGAGCCGCGCGCGGTCTCGACCCGCACCAGCGCCGCGGCGGCCTGGTCGCCGCGGAAGCGGTCGATGAGCTCGCGGCGCAGCGTCATCGCCCCTCCAGCCGAGTGATCGCCATCAGCAGCCGCTCCGGGGTCGCCGGGGCGTCGAGGCGCGGGCACTCGCGATAATCGGCCACCGAGGCGACCGCCATCGAGAGGGCCTCGAGGACGGAAACGCCGAGCATGAACGGCGGCTCGCCGACGGCCTTGGAACGGCGGATGGTCGCCTCGCGGTTCTCCGACCAGTGCGCAAGCTTGACGTTGAAAATCGCGGGTCGGTCGGAGGCGAGGGGGATCTTGTAGGTCGAGGGGGCGTGGGTGCGGAGCCGCCCCTTGTCGTCCCACCAGAGCTCCTCAGTTGTCAGCCAGCCCATGCCCTGCACGAAGGCGCCCTCGACTTGGCCCTTGTCGACGGCCGGGTTCAGCGAGCGACCGACGTCGTGCAGGATGTCGGTGCGATCGACGACGTACTCACCGGTCAGGGTGTCGACGCTCACCTCCGACACCGCCGCGCCGTAAGAATAGTAGTAGAACGGCCGTCCCCTGCCGGCGGCGCGGTCCCAGTGGATGTCGGGCGTCTTGTAGAAGCCTGCCGCCGAAAGGTGAATGCGGCCGAGGTAGGCCTCCTTGATGAAGTCATCAAAGGGAACGCGGCGGTTGCCGATCAGCAGGCAGTTGGGCTCGAACACCACCTGCGTCTTGTCGACCGAGTACTTCTCGGCGGCGAAGTCGATCAACCGGTGCTTGATCTGCAGTGCGGCGTTCTCCGCCGCCATGCCGTTCAGGTCAGACCCCGACGAGGCGGCGGTCGCCGACGTATTCGGGACCTTGGCGGTCGTCGTTGCCGTAATCTTCACCCGGTCGAGATCGACCTGGAAGACGTCGGCCACGACCTGGGCGACCTTGGTGTTAATCCCCTGCCCCATCTCGGTGCCGCCGTGGTTCAGGTGGATCGAGCCGTCATTGTAGACGTGCACCAGCGCACCGGCCTGATTGTACCAGGTGGCGGTGAAGCTGATTCCGAACTTGACGGGCGTCAGCGCGATCCCCTTGCGGATCACCCCGCCCTTGGCGTTATGGGCGAGCACGGCCTCGCGGCGGGCCGCGTAGTCCGAGCTCTCGACCAGCTCATCCACGATCCGGCGCATGATGTTGTCGGTGACGGTCTGGTGGTAGGGCGTGACGTTGCGGTCGGTGGTGCCGTAGAAGTTGGCGCGCCGGACCTCGAGCGGGTCCTTACCCAGTGCGTAGGCAATCTCCTCCATCATCCGCTCGGCAATGATCAGCCCCTGGGGTCCGCCGAAGCCGCGGAAGGCCGTGTTCGAAACCGTATTGGTCTTCATGGGCTTGGAGACCATTCTTACGGCCGGGTAGTAGTAGGCGTTGTCGGCGTGGAAGAGCGCGCGGTCGGTGACAGGGCCCGAGAGGTCGGCCGAGAAGCCGCAGCGGGCGGCGAAGGTCCCCTCCACGGCGAGGACGCGGCCATCGTCGTCGAAGCCGACCTCGTAGTCGTTGAGGAAGTCGTGCCGCTTGCCGGTTGCGACCATGTCGTCGTCGCGGTCGGGGCGCAGCTTGACCGCACGGCGCCACTTCTTCGCGGCGACCGCAGCCACGCTGGCGAAGAGGTTCGGCTGCGTCTCCTTGCCTCCGAAGCCGCCCCCCATGCGCCGGACGATGATCGTCACCGCGTTCGAGGGAACGCCCAGGACGTGCGCGACCATGTGCTGCACCTCGGACGGGTGCTGGGTCGAGGAGTAAACCGTGACGTCGTCGTCCTCGCCGGGTACCGCCATTGCGATCATGCCCTCGAGGTAGAAGTGATCCTGGCCGCCGACCCGCATCCGGCCCCTCAGCCGGTGCGGCGCCGCTGCCATCGCGGTCGCGACGTCACCGCGCTCGAGCTTCAGGGGCTCGGTGACGTGCGGATACTTCGCCTCCATCGCTTCCGCCACGTCGGTGACGTGCGGTAGGTCGCGGTATTCGACTTTCGCGAGCTTGGCGGCACGGCGGGCGGCGTCGCGGGTCGCGGCGACGACGGCGAAGAGCGGCTGGCCATGGAATTCGACGGTCTCAGCGAAGACCGGGTCGTCGTGCTTGCCGACCGGGCTCACGTCGTTGTGGGGGATGTCTTCGGCAGTCAGGACGCCGACGACACCGGGGGCGGCGCGCACCGCGTCGAGGTCCATCGACACGATCTCGGCGTGCGCCCGGTCGGAGAGCCCGAGGTAGGCGTGCAGGGTGCCGGTGGGCTCGACGATGTCGTCGGTGTACTCGGCCTCGCCGGTGACGTGCTTGTGGGCGCTGTCGTGGCGCTGCGGGGTGTGGACGCCGCCGCGGATCGCGGGCTGGTCCGGGAGCTTCTGGTCCATCACGCCACCTTCCGCGCCAGCTGCGCCGTTTCGCCCGACTGCTCGAGCCAGAAGCGGCGCAGCAGGTTCTTCGCGACCGCCGCCCGGTAGTCGGCGGAGGCGCGCCAGTCGGTCAGCGGGGTGAAGTCCTCGGCGAGCACCGTCATGGCCGCCGCCACGGTAGCCTCGCTCCACGGCTGGCCGACGAGCGCGGCCTCGGCCTTGGCAGCGCGCTTCGGGGTGGCCGCCATGCCGCCGAAGGCGATGCGGGCAGAGGTCACCGTGCCGCCCTCGACCGCGAGCTGCAGCCCGACTGCGACGGCGGAGATGTCCTCGTCGCGGCGCTTGGTGATCTTATAGGCGGCGTTCAGCGTGCCCGGCGCCGGGCGTGGGACGAAGACGGACTCGACGAACTCGCCGGGCGCGCGGTCCTGCTTGCCGTAGGCGATGAAGTAGGATTCGAGCGGGACCGTGCGGCGCTCGGCGCCCTTGCGCAGCGTGACGGTGGCGCCGAGGGCGATCAGCGCCGGCGGCGTGTCGCCGATCGGCGAGCCGTTGGCGATGTTGCCGCCGACGGTGCCCATGGCGCGCACCTGCCACCCGCCGATCCGGCGCCAGTAGTCGGAGAGGTGCGGGAACTCGGCGTCCAGGACGGTCTGGAAGGTATCGTAGCTGACACCGGCGCCAATGGTGACGCCGTCGGCGCCGACCTCGATGCCCTGGAGCCCGGTCAGGTGCGCGACGAAGACCGCGGGCGAGATGTTGCGCATGAACTTGGTGATCCAGAGCCCGACGTCGGTCGAGCCGGCGACGATCGTCGCCGTCGGGATCTCCATCAGCACGGCGGCGAGGTCGTCGACCGAGGCTGGCAGAACGACGCGGTCATCGCCAGTGCGGATGTCGACGCGGGCACCGTCGTCCAGGCCCGCGAGCCGGGCGAGGACGCGGTCGCGCTCGGCGACAAGCGGGTCGGCGGCCGGGGATGCATCGCCGGCGGCCTTGGCGGCGGCGATGATCGGCTCGTAGCCGGTGCAGCGGCAGAGGTTGCCCTGCAGCGCCTCCTCGATCTCGGCCCCGGTCGCGTGCGGCTTGCGCATCCAGAGCGCGTAGAGCGACATCACGAAGCCCGGGGTGCAGAAGCCGCACTGGCTGCCGTGCAGGTCGACCATCGCCGCTTGGATCGGATGCAGCGTCTCGCCGCGCGCCACGTGCTCGACCGTGACCACGTGGCAGAGGTCGACGGAAGCGAGCAGACGGATGCAGGCGTTGACCGGCTCGTAGACGAGCCCCTCGGGCGTGCGCCGGCCGACGAGGACCGTGCAGGCGCCGCAATCGCCTTCGGCGCAGCCCTCCTTGGTGCCGCGCAGCCCACGGGCCAGCCGCAGGTGGTCGAGCAGGGTGTCGGAAGACCGGACCGCCGCGAGGCGCTCCTCACGGTCGTTCAGCAGAAAACGGACCTCGCTTCGGGTGGCGGTCACCGTCATGCCTCCATCATGCCATCAGACAGCGGTTGCCCGCCGTATCGCAACAAGGATCAGCGCCATACGCACAAATACTGACCGCATGCGCCATTGTGCGCATCGGCCGTGCATCGAACCTCGTCCTCGCCGGTAATTTACTCACGATCTTCCTCCCAGGCGATCTCCGTCGCGCATTCCGTCATCTTCGCAGATTTCCCCGCTGCGCACAGCCACCCGTTTTCTGAGGTGTTTCAACCGGGGCCTGAAAATGCCCCGGTCGCCCGCGGCCCTTGCCGCGCATGCGCGGGACGCCTAGGAGCAGACCGGCAGAACGAGGAGGGGAGCCCCGTGACCGCGCCGATCGAGACCGACTTCGCGGGGCTCGCAGCCCGCCTCGCCACCGCGCAGGGTAGTGCCCGGCGCATCGTGGCGGTTGCCGGGCCGCCCGGGTCGGGCAAGAGCACCTTCGCCGAGCGGCTGGCCGAGCTGTTGAACGAAAGTTTGCCGACGGCGGTGCTGCCGATGGACGGCTACCACTACGACGACGGCGTGCTGAATGCCCGAGGGCATCGCCCGCGCAAGGGCGCGCCGCACACCTTCGACGTCGACGGTCTAGCGGCCACTCTGGCGCGCCTCCGCCGGGACGACGGGCGCGAGGTCGCCGTCCCGGTCTTCGACCGCTCGATCGAGATCGCCCGCGCCGGGGCGCGCATCATCGCACCGGAGATCCGCATTGTGATCGTCGAGGGCAACTATCTGCTGCTCGACGATCCCGCCTGGGCGCCGCTGCGCGCGTACTTCGACGTGACGGTGATGCTCGCCGTGCCGATGCCGGTCATCGAGGCGCGGCTGGCCGCCCGCTGGGCCGGCTACGGGCTCGAGGGAGAAGCCTTCCGGGCGAAGATGGAAGAGAACGACCTGCCGAACGCCCGTCTCGTCGCCCAGCGCTCGGTCGCCCCGACCTACCTCGTCCCGAACGACGGCTGACCGGCCGGGCGGCCCGGCTGGTCCGAGCGACACGACATGGCCGCCCCGGACCCTCAAGATCGAGCGTTCGGACCGGTCTAGAGATCGACGGTCGCGGGCAGGATCACGAGATCGCGCACGGTGACGCCGCGCGGGCGGGTCAGCATGAACATCACCGCGTCAGCGACCTCCTTCGGGGGCATCAGGCTGCCGTTGGCGAGGGCCTCGTCCATCTTGGCCTTAGGCCAGTCGTCGAGGAGCGCCGTTACGACCGGCCCCGGCGCAACGGCACCTACGCGGACTCCGTGCGGGGCTACCTGCCGGCGGACGGTGTGGACGAAGGCCTGCACCGCGAACTTGGAGGCGGTGTAGATCGGCTCCCAGAGCACCGGCACGAAGCCCGAAATCGAGCTCGTGACGACGATGTCGCCCCGCTTTCGTTCCACCATGTGGGGCAAGACCGCGTGAATGGTGCGGAAGCAGGCGTTGACGTTGAGGTTGAGCATGCGGTCCCAGGCGTCGGGGTCGCCCCCTACAACCGGCCCGCCGACGTAGGCACCGGCGTTGGCGTGGAAAATGTCGAGCTGGCCGGCCTCAGCGAGGATCGCCGGGAGCATGCCGGCGACGCTCGCGGCGTCGAGGAGGTCGACGACGAGCGGGCGCGCATTGGGGCCGAGCCCGCGGGTCAGAGCCTTAAGCCTGTCGTCGGCGCGGTCGACGAAGAAGACGGTCGCGCCAGCCTCCAGCATCGCCGTGGCGCAGGCGAGTCCGATCCCGGACGCCGCGCCGGTGACGGCCGCGACCTGGCCCTTGAGTGCTTCGCTCAATTCTTCCTCCCTTACGCCCGGCCGTGGGCGACGCGGCTCTGGCGTGCGAGGCTGTCGACGATGACGGCGATCGCGAGGACGCCGCCGGTGATCATGTAGCGCAGGCTCGACGAGAGGTTGAGGAGCGTCAGGCCGTTCGCGATCGACTGGATCACGATGATGCCGAGGAGGGCCGAGAAGGCGCTGCCGCGGCCGCCGAAGAGCGAGGTGCCGCCGATCACCGCCGCCGCGATGGCGTTGAGGTTCACGTCGCCGGTGCCGGCCTGCTGGCTCGACGAGGCGAGGCGGGCAGCGGCGAGGGTGCCGCCGAGCGCCGCGAACATCGAGCAGATCATGAAGGCGCTGGTGTAGATGCCGCGCACGTTGATGCCGGCGCGGCGGGCGGCCTCGCGGTTGCCGCCGACCGCCTGCATCGAGCGGCCCCACTTGGTGCGGGTGAGCGCGTAGTCCATCGCGACGACGAGGACGAGGAAAAGGCCGAACATCCAGGGCACGCCGCGGCCGCGGTTGAGGTACGAGACGACGACCGTGAGGAGGACGGTGATCGCGACCGCCTTGAGGATCAGCCCGCCGAGGCCCGGCACCGAGAGGTTCGCGGCGCGGCGGGCGGCCTGGGTTCGGAGCCCCATCACCAGGATCGCGACGCCGGGCAGGACGGCGAGGAGGTGCGAGAACCAGGCCGGCATCACCATGAGCTGGCCGAAGGCGACGAGCGCCGAGCCGTAGGGGAGGTTGATCGAGCCCGAGACGCCGAGAAGGTAGAGCTGCATCCCGAGGAGGGCGAGGAGGCCCGAGAGGGTGGAGACGAAGCTCGGCATCCCGAGGCGGTTGAGGAGAAGGGCGTAGATCGAGCCGACGATGGCGCCGAGTGCCACGGCAGCCGCGATGGCGATGATGACCGGGATGCCGTGGTTGACCCAGAGGACGCCGAGGATCGCCGAGGCGAGGCCGCTCATCGAGCCGACCGAAAGGTCGATCTCGCCCACCATCAGCACGCAGACAATGCCGAGCGCGATGACGCCGGTCGTCGAGCAGTCGAAGAGCAGGTTCACGAGGTTGTTCGGCGCCACGAAGACCGGGTTCAGCGAGGTGAAGACGGTCCAGATGACGACGAGCCCGACGATGACCGGCAAGGAGCCGAGGTCGCCGGAGCGGACGCGGTCGATGAAGCCGGTGACCGCACCGCCGACGCCGGCGTCGTGGCGGACGCGGGCGTCGGCGCGGTCGAGCGGGGTTCCCGCCGGGGTGCTCGGGGGGGTGCTCATGCCTCTTCCTCCACGGCGGCGAGGCGCGCGGCGCGCCGGCTGACGGCGTTATCGGTGGCGCCGGTGATGGCACCGACGAGCTCGGAGTTCGAGGCGTCGGGGGTGAAGATGCCGTTGTTGCGCCCGAGCCGCAGGACCGCGATGCGGTCGGCGACCGCGCGCACGTCCTCCATGTTGTGCGAGATCATGATCACGGCGAGGCCGCGGGACTTGAGCCGCTCGATCAGGTTCAGGACCTCCGCCGTCTGCGCGACGCCGAGGGCGGCGGTGGGCTCGTCGAGCATGATGAGGCGGGGCTCGAGGAGGAGCGAGCGGGCGATGGCGACGGTCTGGCGCTGGCCGCCGGAGAGCGAGGCCACGACGTCGCGGACGCTCGGGATGCGGGCGGCGAGCTCGTTCAGCAACGTCCAGGACTTCACCTCCATCGCCACCTCGTCGAGGTGGTAGGGGGCGAGCTCGCGGCCGAGGAAGATGTTGCCGACGACGTCGAGGTTCTCGCAGAGGGCGAGATCCTGGAACACGGTGGCGATGCCGTGGTCGAGGGCGGCGCTCGGGCTCGAGAGCACGACCTCCTTGCCCTCGAAGCGGATGGTGCCCGAGGTCGGCTGGTGCACGCCGGCGAGAACCTTGACCAGCGTCGACTTGCCGGCGCCGTTGTCGCCGACGAGTGCCACGACCTCGCCGGCGTGCACGTCGAGCTCGATGTCGGTCAGCGCCGAGACGGCGCCGAAGTTCTTCGAGACGCCGCGCAGGCTCAGGACCGGCTGGCCGCCCGGGGATCCTGTTTCGGTCATGGCACGCCTTTCGGGGAAAGGGTCCGGCCCGCCGAGGGGCGGGCCGGACGGGCGGTCACTGGATGCCGAGCTCCTTGCACCCGGCCTCGTAGACGCCGGTGCAGACGTCGGACGCCTTGGCGAGGTTCTTGTCGAAGATCTCGGCCTTGATGTTGTCGCGGGTGACGACCACCGGGATGAAGAGCTCGGAGGGCGTGTTGTAGAGCGTCGCCTTCGGCTCCGGCGCCTTGCCGTCGAGGAAGGCCACCGCCGCCTCCGCCGCCGCGGCGCCGACGATCTCCGACGGCTTCGAGATGGTGTTGAGCTGGTCGCCGGAGACGATGAGCTGCAGCGCCGCCAGCGTCGCGTCGTTGCCGGTCACCGGCGGCACCGGGTCGACGCCCGCCGCCTTGAACGCCGCGATCGCCGCGCCGCCGGTGCCGTCATTGGCGGCGACGACGCCGTGGATGTCGGCGCCGAAGCGCTGGATCTGGCCGCTCGTCCACTCCTGCGCCTTGGGCGGCGCCCAGTTCGGGGTGTCGAACTCGGACAGCGTCTTGTAGCCGCTCGAGGCCAGCCCCTCGTGCGCGCCGTCGCGAATCAGGCCGGCGGCGGCGTCGGTCGGCGAGCCGTTGATCTGCAGCACGCCGCCCTTCGACTTGTCGACGCCGGCGGCGTCGAGGTGCTTGACGAGGTCCTCGGCGATCGCCTTGCCGATCGCCTTGTTGTCGAAGGAGACGTAGAAGTCGGCCGGCGTGTCGGGGATCGGGCGGTCGTAGGCGATGACCTTGACGCCCTGGCTCTGCGCCAGCTTGACGAGCGAGGCGGCGGCGGCGGAGTCGACGGGGTCGAGCACGACCACGTTGGCGCCCTGCGACAGGACCGAGTTGAACTGCTGCTGCTGCAGCGAGGCGTCGGCGGTGGCGTTCTGGTAGATCAGCTTACAGTCGGGGCAGATCTCGCCCATCTTGGCCTTGAAGCCCGGGAAGTCGTGCTCCTCGTAGCGGGTCGAGCCCTGGTCGGGCATCAGGAAGGCGACGGTGCCCGAGGCAGCCATCGCCGCCGACGCGGTGAGGACCGCGGCGAGCGAGGTGGCGGCGGTCAGGCCGAAGATGCGTCCGTTCATGTTTCCTCCACTGGACGGTTGGTGTTTCGCCGGCGTGTCGCCGGTCGGCGTTCGGCGAGCGCGCCAGGACACGCCGCTTGGTCTTTTTCGCGCTCAGGCGGCGATCGCGGGCCCTCCGTTGTGACGCATCAGCGCGCGGAAGCGCGAAGGGGTCATGCCCTTCTGCGCCAGGAACTGGCGGTTGAAGTTTGACAGGTTCTGGAAGCCCGACGCGAAGCAAACCTCGGTGACCGACGGCCGCCTTGGCCCGATCAGCAGCTGGCACGCGAGGTTGACCCGCAACCGGTTGACGTACTGGACCAGCGACATGCCGGTGTGCCGGCGGAAGCTGCGCGAGAAGGCGCCGGGGCTGAGGCGGCTGATCCGGGCGAGATCCGGCTCGCCGAAGGGCTCGGTGAGGTTCTGGTTGATCCAGGCGAGGGCTTCGTTGATGCCCGCGGACATGAATCCCGATGGGTCGGGGAGGTAGCCGGCGCTGGTCAGGGCGCGCGGCCTCGCGGCGGCGAGGGCGCCAAGCGTCGCGAGGAAGAGCTCGAGACGGCGGATGCCGGTGGAGCGGACGAGCTCACCCATGATCGGGCCGACGCGGCTGGCGGTCTCGAGCGGAAAGAGCAGCCCGCGCCGGCTCGCGTCCAGCATCTCGCGGCAACAGCCGAGCTCGGGGAGAAGGCGCATCGCGTCGCCGATGAAGGCGTCGGAGAACTGCACGATGCGGTTCCTGAGCGGCACCTCGGCATCCGGCGGCAGGTCGCTGACCCAATTGTGCGGGAGGTTCGGCCCGGTCATCACCAGGTTGCCCGGCGCGAAGCTGCCGATGAAGTCGCCGACGTAGTAGCGCCCGGTGGTGCTGACGACGTGGTGGATCTCGTACTCGGGATGGAAATGCCAGCGGACCGTGCGGAACGGATAGCCGTGCTCCCAGGCCTTGAACGATTCCTGCCTGCCGATGTCGATGACCTCGAGATCCGGGTCCAACCGATCCTCCCCTTGGGTCGGACCTACGCCCAACCGCCCGCCCACGCCGGTTTCCCCGATCTCGCGGCCCAACCTTAGTGGCAGCAGAAGCCGGGCGGCTACTAAGATTCAGGCCGCCGTCCGATATTTTTTTGACATTCCGCAGTGAGTCCGAGTGCGCACCTGCAAGGAAGCTGCCCGCGCGGGTCTCCCTCTCCCGAGACCCGGTGGTGCTCGGGCCGCCGACGGTACCGGACGGGCTCGGCCTGTCCTTTCTGGGCACGCGGGCCTAGGTTGCGGAAGCGGACACTGGGCGTGAGGCTGCAATGACCGGCGGATCGGAACGGACGACGAGGATAACCTCGAGCCATTGGGGCGCCTTCGAGGTCGATGTCGAAGGGGACCGCATCGTTGCGACCCGGCCGTTCGCGGCCGACCCCCGACCCTCGTCGATCCCCGCGATCATCCCCGCCGCGGTGCACCACCGGAGTCGCGTCCTGCGTCCTTCCGTCCGCCGCGGCTGGCTCGAGGCCCGGGCGCGCGGCGGGCGCGGCAGCGAGGACTTCGTCGCGCTCCCCTGGGACGAGGCGCTCGACATCGCCGCCGCCGAGATCGACCGGGTGCGCCAGGCCCACGGCAATGCGGCGATCTTCGGCGGCTCCTACGGCTGGGGCTCGGCGGGTCGCTTCCACCATGCCCAAAGCCAGCTGCACCGGTTCCTGAATGCGATTGGCGGCTATGTCGCCTCCTTCGGCAGCTACTCCACCGGTTGCGCGCAGGCAATTATGCCGCACGTCATCGGAGTGAACTTCCTCGAGCTCCTCTACGAGCATCAGGACGACTGGCAGACCATTCACGACCACACCGACACGCTGGTCATGTTCGGGGGCATCAACCCGAAGAACTCCCAAGTCAGCATGGGCGGGATCACCGAGCACGAGACCGCCGGCTGGTTCGACCGCTTCGCTGCGAAGGGGATGCGGTGCATCAACATCGGCCCCCAGCGCGGCGACGCGCCCGAGGGCTGCGAGTGGCTGTCCCTGCGCCCGGCCTCGGACACCGCGCTGATGCTGGCACTCGCCCATGTTCTCGAGACCGAGGGCCTGACCGATCGGAAGTTTCTTGCGCGCTGCACCGTCGGTTTCGACCGCTTCAGACCTTATCTCATGGGCGAGAACGACGGCCAGCCCAAGTCGCCCGAGTGGGCCGGCCCGATCTGCGGCGCCGATCCGGAAGCGATCCGCGCGCTCGCTCGGCGCATGGCTGCGACCCGCACGCTGGTCACGCTTTCCTGGTCGCTGCAGCGCGGCGAGCACGGCGAGCAGCCCTATTGGATGTCGGTGGTGCTCGCCGCGATGCTCGGGCAGATCGGGCTGCCGGGCGGGGGGGTGGGCTACGGCTACGGCGCCATCGGCGGGGTCGGGCGGTCGCTCGTTGGCCTTCGGGGAATGACCCTCCCCCAAGGCCGGAACCCGGTACGGACGGTGATCCCCGTTTCCCGGATCGCCGACATGCTGCGCAACCCGGGCCAGCTCTACGACTTCAACGGCCGGCGCGAACCCTTCCCCGACATCCGGCTGATCTACTGGGCGGGCGGCAACCCGTTCCACCATCACCAGGACCTGAACGCCTTCCACGAGGCCTGGCAAAAGCCCGAGACGATCATTGTCAACGAGCCGTGGTGGACTGCAACCGCCAGGCGAGCCGACATCGTTTTCCCGGCGACGACGCCTTACGAGCGCGAGGACATCGGGCGGACGAACCTCGACGACTACCTGTTCCACATGCCGCAGTTGATCCCGCCGGTCGGCGAGGCGCGCGACGACTATACGATCCTCGCGGGGCTCGCCGACCGGCTCGGCGCCGGCGCCGACTTCAGCGAAGGGCGGAGGGCTGAGGACTGGATCCCGGTCCTCTACGAAGAGTATCGCCGTCTTGCAGCGGCGGAGGGCGTCGAGGTGCCGGACCTGGACGAGTTGCGGGCACGGAACTGGGTCAGGCTGCCGATCCGGGTGCCCGGCCCGAACCGGACGCTTTTCGCGCCTTTCCGCGAGGATCCGCAGGCGGCGCCGCTTAAGACGCCATCGGGAAGGATCGAGATCTTCTCCGACGCGATCCACGGCTTCGGCTACGACGACTGCCCGGGTCACCCGGTCTGGATGCCGCCTCGCGAGTGGCTCGGCGCGGCGACCGCGGCGGCGCCGCTGCACCTCGTTTCGCCGCAGCCCGGAGACAAGCTGCACAGCCAGCTCGAGAGCGCGCTTGCCGACGTGCCCGGCGCGCGTCCGCAGCGCATCCTGATCCACCCCGACGACGCCGCCGCGCGCGGCATCGGCGAGGGCGACCTCGTGCGCGTGTTCAATACCCGGGGGGCCTGCCGGGCACGTGCGCGGGTCTCCGACGCCATTCGCCAGGGCGTCGTGGCGCTGCCGACCGGGGCGTGGTTCGGCGATCCCGGCGGCAACCTCGACCCCCACGGCAACCCGAATGTCCTGACGCTGGACGTCGGGACGTCAAGGCTCGCGCAGGGGTCGAGCGCACACACCGCGCTCGTGGAGGTCGCCCGGCTCGACGCCTGAGGCACGCGCAACCCGTGGGGTGTGCCGCACCGTGCTTGCGCGGAGCGCGTAGGGCCGACAGAGGCTTCGGTGCGTGCTATCATAGCGATCATTCGGCCACGGCAGTCCCTCGCCGCCTTGCGTTTCCGCCGAGCGGGGGACGTGCCCGGCTTCGTCGGGGGAGCGGGAAACGCCCATGTCCGATGCCACGCGAGTCGCGATCGCCTGCCAGGGGGGCGGCAGTCATGCGGCCTTCGCGGCCGGTGTGCTGCTGGAGTTGTTGGAGCCGCACAACTTCCGGCGGATCGAGGTCGTCGGCCTGAGCGGCACCTCGGGAGGTGCGGTCTGCGCCTCGCTCGCCTGGTCGGGGCTGGTGCGGCCCGGCGGCGGGCCGGAAGCCGCCAGTGCGGCGCTGAAGGCGTTCTGGAGCGAGATCGCGGCGCAGGATCCTCTCGATGCGGCGGTCAACTTCTGGGCGGTCTCGCTGGCGCGGCTGCCGATTACATGGGAGGTAAGCCCCTACACGATCAACGCCCCGGCCGAACCGCGGCTGCGCGAGCTGCTGCTGAAGCACCTGGTCCTGCCTCCGCCCGGGGCGCGCCGGAAGCCGCCCGAGATCTTCGTCGGGGCAACCGACATCCGGATGGGCGGCGGCCTCGCCTTCGACGGTGCGGCGCTTGGTGTCGACCAGGTGATCGCCTCGGCGGCCGTGCCGCCGCTGTTCCGGGCGGTCACAGCCACGGACGCGAACGGCAGGCAGCACCTCTGCTGGGACGGTCTCTTCGCACGCAACCCGCCGATCCGCGAGTTCACCGACCTCGTGCCCGCGCCGCGCGAGATCTGGGTGGTCCGGATCAACCCGCTCGAATCGACACGCGAGCCGGTGACCATGCCGGAGATCGTCGACCGCCGGAACGAGCTCGCCGGCAACCTCGCCCTCGATCAGGAGATCAAGCTAATCGAGAAGATCAACGAGCTCCGGCTTGAGAGCCCGACGCTCGGCGATCGCTACAGGCACATCGACATTCGGCAGGTCGAGCTGTCTCTCGACCTCGACTACCCCTCGAAGCTCGACCGCGGCATCCGCCACATCGAGCGGCTGATCGCGACCGGGCGCAAGGCGGCCGCGACGTTCTTCCTTCCCCAATCGAAGGGGAAGGCAAGGGTCACCGAACTGACCGGGACGGCGCGGCGGGGCACGACCTGACCTGCACAGCCGGCGACGCCGCCATCCCCCTGATCGTCTCGATCCCTTGCGGGAAGCAGGTCGCCCGATCATCGATCGCGCGGGTTCGGCTCCGGCGGCCTCAGGTGCCGGCATGCACCGCATGCCGGATCCCGAGCACGCAGTCTGCCAGCCTCCCAGCGACCGACTCGGCGTGGGCGGTTACCTCCGGGACGCCCATCAGCTCCCCGACGTGTCCGCGCGCCAGCGGTCCGACGACGAAAAGCGACGGCGACGCGGCGCCGCTCGAGGCGACGGCGCGGCAGCCGTCCGAGGCGTGCAGGCCCAGGCCGAGCGGGTCGGCACCGATCAGCCCCTCGGCCGATAGCGCGCGGAAGACCGGGTTTGTCCTGAGCACGTCCCCGTGCGCCGGGCCGGTGGTGACGACGACCGTGTCGAACCGCTCGCTCACGACCTCAGTGGTGCCGCGCAGCCGGTAGTCGACCACGATGCCGTCGGCGGTCTCGGCGGCGCCGACCAGGCGGGCGGCGACGTAGGCGAGCTTGCCGCGGGCCACCTGGGCGTCGAGGACCTCTTCGACCTGCGGCGCCACGCGGAAGCGGTGCACGTCCCAGAACGTCCGCAGGTGGCGGACGAGCCGGCGGCGCTCGGCGAAGTCGAGCCCGCGCCAGGCGCCCGGGCCCTGCTCGCGCACCCGGTCGAGGGTCGCCTGCCAGCCTTGGCCGGCGGCGGCGTCGGCCTCGATCGCTGCGCGGATGCGCGCGACCAGCGCCCGTGCGGTCGGTGCCGGCCGGCGCTCGAAGTCGACGTCGCTCTTGCGCGTTACAGCCCCGTGCCCGCGCGACCGCAGCCCGTGCCGCGACAGGGCGACGAACTCACCCAGAAGCCGCGGCGGCAGAGGCTCGCCACCACGTCGGCCGAGGTGAGGCCGGTGCCGACGATCAGCACCCGGTCGGAGGGCCCGATGGCGGCGATCCGGCGGTTGTCGTAGGGGTCGGCGACGAGGCGCGGCGACCCGGCGAGCCCCTGGAGCTCGGCCGGCAGGCCCGGCAGCGGGTGGCTCATCGCGAGGACGAGAAAGTCCGCGCCGATCGACGAGCCGTCGGACAGATCGATTAGGTAGCGCTCGCCGACCAGCGCCGCGGACAGAGCCTCGGCGCGCAGGTGGCGGATCGCCCCCGTCGCCAGGAAGGGGGCGATGCACGATGTGACGTACTGGCCGAAGACGCGGCGTTCCGGAAAGAGATCGCCCCGCAGCGTCAGCGTGCCCGGCGACAGGTATCGCCGCTCGGCCGCGAGCCACGCGGTGAAGTGGTCGAGGTCGCTCGCGATCAGGGTCATCTTCGCGGCCGGCACGTTGATCCGGTGCGCCGGCTCGTCGGTGGAATAGGCGAGCCCGGCGCCGAGCGTCGGCCGCGGCTCCACCACCACGATGTCGACCGCCTCGGGCGGCAGTATCCGGGCGAGGTGGAACGCCGTCGCGCCGCCGCTCAGGCCGCCGCCGAGGATGACGACGACCGGGCGCCGCCGCGGGTTCTCCATCTTCATGACTGGCTCGCCTGCACTAGCGGCCGACGCGGCCGGTGGTCGCCCGCCACCGTTTCCCCGAAGGGTCCCATGTTCACCGTGTCCGAGCGTCGCGGCAGCGGCTGCGAAAGCGGCAGGCGCGGCAGCACCAGCTCCCCAAAGGTATAGGCCTCCTCGAGGTGAGGGTAGCCGGAGAGGATGAAGGTGTCGATGCCGATGCGGCGATACTCGTCCATCCGCTCCGCCACCGTGTCGGGATCGCCGACCAGCGCCGTCCCTGCCCCGCCGCGCACCAGCCCGACGCCGGCCCATAGGTTCGGGCTGACCTCGAGCTTGTCACGCCGACCCCCGTGCAGCCGGCTCATGCGCGACTGGCCGACCGAGTCCATGCGCGCGAAGACCTGCTGCGCCGCGGCAATGGTTGCGTCGTCGAGCCGGCTGATCAGCCGCTCGGCGGCGGCCCAGGCCTCTTCGGCGGTCTCCCGCACGATGACGTGCAGGCGGATGCCAAAGCTCACCTCGCGGCCGGCCTTGTCGGCGAGCTCGCGAACGGCGTCGACCTTGGCCTTCACGTCGTTCGGCGGCTCGCCCCAGGTCAGGTATTTGTCGATCTGCTCGGCCGCGACAGTGTTCGCCGCCGGGGAAGAGCCCCCGAAGTAGAGCGGCGGATAGGGCTGCTGCACCGGCGGGAAGAGCAGACGCCCGTCCTCGATGCGGAAATGCTTGCCGGTGAACTCCACAGTCTCGCCCGAGAGGATCCGCTTGTAGATCTCGAGGAACTCACGCGTCACCTCGTAGCGCTCGGCGTGGCTCAGGAAGATGCCGTCGCCGCCGTTCTCAACCGGATCGCCGCCGGTGACCACGTTGATCAGCAGTCGGCCGTTCGAGAGCCGGTCGAGCGTCGCCGTCATACGAGCCGCCAGCGTCGGCGACTGCAGACCGGGCCGGACGGCGACCAGGAAGCGGAGCTGCTTCGTCAGCGGCGCCAGCGCCGAGGCGACGACCCAGCTGTCCTCGCAACTGCGCCCCGTCGGGAGCAGCACGCCGAAGTAGCCGAGCGAGTCGGCCGCCTGCGCGACCTGGGTGAGGTAAGGCAGGTCGACCGACCGACCTCCTTCGCCGGTTCCTAGGTAGCGGCTATCACCGTGCGTCGGCAGGAACCAGAGGACGTTCAGCTTGTCTGGGATCGTCATGCGTCAGCTCCAGGCGTGGTACGGCGGGTTGACGCCGTTCAGGTAGTAATTGCCGAGGATCGCGTACTTCCAGCGAACCGGGTCGTGCAGCGTATGCGTCCGGGCGTTGCGCCAGTGACGGTCAAGGTTGTGCTCGGCCAGCGTCGAGCGGGTGCCGGCGAGCTCGAACAGCTTGTTGGTGGCGAGGATCGAGATCTCGGTCGTCAGAATCTTCGCCCCGGCGGTCGCGATCTGGGCCTCGGCGACCGAGTCGGCCGTCGGGTGGGTTACGGCCCTGTCGATGGCCAGGCCGGCCAGGTCGAGCATTGCAGCCGCGGCATCTGCGCGGAGCTTCAGGTCACCGATCGCCTGGATCGTGTAGGGGTCCTGCCAGGCGTGGTCTACGCCGCTGTCGACCCAGGCACGCGACTTGGTGCGCACGAAGTCGATCGCGTCCGCGATCGCCGCGCGGGCGATGCCGAGGTCGACCGCTGCCTGGATCACCTGGAATATGGCGCCGTCCGCCGACGGCTGCTCATAGCCTCTGTAGCCTGGCACGAGGTGAGTCTTCGGCACTCGGACGTTCTCGAGGATAACCGTGCCCGAGAGCGTCGTCCGCTGTCCGAAGCTCGACCAGTCGTCAATCACCGTCAGGCCGGGCGCGCCACGATCGGCGATCGCGTACCAGGCCCGGCCCAGGTCATCGAGCGCGACGATCGGAACGAGGTGGGCGAGGAGAGCGCCGGAGCTGTAGAACTTGCGCCCGTTGACGAGGACCGAGTCGCCGGCGTCGACGAACGTGGTCTGGAAGTCGACTGCGCGCTTCGAGCCGAATTCGGAGAAGGCGTTTCCGAAGCGGGTGCCCTTCAGCACCTCGGCGAACAGGAGCTTCTTCTGCGCCTCGTCCGAGACGGTCCGGATCGCTGCGACCACGCCGAGGTGGTTCTGCGGGATCTGCCCGAGGCTCGAGTCGGCCTCGGCGATGATCGCGATGACCTTGTTCAGGGTAACGTAGGAGAGTTCCGGCCCGCCGTAGGCCTTCGGCACGTTGATCGACCAGAGGCCGCTCTGCGAGAAGGCGTCGAGCTCGGCTTTCGGCCAGGTACGGTTGCGGTCGCGCTCGGAAGCGCCAATCGCGAACTCAGCGGCGAGGCCCTCGGCGATTTCGATCGCCTCGGCGTCGCTGCCAATTACGTGGGCGCGGCCGGCGGGGCGTGCGACCGGTGGTACCGGCGAGCGGTCGATCTCGGGGAGGCTGTGGACGGTCATGCTCTGGAGCTCCTTGACGATGAGCCGGCCGCGCGCGCGGTGGCAGCGCCGCCGAGGTAGTACTCGTGGATGTCGTCGCGGGCGGCGAGTTCGGTCGCAGGGCCGGAGAGCACGCTCCAGCCGTTCTCGATCACCGTGGCGCGGTCGGCGTGGGCGAGCGCCACGACGAGGTTCTGCTCGGCGACCAGGATCGAGAGGCCCTCGGCGTTCAGCCCGCGCATGGCTGCGAAGATCTCCTGGACGACGAGCGGGGCGAGGCCCATTGACGGCTCGTCCAGGATCAGGAGCCGCGGCGCGGACATCAGCCCGCGTCCGATCGCCGTCATCTGCTGCTCTCCACCGGAGGTCAGCCCCGAGGTCACGTGCCGCTTCTCCGCGAGGCGCGGGAAGAGCGTGAAAACCCGGTCGAGCCCGGCGCGGGTGGAGCCCCGGCTGGCGCCGGCCGCGATGGCCCCGGCAGCGAGGTTCTCCTCCACCGTCAGCGAGCGAAAGCAATGCCGCCCCTCGAGCACCTGCACCAGGCCGGAACGCACGAGGTCGGCCGGCGAGACCTTCGTCACGTCGCGGTCGAGATAGCGGATGGCGCCGGCCGTCACCGCGCCGCGCTCTGCCGGCAGCAAGTTCGACGCCGCCTTGAGCAGCGTCGTCTTGCCGGCTCCGTTCGAGCCGAGGAGTGCGACGAACTCCCCTGCGCGGATCTCCAGGTCGACCCGGTGCAGCGCCACGATCGCGCCGTTGTACGCCGCCCCGACCGCTTCGAACTTCAGCAGGACCTCGTTGACCATGACCCCCCAACTCCCGAATGCCTGGCCGACGGGGATGCAGACCCCGTCGGCGGGCGCCTGCCTCAGTTCGTGACGACCTCGTCCGCATCCGCCTCGGTGCGGATCGGCAGGTTCTTTTCCTTTGCGTAGGCCTCGGACGATTTCTCGATGATTGGGCGAAGCAGCGCCCAGTCCGGGGCGATCCAGTCGGAGACCGGGTTCCATTTCGACCCGTCCCACTGCTGGAAGGTCACGTAGCCGTCGCCCTCGTGGTTGTCCCAGGTGACGTCGATCGAGTGGAACAGGTTCTCCGCACCGAGCTCCTTGACCCGCTCCGGGTCGAGCTGCAGGTGCTCGAAGCCCCAGCGGACCTCGTCGCCTGTCAGCGTCCGGTTGCCGAACTTGCCCTGCGCGATGCGCACCGCCTCGACGTTGAGGATGCCGTTTACGATGCCGAGGTTGTGGTAGACCGACCCGATCCGGGACTTGTCCTCCAGATTGCCCAGCCCCGCGCCGTAGACCTTGTCGACGATCTCATGCAGCACCGGGTAGCTCGTCCCCGAACGCTGGGTGGTGATCGCGGTGTAGCCGATCGCGGCGTCGCCAGCCGGCCGGACGTCCTCCTCGGAGTTCGACCAGACGTTGCCGATGATGTGGTCGGCCGGGAACCCCGTCCGCTGCGCTGTCGTCAGCGCAACCGGGTTCATCACCCCCCAGCCGCGCAGGACGACATAGTCGGGATGCTCGCGGCGGATCTGCAGCCACTGCGCCTGCTGCTCGTTGCCCGGGTGCGGCACCTCGATCTGGTCGAGCTCGAACCCGTACTTGTCGGCGAGGAGCTGGTAGATCGGTATCGTCTCCTTGCCGTAGGGCGACCCGTGGTAGAGGACGACGATCTTCTTTCCCTTGAGGTTGTCGAGCCCGCCCTCCTTGGAGGCGATGTAGTTCACGATCCCCGACGTCTCGCTGTAAGGGTTCAGGAGCAGCGGGAAGACGTAGGGGAAGACCCGCCCGTCGGTAGTGTCAGTGCGGCCGTGGTTGATCGTGATCAGCGGCACCTTGTCCTCGGTGATCCGGTCGATCATCGCGTAGGCGATGCCGACCGAGAGCGGGTTCCAGGCGGCGATGTCCGGGTGGCTCTTCAGCCGCTCGTAGACCTCGACCCCCTTCTCGACCTCGTACTCCGTCTCCCCCTCGGACCAGGTCAGCTTGACGCCGTTCACGCCGCCGTCGCGGGTGTTGATCAGGTTCATGTAGTCGATGAACCCACCGAAAAAGCCGGTGCCGCCGGCCGCATACGGCCCGACCCGGTAGCTCTGGAGTGGAAAGTACTGCTCGTCTGCAAGGACCGGCGAGGCGAGGAGGGACAAGCCCAGGGCGGCCGATCCCAGTCGGTTGATGAAGCTCATGGACGATCTCCGTTGATGGCCCGCCGCAGCCGGGCCGAGAGGCGCTCGATCACCGCCGACAGCCCCTCGGGCTCGGCGACGAGGAACAGGATGATCAGCACGCCGAGCAGGATGCGCTGCACGAGCTCGAGCGTGCCGGAGTCGACCGCGCCGCCGAACAGCGAGGCGGCGAGGTTCGAGAGCAGCAGCGGCAGCGCCACGATGAACGCAGCCCCGAGGAAGGCGCCGCGGATCGAGGCGAGCCCGCCGATGATGATGATGAAGAGGAGCTGGAACGACCGGTCGAGGTCGAATCCCGCCGGCTCCACCGTCCGGAGGTAGGCAAATGCCCAGAGGACGCCGGCGACACCGATGATGGCCGACGAGATCGCGAAGGCGAGGAGCTTGGTCCGGAGCACCGGCACGCCGATGACCCGCGCCGCCGTCTCGTTGTCGCGCACCGCGATCATGTTCGCTCCGAACGGCCCGCCCACCAGCCGCCACGCCAGCCCCGTCAGCAGGATGACGATGGTGACCGCGAACAGGTAGCGGCCGACCGGCGTGGCGAAGCCGAAGCCGGCGACCTCGATCCGCGGCGCCGAGATCACCCCCGACGCGCTGTCGTTGGAGAACCAACCGAACTTGGTCAGCGCCCACTGCACGAAGAACTGTGCCGCCAGCGTCGAGACCGCCAGGTAGAAGCCACGGATCCGCAGGGACGGCAGCCCGAAGACCAGGCCGATCGCCGCCGCGGTTGCCGCCGCCAGTGCGATCGAGGCGAGGAGCGGCAGCCCCGGCACGCGCAGGTCGAAATTGTAGGCGGCGTAGGCCCCGACCGCCATGAACGCGGCCGACCCGAGCGAGAGCTGGCCGCAGTAGCCGGTGACGAGGTTCAGTCCCACCGCCGCGAGCGAGAGTGCAAGAAACGGCAGGAGGATCGCGTCGATCGCGTAGCCGGGCGCCACTGCCGGCACGATCCCGTAGGCGACCGCGATCAGTAAGGCCGGTGTCGCCAGTTCCTGCCAGCGCAGCGACGGAGCGGGGAGGATGTCGTAGGCGGCCATGTCAGTAGCGCTCCACGAGCTTCTGTCCGAAGAGCCCGGTCGGCCGCACCAGCAGCACGAGGAGCGCGACCGCGTAGGCAAACCAGCCCTCGATGCCGCCGCCGACGAATGGCCCGAGGTAGACCTCGGCCAGCTTCTCGGACGCGCCGATCGCCAGTCCGGCGACGATCGCGCCGAGGATCGAGTCGAATCCGCCGAGCACCAGCACCGGCAGCGCCTTCAGCACGATCAGCGACAGCGAGAACTGCACCCCGAGCCGCGCCCCCCAGAGGAGGCCCGCGACCAGCGCCACGAACCCGGCCGCGGTCCAGACGGTCGCCCAGATCAGCGGCAGCCTGAGCCCGACCGCCAGCGCCGCGAACTGGTCGTCGGCGACGGCACGGAACGCAAGCCCGATGCGGGTGAAGCGGAAGAAGGCGGTCAGCCCTGCGACCATCGCCCCCGCGATCGCCGCGGCGACGAGGTCGAAGGTCGAGATGAAGACGCCGGCCACCTCGAACGGCGCGTTGGAGATGCCGAGGTCGAGCCGGTGCACCTGGGTGCCCCAGAGAAGCTGCGCCGCGCCCTCGAGGATCCACGACAACCCGAGCGTCGCCATGAACAGCGTCATCGGCGAGCGGTTGACCAGCGGCCGCAGCACGGCGCGCTCGATGGCGAACCCGAGCGCCGTCATCGCGAGGAGGGTTGCGACCAGCGCCGCCGCGAACGGAAGCCCGTGCTCGACGAGGCTAACGAAGGTCAGCGCGGCGACGAGCACCATCGCGCCCTGCGCGAAGTTCAGTACGCCCGACGTCTTGTAGATCAGCACGAAGCCGATCGCGACGAGCGAGTACATGACGCCCGAGAGCAGGCCGCCGACCAGCACCTCGACGAAGAAGAGGAAGCCGTACCAATCCATCAGGCGGCCTCGGCCTCGGTGCCGATGTAGGCTCGCACGACCTCCGGGTGACGGCGCACCTGATCGGGCGTCCCGTCCGCGATCTTGCGGCCGTAGTCGAGCACGGCGATGCGGTCCGACAGGCCCATGACCACGCCGATGTCGTGCTCGATCAGGATGATGCTGAACGTCCGCTCGGCGCGCGCGAGCCGGAGGAAGCCCGCCATTTCCGCCTTCTCGGCCGGGGTCATCCCGGCCATCGGCTCGTCGAGGAGGAGGAGCGAGGGTTGCGCGACGAGCGCTCGCGCCAACTCGACCCGCTTCTGCAGTCCGTAGGCAAGCGTGCCGGCCGCACGCTCGAGGTGCGGCGCGAGCCCGAGCAGCGCTGCCACGCTCGTCACGCGCGCGGCGATCTCGCGCTCCTCGCGCCGGGCGCGCGGCGATGCGAGCATCTGCCCGAGGAGCCCCGCTTCCCGCGTGTGCACGAGGCCGCTCGCGATGTTGGCCCGCACCGAGAGGCGCGGGAAGAGCGCCAGGTTCTGAAAGGTCCGGGCAACGCCGAGCGCGGCGAGCCGGTTGGCCGGCACCCGCCGGAAACTCTTGCCGCCGAGGGCGATGCTGCCGGAGTCGGCGCGGTAGAGCCCGCTGATCACGTTGACCAGTGAGGACTTCCCTGCCCCGTTGGGGCCTATCACCGCCCGGATCTCGCCCGCGCGGACATCGAGGCTCACGCCCTTGAGCGCCCGGACACCGCCGAAGCTCAGCTCGATGTCCTGCAGCGCCAACACGACGCCCGGAGCGGCGACGATCTCCGGCAGGTGCCGGTCGGTCTCGGCAAGCGCGGGGTAAAGCCCCTCCGCGCGCATAAATGCGCCAGCCATTCTCGTCTCCCGAATGATGACGGCCCGGCGCGCCCGCGCGCCGGGCAAATCGGCCTACTCCGCCGCGACGGCCTCGCGCGGCCGCGCCGCCTCGAGTTCGCGCACCAGCGGGATCACCTCGCGGCCGAAGAACTCGACCTCCTCCTGGAAGTGCAGGAAGCCGAGCAGCACCAGGTCCGCCCCCGCCGCCTTGATCGCGATGATCCGTTCGGCGATCTGCTCCGGCGTCCCGATCAGATTGGCTCGGAAGCCGTCGTTATACTGCACCAGGTCCTCGAAGCTCGACTTCGCCCAGTTGCCCTCGCGCTCGGGCGAGGCGGCGCCGGCGTTCTTCACCTCATGGGCGAAGCCGTGCACGGCGTCCGGGTTGGCCTTGGCGATGATCTCGTCGAGCACCGCCCGCGCCTCGGCCTCGCTGTCGCGGGCGATGGCAAAGGCGTTCATCCCGATCTTGACGGTGCGACCGCCGGCCGCCGCCTTCTCGCGGATGTCGTCGACCTGCTTCTTCAGCCCCTCGGGCGTGTTGCCGTTGGTGAAGTACCAGTCCGACACCCGGGCCGCCATGTCGCGCGCCGCCCGGCTCGATCCGCCCTGGAAGATCTCCGGCTGCGGATCGAGCGGCTTTGGCCGCATCGAATAATCGCGGAAGCGGTAGAAGTCGCCTGCGAAGCTGAAGGGATCCTCCTCCCAGATACCGCGCAGGCAGCGGATGAATTCCTCCGAACGACGGTAACGCTCGTCGTGGTCCAGCCAGGGCTCGCCGATCGCCGTGAACTCACCCCGGAACCAACCGCTCACGATGTTCACGGCGATGCGGCCGTTGGTCATCTGGCTGATCGTCGCGATCATCTTCGCCGCCAGCGCCGGGTTCCATGGTCCGGGCAGCAGTGCCGCGATCACCGTCAGCTTCTCCGTCGCCGCCGCCAGTGCGTGGCTGAACGCCACCGACTCGTGCTGGTTGTCGGCGCCGTAGCCGGCGGTGAAGCGGATCTGGCTCAGCGCGTAGTCGAAGCCGCTCGCCTCGGCGATCTGCGCCAGCTTGCGGTTGTAGTCGATGTCCCAGCTCGTCCGCTGCTCGATGTTCGAGATGACGAGGCCTCCCGAGACGTTCGGGACCCAGTAGGCGAACTTGACCGGTGCTTCGGACATTACTGTCTCCTGCTGAAGCGTTGCTGTCAGGCGCGCAGCGCGACCGGCTCCCGCCGCTCGCCGATGCCCGCGCCATGCGTCAGGAAGGGTGCGAACTGCCCGACCGCCCGGTCGAGCCGCTCGATAGCGGCCGGCGCCGCGACGGCACCGTCGACGAAGTCCGTATCGGCGGCATAGATCCCCGTCGCGAGCGTCTGTGCCTCGAAGAAGCCGAGCAGTGGTCGCATCTGGTGCTCGATGACCAGTGCGTGTCGCGGCCCGCCGCCGGTGGCCCCGAGCAACACGGGCTTTCCGACCAGCGAGAGCGGGTCCAGCAGATCGAGCAGATGCTTGAAGAGCCCGCAGTAGCTGCCCTTGTAGACCGGGCTCGCCAGTACCAGAGCATCCGCCGCGAGGATTGCCTCCACCCGGCCGCGTGCGACCCTGTCAAGCTCCGCCAGCCGCGCTGCCGAGCCCAGTGACGGTGTGAAGCTCAGGAGGTCGAAGACCTCGCCCTCCAGTCGGAAACGGTCGACCGCCCGGTCAACGGCGGCCTCGACCAGCGCCCGCGTCCGCGATGGCTTGCTCAGGCTCCCCGCGAAGCCAACGATCTTCTGCCGCATGCACAACCTCTCATCACGACTCACTCTATCGAGATTACAGACAAACTGGTGCAGCGCAATCCAGGAATGCAATTCCCAGCTGAAAAGTTAACGCTTGCGACTAAATCTCATTAATTTCAGAAAGTTAGAAAAAGTGCGCGCCCCGTTGCGGGGGAGACGGCGCGCGGTCCGCCTATCGAGCGTCCGTGTCGACGGGGTAGGCGGTAGTGGTCTTGACCGCCTCCATTGCAAAGCGGGACGTGATCGAGCGAACCGCCACCCGCTCGATAAGCCGCTTGTAGAAGGCGTCGTAGCCGTCCATGTCCGCCACGACGACCCGCAGCAGGTAGTCGAGGTCGCCGGCCATCCGGTAGATTTCCATTGCCTCCGGCATCTCGGCCACCGCCGCGACGAACCGCTCGCGCCCCGCCGCCGAATGGTCGTCCGTCGAAACCGCCACGAAGACGCTGAGCCGTAGCCCGAGCGCCTTCGGCTCCACCAGGGCGACCCGCCCCTTGATGATCCCCTGCTCCTCCAGCCGCTGGATCCGCCGCCAGCACGGCGTGTGCGAAAGGCCGACCCGCTCGGAGATCTGCTGGATCGACAGCGTCGCGTCCGCCTGCAGCACCGCAATGATCTTGCGGTCGATCTGGTCCACCACGCGCCCGCCTCTCCCGTTGTGCATGCCTTTGCATAACCGCATTAACGACAAAATCTACCACTCTTATCGTGATAATCACAACGCCTCGGGCACACCGCCGCCGAATCCTCTGCACGAGCGCTCGGGCGGCGCTTTTGAGGAGGTCACTTGTCTTATGATCCGGGTGGCTCCTGGCTATGAGGGAGCCGCTGCCCGCCCCGCCATTTTGTGGTGGGGCGGGGCGGGCAGCGGCGGGGGAAGGCTCGAGGGTCTCTCGGTCGTGACGGACCGTTTCTGAGTTGGATCGCCCCCGCCTTTCTTCCGACCTGAACGGATACCAGGGCTTTGGGCCCGCATGACAAGACCAGGTGGAGAAAGACCCATGCAGCCTACTATCGGCATCGATGTTTCGAAAGACCGGCTGGACGCGTATCGGCTCTCGACCGGGCAGCGCCTCCAGGTGACGAACGACCGAGCCGGGCACGAGTCGCTGTTCGGATGGATCGGGAAGGACGACCCGCCGCTGGTCGTGTCCGAGGCCACCGGCGCCTATCACCGGCAGCTCGAGGCAAGGCTTGGCGCCAGGAGCGTCCCTTCGCCAAGATCAACCCGCGGCAGGCGCGACGGTTCGCCGAAGCGACCGGCCGGCTGGCCAAGACCGATCGCGTCGACGCCGTCATGTTGGCGCGGATGGGAGCCGTCCTGGACCTGGCGGAGCAGGCCGCTCCCGGCAAGGCCTTGAGCGAGCTTCGCGAACTCGCCGCCGCCCGACGCGCCCTGATCAAGGACCGCACCGCCGCGAAGACGCGCCTTTGCGTGGCAGTCCTGCCCTTGGTCCGGCGCCAGCTCGCGGCTCGCCTCCGGCAGATCGAGGCGCAGCTGGCCGGGATCGACGCCGCCATGGTCGAAAGGGTCGCCAAGGACGAGGCGATGGCGCGCAAGCGCGACATCCTCCTCAGCATCCCCGGGATCGGGCAAGCCACCGCCCTGGCGATGCTCGTCGAGATGCCGGAGCTCGGCACGCTCGGAGCGAAGCAGGCGGCCAGCCTCGCGGGGCTCGCCCCGATCTCCAGGCAATCCGGCAAATGGCGCGGCAAGGAGCGCATCCGCGGCGGAAGGCCGATGCTCCGGCGCGCCGTCTACATGCCGGCCCTGGTCGCAACCCGCTTCAATCCCGCCATGAAGGCGACCTACGACCGTCACATCGGGGCAGGAAAGCCGGCCAAGCTCGCCCTCACAGCCGTCATGCGGAAGCTCGTCGTCCTGGCCGACGTCCTCATCCGGGACGATCGCCAGTGGACCAAAGCCGCCCCTTGAGAACGACGGATACTCAGACGGCGCGGACGCGCGCTTCCGCTGCGGCAAGCGCATCGGTCTGGGCGACCACGTCGGCGACGCTGCGGCGGTCGAGCACGGCCGCGATCGCGTCCCGCACGTCCAGCATGGTGAGCCGCACCGGACAGGTCAGCGCATCGGCGCAGTCGTGGCACGGGAGGTAGTCCGACCGCGAGGCACACTGAATCGAGGCGATCGGCCCGTCGAGGGCCCGGATCACCTGGCCAACCATGATCGCGTCCGCCGCCCGAGACAAACGGTAGCCGCCGGCCCGGCCCTTCCGCGTCGCCACAAGCCCCGCGACGCGGAGCTCGCGCAGGATCGAATCGAGGAACTTCTTCGAAATCTCGTTGTCGCGCGCGATGTCCGCCGACAGCGCGAGCTCACCGTCCGGCAGGCGCGCCAGGTGCAGCATGGCCTTGAGGCCGTACTTGCCTTTCATGGTCAGCATCGCGGCTTCCCGGTGGCTTCTTCCAAGGCTCCATCCACCGGCCCGATATACGTAAGGCTCGCAGCCGAAGAAAGGCCGCCGTGTTGCCTTAGTGCTGCGTCCACCTCCGCCCGGTGCCATCCCGCGGCCGCGGCCGCAGGTGTATGATCGTCGGGGGCCGCGAACTCCGCGCCTGCACCTCGGCGAGCAGACGCGGCCCGTCGTGCCACGGCCCGAACCCCGAGGCGACGTTGATGTGCCCCGCGTCACCATAGTCCACCAGCTTCGTCCCCCAGGCGTTCGCGAACGATCGCGCGCGCCGGAATTGCATCCACTTGTCGGTACGGCTTGCGACCACCGTCGCCGGGAAAGGCAGAGGCGCCAGCGACAAGGGCCCGAACCCGCGCAGCTCCTCGCTCAGGTCGTCCATCCGCTCGACATCCGCTGGCGCGACCAGGAGCGCCCCGGCGATCCGGAGGTCGAGGCGAGTTGCCGCGAGCCGTGTAACCAGGGCGACGCCGAGGCTATGTGCGACGATCCAGGCGTAGGGATGGGCCTCGACCGCCTCGACCAGGCGCTCGGTCCATTGATCGAGCGCCGGGTGCCGCCAGCTGGCCTGCTCGACGAGGACGGCAGCCGGGTCGCTGCGCAGCCACCAGTTCTGCCAGTGGCCCGGGCCAGAACCGCCGAGGCCGGGAACGATCAGTACGCTGCTCATGCTGAGTCCATAATCTCGATTTCCTTTATCGGGATTATACCGACGCGCCACCCGGAGGAAATTTCAAACTGGCGCAGTGAAGAGAAAGAAGACCCTCGGGCTGACCTGGAGGGGAGGATGGCGAGCACCGCCGCAACCGCGTCTGCGGGGCGGCGCAGGTCACGAGACCGAGTCATCGAGATCGGGTTCTAACCTACTCTCGAATCGCCCCCGGCCTGAAGGCTGTTTACGCCCCCTTTGCCCGCTGCCGGTGACGGCGGCCGCGCCCGAAACCGGCCGCACTACCGGTTCTTTCCTTTCGAGTGGCTAGACTAGTCGAGGTCGGCCGGCGGATGCCGCGCACTCGGTAAGAGACGGGCTTGGAGATCGACTGGCACGAACTGCGGGCCAATTGCCTGCGGGCGCCGCAGCATCTGGCTGATGTTACCCGGAAGCCAGTCGGCGCAAGCCTGATCGAGGATCTGCGCTGCCAGCTGTTGCTTTTTGGCTCCGGCGGCAGGATTCGAACCTGCGACCAATTGATTAACAGTCAACTGCTCTACCACTGAGCTACGCCGGAACGCACTTGCGCGGGGAGCCTATAACAAAGCCGATTCTGGGCGTCCAGCGGTTCTCTTGCCCAGGCGGCCGCCGATCCATCCGGTCGTCGCCGGCGCGGGCGCCCAGCTCCGCGTCGGGTTCAGCGCACCCCGACGATCTCCGAGAGCGGCACCTGGGTTCCGTCGGCGACCACGAGCTCGGGCGAGCCGTCGACCAGGCGGACTTCGCGGACGGTCGAGAAGACCCTGCCGGCGGACTCGCCCAGGAGGACATCGCCCCGGTAGCTCTGCAGGCTGAAGCCGTACCGTCCGTTGGCGGCCGCGGCTCCCAGGCTGTCGCGGCCGTCCCAGCTGGCTGTGGCGGCGTCGCCCGCCACCGGGACCCGCGCGACCACCTGGCCGAAGTCGTTCGTCACCACCAGCACGCCCTTGTCGGCCCCGTCGTGCGGCATCACCGCGACCTCGACCGGTTCGCCCTCATAGTCGGCCTTGGCCGCCACCTGCACGTCGCGGCCGATCCACTCCGCGAGCCCGGCCGGGCTTCCCCCCGACACCGCACCCAGGATGCTCTGCAGCCGGTCGTTGGTCTTGACCTGCTGTTCGACCGCGGAAAAGCTCGCGAGCTGCGAGACGAACTCGGTCGAGTCCATCGGCTTCAGCGGATCCTGGTTCTTCATCTGGGTGGTGAGGAGGGTCAGGAAGGTGTGGAAGTCGCCGGCCGACGCCGCACTGCCCGCGCCGTCCGGGGAGGAGGATGTCGCCCCACTCTTCGGCGAGGTCGCGGACGTGGCTGTCGGGCTGATCTCCATTGCGGCAGGCTCCTTGCATCAGAGACGAATGTCGAGGGCTCCGGAGAGAGTGGCACGGGCCGGGGCGGCGACCGGTGCCGGGGTAGCCTCGGGAATGCGCCCGGTGCCCACGAGCGCCAGCGCCGTGGCTCCCTCATCGCGCCGCTCGGGAGTGGCCTGCCGGCCGGCGGCGAAGTCCAGGGTGACATTGCCGTAGCCGGCATCGCCGAGCTCGCGCGCCAGCGCCTCGGCGTGGCGGCGCAGCAGATCCTGCGTCTCGGGCCGGTCCGCCAGCACCACCGCCTGCACGCCGCCGTCCTGCGGCGTCAGGTGAATCTGCACCCGGCCGAGCTCGGGGGGATCGAGCCGGATCTCGAGGTGCCGCTCCGGGCTGCGCGACACGGCCACCGCGATCTGTGCGACCAGCGGGTGAGGGGAAGTCGGGCTCGGTGGGGGCGGTGCCGCATCCCGCTGCGCCGGTTCGGCGCTCCTCGCGAGATGCCAGGAGACCGGCGCCGCCGGGTCGAGAACGAGCGGGCGGTCGCCCGCCGGCGGTGCCGCTGCGGGGGCCGCGGCGCCGGCGGCCCGCGGCGCCCCCTGGTGAAGCATCGCGGGTGCCGTGGGGTCGGTGCCGGGACCGGCGGCGCCGTCCGAGGCGACCAATCTCGCCGTCGCGTCGTCCTCGCGGCCGAGGTCCGCGACAGCGACCTGCGCCGAGACCGTGGTCTGCAGACTTGGCGGCTGCAGCGTGGCCGGCCGCGGCGTCGCCGGCTGGGGTCCGGACTCGCCCCGCGCAGCGTCGACAATCGGTTCGGTTTCGCTTCGCGATCCTCTTGACTCCGCGGCCGGTGCGCCGGGGGCGCGGCCTGCCTGCGCCGCCGGAGGGACGACGACGGGGCCGGCCGCAAGGGACGGGGCGGCGGCAGGGGCCGTGGCCGTCGCTCCGGTCGGCGCAGCGAGGCCTCGGGCTTCCGGCGGCGCCGGCGCGGGCAGAGCCTGGGGCTGCGCTCCGGCACATGGGGCGACGAGCATCGCCGCGGCTGGATCGGCCTCGGAGCGGTTCGACGGGGCTTCCGCGGCCGCCGTTCGCGGTACGCTGCTCCGGATGGGGGCGGGACCTCGCGTAGCCGCCGCGACCACCTCGCCGAAGTCTTCGGCGGCGCGCGCGGGCGGCTCCATGGTCCTTTCTTCCTCGGTAGCCGCGTCGGCGCGGGAGGGGACGGCGGCGGTGCGCGAGGCGGCGGTCGGGTCCTGGGCAATCATCCGGCGCAGCCTCCGACGGGTTACTACCGGGGAGATGCACGCGAAGCCTTACGATTTCTTTACCGCCCGACGCCAAGGCTTCGTGGGATCGAGCATCTGGAGCCCGCGATGGAACTGCCTCCGCTCACGCCCGCCACGCCGCACGTCCAGGGGACGCCGGATCGCGACGACGTCCGCAAGCACGAGGCCGCCCGCAACTTCGAGGCGACCTTCCTCGCCGAGATGCTGCAGTACACCGGCCTGAACGCGACGCCGAAGGGCTTCGGCGGAGGCGCGGGCGAGGACGCGTTCGGGAGCCTCCTGACCGAGCAGTACGCGCACCTGCTCGCCGAGCGCGGCGGCATCGGGATCGCCGAGCGGATCTTCGACCTCCTGAAGCAAGGGAACCGGGACGCATGATCTCCCACATCCTGACCTCGGCGCGCTATGCGCGGATCCTGCGGCTGCTCGACCTCGAGCGAAAGCTGATCCTGAACGGGCCGCTCTCGGGCCTGAAGGCCCTCGTCGAGCGGCGCGAGGCCGCGATCGCCGAGGTGCTCGAAAGCGAGACCGACCTGCCCGAGGCGTTCCTGGTGGCGCTCAAGGCGCGGGCCGAGCGCAACAGCCGGCTGATCCTCGCGAGCCTCGCCGGGGTCCGCGCCGGCGCGGCGCAGATCGAGCGCATCCGCGCCGCCCGGGACGAGCTCGGGACCTACACTGCCCGCGGGCGGAAGCAGGAGGCGATGCAGCCGGCGACCCGCGACCAGCGGGCCTGACCGCCCCTCACGCCAGCCGCGCGCCTATCGTTAAAACGAAAAAGGGCCCGCCATCCGGCGGGCCCTTGGACGTGCGACAGAGTTCCGGTCAGGCCGCTTCGGCCCGGCTCTCGATCGCCGTCTTGCCGCGGGCGATCTCGATCTTGCGGGGCTTCAGCGCCTCGGGCACCTCGCGGACGAGGTCGATGTGCAGCAGCCCGTTCTCGGTCACGGCCTCGACGGCGCGGACGTGATCGGCGAGCTGGAAGCGGCGCTCGAAGGCGCGCGTGGCGATGCCGCGGTGAAGGACACTCGCCTTCTCCTCGGTCTCGGCCTTGCGGCCGGTCACGACCAGCTGGCCGTCACGGGCCTCGATCGAGAGCTCGTCGTCGGCAAAGCCGGCTACCGCGAGGGTGATCCGGTAGGCGTTCTCGCCGGTCTTCTCGATGTTGTAGGGGGGGTAGCTGTTCTGGGTCACGTCGGACGCCAGGGCCTGGTCGAGCAAACTCGCCAGCCGGTCGAAGCCGACGGTCGAACGGTAGAGCGGGGTGAAGTCGAAGGTTCGCATTGCATCCTCCAAAAAGCGACACACTGGGCGGGCCTTCCATTCGGACAGACCCTTGATCTTGCGGTCCGACCCGCAGCGCGGCGCCGGACACGAGGAATCTGGGAAGGCCCCGGCCGGCTTTCAAGAGGCGCCCGCGGCAAGCTGCGTCCGCGGCTTGTCCGCACGCGGACAATCTCATAACATCTTGATATCTCTGAATACAATTCCCGCCGTTAACCGACTTTCAACCGTTGTCCGCGGCATCGCCCCGGGGCGGCCGCGGCATCGGAGGCGGCACGAGGCTGCCGCCGGGCACCGCGTCCAGCGCAGCGCGGAGCTCCACAAGCGCCGGCTCGATCGCGACGGCGAGCGTCACGTCGGCGCCGCTCGCGACCACCCGCCCCATGGCGGAGACGACGGCGACGAGCCGTGCGTCGGCGCCTTCCCCCTCGAGCACCGGCCCGCCCGAGGCGCCGAAGTTGACCCCGCACCGGAGGGCCAGCACGCCCCCGACATCGGAAGCGACGGGACAAGGCGCCTCGAGCGTCGGGAGCTGGGGGCGATCGCGGGCATAGCTGACGATGGCCAGCTCGCCATCCCCTCGGGCGCCCGCGGCGATGGGCGCCGCCGCCTCGGCCGGCACCGGCGCATCGAGCGCGAGCAGCGCCAGGTCGGCGCTGACCGCGGCGAAATCGGGCACGCCGTCGAAGACGTAGGCTTCGTCGGTCACCGAACGGACGACCTCGCGGACCGCGGCGTATTCGCCCTGCCGGAACCCCGCGACGAAGCGGAGTTCGGAATCGGCGACCCGCGCGCCGGTGCGTGGATGAAACAGGCAGTGGGCGGCGGTGGCGACGACGGCGGGCTCGATCAGCGTCGCCGTGCAGAAGCGGCGGCCGGCAACGTTGAGCCGCCCGACCGCGGCGTATGCCGCACCCTCCTCGGCATCGAGAACCCGGCGTTCGGGCGCCTCCTGCGCCGCCGCGGCGAAACTCGCGAGAAGCGGCAGGAGGGCAGCGAGCCTCATGCCGGGCCGAGGGCCTGCGGCCGCGGGCCGCCCGTCGCCCAGTCGAGGAGCTCGACGGTATGCACGACCGGGATCGAGGTCCCCAGGCCGATCTGCAGCATGCAGCCGATGTTGCCGGCGGCGATGACCTCGGGCGCCTTCTCCTCGAGCGTCGCCACCTTGCGGGCGCGCAGCTCGCCCGAGATCGCCGGCTGCAGCAGGTTGTAGGTGCCGGCCGAGCCGCAGCAGAGGTGCGGGTCGCGCGGCTCGATCACCTCGAAGCCCGCCGCGCGCAGCAGGGCCTTGGGCGGCTCGCGCACCTGCTGGCCGTGCTGCAGCGAGCAGGCGGCGTGGTAGGCGACACGAAGGGCGGTTGCGGCCGGTGACGCGAGGCCGAGCCCGTCCATCAGCTCGCTCACGTCGCGGGCCAGCGCCGCGACCCGAGCGGCATCGGCGGCGAGCTCGGTGTCCTGGAACATCCAGCCGTAGTCCTTGACGGTAGTGCCGCAGCCCGAGGTGTTGACGACGATGGCGTCGAGCCCGGCGCCGTCGGCCTCGCGCAGCCAGGCGCGAATGTTGGCCGCGGCCGAGGCATGGCTCTCGGCCTCGCGCCCCATGTGGTGGGTCAGTGCCCCGCAGCAGCCCGCACCGGCGGCGATCACCACCTCGCAGCCGTGCCGGGTCAGGAGCCGGATGGTCGCGGCGTTGATCCCGGGGGCGAGCACGCGCTGGGCGCAGCCGGCGAGGAGCGCGACCCGCGCCCGCCGCACGCTCTCGGCCGGAAAGACCCGCGGGGCCAGGCCGTCGGCCGGCGGCAGCGCCTTCGGCGCGATGGCGAGCATCGCGGCGAGCTGGCGCGGCAGCAGCCCCGCGAACGGCCGGCCGAGCCGGGCGGCGACGAGGGCCGCGCGGAAGCGCGCCGGATAGGGCAGCACGCGGGCGAGCACCGCCCGCAGCGCCCGGTCGAGCCAGGGCCGGCGGTAGGTGCGCTCGATATGGGCGCGCGCGTGATCGACCAGGTGCATGTAGTGGACGCCCGACGGGCAGGTCGTCATGCAGGCGAGACAGGACAGGCAGCGGTCGATGTGGGTGACGGTCTTCTCGTCGGCCGGACGGCCGGATTCGAGCATGTCCTTGATCAGGTAGATGCGCCCGCGCGGGCTGTCGAGCTCGTCCCCGAGCACCTGGTAGGTCGGGCAGGTGGCGGTGCAGAAGCCGCAGTGCACGCAGGTCCTGAGGATGCGGTTCGAGCGCGCCGTCTCGGGATCGGCGAGCTGCGCGGGGGTGAAGCTCGTCTGCATCAGGCGGCCCGTGCCGGCGCCATCCGGCCGGGATTGAGGATGCCGCGCGGATCGAAGCGCGCACGCAGGCCGGCCGAAAGCGCGGCGACCGCCGGCGGTTCGGGGTGGAAGACGCCCCAGCGGGCCGCCGCCTCCGGCGCGGCGCGGACCAGCGTCGCGTGGCCCGGGATACCGGCCATCGCCGCGCGCACGTCGGTCGCGGGGTCGGCCAGCGCCCAGACGAGGCCGCCGCCCCAGTCGAGGATCGTCTCCGCCGGCGCCAGCCGGGCCGCCAGTGGCGGCCCGTCGGTCGGCTTGACCGAGATCCGCCAGACGGCACCGTGGCGCCCGGCGAAGGCACCGGCGTCGCGCACCGCGGCCCAGCCGCCCGGGCCTTCCTCGACGCGGGCGGCGCCGAATCGATCGAGGGCGGCCGCCAGGGCACGGGAGCGGTGCTCGACCGAGGCGGCGAAACCCTCGATCCGCAGCAGGGTGCGGGCGCCGAGATGCGCGGCGCCGCTGACCCCGTAGGGCGTCGCGAGAGCCGCGCGCATGACGCCGCCGGCAGCGGCCGGATCGAGGCCGTCGAAGACCAGGGTGAGGGTCGTCTCGGGCCGCGGCAGGAGCTTGAAGGCGACCTCGGTCAGCACCCCGAGCGTGCCGTGGCTGCCGGCCAGCAGCTTGACCAGATCGAGCCCGGTCACGTTCTTCATCACCCGGCCGCCGTTCTTGACGATCGTTCCGGTGCCGTCGACGAAGCGGGCGCCGATCATTCCGTCGCGGCAGGCGCCGGCCTGGATGCGCCGCGGCCCGGAGGCATTGGTCGCGGCCATGCCCCCGACCGTGGGCGCGCCGTTGGCGCCGGTCATCGGCCGCGCGTCCCAGGGCTCGAAAGGCAGCATCTGCCCTTCGGCCGCGAGGGCCGCCTCGACCTCGGCGAGCGGCGTGCCGGCGCGGACGACCAGCGTCAGCGCCCCGGGCTCGTAGAGGGTGATCCCCGCGAGACCCCCGGTCGAGAGCCGCTCCGCGCCCGAGGCACCGCCGCGGGTGCCGCCGCCCACGATCGCGAAGCCCCCGTCCGGCGCCGCACGGATCAGCGCCGCCAGATCCTCCTCCGTCTCCGGCCGATGCTCGGTCGCCAAGGGCACATCCTCCCGTCCCGGAGCATGTCGCCCCATTCGTCGCCCCGACGCAAGCCGCGGACGGCCTGCGCGCGGGTGGGTCTCGAGTCCGCCCCTTTCGGCTTTCTCGATCGGAACGGCCCGCGGGCAGCGGCCGGCTCGCGGGTGGGCGGGCGTGGCGAGCCCACCGCTGCCCGCCGCCCGGCTGGCTAGGCCGCGCGCCGGCCGCGGGTCGCCGCGAGCGGAAACACCTTGGCGGGGTTGAGCAGCCAGCGCGGATCGAAGACGTCCTTGACCCGAAGCTGCGCCTCGAGGTCGGCGGGGGCGTACTGCAGCGGCATCAGGTCGCGCTTCTCGACCCCGACGCCGTGCTCGCCGGTCAGGCAGCCGCCGACCTCGACGCAGAGGGCTAGGATGTCGGCGCCGAGTGCCTCGGCCTTCTCAAGGTCCCCCGGCTTCGAGGCGTCGTAGAGCAGCAGCGGGTGCATGTTGCCGTCGCCGGCGTGGAAGACGTTGGCCACCCCGAGCCCGTAGCCCGCGGTCAGCTCGCCTATGCGGCGCAGCACGAACGGAAGCTCGGAGACCGGGATGGTGCCGTCGAGGCAGATATAGTCGGCGAGCTGCCCCATGGCGCCGAAGGCCGCCTTGCGGCCCTTCCAGATCAGCGCCGATTCGGTGGCGGAGCGGCTCTCGCGGATCACCTCGGGGCCATGTCGCTCGGCGATAGCGATGATCCGGGCGAGCTGGTCGGCGATCTCGGGCTCGGCCCCCTCGACCTCGACGATGAGGAGCGCCTCGACGTCGGGGTAGCCGGCGTGGGCGAAGGCCTCGCAGGCGCGGATGCAGGGGCGGTCCATGTATTCGATCGCGACCGGCAGGTGGCCGGCGCGGATGATGTCGCTGACGGTGGCGCCGGCGGCTTCGCAGGACGCGAAGCCCATCAGGACCGGCCGGGCGCCCTCGGGCTTCGGGAGGATGCGGAGGACGGCCTCGGTGACGACCCCGAGCTGGCCCTCGGAGCCGCAGACGACCCCGAGGAGGTCGAGGCCGGGCGCGTCGAGATGCGCCCCGCCGAGTTCGACGACGCGGCCGTCGGCGAGCACCATCGTGACGCCGAGGAGGTTGTTGGTGGTGACGCCGTACTTCAGGCAGTGCGCCCCGCCCGAGTTCATCCCGATGTTGCCGGCGATGGCGCAGGCGAGCTGGCTCGACGGGTCGGGGGCGTAGAAGAAGCCGGCCTCCTCGACGGCGCCGGTGACGGAGAGGTTGGTGCGGCCCGTCTCGACGCGGATGAAGCGGTTCTCGAAGTCGGTCTCGAGCACGCGGGTCAGGCGCGAGACGCCGAGGAGCACGCAGTCGGCGGTCGGCAGCGCGCCGCCCGCGAGGCTCGTCCCCGAGCCGCGCGGGACGACCGGGACGCCGAGCTCGTGGCAGGCGCGCATGACGGCGGCGACCTCCGCGGTGGAGCCGGGCAGCACGACCGCGAGCGGCGGGCAGCGGTAGGCGCTGAGGGCGTCGCACTCGTAGGCACGGAGCTCGGCGGCGTCGTGGATGACGGCGCCGAGCGCCGCCTGCAGGCGGCGGACGATCTCGGGCTTCCGCGCGAGGATCGCCGGGTCGGGAGCGGGCATCTGCATGGCGGGCCTTCGTGTCTGGCGCGACGGATGATAGGACCGCGGGACGGCCAAGCCAAGGCCGGGAACCGGCGGCGCCGCAGGGCATTGGCCGGACAGGGAGGTGACAATGCAGGACCCGCGGACACCTGCCCCGGTCCCGTGCGAGCGCTGCCCGTTGCGGGAGCGCCCGACCTTCCGCAACCTCAACGACCAGGAACTCGCCTTCATGGCCGGCTTCAAGCGCGGCGAGCTCGTCGTGGCGCCGGGGGCGACGATCCTGCTCGAGGACAGCGCCAGCCCGCACCTCTACACCATCCTAGAGGGGTGGGCGTTCCGGCATAAATCGCTCGAGGACGGGCGACGGCAGATCCTGAACTTCGCGCTGCCCGGAGACCTCCTCGGCCTGCAGGTCGCGATGACCAACGAGATGCAGCATACCGTCACCGCGCTGACCGAGGCGCGGCTCTGCGTCTTCCAGCGCGACAAGGTATGGTCGGTGTTCCGCGACCATCCCGAGCTCGCCTTCTCGATGACCTGGATGGCGTCGCACGAGGAGCAGCTGCTCGACGGCCACCTGCTCAGCGTCGGCCAGCGCAGCGCCATCGAACGGGCGGCCTACCTGATCCTGCATCTCTACGAGCGCGCCGAGGCGGTCGGCTATGCCGGCAACAACGCGCTGCAGGCGCCGTTCGGGCAGGCGCATTTCGCCGACGCGCTCGGGATCACCCCGGTGCACATGAACCGCACACTGCGCAAGCTGCGCGAGCAGGAGCTGCTGCAGTGGCGCGACGAGGCCATGGTCATCCTCGACCGCCCGCGGCTCGAGGCCCTCGCCGCCTACGAGCGGATCGAGTCGCTGCCCCGCCCGCTGATCTGAAAGAGGACGTTCCAAGTCGGCCGGAGGCAAGGGCCCGAGCCTCGCGCAAGCTGCGCACCAAAGGCACCTTGCCTCAAGGTCTTCGCCAGTTTTTCATCGCTGGCCCTCGTACGGCTGCCTTGGACTTTTCCGCGGAGGTCACTCCGCGGCGTGCCGGTGGCGGGTGACCGGCCCCGATGGCTGCTCTGCCGTTCACCACGCCAGCGGGCGCCGCTTTGCGCGCGCGGCGCGGCGTGGCAGGCTCGAAATCGGGGGCGCTCCCGCATTGACCATACCTGGGTCGGGACGCGCTGCGGCGATCATTCCCGACCCTGCTCAGACGTTGTCGCCCTCGGTCGAGCCGGCGGCCGCGGTGGCGCTGCCCCAGGACCAGTCGGCCACCTCGGGCAGGTCGACGCCGTGGCGACGGATGTAGGCCCTGTGCTCCATCAGCTTGTCCCGGATCGCCTGCTTGGCGTAGGCGGCGCGGGCGCGGAGCTTCGGAACGCGGTCGATGACGTCGCCCGCGAGGTGGAAGCGGTCGATGTCGTTCATCACGCACATGTCGAAGGGCGTCGAGGTCGTGCCCTCCTCCCTGTAGCCGCGCACGTGCAGGTTGGCGTGGCCGGCTCGGCGGTAGGCGAGCTGGTGGATCAGCGACGGGTAGCCGTGGAAGGCGAAGATGATCGGCCGGTCGGTGGTGAAGAGCGCGTCGAAGTCCCTGTCGTTCATCCCGTGCGGGTGCTCGCTCGCCGGCTGCAGCCGCATCAGATCGACGACGTTGACCACGCGGATCCTCAAGTCGGGTGCGTGGCGCCGGAGCAGCTCGACGGCCGCCAGCGTCTCGAGCGTCGGCACGTCGCCGCAGCAGGCCATGACAACGTCGGGCTCGCTGCCACGGTCGTTGCTGGCCCACTCCCAGATGCCGATCCCGGCCTCGCAGTGGCGCGCGGCCTCCTCCATGCCGAGCCACTGCGGCGCCGGCTGCTTGCCGGCGACGACGACGTTCACGTAGTTGCGGCTCCGGAGGCAATGGTCGGTCACCGAGAGCAGGCAGTTGGCGTCGGGCGGCAGGTAGATGCGCACGACCTCGGCGCGCTTGTTGGCGACATGATCGATGAAGCCCGGGTCCTGGTGGCTGAAGCCGTTGTGGTCCTGCCGCCAGACGTGGCTCGACAGGAGGTAGTTAAGCGAGGCGATCGGCCGCCGCCAGGGGATGTGGTTGCAGACCTTCAGCCACTTGGCGTGCTGGTTGAACATCGAATCGACGATGTGGATGAAGGCCTCGTAGCAGGAGAAGAAGCCGTGCCGGCCGGTCAGGAGGTAGCCCTCGAGCCAGCCCTGGCACTGGTGCTCGGAAAGCATCTCCATGACGCGGCCGTCGGGCGCCAGGTGATCGTCGTAGGGATAGGTCTCGGCGAGCCAGGTCCGGTCGGTGACCTCGAGCACGTCCTGCCAGCGGTTCGAGTTGTTCTCGTCGGGGCTGAACAGGCGGAAGTTGCGCGCGTCCAGGTTCAGCCGCATCACGTCGCGCAGGAATCGTCCCATGACCCGGGTCGCCTCGGCGACAGCGGCACCCGGGGCCGGCACCTCGACCGCGTAGTCGCGGAAATCGGGGAGCCGCAGCGGTCGCAGCAGCTGGCCGCCGTTGGCGTGCGGATTGGCGCTCATCCGCCGCGCGCCGGCAGGCGCCAGCGCGGCGAGCTCGGGCACGAGCCTGCCCGCGGCGTCGAAGAGCTCGCCCGGCCGGTAGCTCTTCATCCAGGCCTCGAGGATCGCGACATGCGCGGGATTGTCCTGCGTCTCGCCCATCGGCACCTGGTGCGAGCGCCAGTAGCCCTCGGTGCGCTTGCCGTCGATCTCCTTCGGGCAGGTCCAGCCCTTCGGGCTGCGGAAGACGATCATCGGCCAGCGCGGGCGCTCGGCGACGCCGTCGCGGGCGGCGGCGGCGCGGATGTCCGCGATCCGGTCGAAGATCGCATCGAGCGTCGCCGCCATCTGCCCGTGCATGACCGCGGGGTCGTCGCCCTCGACGAAATGCGGCGTGTAGCCGTAGCCGCGGAACAGGCTCTCGAGCTCCTCGTGGCTGATGCGGGCGAGCACGGTGGGGTTGGCGATCTTGTAGCCGTTGAGGTGGAGGATCGGCAGCACCGTGCCGTCGCTGACCGGGTTCAGGAACTTGTTCGAATGCCAGCTCGTGGCGAGCGGCCCGGTCTCGGCCTCGCCGTCGCCAATCACGCAGGCGACGGTGAGATCGGGGTTGTCGAAGGCGGCGCCGTAGGCGTGCGACAGCGCGTAGCCGAGCTCGCCCCCCTCGTGGATCGAGCCCGGGGTCTCGGGCGCCACGTGGCTCGGGATGCCGCCGGGGAAGGAGAACTGGGTGAAGAGCCGCTTCATGCCCTGCTCGTCCTGCGAGATGTCCGGATAGACCTCGCTGTAGGTGCCTTCGAGCCAGGCATTGGCGACCAGCGCCGGCCCGCCGTGGCCGGGGCCGGTGACGAAGATCATGTCGAGGTCGCGCGCCCGGATCACCCGGTTGAGGTGGGCATAGAGGAAATTGAGCCCGGGTGTCGTGCCCCAGTGGCCGAGGAGCCGCGGCTTGACGTGCTCGCCGGTCAGCGGCACGCGCAGCAAGGGGTTGTCGTATAGGTAGATCTGGCCGACCGACAGATAGTTCGCCGCGCGCCACCAGGCGTCGAGGCTGCGCTGCTCGTCCCCGGAAAGCGCGGCTGGCATGTCTGACCTCCCGCTGTGCGGGACGCCCCGCCGGTCGACCCCCCGTGCGGCGGACGATAGGCCGCGGGGTCGCCGCTGGTCCAGCGCGAATCCCTGTCCCGGGCCTTGACCGGCCGCGGGCGCGATACGACGCTGTGACCGGCCACCGAGGAGACGTGCGATGTTCGGACCGAGAATGGGCATCCTGGCGCTCGGGCTGGCCGGCGCGCTGCTTCCGGCCGGCATCGCCGCCGCGAGGGAAAGAGCGCGCTCCCCGAGCGGCGGGTCACCTTCGAGGCCGGCGTCGACTTCTACGGCAGCGACCTGCGCTCGATCTACGGCACGACGCTGCCGATCTGCCGCGACGCCTGCCTCGCCGAGGACGCCTGCACGGCCTTCACGTTCAACATCAGGGCCAGCGCCTGCTTCCTGAAGTCCGACGACGGCGCCCGGACCCCCTTCCCCGATGCGCTCTCGGCGACCCTCGCCGCGCAGCCCGCCGGCCTCGCCGCCCGAGCCGCCGCGCGGACCGCCACGCTTTCCTTCCTGCCGGCGGCCCGGCTCGACGCCGCGCGGGAAGCCGCCCTCTCGGCCGGCTTCCCGCCGTCGCCGATCGCCGAGGCCGACGTGGCGGCGCAGCTCGCCGCGCTCGAAGCCGACGTCAACCGCAGCGATGCCGCCGCCGCCTGGGGTGCGCTCGCGAGCTTCGCCGCGACCGCGACCGTCGACGACTGGACCCGCCGTTCGGCACTGCGCGACCTCGGCGTCGCCGCCGGAATCAACGCCTACCTGCGCGCGGGCTCCAACCCGGAGGCGGGCGAGGCCGCCCGGCTGACCGGGGTCGCGCTCGAAGCCGCCGGCGAGGGCCGGGCATCGCTCGACGCGCTGCGGCTGGCCGCCGACCTCGCCCCCGGGCCGGCGATCGCGGCGGCGGTCGAGCGGGCCGAGGGGCTCTACGGCTTCCGCGTCACCGACCGGCAGGTCGACTTCGAGGCGGCGAGCCCGCGCGCCTGCTTCACCTTCTCCGAGCTCCTGGCCGCCGCCGGCGTCGACTATTCGGACTTCGTCCGCGTCGACGCCGGGACCTTCCCGGTCGCCGCCGAAGGCAGCGCGCTCTGCATCGACGGCCTCGCCCACGGCAGCCACTACCAGGTGACCCTGCGCGCCGGCCTGCCCTCCGCCGGCGGCGAGACGCTGCGCGCCTCGGTCGGCCAGGAGGTCTACGTCCGCGACCGCACCCCCGCCGTCCGCTTCGCCGGCCGCGCCTACGTGCTGCCGAAGAGGGCCGAGGCGTCGCTCCCGATCGTCGCGGTCAACACCGGCGCGGCAGCGCTGAAGCTCTACCGCGTCGGCACCCGCAACGTCGCGACCGTCCTCGGCAACGGCGACTTCGGCACCCCGCTGACCGGCTCCGAAGAAACCGCCCTGCGCGACACCCTCGGCGAGCCCGTCTGGCAAGGGGCGGGCGAGCTCCACCAGGAGCTCAACAAGGACGTCACGACGACGCTGCCGATGGGCGACGTCGTCGCCGGCCTCGCCCCGGGCCTCTACGTCCTGACCGCCCGCGTCGCCGACGGCCCGGCGCGCGAAGACTGGGAGGCGACCGCAACCCAGTGGTTCGTCGTCACCGACCTCGGCATCGCGACCCTGACCGGCGCCGACGGCCTGCACGTCTTCCTGCGCGGCCTCTCCGACGCCACCGCCCGCGCCGGCGTCACCGTTAAGCTCCTCGCCCGCAACAACGACATCCTCGGCGAAGCGGCGACGGACGCCGACGGCCACGCCCGCTTCGACCCCGGGCTGCTGCGCGGCCGCGGGGGCGCCGAGCCGGGGCTCGTGACCGCCGAGGCCGGGCAGGACTACGCCTTCCTCAACCTCGCCGAGCCCGGTTTCGACCTCTCCGACCGCGGCGTCGCCGGCCGCCCTGCCCCGCCGCCGGTCGACGTCTTCGTCTCGACCGAGCGCGGCGCCTACCGCCCCGGCGAGACCGTCTTCGCCACGGTGCTCGCGCGCGACGACCGGGCCCGCGCCATCGACGGCCTGACCCTCACCGCCATCGTGACGCGCGCCGACGGCGTCGAGTACGGCCGCTTCCCGCTCCCCGACGGGGGCGCCGGCGGCCGCACGCTGACGCTGCCGATCGGCCCCGGCGCGCCCACCGGCGGCTGGCGGCTCGCGATCCACGCCGACCCCGAGGCACCGCCGCTCGCCACCACGTCGTTCCTGGTCGAGGACTTCACCCCCGAGCGCGTCGACCTCGCGCTGACGCTCCCCGATGGCCCCATCGACCCCGCGGCACTCCCGACCCTCGACGCCCGCGCCGACTTCCTCTGGGGCGCCCCGGGTGCCGACCTCGCACTCGAGGGCGAGACCCGCGTCGCCATGGCCCGCGAGGTCCCCGGCCGCCCCGGCTTTGTCTTCGGCCTCGAGGACGAGCCCTTCGACGCCGGCTACGCCGCCCTCGCCCCGGCGACCACCGGCGCCGACGGCACCGCCGAGCTGCCGCTCGTCCTGCCGCAGTCGGGTCCGGTCAGCCGCCCGCTGACGCTCACCGCCACGCTGCGCGTCCGCGACGGCTCCGGCCGCCCGGTCGAGCGCAGCCTGACGCGGCCGCTGCTGCCGCCGGCGCCGCTGATCGGGGTCCGCCCGCTCTTCGACGGCGCCGTCGACCAGGGCGGCACCGCCGGCTTCGAGGCGATCGCCCTCGGCCCCGACCTCGCGCCGACCGAGCTCGAGGCGGTCGGCTGGACCCTGTCGCGCATCGACACCGACTTCCAGTGGTACGAGCAGGACGGCGTCTGGAACTTCCAGCCGGTGACCCGCCGCAGCCGCGTCGCCGACGGCACGCTCGATCTCTCCGGCACGCCGCAGCGCCTCGACCTGCCGGTCGACTGGGGCCGCTACGAGCTGTCGCTCGCCGCCACCGACGGCCGCTACATCGCGACGAGCGTCGGGTTCGACGCCGGCTGGGGCGCCGCCGCCGCCGGCTCCGAGACCCCCGACTTCCTCGCCCTCTCGCTCGACCGCAAGGCCTACGCGATCGGCGACACCGCCCGCGCCCGCGTCGTGGTCCCGAACCCGGGCCAGCTCCTGGTCGCCGTCATGGGCGACCGGCTGATCGAGTCGCGCACCCTCTCCGTCCCCGCCGGCGAGGCGATCGTCGACCTGCCCGTCACCGACGCCTGGGGCGCCGGCGCCTATGTCACCGCGACGCTGATCCGCCCGATGGACGTCGCCGCCGGCCGCAACCCGGCCCGCGCCATCGGCCTCGCCTGGGCGCCGGTCGATCCCGGGCCGCGCCGCCTCGCGGTCGCCTTCGAGGGAGCCGACGAGGCGAGCCCGCGCGCCACCACCGACGCCGTCCTCAAGATCGACGGCCTCGCGCCCGGGGCCAGGGCCTATGCGACGATCGCCGCCGTCGACGTCGGGATCCTGAACCTGACCGGCTTCGAGGCGCCCGACCCCGACGGCCACTACTTCGGCCAGCGCCGGCTCGGCGTCGAGATGCGCGACGTCTACGGCCGGCTGATCGACGGCCTCGCCGGCACCCCGGGCCGCCTCCGCTCCGGCGGCGACGCCGGCCTCGGATTCCGCGCCCCGCCGCCGACCGAGCGGCTGGTCGCCACCTTCTCCGGCGTTCTCGAAGCCGACGCCGACGGCCGCGTCCGCGCGCCCGTGTCGCTCCCCGACTTCAACGGCACCGTCCGGCTGATGGCGGTCGCCTGGACCGCCGACGGCGTCGGCCAGGCGACCAGGGACTGGCTCGTCCGCGACCCGGTCGTCGTCCAGGCGAGCCTGCCGCTCTTCCTCGCCCCCGGCGACCATAGCCGCCTCCGCCTCGACCTCGCCCACGCCAAGGGCCCGGCGGGAGAGGTCTCCGTCACGCTGCTCGGCGACGCCGGCCTCCTTCCCGACGGTGGCAGCTTCACCGGCACCCTCGCCGACAAGGGCCGCCTGACCTTCGAGGCCGCCCTCGCCGGCACGACACCGGGCGACCACGCGCTGACCATCGACACCGTGACTTCGGCCGGCGAGCAGCTCGTGAAGCAGCTGACCGTGCCGGTACGCGCCAACGACCCCGAGCTCGCCCGCCAGGACCGGATCGAGCTCGCGGCCGGCCAGACGCTGACCCTCGATACAGCCGTCCTCGCCGGCCTCGCGCCGGGCACCGCGCGCGCGACCGTCGCCCTGGGCCCGCTCGCCGCCTTCGACGTCCCGGGGCTGCTGACCGCGCTCGAGGCGTACCCCTGGAGCTGCAGCGAGCAGACCGTCAGCCGCGCCATGCCGCTCCTCTACTTCACCGCCACCGCCGACGCCCTCGGCATCGCCGGGGCGGCGCAGGCCGGCGAGCGCATCGACGAGGCGATCCGCCGCGTCCTCGCCAACCAGAACGGCGCCGGCGGCTTCGGGCTCTGGAACGCCGAGGCGAGCGGCGACGGCTGGCTCGCCGCCTACGTGACGGACTTCCTCTCGCGCGCCCGCGCCCAGGGCCACGCGGTCCCCGACTTCGCCTTCCGGTCGGCGCTCGCGAACCTGACGAACCTCGTCAACGGCTACGGCGACTTCGAGAAAGGCGGCGAGGACCTCGCCTACGCCCTCCTCGTCCTCGCCCGCGAGGGCCGGGCGGCGATCGGCGACCTGCGCTACTATGCCGACACCCGTGCCGACGCCTTCGCGACGCCCTTCGCCCAGGCCCAGCTCGGCGCCGCCCTGGCGCTCGCCGGCGACCAGCGCCGCGCCGACGCCATGTTCCGCCGCGCCGGTCTCGCCGCCGAGGCCGGCGAGCCCGAGCAGCTCTTCCGGACCGACTACGGCACCGGGATCCGCGACGCCGCCGGCGTCCTCGCGCTGGCCGCCGAGTCCGGCAGCGAGGCGGTCGACCGCACGGCCCTCGCCGGCATCGTGACGGCGCCGCGCGCCGACCTCTCGACCCAGGAGCAGCTCTGGACCCTCCTCGCCGCCCACGCGCTCGCCGGCGACGCCGCCCTCGCCGGCCTCAGCGTCAACGGCGCCCCCGCCACGGGCCCGGCGCTGCGGCTCGCCCCGGCCGATCTGCCGCTGACCGTCGCCAATACCGGCAGCGACCCCACCCTCGCCGTGGTCACCGCCTTCGGAATCCCGACCGAGCCCGAGCCCGCCCAGGGCAACGGCTACCGCATCGAGCGCCAGCTCCTGACCCTGGACGGCGCCCCTGCCGACCCCGCGCGGATCGCCGTCGACGACCGCCTGGTCGCCGTCGTCACCGTCACCCCCGAGCGCGACATCGAGGCACACCTCGTCGTCTCCGACCCGCTCCCCGCCGGCCTCGAGATCGAGAACCCGAACCTCTTGCGCTCCGGCGAGACCGGGCAGCTCGCCTGGCTCGACACCGACGACGTCGCGACCCACACCGAGTTCCGCGCCGACCGTTTCGCCGCTGCGGTCGACTGGCAGGGCGCGGCCCCCTTCCGCCTCGCCTACATGGTCCGCGCCGTCTCGCCGGGCACCTTCCACCGCCCCGCCGCCAGCGTCGAGGACATGTACCGGGCGGCCTACCGCGCCCGCACCGATGCGGGCTCCGTCACCGTGCTCCCGTGATGCGCCGCCGGGTACCGCGAGCGGCGGGGGCGGGAAGCGCGCACTCGCCCGGAGGGTCCGGTCGAACGGCCACCCGGGCAGGGTGGCGAGTCGCTCCCCAGCCGGCGAGGCCGTCCCCCGCGGGCGTAACGCGACGTGATCCGGCGCTTCACGCCCCCGCCGGCGAAAGGCGTCGTTTACCCTCCCGACGCAGACCGCTTCGGCGCAGGCAATCGGGGTGCTATCGCCGAGATCGGGGGAGCTTCGGGGTTAACCATGAATCCGGCGCATACCACCCGGCGCCCGTCCCCGCGACGTCGGCATGAGGGTTGCGCTCCTCGCCGCCGTCCTCGCCCTTCTCGGCCTAGGGCTGGCCTTCGACCGCTGGGTCGCCGCGACCGTGCTGCCGCCCCTCACGCCACCGACCTCGACCGTCGTCCTTGACCGCCACGGCGCCCTCCTCGCCGCCTATACCGTCGCCGACGGCCGCTGGCGCCTGCCCGTCAAGCTCGATGCCGTCGACCCCGGATATCTCGCGCAGCTCGCAGCCTTCGAGGATCGCCGCTTCCGCAGCCATCCCGGCGTCGATCCGGTCGCCCTCGCCCGCGCCGCCGCGCAGTCCCTCGCCGCCGGCCGCGTCGTCTCGGGGGGCTCGACGCTGACGATGCAGGTCGCGCGCCTGCTCGAGGACGGCCCGACCGGCACCCTCCGGGGCAAGCTTCGCCAAATCCGCCTCGCCCTCGCCCTCGAGCGTCACCTCGCCAAGGACGCGATCCTCGCGCTCTACCTCACCCTCGCGCCCTACGGCGGCAACCTCGAAGGCGTTCGCGCCGCCAGCCTCGCCTGGCTCGGCAAGGAGCCGCGCCGCCTGACGCCGGCCGAGGCCGCCCTCCTCGTCGCCCTGCCGCAGTCTCCCGAGACCCGCCGCCCCGACCGCGAGCCCGCCGCTGCCCGCGCCGCCCGCGACCGCGTCCTGGCCCGCGCCGTCGCCGCCGGCGTCCTCGATCCGGCCGAGGCCGCGGCGGCCCGCACCGAGCCCGTCCGGAGCGTTCGCCGTCCCTTCCCGGCCCTGGCTCCCCACCTCGCCGACCGACTCGCCGCCGCCGACCCCAACGCCGGCACGCTCGCCACCACCCTCGACGCAGCGCTCCAGGCCAGCCTCGAAGCGCTCGTCGCCGACCGCGCCCGCACCCTCGGACCCGGCATCAGCGCCGCCCTCGTCGTCGCCGACCACCGCACCGGGGAAATCCTCGCCCGCGTCGGCGCCGCTGACCGGCTCGACCCGTCGCGCGGCGGCTTCGTCGACATGAGCCGGGCCGTCCGCTCCCCCGGCTCGACGCTGAAGCCGCTGATCTACGGGCTCGCCTTCGAAGCCGGCCTCGCCCACCCCGAATCGATCGTCGAAGACCGCCCGATGCGCTTCGGTAGCTGGGCGCCGCAGAACCTCGACCGCGGCTTCCTCGGACCGATCACCGCCCGGACCGCGCTGCAGGCCTCGCGCAACCTGCCGGCGGTCTCACTCCTCGACGCCGTCGGGCCGGCGCAGCTCCTCGCCCGCCTGCGCCGCGCGGGCGACGCGCCCGAGCTGCCGCCCGGGACGCCGGGGCTCGCGATCGCGCTCGGCGGGGTCGGGCTGACGCTGGAAGACCTCGTGCGGCTCTATGCCGCGATCGCCCGCGGCGGCACCGCGGTCGCGCTGCGCGAGACCCCCGCGCGCGCAGCGGGGGCCGGGCTGCGCGTCCTCGACCCGGTTCCGGCCTGGTATGTCGCAGACATTCTCGCCGGCACGCCACCGCCGCCGAACGGCGCCACCGGCCGCATCGCGTTCAAGACCGGGACGAGCTACGGCCACCGCGACGCCTGGGCGGTCGGCTTCGACGGCGCGCACGTGATCGGCGTGTGGTTCGGCCGGCCCGACGGCGCCTCGGTCCCCGGCGCCCTCGGGCTCGAGGCCGCCGCCCCCGCCCTCTTCGACGCCTTCGCCCGGCTCTCGCCCGACCCGGTGCCATTGCCGCCCCCGCCACCGGGCGCGCTGACCGCGAGCACGGCCGGGCTGCCGGCCCCGCTGCGGGCTTTCCGCGCCCGAGGCGCCGCCGAGGCGCCCGGCGGCCCGGCGATCGCCTTCCCGCCCGACGGCGCCCGCGTGGACCTCGGCATCGCGCGCGGGGTTGGCCAGCCGCTCGCGATCCGGCTCGGTGCCGGCGCGCCGCCGTTCCGCTGGCTGGTCGACGGGACGCCGATCCCGGTCGACCCCTTCTCCCGGCAGGCCGACTGGCGCCCCGACGGGACCGGCTACGTCGACCTCGCGGTGATCGACGGCTCCGGCCGCGTCGCGCGCGCCAGCGTGTTCGTGCAGTAGCCGGGCTCCGCTCGGGCAAGCCCGGAAGCTCGGGCGCTACTCTGCCGGCTCGGCCGGAGCGGGCGCCGCTTCCTGCTTCGGCCGGCGGCGCGGGCGGCCGCGGCGCGGCGCCTCGGGCGCCGTCGCCTCCGCCGGTTCAGCCGCGGGCTCGCCCTGGGGCGTGCCGTTCATCGCCTCGCCGGCGGCCGGCTCCGGCACCAGGGCCGGCTGCGGTTCGGGCTCCGGCTGCCGTTCCGGTTGCGGGGGCGGCGCCAGTGCCACGACGGGCGCCGGATCCCTCGCCTGCGTCCGGCGGCCTTCCGGTGTATCGATGGGCCCGGCCATGTCGAAGGAATCATCGGGATCGATCATCGCCAGACCCGACCCGAAGGGCTGGTTCATCGGCGGCTGCCGCCGCTGCCCGTCGAAGCCGTCCTCGCGCTGGCCATCTTCGCGCTGGCCGTCCTCGCGCTCCTGGTTGAAGCCGCGGCTCTCGGCGAGCTGCCGCTGCGCCTCGCCCAGCATCCGGCTGTAGTGCTCGGAATGCTGCAGATAGCTCTCGGCGGCCACCCGGTCGCCGGCGACCTGCGCGTCCCGCGCCAGGGCCTGGTACTTGTCGATGATCTGCTGCGGCGTGCCGCGCACCTTGCCATCGGGTCCCGCGCTCTCGAACACGCGGTTGATGATGTTTCCCATGCTGTTGTTGCGGCGCTGGCCGTTGTTATGGCCGCCGTTGTTGCCAGGCTTGTTCCTGGAACGCGACTTGTTGGATGGTCTCATACCGTGGTGGTTCCGCCATTGTTGGCTTCGGGCGTCATGCGGGCCGCCTCGGCAGCCTCGACGTCACGCGTGTGTCAGTGCACCTATTCGGATCCGCCTTGCGTCACAGCGAACTATTCGGACGCCCGCCGGCAGGATCGACTTGAGATATAACCATCGCGTTCGGAAAGACAAGCGCCAATTCAACGCTCAGCCGGGGTCCGCCGCCTCGACGACGCGGTCGCGCCCGTCGAGGTCGGGATGCACCTCTACCCGCCGGAAACCCGCTTCCGCGAACCGCGCGGCCACCGCCGCCCCCTGCCCCGCGCCGACCTCGACCAGCACCCGCCCGCCCGGCGCCAGGACCGCCGGGATCGCCGGCGCCAGCCGGGCATAGCTCTCGAGCCCGCTCGGGCCCGCGGTCAGGGCGTGCCGCGGCTCCCAGTCCCGCACGTCGGGCGCCAGCGCGTCGAGCTCCGCCTCGGCGACATAGGGCGGGTTCGCGACCACCAGGTCGAAGCGCTCGGCGATGCCGTCGGTCCAGTCGGCTTCGCGGAAGCGCGCCCGCCCGGCGACGCCGAGCGCCTGGGCGTTCTTCCGCGCCAGCGCGAGCGCCGCGGGGTCGATGTCGACGCCGGTTCCCTGCGCGTTCGGCCATTCGGCGAGGAGCGTGAGGAGGATCGCGCCGCTCCCGACGCCGAGGTCGAGGATGCAGGCCGCAGGCCGGCCCGCCAGCGCCAGCGCGACCAGCGTCTCCGTCTCGGGCCGCGGGTCGAGGACCGCTCCGGTCACCGCGAAATCCCGGCCCCAGAAGCTGCGCCGCCCGGTGATCTGGGAAACTGGCCGGAAGCGTCCGCGCTCGGCGATCATTCGTCCGAACGTCGCATCCGCACCGGCCGGCAGCGGGTCGCCCGCGAGCAGGGTCAGCCGGTCCGGCGCGACGCCAAGCGCCGCCGCCATCAGCCGCCGCGCGTCGCGCGCGGCCTCGGGCACCCCGGCGGCGGCGAGCCGGGCGGCACCGGCGGCCAGCGCGGCCCGGACCGTCCCCGTCATGCGTCGAGGTCTGCGAGCTTCGCCGCCTGGTCGGCCGTTGCCAGCGCCGCGATCACCTCGTCGAGGTCGCCTTGCATCACCTGGTCGAGCCGATAGAGCGTAAGCCCGATCCGATGGTCGGTCAGCCGCCCTTGCGGGAAGTTGTAGGTGCGGATCCGCTCCGACCGGTCGCCCGACCCGACCTGCCCCTTGCGGTCGGCCGCCCGCGCCGCGTCGCGCCGCTGCCGCTCGAGGTCATAGAGCCGTGCGCGCAGCACCTGCATCGCCCGCGCGCGGTTCTGGTGCTGCGACTTCTCCGAGCTCGTCACCACGATCCCGGTCGGCAGGTGCGTGATCCGCACCGCCGAGTCGGTGGTGTTGACATGCTGCCCGCCGGCGCCGGACGAGCGCATGGTATCGATGCGAATGTCCTGCGCCGGGATCTCGACGTCGACCTCCTCGGCCTCGGGCAGGACCGCGACCGTCGCCGCCGAGGTATGGATCCGTCCGCTCGCCTCCGTGGCCGGCACCCGCTGCACGCGGTGCACCCCCGACTCGAACTTCAGCGCCGCGAAGACGCCCTTCCCGGTCACCTCGGCAACCAGCTCGCGGTAGCCGCCGAGCTCGGTCGGCGAAGCCTCGACCACCTCGAAGCGCCAGCCGTGCGCCTCGGCGAGCCGCTGGTACATCCGCGCGAGGTCGGCCGCGAACAGCGCCGCCTCCTCGCCGCCGGTGCCGGCGCGGATCTCGAGGATCGCCGAGCGCTCGTCGGCCTCGTCCTTGGGCAGGAGCGCGACCTCCACCGCCCGCTCCGCCGCGGGCAGCGCCGCGTCGAGCCGGGCGAGCTCGTCCTCGGCCAGATCCTTCATCTCGGGATCGTTCCGGAGCCGCTCGGTTTCCGCCCGCTCCGCAACCAGCCCGCGCCAGGTCCGGATCGCCTCGACGACGGGCTTCAGCTCGGCATATTCGCGCGACAGCGCCGCGAGCTCGGCGGGGCCGAGCCCGGTGGCGAGCTTCGCCTCGAGGAACTCGAAGCGGCCGAGGATCTGGTCGAGCTTCTCCGTCGGGACCATCCGCGCCTCTTGCGCGAGACGCGGATCGGCCGCAAGCCCCTACCCCGCCGCCGCCCGCCGTCGCAGCGTCCCGAGCGTGAGCGCCGCCGCCGTGGTCGACAGGAGACCGCAGAGCGCGATCGTCGCCACCATCGGCGTGGCGGTCCCGTCGAAGAACGGCCCGGCCAGCGCGATCATCACGCCCCCGGTGAGCATCTGCAGCGTGCCGCCCAGCGAGGACGCGAGCCCGGCGATGTCCGGGTGCGGATCGAGCGCCATCACCATCGTCGTCGGCATCACCACGCCGAGAAAGGCGTTGGCGCAGAAAAGCATGACGATGATGAGCGGCAGGCTGCCAAAGCCGCCGAGCAGGAGCAGCAGCAGCAGCGTCGCCAGAGTTGCGAACGACGCGACCGCGACCAGCACCATCCGACCCATGCCGAACCGCTCGCCGAGGCTTGCCGCCATCTGCGAGGCGGCGAAGAAGCCGATCGCGTTCGCGGCGAAAGCGAGGCTGAAGCCGGTCGGCGACAGCCCGAACTGCTCGGTGTAGACGAAGGACGCGCTGGCGATGAAGACGAAGAAGCTCGCCATCGCGAAGCCGCCGGTAAAGGTCAGCCCCATGAACTCCGGGTCGCGCAGCAGCCGCCCGGCACCGGACGCCAGCGCCCGCGGCGTCAGCGCTGTCCGATCCTCGGGCGCAAGCGTCTCCGGGAGCACGAAGGCGGTCAACCCGAGGCTCAGGAACGCGAGCAGCGCCAGCACGCCGAAAATCCCGCGCCAGCCGACCAGCTGCATCACCCCGCTGCCGGCGAGCGGCGCCAGCATCGGCGAGATCGAGATGACGAGCATCACCATCGCCATCAGCCGCGTGGCCTCCGGCCCTGAGTGCAGGTCGCGGATGATCGCCCGCGGCACCACCATGACGGTCGCCGCGCCCAGCCCCTGCACGAACCGCGCCGCGATCAGCGCGCCGATCCCCGGCGCCAGGGCGCAGCCGAGCGTGCCGAGAAGAAAGATCCCGACCCCGATGTAGAGCGGTGGCTTCCGCCCCATCCAGTCCGACAGCGGCCCGTAGATCAGCTGCGACACCCCGAAGGCCGCGAAGAACGCGCTCAGCGTGAACTGGACCGCCTGCGGCGACGCCGCGAGGTCCGCCGCCACCTCGGGCAGCGCCGGCAGGTACATGTCGATCGCGAACGGGCCAACGGCGCCGAGCAGGCCGATGACCACCGCGATGCGGACCATTCCGGGTTGGGACGCCATGAGATCACCTGTGGGGGTTGCCGGGCACCAGCGGGGCGCGCCGTCCGCCATTTCGTCCGATCCGCCGCCGCGGTCAATGCCGCAAGCCCCCGAATGCGACGGTTGAAACAGTTGAACTCGCGCGCCCGCTCCGCTCGCCGGCGGCGCAAGCGAACCCAAGCGGGCCTCGCAAAGGGTGCGGGCAAACCTTTCCGAAGCGTTTAAGCCGCGATTATTTACTCAGTAAGATCAAAAGCTTGCGTTTTGCCCGATAGGGCCCGCGCCCCTCTACTCCGCCGCCTGCGGCGCCGCCGCGCGCTCGGCCTCGATCTCGGCGGCCTTCTTCTCGACCAGCTCGACGATGTGGTCGATCATGCCCTCGTTGCCGAGCTTGTGGTGCTGGCGCCCCGCCAGGTACACCATGCCCGAACCGGCCCCGCCGCCGGTGAAGCCGACGTCGGTCATCAGCGCCTCGCCCGGTCCATTGACGACGCAGCCGATGATCGACAGCGACATCGGCGTCTTGACGTGCTCGAGCCGCTTCTCCAGCGTCTCGACCGTGCGGATCACGTCGAAGCCCTGCCGCGCGCACGACGGGCAGGAGATGATGTTGACGCCGCGGTGGCGGAGCCCCATCGCCTTCAGGATCTCGAACCCGACCCGCACCTCGTCGACCGGATCGGCCGACAGGCTCACGCGGATCGTGTCGCCGATCCCCATCCAGAGCAGGCTGCCAAGCCCGATCGCCGATTTCACGGTCCCGGTCGTCATTCCGCCGGCCTCGGTGATCCCGAGGTGGATCGGCGCGTCCGTCGCCTCGGCGAGCGCCTGGTAGGCCGCCGCCGCCAGGAACACGTCCGACGCCTTCACGCTGATCTTGAACGCGTGGAAGTCGTTGTCCTCGAGGAGGCGGATGTGGTCGAGCCCGCTCTCGACCATCGCGTCGGGGCAGGGCTCGCCGTACTTCTCCAGGAGGTGGCGCTCCAGCGAACCGGCATTGACGCCGATCCGCATCGAGCAGCCGTGGTCCTTGGCCGCCCGTATCACCTCGCGGACGCGCTCGGCGGAGCCGATGTTGCCGGGGTTGATCCTGAGGCAGGCCGCCCCCGCCTCGGCCGACTCGATCGCGCGGCGGTAGTGGAAGTGGATGTCGGCGACGATCGGCACCGGGCTCTCGCGCACGATCTCGCGCAGCGCCTTCGTCGACGCCTCGTCCGGGCACGACACCCGCACGATGTCCGCCCCCGCCTCGGCGCAGGCCAGCACCTGCGCGATTGTCGCCTTCGCGTCGCTCGTCAGAGTGTTGGTCATCGTCTGGACGCTGATCGGCGCGCCGTCGCCCACGGGCACCGGCCCGACCATGATCCGGCGCGACCGGCGCCGGTCGATGTTGCGCCAGGGGCGGATCGGATTGTGGGTCATGCGGGAGGGGTCCGTGCTGCTCGGCTCGCGCACGGAAGATAGGGCAGGCGCCGGGGATTGTCACCCCGGAGCCCGCGCTCACTGGATGGCGACCGCCGGGACCACCTGCGCCTGCTGCGCGCCGAACGCCTGCGAGATCACCTCGGGCACCTCCTGGACCACGGGGAAGTGGTCGGCCACCGACTGCGGCACCAAGAGCACGTCCTTGGCGGCGCGCGTTCCGCGCCCGAGCGGCCCGCGCAGGGTGTCGCCGACCTTGACGTAGACCGAGCCAGCGTTGCCGGCCCAGATCATCGGCGTCTCGATACCCTCGGGCGGCGAATAGGTCTCACCCTTCTCGAGGATACGCTCGAAGAGCACCGTCCCGTTCTCCTGGTACACCCGGATCCAGGCCGCTCGCTCGGCCACGACCACGATCTTCGGCGCCGCCGGCGCCTCGACTGCGGGAACCAGGGCACCGGACTCGGGAGTCGCCGCGGCGTCGATCAGGACGGGCGGAATCTCCGGCGTCGCCACGACGGGAACCGGGCCGGTAAGCGGCGCAGCCTCGTTCGCCAGCAGACCGCCCTTGTCGGGATCGAGTGCGGCGATCGGGCCGTCGCGCGGGGCGACGATCGGGACCTCGAGCTCCTGCTTGCGGTAGAGCTCGGCGAGCGCCGTCGTCGCCACCGGGCTCGCCAGGTCGCCGAGGCTCGGCTCGTCGAAGGCCGGCATCGCCGGCGCCGCCGGCTCGTCGGCCTGCGCCATGGCGACCGGCAGGTCGTCGACCGGCGCGAACTGCACGCGCTGGATGTTCTGCAGCACCGTCCAGCCGCCGTAGCCGAGACCGATCGCAACCGCCGCGAGCACGACGAGCGAGCCAAGCGCCGCGAAGGGAATGCCCGCCAGCGCGCCGCCGGCGCCCTCGAGCCGCGCGATCGCGAAGTCGGGCCGGAACCCGCCTGCCGGCTGCGCCACGAGCGTCGCCGCGCCCCTGCCGGTTCGCACCGGGGCGCCGGCCTTGCCGACGAAGCCGCTCTCGAGACAGAAGCGGTGGAAGACCTCGTCCGGGTTCATCCCCAGGTAGCGGGCATACGACCGCACGTAGCCGGCGATGAAGCTGGGGTTGGGAAAGACGTCGGGCTTGGCGTCCTCGATCGCGGCAATGTAGGCCGCCTTGATCCGCAGGTCGCGCTGGATGTCGAGCAGGGTCTTGCCCAACGTCGCCCGCTCACCCCGGAGCTCGTCGCCGAGCCGATATTCGTAGGGGCCGAACGTCCTCGCCCCAGAGTCGTTTACCATGTTGGCCATGGGTCCGCCTGAACACCCATTACTCAGTCCCGCCTGTCTCTGCCTGCCGCCGAATCACAGCCGACGGAATCCTCGGTTTTTCCGCACCATATCATGTTTTCTGTCAGCATGGCAGGCTTGCTTGCCCGGATCGCCGCTCGATCGGCGGAAACGCGGCGGCCTGTGGCGCGGAGGATGCGCGAAAAGCGGAACACTGATCGCTCACCGATTACTCCTCCTCTCGATCAGCCCTAGGACGGAGACGCGCCGCATCGGATGCTTCGGACAGGATGCGCAGCGGGAATTAACGGCCGGTGAACGGCTGGGCGGCGTCGTTCGAAAGCCCGAAGTGACGGCGCAGCACCGCGTTGATCCGCGTCTGCTACCCAGCCCAGCGGCCTTCGCCGCCTCCACCACATCCGGGGTCGAGACTGATCGTGACCTGACGCTTCCGCTTCGACGCCGGCTCCGGCGGCCGGCCGCGCTTGGCACGCGCGAAGTCCGCTGACGTCCAGGGTGGATTGTCCCGGCCGGCGAGCGACGCTGCGGTTATCTCAGCGTCCTCTTCGGCGGTTGCCCGACGCAGGCTGACCAGGCGTCTCCGCCCGGCGCAGCGAATGTCATCGAACGTCGGCAGTGGTCCCAAGGCAAGCGCCGGATCGCATCGAAGGCGACGCGAAGCTCGACAGGTTGCGGGCCGCCTTGCATCGTCCCGCATCAGGTCGATTTTAATATAGGCATCGAAATAGCGCCGGTTAAACCGAATGGGCCCGCCTGCAGTCCGCGTCAGTAGATGTAGCGGATCTGGTCGCTCCAGTAGCGCTCCATCCGGCGGAGGCTGGCGTTGATGTCCTCGAGCCGCATGTTGCCGAGGACCTCCCGGCTCAGGATGCCGGTGGCGTGGCGCTGGAAGAGCTGCGCGATGATCGTGCGGATCGTCCGGCCCTTCTCGGTCAGCCGCACGCGCACGGCACGTCGGTCGACGTCGCACTTTTGGTGGTGCATGTAGCCGCACTCGACGAGCTTCTTGAGGTTGTAGGAGACGTTCGAGCCCTGGTAGTAGCCGCGGGTCTTCAATTCCCCCGCTGTCACCTCGTTGTCGCCGATGTTGAAGAGCAAGAGCGCCTGCACCGAGTTTATGTCGATGATCCCGAGCCGCTCGAACTCGTCCTTGACCACGTCGAGCAGGAGCCGGTGCAGCCGTTCCACCATCGACAAGGTCTCGAGGTAGGCGCCGAGGAAATCCTCCCGGGCGGACGTCTCCGGCAAGGCCGCAACCTTTGCGTGCATACTCATTATGTCACTCCGGGCAGTATGGCTCCGGCCGCAACCGTCCCGCAGATTCATATACAAGTCGTTAAGCCGCCCCCGGCAGGCATTCATCCCATCGAATGATGCGCCCTTATCCGACCGACGATTTCTTGATGCTGCTTGGGGCCGTCTTCGGAACCGGCAATCCAGCGGTACAGATCATGATCGTTTTCCGACAATAACGCCTCGAATTGCTCGATTTCGGCATTGCCCAGTTCTGCGAGCGCCGCGTCAGCGAAATTCCCGAGGATGAGGTCCATTTCCCGCGTCCCGCGGCGCCAGCTGCGGATCCGGAGCCTCCGCAGCCGCACCTCCCGCGCCTCGCCCATCGCCCCTCCTTGCCCGCCCGCGGCCCGCGGCCTATGACACCGCGTCCCGTTCCGTCCGGTGCTCCCATGGCCTTCCTCTCCGATGCCCTCGCGCGCATCAAGCCCTCGCCGACCATTGCGATCACCGCCCGCGCCCGCGAGCTCAAGGCCGAGGGCCGCGACATCGTCAGCCTCTCGGCCGGCGAGCCCGACTTCGACACGCCGGAGAACATCCGCGCCGCCGCCAAGGCCGCCATCGACCGCGGCGAGACGCGCTACACCTCGCCCGAGGGCATCCCCGAGCTCCGCCGCGCGATCGCGGAGAAATTTGCGCGCGAGAACCGCCTCGACTACCTCCCCGAGCAGGTGATCGTCTCGACGGGCGGCAAGCAGGTGCTGTTCAACGCCCTCCTCGCCACGATCAACCCTGGCGACGAGGTCATCGTCCCCGCGCCCTACTGGGTCAGCTACCCCGACATGGTCGCCCTCGCCGGCGGCACGCCCGTCGTCATCGCGGCCCGCCTCGAACGGCGCTTCAAGATAACCCCCGCCGATCTCGCCGCCGCGATCACGCCGCGCACCAAGTGGCTGATCTTCAACTCGCCGTCGAATCCGACCGGCGCTGGCTACACCGCGGACGAGCTGCGCGCCCTCACCGACGTTCTGGTCGCGCACCCGCACGTCTGGGTGATGACCGACGACATGTACGAGCACATTGCCTACCCGCCCTTCGTCTTCTGCACCCCGGCCGAGGTCGAGCCACGGCTCCTCGACCGCACCCTGACCGTGAACGGCGTCTCCAAGGCCTACGCGATGACCGGCTGGCGCATCGGCTACGCGGCGGGACCCCTGTCGCTGATCAAGGCAATGACCGCGATCCAGAGCCAGTCGACGTCCAATGCCTGCTCGGTCAGCCAGTGGGCCGCCGTCGAGGCGCTGACCGGCCCGCAGGACTATATCCCCGAAGCCGCCCGCGCGTTCCGCCGCCGCCGCGACCTGGTCGTCGCCGGGCTCAACGCCTGCCCGGGCATCGAATGCCCCGAGCCCGAGGGCGCCTTCTACGTCTACCCCTCGATCGCGGGTCTGATCGGCCGCCGCACTCCGGACGGTCGCGCCGTCGCCACCGACGCCGAGTTCGCCGAGGCGCTGCTCGCCGCCGAGGGCGTCGCCGTCGTCTTCGGCGCCGCCTTCGGTCTCAGCCCGAACTTCCGCATCAGCTACGCGGCCGCGGACGACCTCCTCGTCGAGGCGGTCACGCGCATCCGTCGCTTCGCTGAAAGCCTCGCCTGACCGGCGAAATGCTCAGCCTGCCGGTCTGGCGCCGGCCCCCGAGCGGGACGTGCGCCCGCGCCAAAATGCGCGGGCGCTCCATCCAGGGTTAGTTCGCCGGCTTGGCCGGCTCCGCCGGAGCAGTCGTGGCCGGGGCGGCCGGGGCGGTGGTGGCCGGGGCGGCCGGAGCTTCCGTCGTGGCGGGTGCTGCCGGCGCGGGCGCAGGGGCCTCGCTCTTCGAGCCCATGAAGAAGTAGATCAGGAGGATCACCACAACGATTGCGGCGATCCAGTACCACGTGCGCGTCATCCTGCCCTCCAGTTGGCGTCTGCCCGGGGCGAGCCCGGCGCACCCTCGACATGAGGGAGCCGGCGACCCGATGCAATACCCCTCCGGGCGGTTTCTCCGTCCGGCGGGAAACAGCCGCGGGCCGGATGATCCGGATCCCGGGGCCGCATCTTCACTTATGCCACGATCTGCACTATTGTCGAAAGGTGACCGGAGCGATGCTCCGGTTTTTTATCCGTTCAACGATCAAAAGGATGCCAACGCCATAGCCCGCAGACCGCACAACGCACCGCCTACCCGCGACACCGGACCGCGCGTCAACGAGCGGATCCGTGCCCCGGAGATCCGCCTCATCGGCGCCGACGGCGAGAACGTGGGAGTCATCACCCCCGACCGCGCCATGGTGATGGCCGAGGAGGCGGGGCTCGATCTCGTCGAGATCTCGCCGAACGCCGTGCCGCCCGTCGCCAAGATCATGGATTTCGGAAAGTACAAGTACGAGACCCAGAAGAAGGAGTCGGAGGCGCGGAAGAAGCAGAAGGTCATCGAGATCAAGGAAATAAAGTTCCGCCCGAACACCGACATCCACGACTACGATGTCAAGATGCGATCGGTCGTGAAGTTCCTCGAGGACGGCGACAAGGTCAAGATCACGCTGCGCTTCCGCGGCCGCGAGATGGCCCACCCCGACCTCGGCCGCAAGCTTCTCGAACGGGTCGCCGACGACGTGACCGAACTCGGCAAGATCGAGTCCATCCCCCGGCTCGAGGGCCGGCAGATGGTCATGATGATCAACCCGGTCAAGCACTGACCGAGGGCCGCACGCCGCGGCTGCAAAGGCGGTCGCGGCTTCGGGGAGGGGTTCGCGGGATGACGATCTCCGCACCTTTGCCCGAGGCCGGCACCGCCCGCCTCGTCCGCCACTGGCGGGCGCTCTGGCCGCTGGCCTGGCCGGTCGTCCTGAGCCGTGCCGGCATCGTGGTCATGGGCATGGCCGGCGTCGTCCTTGTCGGCCGCTACGACACCGACGCCCTCGCCGCCTTCTCCATCGGCTCGGCGATCGCCATGCCGCTGATGGTGGCCGGCTTCGGCTGCGTCGTCGGGGTCGTCGCGCTCGCCGCCCGCGAGTTCGGCGCCGCCTCGTCCGACCTCCCCGCCGTCGCGCTGCGCGGTCTTGCCTGGTCCGTCGCCGTCGGCCTCGCGGCCGGCCTCCTGACCCTCGCCGCCGGCCCGGTGCTGCGGCTGATCGGCCAGTCGCCAGAACTCGTCGCGGGCGGCACAGCCGTCGCCTGGATGTCGGCACCTGGCGTTTTCGCCCAGATCGTCTTCGCCGCCGCGAGCTTCTACCTCGAGGGCACCGCCCGGCCGCAGCCGGGCCTCGTCGCGATGGCGATCGCCACCGTCCTCTGCATCGCGCTGACCTGGCTCCTCGTTGGCGGCCACCTCGGCTTCCCCGAGCTCGGCGCCGCCGGCGCGGCGCTCGCGGCCACCATCGCCCGCCTGCTGATGGCCGTCGGCCTCGTCGCCTGGATGCTCCGCCTTCCCGAGTTTTCCGGCCACCTGCCGAACCATGGGCTCTGGGGCCCGGGCGGCTGGACCGCCGGCGCCGAGATGCGCCGGATCGGCATGGCCGGCGGTGCGGCCTACTTTTTCGAGACCGTCGCCTTCGCCTCGCTGGCGCAGGCCGCGGGCCTTCTCGGTGCGACCGCCCTCGCCGCCTACACCATCCTGCACAACGTCGAGACCACGGTCTTCATGGTCGGCCTCGGCATCTCGGTCGCGACCGCCGTCCGGGTCGGCCACGCCGCCGGCGCAGGCGAGCGCGCCGAGGCGCGCGCCGCGGGCCTGGCCGGTCTCGCCGCCGCCACGCTGCTCGCGGCGCTGACCGGGATCGCGCTCGTCGTCTTCGCCCCGACGGTCGTCGGCTTCTACAGCGACGACCCGGGCCTTGTTGCCCGTGCCGCGCCGCTCCTCGCGATCCTCGCCGTCTCGATGGTCTTCGACGCCGGCCAGGTCGTCCTCGGCCAGTCGAACCGGGCGCTCGGGGACAGCTGGGGAACGACCCTCTGCTTTTTCCTTGCCTTCTGGTGCGTGATGATCCCGCTCGCCCTCGTCCTCGCTTTCCACGCCGGCCTCGCCGAGGCCGGGCTCTTCCTCGGCACCGCCGCCGGCTGCGTCGCGGCCGTCGCCTTCCTCGGCCTCCGCTTCCGCCAGCTGCTCGCGCGCATCTGAGCGATCGCTGCAGGACGAGACCGAGTGGGCGAGGATCGTCCTCGGGCCGGCAGGATGGCTCCGGTCACCGCACCGGTGGAAGCCCCACAAGTGACGCTGGGGAGCGCCCCTGGGTGGTCACGCTGCCGGGGAAACCGCGTGGGGCTTGTGCCGCTCGGCGGCCGCATCGGCCGCCTCGTCGATCGCGGACATGACCTCGCGCGTTGCCGTCTGGTGCACCATGTGCCCCGCATCCGGCACCGCGTGGAACGTGCTGTGCGCGATGTCGCGGTGCAGTTCGCCCGACTGCCGGTCGGTGTCGACCAGGCCGTCGCGCTCGCCGGCGATGATGACGACGGGCATTTCCAGCTCGCCGTACCTGCCACGCATCCCGAAGGCGTCCGGGATCAGCAGCGCGGACTCTGCGGCGCTGGCGCGGAGCTGCGACGGACGCAGCGCGAGGCCGGCCGGGAAGCCCTTCTTGAATTTCCGCGGCACCTCCGCCGGCCCGAAGACCTTCCGCAGCAGCGCCGGCCACGCCAGCCGGGCCAGGAGCGGCGCAGCGGTGTAGCGGAGGATGTCGCCGAGGATCGGGATCGCCGGTCCGGAAGCCGCCGCGACGTCGACCCGGGCGGTCGGGTAGTAATATCCCGAGGCGAGGACCAGGGCCTGCACCGCCTCTTCGTGCTTCAGTGCCAGCGCCACGGCGACCGAAGCGCCCCAGGAGTGCCCGAGCACGATCGCCGGCGCCGCGTCGATCTCCACCAGTGCCCCGTGGATCAGATCGGCCTGCGCTTCGGGGGTCCAGAGCGTGCGTCGCGGACGCTCGCTGTAGCCGTATCCCGGCCGGTCGAAAGCGATGACCCGATGCTTCCTCGCGGCCCTGTCGAGGAGTCCGCTCGATTCGAAATCCTGGATCATGCTGCCGTTGCCGTGCAGGAGGACGAGCGGCTCGCCCTTGCCCCGCTCGACGTAGTGGAGCCGGACCCCGTCGACCTCGACGAAGCGACCCTTGGGCGGATTCTGCCGCTCCGCCTCCGTCGCGAGCCGTCGGTTGGCCAGCGCCGAGATCGCCAGCGCGGCGACCCCCACCGCTGCTGCGGTTGCGTAGGGGTGCTCCCCGAGCCGGGAAAGCTGCTTGCCGGGGCGCAACCGCGACGGCACCAATTCACGCTTCGAACTGAGTATCCTCATGAGCCTGCTCCATTCGGCAGCAGGCTCAGCCCAATGCCGAGGATATGCTGCGACGCAGCATAATCCGCCGGCGCGTCGATGGTTCCCTGCGAAGGAGGCCGCGTGCCGCTTGCGTGAACGGGCGATGCTTCGCCGTAAGGGTAGACAGCAAAGCCGTCCCGCGCCGGGGACGACCGCTCAGGCCGAGCCCAGCAGCGGTTCACGCGTCCTTTCGGGAGGGGCTGAACACCATCAGGCTCAGGATCTCGAACAGCATCTGTGCCCCCGCATGGGCAGTGTTGGTGGTGGCGTCGTACTGGGGCGCCACCTCCACCAGGTCCCCGCCGACGAAGTCGATCCCCTTCAGGCCGCGCAGGATCGCCTGCGCCTCGCGGGTGGTCAGGCCGCCGATCTCGGGCGTGCCGGTGCCCGGTGCGAAGGCCGGGTCGAGGGCGTCGATGTCGAACGACAGGTAGACCGGCCCGTCGCCGACGACCTCGCGCGCCTTCGCGACGACGGCGGCGACGCCAAGCTCGGGGACCTCCTCGGAATGGATGCAGGTCATGCCGCTTTCGGTGGCGAACTCATAGAGATATTCCGACGACCCGCGCAGCCCGATCTGGATCGTGCGGGTTGGGTCGAGAACACCCCCCAGCACCGCGTTGCGGAAAGGCGCCCCGTGGTTCTCGCGCAGGCCGTCGAACGGACCGCCGGTGTCGGAGTGGGCGTCGATGTGCACGAGGCCGACCGGGCGGCCGGCGCCGACGGCGCGGAGGATCGGATAGGTGATCGAATGGTCGCCCCCGACCGAGAGCGGGCGGACTCCCTGGGCGACGATGGCCTCGGTCCAGTCCTCGATCTCGCGGTGGGCAGCCGGCAGGTCGTAGCGCGAGGAGAAGGGGACATCGCCGACATCGGCGACGTTCAGGTCATAGATCGGCGCGCAGTCGAGGACGTGGTTGTAGGGGCCGACCCGCTCGATCGCCCGCACCGCCCGGGGGCCGAAGCGGGTGCCGCTGCGATTGGAGGCGCCGAGGTCGAAGGGAACGCCGCTGATCGCGACGTCGAGCCCGGAGAAGTCGGGGGCGGCGGGGTCGACCTGGCGGAACGGTGCCGTCAGGAACGTCGGAACGCCGACGAAGGGCGCGGGACGGGCGCCGCGGCTGAAGACGCGCGCCGCGACCCTCGCGAATTTCGGGTCGTGCATCCGCCCGCCCGGGTCGTCGGCGTAGCGCCCTCGCAGCCGCTCGAGATCCGCCTCGCTCCAGGCCATCGCATCTCTCCCCGCTTGGCGGCCGGGCCTCAAGGCCCGGCCGCGCCGGCTTCAGTTCGCGAGCGCCTTGTCGGTGACCGCGTGCGTCCAGGCGCCCTCGGGCTCCTTGGTGATGACGGGATCGGACCCGGCCGAGAGCAGCGTCTTGACCGTCCGGTCGTAGTCGGCCGGGTCGAGCGCCCCGTTCGAGCCCGCGGTGAGCTTGGCGATCTCGCTCATCATCTGCTTCTGGTGATGCTCGGTCTGCGCCCCGGTCTCGTCGGCGTCGAGGACGATCATCGCCGCCTCGTCGGGGTTCTCCTCGGCCCACTTCCACCCCTTCATCGAGGCGCGGACGAACTTCGCCATCGTGTCGACGAAGGCCGGGTCCTTGAGCTTCGGCTCGAGCACGTAGAGCCCGTCCTCGAGCGTGGAGACGCCCTCGTCCTCGTACTTGAAGACGGTGAGATCCTCGGGCTTCAGCCCGGCGTCGATCACCTGCCAGTATTCGTTGTAGGTCATCGTCGAGATGCAGGCGGCCTGCTTCTGCAGCAGCGGGTCGACGTTGAAGCCCTGCTTCAGCACGGTGACGCCGTCCGGGCCGCCGTCGGTCTTGATCCCGAGCTTCGACATCCAGGAGAGGAACGGATACTCGTTGCCGAAGAACCAGACGCCGAGCGTATGTCCGGGGAAGTCCTCGGTCTTGGTCACCCCCGAGTCGTTGCGGCAGGTGAGCTCCATCCCCGACCGCTTGAACGGCTGGGCGATGTTGACCATCGGCAGCCCCGCCTCGCGCGCGGCGAGGGCGGCCGGCATCCAGTCGACGATGACGTCCGCACCGCCGCCCGCGAGCACCTGCTCGGGCGCGATGTCCGGCCCGCCCGGCTTGATCGTCACGTTGAGCCCCTCGTCCTGGTAGAAGCCCTTCGCCTCGGCGACGTAATAGCCGGCGAACTGCGCCTGGGTCACCCACTTCAGCTGCAAGGTCACGTCCTCGGCGCGCGCGCCGCCCGCCAACATGAGCGCCAGCGCCGACGCGCCGGCCAACCATTTGGTCATGCTTGTTCTCCCTGTTGAATGCATCCGTCAGCGCCGCTGCGAGGGGTGCCAGAAGGTCGCCGCCCGCTCGATCAGCGCCACCGCGCCATAGAACGCCGACCCGACCACCGCCGCCATGGCGATCTCCGCCCAGACCATGTCGAGCGACAGGCGCCCGACCTCGGTCGAGATGCGGAATCCCATGCCGACCGTGGGCGAGCCGAAGAACTCCGCCACGATCGCGCCGATCAAAGCCAGAGTCGTGCAGATTTTCAAGCCGTTAAAGATGAACGGCGCCGCGGCCGGCAACTGCAGGTAGAAGAGCGCCTGCCAGTACCCGGCAGCGTACGTGCGCATCAGGTCGCGCTGCATCGGCTCGGCGGCGGCGAGCCCTTGCACGGTGTTGACCAGCATCGGGAAGAACACCATCAGCACGACGATGGCGGCCTTCGACTGCCAGTCGAAGCCGAACCACATCACCATGATCGGCGCCATCCCGACCACCGGCAGCGCCGCGACGAAGTTCCCGACCGGCAAGAGCCCGCGGCGCAGGAACGGGATGCGGTCGACCGCGATCCCGGCGAGGAATGCCCCGCCGCAGCCGATGGCGTAGCCCGACAGCGCGCCCCTGAAGAACGTCTGCATCAGGTCGGCGCGCAGCGTCGGGCCGCTCGTGACGAGCCGCGTCCAGATCGCGCTCGGCGCCGGCAGCAGGACGGGGCTCACGTTCAGGCCGCGGACCAGCAGCTCCCAGACCAGCAGCAGCGTGACGCCGAAGACCAGCGGCGGCAGCAGCCGCGACACGCCGCTCAGCGCCCGCGAGGCGAGCTGCGAGTTGATGATCCAGCCGATGAGCCAGACTCCGACGGCGGCGGTCACCATCAGTCGGCCCAGAGCGTCGAGAGCGGGAAGGCAACCGCCTCGAAAGGCGGGAGGCGAACCTCGACATCCCCACGGAGGGTGGCGATAAGCGCCCAGCTCCCTCCTTCCAGCCTCTGCGCCTCGAGGGTTCCCGCCGCCGGATCGATCAACCAAAGGAACGGCACGCCGTGGCCAGCGTAGCTGGCGCGCTTACGTGTCAGGTCGTACCGGCGCGTGCTCGGAGAGAGCACCTCGCAGACCCAATCGGGGGGGGCGGTTATTCCGGGTGTGTCCGGCATGACGGGCAGCCGCTCGCGGCGCCAGCCGACAAGGTCGGGCACGAGCACGTCCTCGCCGAGGTGCAACTCAGGCTCGATGAGAATGCGCCAGCCGCCGGGACCGCCGCGCCCCTTGCGAAAGGGGCCGATCAACTCGTCGCCAAGCGAACCGATGACGTCCGCATGCGCCGGCCTGGGTCGCGGATGCAGATAGAGGGCGCCGTTTATGATCTCGGCGATCTTGTCCGCCGGCGCATCGATCACATCCTGGTAGGACGCGGGCCGGCGGCTTGGTGTGGTGAGCTTGTTCATCGGGTGCTCGAGCATTCTTCGTCGCTACGATAGCCCATCCCCGCCACCTCGTCACCGCCGCCCTCCCATGGCCGCCAGCGTCAGCCGCTCGACGAGGCCGATGAGGGCGACGAGCATCGCGGCGAGGATGGCGGCCATCATCAGCGCGGACCAGATCTGCACCGTCTGGCCGTAGTAGCTGCCCGACAGCATCCGCGCCCCGAGCCCGGCGACGGCGCCGGTCGGCAGCTCACCGACGATCGCGCCGACGAGGCTCGCGGCGACCCCGACCTTCAGCGAGGCGAAGAGCCAGGGCAGCGCCGCCGGCCAGCGCAGTTTCCGAAAGGTCTGCGCCCGGCCGGCGTTCCAGGTGCGCATCTGGTCGAGGAGCATCCGGTCGGGGCTCCTGAGCCCGGCCACCATGCCGACCGCGACCGGAAAGAAGCTCAGGTACATCGAGATCAGCGCCTTCGGGAGAAGCCCGGTGACGCCGACCGAGTTCAGCACCACGATGATCATGGGCGCGATCGCGAGGATCGGAATCGTCTGGCTGGCGATCACCCAGAACATCACGCTCGCGTCGGTGGTCCGGTCGTGCACGATGGCGATGGCGAGCAGGATCCCGAGCCCCGCCCCGAGCACGAAACCCGCGAGTGTCGCCGACAGGGTCACCCAGGCGTGATAGACGAGGCTGCGCTTCGAACTCGGCGGCACCTGGAACGTCGTCTTCCAGAGCTCGGCCATGACCTGGTGCGGCGCCGGCAGCCGCGGTCGCTCCTGGCTCAGGGTGTCGCGCACGAGGTCGCCGAAGCCGAGCGTGACACCGTCGCGCCCCGCCTGGTCATAGGCCCAGGCCGCGTTCAGGACGACCGCCAGCAGGTACCACAGGACGACGATCCCCGCGACCACGGTCAGGACAGGCAGCGCCGCCTTCGCCCGCCTCATGCCGGCCGCCACTCGAAGAGGACGTCGGGCAGCCCCTCCTCGTTGTCCCCGTCGGTCCGCCGCACCTCGGCGAACCCCTCGCGGGCGTAGAAGCGCCGTGCATCCTCGTTGGCAACGAAGGTCCAGAGCGTCAGCCGGTCTCCCGCCGCTTTCGCCCGGTCGAGCAGCGCCCGCCCGACGCCCCGCCCGCGAAGCTCCGCCGCCAGGTAGAAGCCGGCGACGAACCCCTCGCCGTCGACCGCGATGAAGCCGCGCGCGACCCCGCCGACGTCGGCCACCGTCACGGAACAGGTTGCGAGGACATGCTCGCGGTAGAACCGCTCGACGTCGTCCGCCGGATGCACCCGCGGCATCCACGGCGTCGCGTCGACCCAGTCGTTGAAGACGGCTTCGCGCAAGCGGCGGCGTCCTCGGCCACGTCCCGGCCTGAGCGTCACGCCCGCATCTGGCACCTGCTCGCGCTGCGGCGATCGCGGAAGCTGATCCATGCAGTGCTACAGGCTCGAGGCCAGCGAACGCGGACACAGCTCGTCGCGGGTGAAAAGGCCGACGACACAAACTCGTGCAGATCGCTCGGGCAGCCTGAACTGGGGGACGCCGCTGCCGACCGGGTAGTGGTCGGCGGGCTCCGCGGGCACGACCTTCACCGGGCGCCACTCGCCACCGCGCAGGAAACGCCGATACCAGACAACGCGCTGGTCTTGGAGGACGTCGTCACCGTGGCCTCCCTTGACGATATCCTCGCAGCGCCGGTTGCCGACCATACCGTTCGGAAATCGCGGGTGCCGTGCAGCTCGAAGCTCGATGGCGAAGGCGGATCGACGATCGCTCCCAGCGCCCAGCCGCCGTCGAGCCGGCCGGGGCGGAAGCCAGAGCCGCGCCTCGATCTCCTTGCCGGTCCTGCCGGCGATCTCCCGGAATATCGTGAAGTATCCCTTGGTCCTGACCACCTGACCGATGTGCCAGCGCGAGCCTTCCAGCCTGTACATCGCTGCTTCCCCCACCGGTTCGCCCGATCGCCCACGCCCGCCGACGACCCCGGTCCTCGGATCCGGCCCGCTACCTCAAGGAAATCGCAGCTCTTGCGCGGGCCCCGCCGCGAGCCTAGCCCGCGCCGGGGCCGGCGCAAAGTCCCCGGCGCACCGGGTTCACGCAGGGTTCAGCTCAGACGGCCGCGAAGAGCTCGACCTCGACCGGAACCTCGGCGGGGGCCGCGAGAAGCCCCGACGCGGCGGCTCGCCGGAGGAGCGCGTGCAGGCGCGGCGGCGCCGCGAGGCGTGCGAAGGCCGACTCGTCGGCGTAGCCGGCGCAGAGGAGGAAGAGGTCGGGGTCGACCAGCGAGCGGCGCAGGCCCGCGAAGAGGCTGCCGGGCTCCGCCCCTTCCAGCAGCAGGTGCTGCAGCGCGTCGCCCTTGCCGGGCGCCGCGCGGACGCGGGCGACCGCGGTCAGCGGGCCGCCGGTGCCGATGTCGAGCCGGCCGACCCTGAGCTCGCCGATCTCGACCCGCCGCAGCCGCGCCCGGCCGATGCTGAGCCGGCCGATGGCGAGGGCGCCGACCGCAAGGGCGCCGAGCGCGACGGCGCCCATCGCCATCGCCCCCATGGAGGCGGCTCCGGTCGCGGCCGCTCCGGTCGCGACGGCGCCGCGGCCAGCATTGCGTCGTCTGGGCATGGTTCCCTCCTGTCCGGGGCGGTCTCGGCGAAGCCGCCTAGACCTCGTCGCCGACGCCCGCCCGGAGCCCGTCCCGCACCCGGGCGGCGATCTCGAGGAAGTCGCGGCTCTCGCGGATGTGCAGCGGCCGCTCGGGCGGCAGCGGGCTTTCGATGATGTCGGTCACGCGTCCCGGCCGCGGCGACATGACGACGATCCGCGTCGACAGGAACACCGCCTCCGGGATCGAATGGGTGACGAAACAGATCGTCTTCGCCGTGCCCGCCCAGAGCCCGAGCAGCTCCTCGTTAAGCCGGTCGCGCACGATCTCGTCGAGTGCCCCGAAGGGCTCGTCCATCAGCAGGATGTCGGCGTCGAAGGCGAGCGCGCGCGCGATCGAGGCCCGCTGCTGCATGCCGCCCGACAGCTGCCAGGGATATTTCCTCTCGAAGCCGCCGAGTTCGACCAGCTCAAGCACCCGCCTGGTCCGCGTCGCCCGCTCCGCGCGGTCGTAGCCCATGATCTCCAGCGGCAGCCGCACGTTGCCGCCGATCGTCCGCCAGGGGAACAGCCCAGCCGCCTGGAAGACGTAGCCGTAGGCGCGCTTCGCGCGCGCCTCGGCCGGGGTCATCCCGTTGACGGTGATCGCGCCGGCCGTCGGCGACTCGAGGTCGGCGGCGACCCGCAGGAAGGTGGTCTTGCCGCAGCCCGACGGACCGATGAAGCTGACGAAGTCGCCCTTGCCGACGCTGAGGTTCACGTCCTTCAACGCATGCACCGGCCCGTCGGCGGTCTCGAAGGTCAGCCCCAGCCCCTTCGCCTCGATCACCGGCCCGCTCATCCGCGCACCCGGGCCCAGGCCGCTGCGATCGCCGCGGCGCTCCGCTCGCCGTCGGCGACGGTGGTGGGGCCGGCCGAGACCGAGACCCGGATGATCTCCCGCCCGCGCCAGCGGCCGCCGGTCGGGTAGCAGACGCCGTCGGCCTGCACCGCCTGGAGCAGCCGCCCGGTCAGGGCATCGCCCTCGGTGGCCAGCGCCACCTGGTTCAGCACGATGTCGTTCAGCACCTCGAGCCCCGGCTCCGCCGCCAGCCGCTCCGCGATCGCCCGCGCGACGGCGCAGTGCCGCTCGACCATCTCGGCGATCCCCTGGCGTCCCAGCGCCCGGATCACCGCCCATACCGCGAACCCGCGCGCCCGCCGCGACATTTCCGGCGACAGGGCCTCGGGCGCCCGGTTCTCGCCCTTGGGCAGGTAGCTTGCGGTGATGCTCATCGCCCGCTGCAGCGCGCCCGCATCCTTCACCATCGCCAGCCCGCAATCGTAGGGCACCTGCAGCCATTTGTGCGCATCCGCCGCCCAGCTGTCGGCCTCCTCGAGCCCCGCCGTCAGCGCCGCCAGCCCCGGCGCCGCCCGCGCCCATAGACCGAAGGCGCCGTCGACATGCACCCAGGCGCCTTTCGCCCGTGCCAGCGGTATCAGCTCCGCGAACGGGTCGAACGCCCCGCTGACGACGTTGCCCGCCTGCAGGCAGACGATTGCCGGCCCCTCGAGCCCGTCGAGCACCCGCCCGAGCGCGTCCGGCCGCATCCGGCCCTCGCCGTCGGCCTCGGCCCTGACCACCCGCTCCGCCCCGAATCCAAGCAGCCGCAGGCTCAGCAGCACCGAGGAATGCGCCTCGCCGCCGAGCACCACCGCGACCTCGGGCGCCCCGAACAGACCCTTCGCCTCCACGTCCCAGCCGGCGCGCCGCAACAGCTCCCCGCGCGCCGCGGCGAGGGCGGTGAAGTTCGCCATGGTGGCGCCGGTGCAGAAGCCGACGCCGGCATCCGCCGGCAGCCCGAGCAGGTCGAGCACCCAGCCCGCAGCCACCTCCTCGACCGCCGCCGCCGCCGGCGTCGGATCGGCGAAGCCGGCCATCTGCCCCCAGGCCGACGCCAGCCAGTCCGCCGCGACTCCGGCCGGATGCGACGCCCCGATCACCCAGCCGTGGAAGTGCGGGCTCGTCATCCCGAGGAGGCCCCCCTCGGCCTTCGCCGCCAGCTCCTCGACGACCTCGACCGGCGCGCTCCCGGCCTCCGGCACCGGCCCGGCGAAGCGCGCCAGCGTCTCGGCGTAGCTCCGCGGCGCCACCACCGGCCGACCTGCGACGCCCCGCCGGTACGCCTTGGCATGCGCCGCCGCTGCGTCGAAAGCCGCCGCCTCGGCGTCGCCGAACCCCACCCTCAGACCCCGGACGGGATGTTCAGCGGATCGCGCTCGATCCGCCGCGGCGAGTTCAGCTCCTTCCAGGCCGCCAGCGCCTTGTGCGGCGCCGGGAACGCCGGCCGCGGCACGAACTTTCCCCGCCCCGGCTGCGGCTGGCTGTTGCGCCCGTCGGCCCATACGACGTCGCCGCGCGACAGCGTGTAGCGCGCCTGCGCCGTCACCTCGACGCCCTCGAAGACGTTGTAGTCGATGATCGACTTCTGCGTCGCCGCCGCGACGGTCTTCCTGAGCTTCGGGTCCCAGACCACGATGTCGGCGTCCGCCCCTTCGACGATCGCCCCCTTCCTCGGATAGATGTTGAGGATCTTCGCGATGTTGGTGGAGGTGACGGCCACGAACTCGTTCGGCGTCAGCCGCCCGGTGTCGACCCCCTTGGTCCAGAGCACCGCCAGCCGCTCCTCGAGGCCGCCGGTGCCGTTCGGGATCGAGGGAAATCCCTTCAGTCCCATCCGCTTCTGCTCGGTCGTGAAAGCCGCATGGTCGGTGGCCACCACCTGCAGCGACCCCGCCGCCAGCCCGGCCCACAGGCTGTCCTGGTGCGCCTTGTCGCGGAAGGGCGGCGACATGACGCGCCGCGCCGCATAGTCCCAGTCGCGGTGGAAATACTCGCGCTCGTCGAGCGTCAGGTGCTGGATCAAGGGCTCGCCATAAACACGCATCCCCTTCTGCCGCGCCCGCCGGATCGCCTCGTGCGCCTGCTCGCAGCTCACGTGCACGATGTAGAGCGGCACGCCCGCGGCATCGGCGATCATGATCGCCCGGTTCGCCGCCTCGCCCTCGACCTCGGGGGGGCGCGAGTAGGCATGCCCCTCGGGGCCGGTCAGCCCCTCGTCCATGTACTTCTTCTGCAGCTCCGCCACGATGTCGCCGTTCTCGGCGTGCACCAGCGGCAGCGCGCCCAATTCGGCACAGCGCCGGAACGACGCATACATCTCGTCGTCCTCGACCATCAGGGCGCCCTTGTACGCCATGAAGTGCTTGAAGGTGTTCACCCCGCGCTTCACCACCGCGTCCATCTCGCGCCAGATCTGCTCGTTCCAGCCGGTGATCGCCATGTGATAGCCGACGTCGACGCAGATCTGCGGCTTGGACTTCCGGTCCCACTCGTCGAGCGCGCTCAGGAGGCTGCCGTCCGCCCCCGGCAGCACGAAGTCGACGAGCATCGTCGTCCCGCCCGAAGCCGCGGCGAAGGTCCCCGTCTCGAACGTCTCCGCCGCCGTCGTCCCCATGAACGGCATCTCGAGGTGCGTATGCGGGTCGATCCCGCCCGGGATCACGTAGGCGTCGGTGGCGTCGATCTCCTCGTCGCCTTCAGCCCCTCGCCGATCGCCTTGATCGTCTCGCCCTCGACCAGCACGTCCGCCTTCCACGTGCGGTCGGCGGTGACGGTCGTCCCGTTCCACGATGACCTTGCTCACCCTGCCCTCCACCTCCGCCGGCACGACCATCGGCGCGCCTGCTGCAGCGTCCGGCACCGCGTGGTTGCGCCGGTGTTGGCCTGCTCCGGCCGCACCACTACGTCGACGTTGCTGCCGCCATAGTCGCCCAGCGCCGGAAAGTGTACGGAAAGCCTCCCGAGAGATACCCGCCGCCCGGCAGCACCCGCCCGGGTAGTACCCGGTCGAGATCCCCGACATCGGCGCGTACATCGAGTAGCCGGTGTAGTTCTGCCGCGGCGTCGCGCTGCGCTGGCCGCCCGCGCGCCTCACCGCGCAGCTCGGCTCCGGCGTCCGCGCCGCCTGCTCGCGCACCGTGCCGCTGCCGCCGAAGACGTCGATCACCTTCGGGGTCGGCGCCGCGTGGCCGGCAGGCGACGTCTCCCCGCTGCCCTGGTCCACCACCCAGACCCGGTCCGGGCCGTCCGACACCGCCTGGTAGGGCGCCGCCATGCCCCGCCCGCCCCGAGCGCCAACGCCGCCGCCGCACCCCTGGCCAGGTTCTCCATGACCCCCTGCATCCACTCGTACTCCTCCGTTGTCCGCGGCGCCTCGTCCCCATGAACGGCATCTCGAGGTGGGTGTGCGGGTCGATCCCGCCCGGGATCACGTAGGCGTCGGTCGCGTCGATCTCCTCGTCGCCCTTCAGCCCCTCGCCGATCGCCTTGATCGTCTCGCCCTCGACCAGCACGTCCGCCTTCCACGTGCGGTCGGCGGTGACGATCGTCCCGTTCCTGATGACCTTGCTCACCCTGCCCTCCTGCCTCCGCCGGCACGACCCTCCGCGCCGGCGCCTGCGACCGACCCGCCGTCAGTCCACGTTGATGTTCACGTATCCCGGCCGCACCACCACGACGTTGCTGCCGCCGTAGTCGCCCCAGCGCCGGAAAGTGTACGGAAAGCCTCCCGAGAGATACCCGCCGCCCGGCAGCACCCCGCCCGGGTAGTACCCGGTCGAGATCCCCGACATCGGCGCGTACATCGAGTAGCCGGTGTAGTTCTGCCGCGGCGTCGCGCTGCCGTAGCCGCCCGCGCGCCTCACCACCGCGCAGCTCGGCTCCGGCGTCCGCGCCGCCTGCACGCGCACCGTTCCGCTGCCGCCGAAGACGTCGATCACCTTCGGCGACGGCGCCGCGTAAGTCCGGCAGAGCGAGGTCTCCCCGCTGCCCTGGTCCACCACCCACACCCGGTCCGGCCCGTCCGACACCGCCTGGTAGGGCGCCGCCCATGCCCCGCCCGTCCCGAGCGCCAACACCACCGCCGCACTCCCGGCCAGGTTCTCCATGACCCCCCGCATCACTCGTACTCCTCCGTTGTCCGCGGCGCCTCCCCGAGCTCCCGGTCGAGCGAGGCCCGGTACAATATGCACCCTCGGAGGAACTGCGGCCAGTCCGGCACGGCCTGTCCGCCTTTAGGCGTATCCGGAAGCAGCCCCCACAACTCCGGATGATGCCAGCACAATTCGTGCCCGCTCGCGTCGCGATGCGCCCGGATCGCCGCCCGCATCTCCCGCGCGTGCGCCAGCAGCGCCGCCGGCGCCATCGCTTCGAGATCGGCGTCCGGATCCTCCCCGGCCGGCAGCCGCGGCGCCTCGGCCAGCACCTGCGCCAGGAACCCCAGGTCGAGCGACACCAGCGCCCGTTGCATCCCGTCGATCGAACAGCTCAGGCTCCCGTCGGCGATCTCGCGCCGGCCGAGCACGTGGATGCTCGCCCGCCCCGCCTCGTAGTCCACGACCACGTCACCGCCCGCCGGTTCGACGAAGTCAGCCTCGACCTCCTCGAGCCGCAGCGTCTCGGCGCCCAGTCGGACCTCGAGCAGGCCGAACCGGCTCATACGCTCGCCGGCGCCGGCCGGGATCGAGCGCAGGGGTCCGACACCCTGGTCACGTGACGATTTCCGCCGTCTCGACAACGGCATGGAAGAGCACGTTCGCGCCCTTCTCCGCCCAGTCCGGGGTGATCTCCTCGGCCTCGTTGTGCGACAGCCCGTCGACGCAGGGGCACATCACCATCGTCGCCGGCGCCACCTTCGCCGCCCAGCAGGCATCGTGCCCGGCCCCCGAGACGATGTTGCGATGCGAATAGCCGAGCCGCTCCGCCGCCCCGCGCACGCGCGCGACCAGCTCCGGCGCGAAGGTCACCGGGTCGAAGTGCCCGACCGGCTCGACGGCGCAGCCGACCCCCAGCGGCTCGCAGATCGCCGCCGCCTCGCGCTCGATCCGCGCCCGCATCCGGTCGAGCTTGGCGAGGTCGGGCGAGCGGATGTCGACGGTGAAGACGACCTTCCCCGGCAGCACGTTGCGCGAATTGGGATGGAACTTCACCTGCCCGACGCCGCCGACCGCGTCCGGCTGGCTCTCCATCGCGACCGCCTGCACCATCTCGATGATCCGCGCCATGGCGAGCCCGGCATTCACGCGCATCGCCATCGGCGTCGAGCCGGTGTGCGCCTCCTTGCCGGTCAGGGTGAACTCGAGCCACCACAGCCCCTGGCAATGGGTGACGACGCCGATGTCCGCGTCCTCGGCCTCGAGGATCGGCCCCTGCTCGATGTGCAGCTCGAAATAGGCATGCATGCGCCGCGCGCCCACCGCCTCGTCGCCCCTCCAGCCGATCCGCTCGAGCTCGTCGCCAAAGCGCTTGCCGTCGAGGTCGGTCCGTCCGTAGGCATAGTCGAGGTCGATGACCCCGGCGAAGACGCCCGACGCCATCATCGCCGGCGCGAACCGCGCCCCCTCCTCGTTGGTCCAGTTCGTCACCACCACCGGGTGCTTCGTCCGGATCCCGAGGTCGTTCATCGACCGCACCACCTCGAGCGCCCCGAGCACGCCCAGCACGCCGTCGTACTTCCCCCCGGTCGGCTGCGTGTCGAGGTGGCTGCCGACATAGACCGGCAGCGCGTCGGGGTCCTCGCCGGGCCGAGTCGCGAACATCGTCCCCATGGCATCGACGCCCAGCGTCATGCCGGCCGCCTCGCACCAGCGCCTGAAGAGCCGCCGCCCCTCGCCGTCGGCGTCGGTCAGCGTCTGCCGGTTGTTGCCGCCGGCGACGCCCGGCCCGATCTCGGCCATCGCCATGATCGAGTCCCAGAGCCGGGCGCCGTCGATCCTCAGGTTCTCGCCGGGTGCCGCCATTGGTTTCCAACCGGTTAAAGTGGCAGAAATTTATTCCTATATATCAGAGACTTGCCATTTGAGCGCGGCTTACATCGGCCCTCACGCGAGCTTCTGCAGCACCTTGCGCAGGCCTCCGATCAGCTCGTCGATCTGCGCCTCCGAGATGATCAAGGGCGGCGACATCGCGATGATGTCGCCGGTCGTCCGGATCAGGATCCCGCTCTCGTAGGCATCGAGGAAGGCCTGGAACGCCCGCCGCGTCGGCTGCCCGGCGATCGGCTCGAGCTCGACCGCGCCGACCATCCCCTCGTTGCGGATGTCGACGACGTGCGGGCAGTCCCTGAGCGAGTGCAGCGCCGCCTCCCAGGCCGGCGCGAGCGCCGCGGCCCGCTCGAACAGCCCCTCCTCGGCATAGGTCTCGAGCGTCGCCAGCCCCGCCGCGCAGGCAACCGGGTTCGCCGAGTAGGTATAGCCGTGGAAGAGCTCGATCAGGTGCTCCGGCCCGGTCATGAAGGCGTCGTGGACCGCCGGCGTCGTCAGCACCGCCCCCATCGGGATGACGCCGTTGGTCAGCCCCTTGGCGGAGGTGATCATGTCGGGCAGCACCCCGTAGCGGTCCGCCGCGAACGGCGCCCCGAGCCGGCCGAACCCGGTGATGACCTCGTCGAAGATGAGCAGGATCCCGTGTCGGGTGCAGATCTCGCGCAGCCGCTGCAGGTACCCCTTCGGCGGCACCAGCACACCCGTCGATCCGGCCACCGGCTCGACGATGACCGCCGCGATGGTCGAGGCGTCGTGCAGCGCCACGATCCGCTCGAGCTCGTCGGCAAGCTCGGCGCCATGCTCGGGCTGCCCCTTCGAGAAGGCGTTCTTCGCCGGCAGGTGGGTATGCGGCAGGTGGTCGACCCCGGTCAGCATCGTCCCGAAGAACTTGCGGTTGTTGACGATCCCGCCGACCGAGATCCCGCCGAAGTTCACCCCATGGTAGCCGCGCTCGCGCCCGATCAGCCGGAAGCGCGTCCCCTGCCCGATCGCCCGCTGGTAGGCGATGGCGATCTTCAGCGCCGTCTCGACCGACTCCGAGCCCGAGTTGGTGAAGAAGGCGTGGCCCATCCCTTCGGGCGCGATGCCGATCAGCCGGTTCGCCAGCTCGAACGCCTTCGGATGCCCCATCTGAAACGCCGGCGCATAGTCGAGCTCGCTCACCTGCTCGGCAATCGCCGCCGAGATCTTCGGCCGGCAGTGCCCGGCGTTGCAGCACCAGAGGCCGGCGGTGCCGTCCAGCACCTTGCGCCCGTCGCCCGTCGTATAGTGCATCCCCTCGGCGCCGACGAACATCCGCGGCGCCTGCTTGAACTGCCGGTTGGCGGTGAACGGCATCCAGAACGCGCGGAGATCGTTCGGCGCGCGGTTCGTGCGGTTCGACATGGCTGGCTCCCTGTCCGCCCGGCGCTGCCCGGGAGATCGCGTTTCTCGTTGCCCGGAGCGGGTGGACCCGACGCTACCACCCCGCCGGGGGTCGTCAAGCCCATTCCCGGCCGCCGCGCGCCGCCTTTACCCTCCCGGCCATCCGCCGACCACTTGGCGAAAATTTGCGATATAGTCGCACGAGTTCGGGGGAACGTGCGGGGGCCGCGGGATGATCGCCAGCATCGGATCGCGCTTCGTCGCCGGCGCCGCCGCCTGCCGTCCGGGGCTCTCCAATCGCTCCGGTGCCGCCGGCCGCCGCCCGCCGCAGCCGGCCGCCGAGCCAGCCCCGGAGCGCGAGCGCGCGCCCCGGCCGGGGGCCGGCGCCCGCCGTCCCGACGCCCAAGGCTTCGCCGAAGATCCGGTGGCCCTGGCATCTCCGGCCCGCGCGGTGGCAGCCGCCCGGGCCTTCGCCGCCGGCAACGGCTACCTGTCGGGCCTCCTTGTCGACCGTCTCGCCTGACCGCTCAATCTTGGCGGGGCCGCCGCAACGGGCCCGTGCCCGAGCCGCACGCGAGCCCTCGCCGGTGCTTGCCGCCACCTGACCGCTGCGCTAGGTAACGCCCTCGTGTGCAGTTGCGAGAGGTGGGAATGAGTGCCCTAGCAACGGCCGAGCCCTCGGGCCATTCCCAGCAAGGCTTCTGGAAGCTGGTCCTCGGCTCGATCGGCGTCGTCTACGGCGACATCGGCACCAGCCCGCTCTACGCCCTCCGCGAGGGCCTGCACGCCGCCGGCCGTGACGGGCTCGAGGAGGCCGAGGTCATCGGCATCGTCTCGCTCCTGCTCTGGACGCTGATCCTCATCGTCACCGTCAAGTACGTCATCCTGATCCTGCGCGCCGACAACCGCGGCGAAGGCGGGACTCTGTCGCTCCTCGCCCTCGCCCAGCGCGCGGTCGGCCGCCGGACGCGGCTCCTCTTCGTCCTCGGCGTCCTCGGCGCCGCCCTCTTCTACGGCGACGCCTCGATCACCCCCGCGATCTCCGTCCTCTCGGCCGTCGAGGGCCTCGAACTCGTCGCCCCCCACTTCGACGCCTACGTGCTGCCGGTGACGGTGGTGATCCTCGCCGGGCTCTTCTGGGTGCAGAGCACCGGCACCGCGCGGATCTCGGTCTTCTTCGGCCCGATCACGCTGCTCTGGTTCGTGGTCATGGCCGCCCTCGGCCTCTACCATGCCGGCGACCGGCCGCTGATCTTCCTCGCCTTCAACCCCGGCGAGGCGATCGGCTTCCTCGTCACCCACGGCTTCGGCTCGCTCGCGATCATGGGATCGGTCTTCCTCGCCGTCACCGGTGCGGAGGCGCTCTATGCCGACATGGGCCACTTCGGCCGCGGCCCGATCCGCACCGCCTGGTTCATGCTGATCTTCCCCGCACTCGCGCTCAACTATCTCGGCCAGGGCAGCCTCGTCCTGGCCAACCCGGCCGCCGTCACCAACCCCTTCTTCCTGCTGGCGCCCGAGTGGGGGCTGATGCCGCTCGTCCTCCTCGCGACCTGCGCCACCGTGATCGCCAGCCAGGCGGTGATCACCGGCACCTACTCGCTGACCCAGCAGGCGGTGCAGCTCGGGCTGCTGCCGCGGCTCGAGATCCAGCACAAGTCCGAGTCGCTGGTCGGCCAGATCTACATGCCGCGGGTCAACTGGACGCTGATGGTGGCCGTGCTCGGGCTGGTGCTGATCTTCGAGAGCTCGAGCGCCCTGGCCAGCGCCTACGGCATCGCTGTCACCGGCGCGATGCTGATCGACTCGCTGCTCGCCTTCGTCGTTTTCCGCCGGCTCTGGCACTGGCCGCTGTGGGTGACGATCGCGGTGATCGCGCCGCTGGCGCTGATCGAGCTCACCTTCTTCGGCGCCAACCTCGGCAAGCTCTTCGAGGGCGGCTTCGTACCGCTGATCCTCGCCGCGATGGTTGCGCTGATGATGTGGACCTGGGTGCGCGGCACCGCCATCGTCAACCGCAAGGCGCACCAGGGCAGCATCTCGCTCGACCAGCTGATCGGCATGCTGAAGAAGTCGAAGCCCGCCCAGGCCCCCGGGACGGCCGTCTTCCTGACCTCCGACCCCGAGGTCGCGCCGTCGGCGCTGCTGCACAACCTCAAGCACAATTACGTGCTGCACAGCCGCAACGTCATCGTGACCGTCAGCGTGGCGACCACCCCGCGCGTCCCCGACAGCGAGCGGCTGGTGATCGAGCAGCTCAAGGACAGCTTCTGGCGCGTCCGGATCACCTTCGGCTACATGGAGGTCCCGAACGTGCCGCGCGCCCTGGTCCTCGCCCGCAAGGACGGGCTGGCGCTCGAGATGATGAGCACGTCCTACTTTCTCAACCGCCGTTCCTTCCGCCCCTCGCCCGAGGGCGGCATGCCGCTCTGGCAGGACAAGCTCTTCATCGCCATGACCAAGGCCGCCACCGACGCCAGCAGCTTCTACCGCTTGCCGTCGAACCGCGTCCTCGAGCTCGGCCAGCAGTTCGTGGTCTAGCGGTATGGTTGACACCGGAGCACCACCGATCATCAACGTAGCGGGGACCGGGTCCGCGGCCAACCGCCGCCGGACGGCAGGGTAAACGCGGCGGGGGCGGAAGACGAGCGCGCCCCGGCGCGGGCGCGAGCCTCTTTCCCGTCCGCACCCGCGCGTGCGACCCGGCCGGGACGGTTCAGCCGAGGAGACTCCCGACGCCCCTGCGCTTCAGGATCGGAGACCAACGTCGGCTGGAACTCCGAAGCCGGACGGGTTTCCGGCACGATCATCGCTGTCCACACCCGCGACTTCGACTGCAAGGGCCATACCCAACGCGCCTCCGACGCCGGGCCGCAGTACGAGGTCAGCAGCGACTGCACCCACCACGTCGCCGCCACAAGGGCAGCGCTGACGCTGCTGCGCCGCTGAGCCGGTCCGCGCGGCGCCCATTCCACAGCATCGGCCCTTCGAGCCGCAGCCTCGAAGCCTTCGTCGCGCTGCTCGCCGATGCGGGCGTGGGGCTCCTCGTCGACTTCCGCACCGTCCCGCGCTCCCGCACCAACCCGCAGTTCGACCGCGCCACGCTGCCGGCCTCCCAGCGCCCTCCGGCATGGGGAACGAGCGCATGGCGGCGCTCGGCGGGTACGCGGCCGGTCCCGCTTCACGCCGCCGGAGCTCAACGGCTTCCGGACCAACCCGGGCTACCACAACTAGGCGGACTATGCGCTGACCGCGCCCTTCGCCGACGCTCTCGACGCCCTGGTCGCCGCCGGCCGCGTCCGCCCCTGCGCCATCATGTTCGCCGAGACGGTCTGGTGGCGCTGCCACCGCCGCATCATCGCCGACTACCTGCTCGGCCGCGGCGAGACCGTCCGGCACACCATCGACCGCCGACCGGAGCCCGTGCGGCTGACCGAGGCCGCGGTCGTCCGCCCGGACGGCACGGTCGTCTACCCGACGCCCAACCGGGCTGCCCTTCTGCTGAAGCGGGCCACTCCCGTTGGCGCGAACTCGCCTTCCTCTTGCCTTAAATACTCCCGCCGGAGGCCGCCGACGGCCCGGCCGGCGACGGGCTGCGGTCGCGCAACGGCCCGTCCGCTACTCCGCCGCCCGCGCCATCGGGTTGTTCGGGTGCGAGGTCCAGTTGGCATAGCCACCCGACACCACCCGGCCGGTGCGTGCGTCGATCTCGCCGGCGGCGAGCGGCACCATGGAGATGCAGCCCTCGACCGGGCAGACGTCGACGCAGAGGTTGCAGGCGACGCACTCGGCATCGATCACCTCGAAGACCCGCCCGGGCTGCATGGCGATCGCCTGGTGCGAGGTATCCTCGCAGGCGGCGTAGCAGCGCCCGCACTTGATGCAGAGGTCGGGGTCGATCCGCGCCTTCGCGACATAGTCGAGGTTCAGATACTGCCAGTCGGTGACGTTCGGCACCGCCCGCCCGCGGAAGGCGCCGAGGTCGGCGTGCCCCTTCTCGTCCATCCAGGTCCCGAGCCCGGCGATCATCTCCTGCACGATCCGGAATCCGTAGGTCATCGCCGCCGTGCACACCTGCACGGGCCCCGACCCGAGCGCCATGAACTCCGCCGCGTCGCGCCAGTTGGTGATCCCGCCGATGCCGCTGATCGGCATTCCGGCCGTCTCCGGATCGCGCGCGATTTCCGCCACCATGTTGAGCGCGATCGGCTTCACCGCCGGCCCGCAGTAGCCGCCATGCGATCCCTTGCCGTCGATCGAAGGCTCCGGGCTGAACGTGTCGAGGTTGACGCTGGTGATCGAGCTGATCGTGTTGATCAGGCTCACCGCATCGGCCCCGCCCTCCTTCGCCGCGCGCGCCGGCCGGCGGATGTCGGTGATGTTCGGCGTCAGCTTCACGATGACCGGCATGCGGGTGTGCTGCTTGCACCAGCGCGCCACCATCTCGATGTATTCCGGCACCTGCCCGACCGCTGCTCCCATGCCGCGCTCGCTCATGCCGTGCGGGCAGCCGAAGTTGAGCTCGATCCCGTCCGCCCCGGTTTCCTCGACCAGGGGCAGGATCGACCGCCACGACGCCTCGTCGCAGGGCACCATCAGCGACACGACCAGCGCCCTGTCCGGCCAGTCGCGCTTCACCGCCTTGATCTCGCGCAGGTTCACCTCGAGCGGCCGGTCGGTGATGAGCTCGATGTTGTTCAAGCCCAGCAGCCGCCGGTCCGCCCCCCAGATCGCGCCATACCGCGGCCCGTTGACGTTGACGATGTGCGGGTCGAGCCCGAGCGTCTTCCAGACGACGCCACCCCAGCCCGCCTCGAAGGCGCGCCGGACGTTGTACTCCTTGTCCGTCGGCGGCGCCGACGCGAGCCAGAACGGGTTCGGCGAGCGGATTCCGATGAAGTCGCTGCGGAGGTCGGCCATCGTGCTACCCTCGTTTCCGGAAGATCATCTCGACGGGCTGGATGTCGCCGGCGGCGACCGCCGCCATCATGTTGGCGACCTTCGCCGGCGCCTCCGGCCCGAGCAGCAGCGGCAGCCCGACCACGGGCGGCGCCTTGCCGGCCATCTGCGCCTGCATGCGCGCGAAGAACGCCTTCGCGACCTCGCCCCGGTCGCGGCGCTCGACGAGTTCGAACCCCGCGCCCTCGGCTGCCGCGAGGTAGGCGTCGGGCGTCTCGACGAAGGACGAGGCGCCGTCCGATGCCCAGGGCAGCGGAAAGGCCGGGTGCGCGCCGAAGCGCATCACGTCGTAGACCGCGAAGGTCCCGCCCGGCGCCAGGACGCGCGCGACCTCGCCGAAGAGCTTCGGCTTGTCGGGGATGTTCATGCCCACGTGCAGCAGCGTCGCGAGATCGAAGCTCTCCGCCGCGAACGGCAGGTCGAGGGCGCTGCCGACCACGAACTCGGCGTGGAGCCCGACGATCTCGGTCAGCCGTCGCGCCGTCTCGACGAAGTCAGGCGTCAGGTCGACCCCGGTCACCCGCGCCCGGTAGCGAGCGGCGATGGTCCGCGCCGGGCCGCCGATCCCCGATCCGACGTCGAGCACCCGCGTCTCCGACCCGATCTCGAGCCGATCGAGCAAAGCCGCGGTCGCCTCCGCTCCGCCGATGTGGAACTCGTCGACCGCCTTCAGGTGCTCGGCGGTAACCTGGTCGGGCGCGATCCCGGCCTCGGCGAGCCGCTCCATGATCCGCCGGTGCAGCCCGGCACCGGAGTAGTGCGCCGCGACCGTCTCCTCGACCCCGCTCACCCGCGCGCCCTCAGCGCCGCGTCGATGTCGATCGCGGCGTCCCGCCCCTCGGCCACCGCCGTCACCGTCAGGTCGTCGCCGCCCGAGGCGCAGTCGCCGCCGGCCCAGACGCCCGGGACCGACGTCCGCCCGGTCCCATCCACCGCGATCTTGCCGCCGGCGATCTCCAGCCCCTCGGTCCCGTCCCCGAGCATCTGGCCGATCGCCGTCAGCACCTGGTCGGCCTCGACGACGAAGGTCTCGCCGGTCGGCTGCAGCCCGCCCGCGCCCTCGATCGCATAGGCGAACTCGACCCCGTCGGCGCGCCCGTTGCCGGTGACGGCCACCGGCATCGCATCGGTGATGATCCGCACGCCCTCGCTCGCCGCCAGCTCCTGCTCGTAGCCGCTCGCGCCCATCCGCTCGCGGCCGCGCCGGTACACGATCGACCCCTGCTCGGCGCCGAGCTTCTTCGACTGCACCGCCGCGTCGACCGCCGTCATCCCGCCGCCGATGACCACGACGCGCCGCCCGACCGGCAGTGCCGCCAGATCCTGGGCCTGCCGGAGCTCGGCGATGAAGTCGACCGCCGGCCGCACCCCGGCCTTGTCGGCCCCCGCTGCCTCCAGCGCCCGGACACCCGACAGCCCGATCCCGAGGAAGACCGCATCGAACCCCTCGACGAGCTCGCCGAGCGCGAGATCCCGCCCGAGCCGCCGCCCCGGCACGACGGCGATCCCGCCGATCGCGAGCAGCCACTCGACCTCCTCCTGCGCGAACCCCTCGACCGCCTTGTAGGCGGCGATGCCGAACTCGTTGAGCCCGCCCGCCTTCGCCCGCGCGTCATAGAGCGTCACCTCGTGCCCGAGCATCGCCAGCCGGTGCGCGCAGGCGAGGCCCGCCGGTCCGGCGCCCACCACCGCCACCCGCTTCCCCGTCGCCGCCGCCCGGGCGAAGGGCTGCGGCCCCCGCCCCATCAGCGCGTCGGTGGCGAACCGCTGCAGCCGCCCGATCTCGACCGGCTTGCCCTCGGCCGCCTCGCGAACGCAGGCCTCCTCGCACAGCGTCTCGGTCGGGCAGACCCGCGCGCACATTCCCCCGAGGATGTTCTGCTCGAGGATCGTCACCGCCGCCGCCTCGGGCTGGCCGCCGGTGATCTGGCGGATGAACATCGGGATGTCGATCGAGGTCGGGCAGGCCGAGATGCAGGGCGCATCGTAACAGAAATAGCACCGGTCCGCCGCCACCAAAGCCTCGTGCGCCGTGAACGGCGGCGCGATGTCGGCGAAGTTCTCCGCCAGCCGCTCCGGCGACAGCCGCCCGGGCACGACCCCCGGCGTCTGCGGTGTGGGTGCCATGGACCTCTCCCCTAATCCAGTGGGCCAACGCTGTCACAGCATCCGACGCTTATCAAACGATAAATTCCCGTTTGGCGCCGGCCCGGCCGCAACGCAGCGGGCGACAGGATCTTGCGCAACCGACGGCCCATCCCACCGCGCGACGTTGGTTGCGCCTGCCGCCGATACGTCGCTAACTCGACCGCGATGCGCGTCGACCCGCCTCCGCCCAAGCTGCAGCGTGCCGAAGGCCGCGCCGAGGTCGCCGTGTCGCTCCGCGACGGCCGCGTCCGTCTCGACCGCCTGTTCCAGCAGGGCTGCGCCAAGGCGATCCTGCCGCGGACCCACGACCCGGTCCCGGAAGCGGTCCTGATCAACACGTCGGGAGGCGTCACCGGCGGCGACCGCCTCGCCTGGAGTCTCGCCGCCGGCCCCGGCGCCGCGCTCGTCGCCACTACCCAGGCCGCGGAGCGCGTCTACCGCTCCTCCGCCGGCGACGCCCGCATCGAGACCCGGCTCGAGGCCGGGCCCGGCGCCAGCCTCGCGTGGCTGCCGCAGGAGACGATCCTCTTCGACGCCGGCCGCCTCGACCGGCGCCTCGAGGCCGACATCGCCCCCGACGCCACCGTGACGCTGCTCGAAACCGTGGTGCTCGGCCGTGCAGCCATGGGCGAGCGCGTCCTGACCGGCGCCCTCTCCGACCAGTGGCGCCTCCGCCGCGGCGGCCGTCTCGTCCACGCCGAGGCGCTCTTCGCCGAGGGCGACCTCGCCCGCGCCGCCGCCGGACCCGCGACGCTCGCCGGCGCCCGCGCCTTCGCCACCCTCGTCCACCTCGCCCCCGGCGCCGAGACCCGCCTCGACGCCACCCGCGCCCTCCTCGACCTCCCCGGCGTCGCGGCGGCGGCCACCGCCAAGCCCGGTATCCTCATCGCCCGCTTCCTCGCCGCCGAGGCTCTGCCCTTGCGCGCCGGGCTGATCCGCTTTCTGATGGCCTTCCGCGCCGCCCCCCTCCCGCGCGTCTGGCACAGCTGAGGTCCCGATGAACCTGACCCCCCGCGAAAAGGACAAGCTCCTCGTCTCGCTCGCCGCCATGGTGGCGCGGAACCGGCTCTCCCGCGGGGTCAGGCTCAACCACCCGGAAGCGATCGCGCTGATCACCGACTACGTGGTCGAGGGCGCCCGCGACGGCCGCTCGGTCGCCGACCTCATGGAAGCCGGCGCCCACGTGGTCGCCCGCGACCAGTGCATGGAGGGCGTCCCCGAGATGATCCACGACGTCCAGGTCGAGGCCACCTTCCCCGACGGCACCAAGCTCGTGACGGTGCATTCCCCGATCCGCTGACCGCCGGTTCCTCCGCGACACGTCGCGCGCCGAGTGCTACAATCTGTCCTCGGAGCCTGGGGGACCCTCCGATGCGGAGCGTCACCAATCCTTCCCGGCGAGACTTCCTGCGGACCGCCGCCCTGGCCGGCGGCGCCGCGATCCTGCCCTGGGAGGCCTTCGCCGAGGCGGCGCCCGTCGATCCGGATGCGCTGGCCGACGTTGCGCTCACCCGGGCCACCCGCGCCGGCGCCGCCTACGCCGACATCCGCATCAACCGCTATCGGGAGGAGGAGATCGCGGCGCGGGAGCAGCGCGTCCGGGCGCTCGGCCGCTCGCAGAGCCACGGCTTCGGCATCCGCGTGCTGCTCGACGGCGCCTGGGGCTTCGCTGCCAGCCCCGACGTGCGGCCCGAGGCGATCGCGCGCATCATCGACGAGGCGGTCGCGATCGCCAAGGCCAACGCCGCCTACCAGCGCACGCCAGTCGCCCTCGCGCGGTCGGCCGCCGTCACCGCAACCTGGCGCAGCGCTTTCGAGCAGGATCCGTTCGAGGAGCCGACCGAACGCAAGATCGCCTTCCTACTGGCGATGAACGAAGCCGCCATGAAGGCGAAAGGCACGAGCTTCGCAACTTCGAGCCTCGTCTTCCAGAACGAGCAGAAGTTCTTCGCATCGACCGACGGCTCGCGCACCGAGCAGTACATCATCCGGACCTATCCGATGCTCACGGCAACCGCGGTCAACCGCAAGGCGGGCGATTTCCAGACGCGGCGGACTCTGCCCGGCCCAAAGTCAATCGGCTACGAGTACCTCGAGCGATTTCCCTGGCTGAACGAGGCAGAGACGGCCGGGGAAGAAGCGGCGGCGAAGCTCGACGCGAAACCGGTCGTCCCTGGCAAATACGACCTCATCCTGCACCCGAGCCACCTGTTCCTCACCATCCACGAGTCGGTCGGCCACTCGACCGAGCTCGACCGCGCGCTCGGGTGGGAAGCCGACTACGCCGGCACCAGCTTCCTCACGCCGGACAAGATCGGGCTGCAGTTCGCTTCGCCGCGCTGCAGCTTCGTCGCGGACCGGACCCAGCCAGAGGGTCTCGCGACCGTCGGCTTCGACGACGAGGGTGTTCCGGCCCAGCGTTGGGATCTCGTCCGCAACGGCGTCTTCGTCGATTGGCAGACCACCCGCGACCTGGCGCCGCTGATCGGCCGCGACCATTCTTACGGCTGCTTGCACGCCGACAGCTGGGGCAGCGTGCCGTTCCCGCGCATGCCCAACGTGTCGCTCCAGCCCGCCGCCGACGACGCTACCCTCGGCGACCTGGTCGGGGGCGTCGAGAACGGCATCCTGATTTTCGGCAACGGCAGCTGGTCCATCGACCAGCAGCGCTACAACTTCCAGTTCAGCGGCCAGACCGCCTGGGAGATCAAGGCCGGCAAGGTCACCGATTTGCTGCGGGACGTCGCCTACCAGTCGCGCACCACCGACTTCTGGAATGCCTGCGACGGGCTCGGCGGTTCGGCGACCTACGAGCTGAACGGCCTCCTCGGGGACGCGAAGGGCCAGCCAACGCAGCGGAACGCCGTCAGCCACGGCTGCCCGGTCGCCCGCTTCCGCGGGATCGACGTCCTGAATATAGCCGCCGAGAACGCCTGACCGATGCTTTCCGAAAACGACAGCGAGGCGATCTGCGACAAGCTGCTCCGGCTCACCAAGGCCGACGATGCCGCAGTCATCGTCGAAAGCGAGGACCGCTCGCACCTGCGCTTCGCAGCCAACGGCGTCACCACCAGCGGCCGGCGCGAGGACGCCTCGGCCAAGATCACCGTCTGGCTCGACAGCCGTCGAGGCTCGGCGACGGCCAACGACCTCGACGACGCCGCGCTCGCGCGCGCCGTCGCCGAGGCCGAGCAGCTCGCCCGGCTGTCGCCACCCGACGACGAGTACCTGCCGACGCTCGGGCCACAGCAGTATGCGCCGGCCGCCGGCTATGTCGAAGCCACTGCCAACCCCTCGCCCGCCGATCGGGCACGGGCGGTAGACGCGATCCTCCAGGCCTGCGACAAGGCCGGGGTTGTTGGCGCCGGCTTCCACCAGTCGAGCGGCACCACCGTGGCCCGCGCCACCCGCAACGGCAACTTCGGCTACCGGCGGTCGAGCCTGGTCAGCCTCTCGGTCACCGCCCGCGCGGCCGATGGCGGCAGCTCGGGCTATTTCCTGCGCAACCATTTCGACGTCGCGAAGCTCGACACCGAGCGGATCGGCAACGCGGCGATCGATAAGGCGCTCGCGTCCCGCAACCCCCGCAGCCTCGATCCGGGCGTCTACCCGACGATCCTCGAGCCCCAGGCCGCCGACGACCTGATCCGCTTCGCGTTCGACGCGCGCAGCGCCGACGAGGGCCGCAGCCCGTTCTCGGCTCCCGACGGAAGGACCCGCCTCGGCGAGCCGATCTTCGACCCACGCCTCAGCGTCTCGAGCGACCCCTGGCACCCGGACCTGCCTGGATCGCCCTGGACGCCGGAAGGCCTGCCGGCCCGCAGGATCTGGTTCGTCCGGCGCGGCGTGCTCGAGAACCTGCGCTACTCGCGCTACTGGGCCAGCCGGAAGGGCGAGGTGCCGACGCCCGGACCGGTGAACACCATTCTCGAGGGCGACGCCCCCGGTGCGAGCATCGAGGAGATGATCGCCGCCACGCCGCGCGGGCTGCTCGTGACCCGTTTCTGGTACATTCGCCCGGTCGACCCGCGCACCGCACTCTTCACCGGCGTGACGCGCGATGGCCTCTGGTACATCGAGGACGGCAGGATCCGGTATCCGGTCATGAACTTCCGCTTCAACCAGAGCGTCCTCGACCTGCTCGCTCCCGGAAACGTCGAGCTCGTCGGGACGTCGGAGCGGACCAGCGACTCCGATTCGCAGGGGGAGAACGCCTCTCTGATGCCCGCGCTCAAGGTGAGCCGGTTCAACTTCACCTCGTTGTCCGAGGCAGTGTGAACCGATCCCGCCCGACGCCCGGGCGCGTCGACCAGTCTCCCGGTCCCGCTTGGCATGCGCGCCGCTGCCTATAAAATCGGCAGCCCTCGGTGCCCGGCCGGCGGCAGGGACGTTAGTGCTTCTTCTGCGCTGAAACGGCGCTAGTGTCGCGCCACCGATCGGAGGAAGGAAACCGCCCATGCAAGCCCGCCGCGTCGCCAGCGCCCTACCCTTGCTGCTCCCCACCGCAGCCTTCGCGCATACCGGCATCGGGCCGCACACCCATTCCGCCTTCGGCTCCGGGTTTCTGCATCCTATGCTCGGCGCCGACCACATGCTGACCATGGTCGCCGTTGGCCTCTTCGCCGCGATGACCGGCAGCCGCGCCCGCTGGGCCTATCCCTGCAGCTTCGTCGGGGCGATGATCGTCGGGGGCTTCCTCGGGTTCGAAGGCGCCGCGCTGCCGGTGATCGAGCCGACGATCCTCGCCTCGGTCGTCGTCCTCGGCGCCGCGATCGCCTTCGCGCTGCGCCCGCCGCTCGCCCTCGCGTGCGGCGTCATCGCCGTGTTCGGCATGGCGCACGGCTACGCCCACGGCCTCGAAGCTCCCGGGCTCGGCGGCCTGCCCTATGCGGCGGGTTTCGTCGTCGCGACCTCGATGCTGCATGGCGTCGGCCTCGGGCTCGGGTTCGGCGTCGGCAGCCTCGGCCGTCCGGCGCTCGCCCGCGCGATGGGCGCGCTCGCCTGCCTCGGCGGCGTCGCGTTGATCCTGAGCTGAGGCCGCGCCAGTGATTCCCGGCGAAATCTTTCCCGCCTCCGGCAGCATCAGCCTCAACGCCGACCGCGACGCCATCGCCCTGACGGTGGCCAACACCGGCGACCGCCCGATCCAGGTCGGGTCCCACTACCATTTCGCCGAGACCAACGCCGCGCTCGACTTCGACCGCGCCGCCGCCCGCGGCTGCCGACTCGACATCCCCGCCGGCACCGCCGTGCGCTTCGAGCCCGGCCAGACCCGCGAGGTACGCCTCGTGCCCTACGCCGGCGCCCGCCGCGTCTTCGGATTCAACGCGCACGTCATGGGAGAGCTGGAATGAGCGTCGAACATCACACCGGATCGTGCCAGTGCGGCGCCGTCGCCTTCGAGGCCGACGTCGACATCTCGAGCCCCATCGTCTGCAACTGCTCGCGCTGCCAGCGCCTGGGCGCGGTTCTCGCCTTCACGCCGCGCACGAGCTTCACGCTGCTGCGCGGCGAGGACGCGCTCACCGAGTACACCTTCAACAAGAACTCCATCCACCACGAGTTCTGCAAGGTCTGCGGGATCCAGTCATTTTCCTACGCCACCGCCCCGGACGGAACGCCGACGGTCGCGATCAACTGCAACTGCCTCGACGGCGTCGACGCGCGCGCGCTCCCGGCACGCGCCTTCGACGGCCGCTCGCGCTGACCGGCCGCGATGCCGGGCCATCGGAGCGGGAATTCCGTCCGACTGATACGCGACGCCGGTATCCGGCGGCATCGCACCACGGGTCAGTGCGCAGCCGCGCAAACCCCGGCTACCATCGCCCGCGATGCCTGAGCCCGCCCTCGGCATAGCCCCGGTCCGGAGCGACAGCGACGTCGCCGACGCCTCGCAGCTCGCCCGCGACTTCTTCGCCTACATGCGCGCGACTTACCCGGAAAAGGGCGCCGCTATCGACGCCTATCTCGTCGTTCAGGACTTCGAGGGCCAGCTCGCCACCTTTCGCGACCACTTCGCCCCGCCGCACGGCGAGTGCATGCTCGCCCGCCTCGACGGCGCCCCGGTGGGCGTCGTCATGCTCAAGCCCTATTCGCCGGGCGTCTGCGAGCTCAACCGGATGTTCGTCGCCGACGTCGCCCGCGGCCGCGGCGTCGGCCGCGCCCTCTGCGAGGCGCTGCTCGAGCGGGCGCGCGCGCTCGGCTACCGCGAGGTCCGCCTCGACGCCCTGAACGAACGGGTCGAGGCGCTGCCCCTCTACTACAGGCTCGGCTTCGTCCCCGATCCCGACCCGCCCGCCTACGCCCGCGGCGAGCCGGGCGTCATCTCCCTCCGCATGCCCCTTTGAGGTCGCCCATGCCCGCCACGCTTTCCCGCCTCGCCTATGCCGACATGTACGGCCCCACCACCGGCGACCGGGTCCGACTCGCCGACACCGAGCTCGTCATCGAGGTCGAGCGCGACCTCACCGCCTACGGCGAGGAGGTGAAGTTCGGCGGCGGCAAGGTGATCCGCGACGGCATGGGCCAGAGCCAGGCCTCGCGCGCCGAGGGTGCGGTCGACACCGTCATCACCAACGCGCTGATCCTCGACTGGACCGGCATCTACAAGGCCGACGTGGGCTTGCGCGACGGCCGCATCGCCAAGCTCGGCAAGGCCGGCAACCCCGACACCCAGCCCGGCGTCGACATCGTCATCGGCCCCGGCACGGAAATCATTGCAGGCGAGGGAAAAATCCTCACCGCGGGCGGCTTCGACGCCCACATCCACTTCATCTGCCCGCAGCAGATCGACGACGCGCTGCACGCAGGCATGACCACCATGCTCGGCGGCGGCACCGGCCCGGCGCACGGCACCCTCGCCACCACCTGCACCCCCGGCCCCTGGCACATCGCCCGCATGCTGCAGGCCATCGACGCCGTGCCGATGAACATCGGCATCTCCGGCAAGGGCAACGCCAGCCGCCCCGCGGCCCTCGAGGAGATGGTCCGCGCCGGCGCCTGCGCGCTGAAGCTGCACGAGGACTGGGGCACGACGCCGGCCGCCATCGACTGCTGCCTGCGCGTCGCCGACGAGATGGACGTGCAGGTGATGATCCACACCGACACGCTGAACGAGTCGGGCTTCGTCGAGGACACGATCAGGGCGATCGCGGGCCGCACCATCCACGCCTTCCACACCGAGGGCGCCGGCGGCGGGCATGCGCCCGACATCATCAAGGTCTGCGGCCAGCCGAACGTGATCCCGTCATCGACCAACCCGACCCGGCCCTACACGAAGAACACCCTCGAAGAGCATCTCGACATGCTCATGGTCTGCCACCACCTGGATGGGAACATCCCGGAGGACGTGGCCTTCGCCGAATCGCGCATCCGCAAGGAGACGATCGCCGCCGAGGACATCCTGCACGACATGGGCGCCTTCTCGATCATCTCGTCCGACAGCCAGGCAATGGGCCGCATCGGCGAGGTCATCATCCGCACCTGGCAGACCGCCCACAAGATGAAGATCCAGCGCGGACGCCTGCCCGAGGAGACCGGCGACAACGACAATGCCCGCGTGAAGCGCTACGTCGCGAAATACACCATCAACCCCGCGATCGCCCACGGCATCAGCCGCCACATCGGCTCGATCGAGGAAGGCAAGCGCGCCGACCTCGTCCTCTGGTCGCCTGCCTTCTTCGGCGTCAAGCCCGAGATGGTGCTGATCGGCGGCTCGATCGTCGTCGCGCAGATGGGCGACCCCAACGCCTCGATCCCGACCCCGCAGCCGGTCTACACCCGCCCGATGTGGGGCGCGATGGGCCGTGCCGTCGAGGCCTCCGCCGTCACCTTCGTCTCCGCCGCGGCCGAAGCCGAAGGCATCGCCGCCGCCCTAGGCCTCGCCAAGTCGACCCTCCCCGTCGAGAACACCCGCAGCGGCATCGGCAAGGCCTCCATGAAGCTCAACGCCGCCACGCCCACGATCGAGGTCGACCCCGAAACCTACGAGGTCCGCGCCGACGGCGAGCTCCTCACCTGCGAGCCCGCCGAGGTGCTCCCGATGGCGCAGCGGTATTTCCTGTTCTGACGCGGTGCGGCCCGACTGGAGATCATTCCCGTGCGCCGCCGATTTCAGTGACAGCCAGCCGGCCGGACCGGTCGGCTCGATCCAATCACCGGGATTGGCGGAGGTGCGGCTCTCCTCGCGGGGCCGTCATCAGCGAGAGCGAAGGCCGGCGCCGACCCGAAATCGGGTACATGTGTCGTACATCGATTGTGCATGCGATGTACCTCGCCTTTCCCAACCCTTTGCAACCACCTCTCCTCCGTCTCGCCTGCGCGATTCCGCGGACTTCCGGCCCTCCGCCGCCCGTGCTAAAGCCCGCGGCCAGCCGAATCGCAGGAGCCAGCCCGTCCGATGACCAGCGCCAGGATCACCCCCGACTACAGCGTTGCCGCGCAGATCGGCGCCGGCGACGTGGCGGCGATCAAGGCGCAGGGCTTCCGCTCGATCATGTGCAACCGCCCCGACGGCGAGAGCTTCGACCAGACCGACGTCGCGCAGATCCGCGCCGAAGCCGAGCGGCAGGGGCTCGCCTTTGCCTTCGTGCCGGTAATCTCGGGCGCCATAACCCTCGACGACGTCGAGGACTTTCGCGCGGCGCTCGCCGAGCTGCCGGCGCCGGTTCTTGCCTACTGCCGGTCCGGCGCCCGCTGCCGGAACCTCTGGATGCTGGCGCAGGGGTGAGGCATGGCCAAAGCCGCGGATCGTCCTAGCTCAACGGTCAAGGCGCAATCCGGAAGGCTTTGATGGGCAAAGGCGAGGACGACTTCGAGGCTACCGTTTGCCGCGCCTTCGAGCGGCTGACGACGGAGGATCTGCCCGCCGCCGCCGCCGACCGCGGCTGGCCTGTCCGGACCCCCCGCGAGTTCCAGCGGCTGCTGCTCGACCACCTGCGCGACAGCCCGCATGCGCCCCCGCCCCCGGGCACCCACCCCTGCCTCTTCGACATGGTGCTGGCGATCGAGCTCGGCGAGCGGCTCCTCGCCGGCAAGAACTGCTGCACCAAGATGAGCCACCGCCAGGACTGTGGCGACGCCGGCCTCGAAGCGCTCCGCCGCCTGCTCGCCGCCCCCCTCGCCACCGACCGGCGGCACTAGCTGGTCGCTACGCCTCGGCGACGGCCGCCCCGAGCGGCACCGTCTCGACCGGAGCCGGCCCCTGCAGCGGCCAGTCCGCGAAGGTTCGGACGGCACCCTCCTCGCGCGCGCGGTGCACCTCGTAGAGCTCGACCTCGCCGACCACCCAGCCGGGCGCGTCGGACTTGCCCTCGGCAACAACGCCGTTCTCCGGGAACCCCACGTCGGCCGGGGCGTAGACCGCCGCCGCGCCGGTCGAGCGCGTGGCGGCCGACAGCCAGTCGGCGTTTCCGAGCGTCACCGCCTGCGCCACGACGCACTGGTTCTCGAGCGCCCGCGCCATCGCGCCCACCCGCACCCGGGCATGGCCGCGCGGCGAGTCGGTCGAGCTCGGCACCAGCAGGATTTCGGCGCCGGCCTCGGCCATCGCCCGCGCCGGCAGCGGGAACTCGACGTCGTAGCCGATGAGAATGCCGATCCGCCCGAGCGCGGTGTCGAAGACGCGCGCGGCCGCGCCCGGTTGCATGTCCCAGGCCTCGCGCTCGAAGCGGCTCGGCACCAGCTTGTCCTGCTCGCCGCGGCTGCCGTCTGGCGCAAAGAGCCGCGCACGGTTGACGACGCCGACGTCGCGCATCCGGATCGGCCCCGAGGCGGCACAGATGTGGAGCTTGAACTCGCGGGCGAGGCTCGCGTGCAGGTCGTCCACGTCCTTGATCCGCGCAGTCAGCGCCTCGACCGTTCGGTCGAGGTCGCGGGCGTTCTGCTCGCCCGCCAGGCTCGCGAGTTCGAGCGCTCCGTGCTCGGGGAACACCAGAAGGTCCGCCCCCTGCTCTGCCCCGGTGCGTACCCAGACACGGAGCTTGCCGACGTAGTCGTTCCACCGGCCCAGCCAGTCGAACGGATAGGCAGCAACGGCGATCTTCATGCCCGGTCCCTCCCTCAGGGAGGCATTCCGCCAGCCCCGTCCGCCCGGTGCAACAGGAAACGCCGGGCGTCGGAGATTCCGCCTTGACCGACCCTCTCGAGCGATGTAATCAATCGTTTGATTTAAACGAGAGTCCGGCGGATGCCCAACGAGTCGACCAGAAGCCGCTCCACCCGCGACGTCATCGTGCAGGCCGCCATGCGCGGCTTCGCCGAGAAGGGGTTCGAGGCAACCAGCATCCGCGAGATCGCGGCGCTCTCCGGCAGCAACGTTGCGGCGATCTCGTACCACTTCGGCGGCAAGGAAGGCCTGCGCGCCGCTTGCGCCGAGCATATCGTCGGCCTGCTCGGCGGTGTCCTCGCGGCCCCGGGGCCCGGCGCGCCGCCGCCCGGCGACCCCGCGGCAGCCGCGGCACTCCTCGCGACGCTCGCCCGCAACCTCGTCCGCTTCCTGCTGCTCCAGCCCGAGGCGCGGCTCGCCGCGGGCTTCATCCTGCGCGAGATGGCCCAGCCGTCGGCGGCACTCGAGGCCGTCTATGCCGGCCTCTTCGAGCCGGTCCACCGCCGCGCCTGCGCCCTCTGGGCCGCCGCCACCGGGCGGGAGGCGGAAGAAGAGGCCGTCCGGCTCGCGGTCTTCGCCGCCATCGGCCAGATCACCTATTTCCACATCGCCCGCCCCATCGTCGAGCGGCGCATGAACTGGGCCGGCATCGGCCCCGCCGAGGCCGAAGCGGTCGCGGACACCGTAGTGCGCAACATCGAGACCCGCATCGCGGCCGAACGGAGGGCATCGTGACCGGCTTCCTCTGCGCCCTGCCGCTCGTGGCCCGGCTGCTCGCCTGCCCCGCGACCGACGTCCTGGCCGTCGGCTACGTCGAAGGCGACTACGTCAACCTCGCGCCCGTGACTTCCGCCGAGCTTTCCGAGGTCCGCGTCCGAATGGGCGACCGGGTCGAAGCCGGCGTCATCGTCGCCCGCCAGGAGCGCACCGACGCCGAGATCGCGCTCGCCCAGGCCCAGGCCGCCCGCGACCAGGCCGAGGCCGAGCTCGCCAACCTGCGCGAGGGCAGCCGTCCCGAGGAGATCCGCGTCACCGAGGCCTCGCTCGAATCGGCACAGGTGCGCCTCGCCGAAGCCCAGCGCCAGGCAGACCGACAGACGGCGCTGAACCGCCAGGGTGTCGTGCCGCAGGCCAACCTCGACACCGCGGTCACTGCCCGCGACACCGCCGCCACCGAGGTCGCCCAGCTCGAGGCCGAGCTCGCGGTCCAGAGGCTCCCCGCCCGCGCCCAGGTCGTCGCCGCGGCGGAAAGCAGCCTCGCCGGCGCCGACGCCGCCGTCCGCGACGCCGCCTGGCGCCTCGCCAAGCGCGACGTCACCGCCCCTGCAGCCGGCGAGATCACCGATATCTTCCGCCGCACCGGCGAGATCGCCGGCCCGACCGCCCCGGTCGCCGAGCTGTTGCCGGACGGCGCCTGGAAGCTCGTCGTCTACGTCGGCGAGCCCGACGTCGCCCGCGTCGCCACCGGCGCCAGGCTCGCCGTCCGCTGCGACGCCTGCCCCGACGGCCTCACCGCCACGGTCTCCTACGTTGCCAAGGAGCCCGAGTTCACGCCACCGGTCATCTACTCGCTCGAGAACCGGCAGAAGCTCGTCTATCGCGTCGAGGCCCGCCCCGCCGCCGGCGACACCATCCTGCGGCCCGGACAGATCGTCGATGTCAGCCTCGCCCCCTGATCCCGGCACGGCCATCGACGTCCGCCACCTCGTCAAGCGCTTCGGCGGCCGCGCCGTCGTCGACGACGTCTCGATGACCGTGCGGCGCGGCGAGATCGTCGGCTTCCTCGGCCCCAACGGATCGGGCAAGACCACGACCATCCGCCTGATGTGCGGCCTCCTGAAGCTCGACTCGGGCGAGGGCGAGGTGCTCGGCCACGACCTCGTCCGCGAGAGCCGCGCGATCAAGGACCAGGTCGGCTACATGACGCAGCGCTTCTCGCTCTACGAGGACCTCACGATCGGCGAGAACCTCGATCTCGTCGCCGGCCTCTACCGCCTGCCCGACCCCCGCGCCGCCGTCGCCGACACCCTCGCCTCGCTCGGCCTGACCACCCGCCGCGACCAGCTCGCGGGCAAGCTCTCCGGCGGCTGGAAGCAGCGCCTCGCCCTCGCCGCCTGCATCATGCATTCCCCGCAGCTCCTGCTCCTCGACGAGCCGACCGCCGGCGTCGACCCCAAGGCCCGCCGCGAGTTCTGGGACGAGATCCACCGACTCGCCTTCGAGGGCATGACGGTGCTCGTCTCGACCCACTACATGGACGAGGCCGAGCGCTGCCACCGCATCAACTACATCTCCTACGGCAAGCTGATCGCCGAGGGCACCGTCGCCGAGGTCGTCGCCCGCTCCGGCCTCTCGACCCGCGTCGTCACCGGGCCCGGCCTCGACCGCATCGCCGACCGCCTGCGCGGCACCCTCGGCATCGACCAGGTCGCGGCCTTCGGCGCGTCGCTGCACGTGGTCGGCACCGACCCGAAGGCCCTCGACACCGCCCTCGCCCAGATCGCCGCCCCCGGCGTCGACATCGCCCCCGCCGAGACGAGCCTCGAGGACGTCTTCATCCACTTCATGGGCGCCGCCCGGGACAACATGGCATGACCTCGCCCGTCTCGCTCCGCCGGCTGCGCGCGCTCCTCGCCAAGGAGTTCATCCAGATGCGCCGCGACCGCATCACCTTCGCGATGATGCTCGGCGTGCCCTTGATCCTCCTCGTCCTCTTCGGCTTCGCGATCAACAACGACCCCAAGCGGCTCCCCGCCGCCCTCGTCGTCGCCAGCCACGACGCCTACAGCCGCGCGATGATCTCGGCGCTGGAGCTCACCGGCTACTACCGCTTCGACCATGTGACCGCGAGCGCGGCCGAGGCCGAGCGGCTGATCCAGCAGGGCGACGTCGCCTTCGTCGTCACGATCCCGTCGGACTTCGGCGCGCGCGTCGTCCGCGGCGACCACCCGCGGATCCTCGTCGAGGCCGACGCCACCGATCCCGCCGCCGCGTCGGGCGCCATCTCGACCCTCGGCACCGTCGCGAGCCAGGCCCTCCTCCGCGCCACCGGCCGCGAGGCCGAGGCCGCCGAAGCCGCCGCCGGCCAGCTCGAGGTCGTCGTGCAGCGCCGCTACAACCCCGAGGGCATATCGCAGTACAACATCGTGCCCGGCCTTCTCGGCGTCATCCTGCAGATGACCATGGTGATGATGACCTCGATCGCGCTGACCCGCGAGACCGAGCGCGGCACGATGGAGTCGCTCCTCGCCATGCCCTCGACCCCCGCCGAGGTCATGCTGTCGAAGATCCTGCCCTATCTGGCCGTCGGAGCGGTCCAGGTCGCCGTCGTGCTTCTCGCCGCCCGCACCCTCTTCGACGTCCCGTTCGTCGGCGCCCTCGGGACGCTGCTCCTCGCCGTCTTCGTCTTCGTGCTGGCGCTCGTCCTGCTCGGCTACGCCATCTCGACGGTCGCCCGCACCCAGATGCAGGCGATGCAGCTGACCTTCTTCTTCTTCCTCCCCTCGATCCTCCTCTCCGGCTTCATGTTCCCCTTCCGCGGCATGCCCGAGTGGGCGCAGTGGCTCGGCGAGATCTTCCCCCTGACCCACTTCCTCCGCGCCATCCGCGCCGTCATGCTCAAGGGCGCCGACCTCCCAACGATCGGGCGCGAGCTTTCCGTCCTCACCCTCTTCGTCGCCGCCTACGCCGCCCTGGCGCTGACCCGCTTCCGACGGACGCTCGATTAACTCCGGAGCGCGGTTCCGCTTGCCTGCCGCGGCGGACTCCCGCTAGATGTTGTCGATGACCCACGAAGCAGCCCAAGAGCTAAGGCGCGACCTCGCGGGACGGCGCTTCGCGACCGTCCTCGCCGACCCGCCGTGGCGCTTCGTCAACCGCACCGGCAAGGTCGCGCCCGAGCACCGGCGGCTCAGCCGCTACCCGACGCTCGACGTCGACGCCATCTGCGCGCTGCCGGTCGCCGACCACCTCGCCGACACCGCCCACTGCTACCTCTGGGTCCCGAACGCGCTCCTGCCCGACGGCCTCCGGGTCCTTTCGGCCTGGGGGTTCGACTACAAGTCGAACCTCGTCTGGCACAAGGTGCGCAAGGACGGCGGATCGGACGGCCGCGGCGTCGGCTTCTACTTCCGCAACGTCACCGAGATCATCCTCTTCGGCACCCGCGGCCGCAACGCCCGCACCCTCGGGCCCGGCCGGCGCCAGGTCAACATGATCGTCAGCCGCAAGCGCGAGCACTCGCGCAAGCCCGACGAGCAATACGACGTGATCGAAGCCTGTTCCGGCGGGCCCTACCTCGAGCTCTTCGGCCGCGGCGTCCGCAGGGGCTGGACCGTCTGGGGCAACCAGGCCAGCGACGACTATCGCCCCGACTGGGACACCTACGCTTACAATTCCGGCTCCGCCGCCGCCGGCTAGGTGCCGCCGGCCTCGGGTTCCCACCCGCCTTGCGGGCATGGGTTGCGTCGGAATACTGAGGCGATGGGACATCGCAACAGGATCGCATTCATGAGGATCACCGTCGGCACCCTCACGGCGCACACGAGACTGGCAGCATTGCTGTGCGCCGCGGTGCTCGCGCTCGCCGGCGCGCTGAAAGCCCCCGCATCGGCACAGGACGCACCGAGGCCGAACATCCTCTACATCGTAGCCGACGATCTCGGCTGGAAGGACGTCGGCTTTCATGGCTCGGACATCCGGACGCCGAACATCGACGCGCTCGCGGCGAGCGGGGCGCGGCTCGAGCAGTATTACGCCGAGCCGATGTGCACGCCGACGCGCGCCGCGATCATGACCGGGCGCTATCCGATGCGCTACGGCCTGCAGACCGGCGTCATCCCGCAGGGCCACAGCTACGGGCTCGCCACCGACGAGTGGCTGCTGCCCCAGGCGCTCAAGGAGGCCGGCTACGAGACCGCCATTGTCGGCAAGTGGCACCTCGGCCATGCGGACCCGAAGTACTGGCCGCGGCAGCGCGGCTTCGACCATCAGTACGGCCCGCTGATCGGCGAGATCGACTACTTCACCCACAAGGTCGACGACCGGGTGGACTGGTACCGCGACAACGAGGAGGTGGTCGAGGAGGGCTACTCCACCACGCTCCTCGGCAACGAGGCCGTCAAGCTCGTCGAGGGGCACGACCCCTCCGTCCCGCTCTTCCTCTACCTCGCGTTCAACGCCGTCCACACCCCCTACCAGGCGCCGCAGGAGTATCTCGACCGCTACCCCGACATCGCCGATCCCAGCCGCCGGGCCTACGCCGCCGCCGCCACGGCGATGGACGACCAGATCGGTCGCGTCGTCGCCGCGCTCCGAGACAAGGGGATGCTCGAAAACACCCTCATCGTCTTCCAGAGCGACAACGGCGGCACGCGCGACCCGGCCTTCGCGGGCGCGATCACAGACATGTCGAAGGTGGTCCTGCCGGCCGACAACGGGCCCTACCGCGAGGGAAAGGGCACCGTCTACGAAGGCGGCACCCGCGTCGTCGCCTTCGCCAACTGGCCCGACCACATCCCGCAAGGCACCGTCGTCGACGGGATGATCCACACCGTCGACATGTTCCCGACCCTGGTGGGGCTGGCCGGCGGGAGCCTCGCCAACAGCAAGCCCCTCGACGGGGTCGACGTCTGGCCGACGATCAGCGAAGGCAAGCCCTCGCCGCGCACCGAGCTCGTCTACAACATCGAGCCGCAGCGCGCCGGCATCCGCGAGGGCGACTGGAAGCTGATCTGGAAGACCATGCTCCCGCAGTCGGTCGAGCTCTACAACATCGCGGAAGATCCGTCGGAGACGAAGAACCTCGCGGCGGACCACCCCGCGAAGGTAGCCGAGCTGCAGAAGCGGGCCGACGAGCTGGCATCCGGAGCAGAGCAGCCGATCCTGCTCCAGATCGAGATCAAGAAGATGCTCGACGGCCTGCATCTGCCGCCGTCGCTGCCGCCAACCCTGGACAGCCTGGACGCCGGATAGCCGCGGGACTGACGTAGGGCGAGAAACATTGTCGCGGGTTGTCGGAGGCTCCCGCTTGTCGGCGGGACTTTCCGTTTCACCGCTCGTTGACAGCGTCTGCCTGCGGAACGAAGCCGACGCGGGCCTGGTCCGCTTGGCTGCTACGGTCTCGGGCCGCGAGGTGCGGACAATGGTGAAAATCGCCTTAACGCCGGCGACAGAACCGAGCCAAATCAGCACCTTATGAGTTTGTCCGCGTGCGGACAACCGCGGACGATCGGTGCCGGTCCCTCCCGGGAAGTCCTCCCGCTTGTCCGCTGGGGGGCGTAACGTTCGCCCGCCGCGGCGCGAAGTAGGGCGGAAACATGGAGACGGGGAATGACCGAGCGAGTTGACGTGGCGATCATCGGCGCCGGGACGGCCGGCATGGCCGCCTACCGGGCGGCGCGCGCGCAGACCGAGCGCGTGCTGCTGATCGAGGGCGCACGCTACGGCACCACCTGCGCTCGCGTCGGCTGCATGCCGTCGAAGCTGCTGATCGCCGCCGGCGACGCGGCGTACATGGTCGCCGGCGCCCACCGCTTCGGCATCGACGCGGGGCCCGCCGCGGTCGACGGCCGCCGTGTGATGGACCGGGTGCGCCGCGAGCGCGACCGCTTCGTCGGCTTCGTCGTCGAGGCGGTCGAGGCATGGCCCGCCGCCACCCGCGCCCGCGGCACGGCCCGGTTCGCCGATCCGCACACCCTCCGCCTCGCCGGCGGCCCAGACGTCGAGGCCGACCGCATCGTCATCGCCACCGGTTCGGAACCGGTGATCCCGCCCGCCTTCGCCGAGCTCGGCGATCGCGTCGTCGTCAACGACGACGTCTTCGACTGGCAGGACCTGCCGAAGTCGGTCGCCGTCGTCGGCACCGGCGTGATCGGCCTCGAGCTCGGGCAGGCGCTCGCCCGCCTCGGCGTCCGCGTCCGGACGTTCGGCCGCGACGGCCGCATCGCCATGCTGACTGATCCCGACGTCCGCGCCGCCGCCTCCAACGCCCTGAAGGACGAGATCGGTCTCTACGGCGCCGCGTTCCTCGACGCCGCGCGCGATGGCGACGGCGTCGCCGTCCGCTCCCGTCAGGACGGCCGCGAGCTTACCGAGACATTCGACTACCTGATTGCCGCCACCGGCCGCCGCCCCGCCGTCGCCGGCCTCGCGCTCGAGAACGCCGGCATCGCGCTAGACGACCACGGCGTGCCGGTCTTCGACCGCTTCACCATGCAGTGCGGCGACAGCCACGTCTTCGTCGCCGGCGACGCCAGCGGCGACATCCCGCTCCTGCACGAGGCCGCCGACCAGGGCCGCATCGCCGGCGACAACGCCGGCCGCTTTCCCGACGTCCGTGCCGGCCTGCGCCGCACCCCGCTCGCCGTCGTCTTCACCGACCCCAACATCGCCACCGTCGGCCGCACCCGCCGCGAGCTCGACGCCGCCGGCATCGACTTCGCCGTCGGCGGCGTCGACTTCGCCGACCAGGGCCGCAGCCGGGTCATGCTGCAGAACCGCGGCGCCCTCCGCCTCTACGCCGAGCACGGCACCGGCCGCCTCCTCGGCGCCGAGATGGTCGGGCCGCGCGCCGAGCACCTCGCGCACCTGCTCGCCTGGGCACACCAGCAGATGCTGACCGTTCCGGCGATGCTCGACCTCCCCTTCTACCACCCGGTGATCGAGGAGGGCGTCCGCACCGCCCTCCGCGAGGCCAACGCGCTCCTCCACCTCGGCCCGAAGCCCGTCCCGCGCAGCCTCGACTGCGGCCCGGGCGCCTGACGTGCTGGCGGCGCTCGCGGCAGCGCCGGCCTTCGTCCTCGGCTACGCCGCCCAGCGTGCCAGCATCTGCGCCGTCCGCGCCACCGAGCAGTGGGTGACGTGCCGCCGCGCCTCGCGGCTCCGGGCCTTCTTCGGCGCCGCCGCCTGGTCGGGCGCGATCCTCTTGCCGCTCGCCTGGCTGCTGCCATCACGCGCCATGCTGGCCGCCGACGCGCCGGTCACCCTCGCCGCCATCGCCGGCGGCGCCCTCTTCGGCCTCGGCGCCTGGCTCAACGGCGCCTGCGCCCTCGGCACGCTCGGCCACCTGACCCGCGGCCGCACCGATTACCTCGCGACGCTCGCGGGCTTCGTCCTCGGGGCCCTCGCCGCCATCCGCCTCGGCGTCCACCCGGGCCCTGCCATGCGCTCAACCCTCGCCATGCCCGGCTGGCGCGGCGCCGTCGCCTGGGTCGCCTTCGCCGCCGCCGTCCTGCCCGCCGCGGTCGCCGGCCTGGCGCAGCTTCGCCGAAGGCGGCTCGGCCTCGTCACCGCCTTCGCGCTTGTAGGGGTGTGCGGCGGACTCCTGAACGCCACCGCCGGCCCCTGGCCCTATACCACGCTCCTCGCCAACGTCGCGGAACGCATCGACATTCCCGGAGCCGACGCGCCGCCCGGGATCGCACTCCTGTGCCTGCCCGCGATGCTCGCCGGGGGCGCGACGGCCGCCTACCGTAACGGCCGCTTCGCCCTCGCCTGGCCGCGAGCTAAGCCGGCCACCGCGAAGCTGGCTGGCGGGGCCCTGATGGGGCTCGCGGCAATGCTGATCCCGGGCGGGAACGACGCGTTGCTGCTGTCGGGGCTGCCGTCGCTCGGGCGCAGCGCCTGGGCGGCCTATCCGGCGATGATCGCGACCGTCGCGGTGCTCCTTAGCCTGCGAGGACCAGGAGCAGGATCCCGCCGGCGACCAGCGCGATCCCAAGGGTCTCGCGCGGACTCGGCCGCTCGCTGAACGCGAAGCGCGCAGTGAGCCAGCTGAAGACGAGCTCGACCTGGCCGACCGCCTTCACCTGCGCGACCGTCGCCAGCGTGAAGGCGGTGAACCAGCCGAGCGAGGCCAGCATTCCCGAGATGCCGACCAAGGCCTCGATCCGCCACTCGCCGAGCACGGCCCGCACGCCGCCCTCGCCGCGGTGCCAGAGGTAGAGGGTCAGCAGCACCGACTGCGCCAGCGTCACGTAGGCGAGGGTGAAGGCCGGGCGGATGACGAGCCCGCCGGTGTCGGCGAGCGCCAGCGAGGCGGCGCGGTAGCCGATGCCCGCGAGCGCGAAGGCGGCCCCGCAGGCGAGTCCGAGCGCGGCCGCCCGGTTCAGGACGCCGCCGGCCAGGCCGCGGGTCGCCGACAGAAGGACGAGCCCGACCAGACTGACGAGGATGCCGGCAAGGGCCCCGGGGGCGACCCGGTCGCCGAGGAGCACGAGGCCGAACAGCACCGACTGCACGGTCTCGGTCTTGGCGAAGGTGTTGCCGACGGCGAAGTTGCGCATCGAGAAGAGGTGCAGCAGCATCAGGGTCGCGACGATCTGCGCGACCGCCCCGCCGAGGCCCCAGAGGGCGAAGGCGACGTTCGGCCGCGGCATTCCCTCGCGCGCGGCGAGGACGGCGACCAGCGCGACGGCCCAGGGCGCGGCGAAGAGGAAGCGCGCGTAGGTAGCCCCGAGCACGCCGATCCGCGGCGTCAGCGCCTTCTGCAGCGCCGTGCGCAGATTCTGCATGAACGCCGAGGCGAGCGAGATGGCGACCCAGAGCGGCATGGGCGTTTTCGGAGGTTGGAGGGCGGGCGCACAATGCCCGGCGGCAGCGGCGGCCGCAAGCCTCCGGGTGGCGGGAAGTCGCGCCGCGGGAGGGGTATCGGGCAAAAACTATACGATTGTTATTACGAGACTTTATGAACCAGCGTTAACCGGGGAGCAACCATTGTCCCCGTCCGCGGCGGCAGGTCGGCGACCCTCGCGGCGAAAGTCACAGCCGGTCGCGGAGCGCATACCAGCTCATCGCCAGGACGAGCAGAGGCCAACGCAGCGCCACGCCGCCGGGGAACGGCGGCTGCGGCAGCGCGGCCAGGAGGTCGAAGCGGTCGGCCGTCCCCTGCACCGCCTCGGCCATCAGCTTGCCGGCGAGCGTCGCCATCGCGACGCCGTGCCCGGAGTAGCCGGACGCCGAGAGGACCGAAGGCGCGAGGCGCTGGAACGCCGGCATCCGGTTGACGGTGATCGCCAGCGTCCCGCCCCAGGCGTAATCGATGGCGACGTCGCCGAGCTCGGGGAAGACGCCGAGCATGCGCGGACGCACGAGGCCCGCGATGTCGGACGGGAAGCGCCAGCCATAGCTCTCACCGCCGCCGAAGAGCAGGCGGTGGTCGGCGCTTGTCCGGAAGTAGTTGACCACGAACCGCGAGTCGGCGACCGCGGCGCCGTTGGCGATCAGCGTGCGCGCGCGCGCCTCGCCGAGCGGTGCGGTGGCGACGATGAAGTTGTTGATCGGCATGACCCGCGCCGCGACCGCCGGCGCGAGTGCGCCCAGGTAGCCGTTGCAGGCGAGGAGCACGAAGCGGGCGCGCACGCTCCCCGTGCCGGTCGCCCGGCGGGCCGACGCCTTCGACCCGGCTCCCCTCGAAGATGCGGACGCCGGCGGCCGACGCGGCGCGGGCGAGGCCGAGAGCGTAGTCGAGCGGGTTGAGGTGCGCCCCGCCCCGATCGAACGCGCCGCCGAAATACCCGTCGCTTCCAAGGATCGCCCGCAGGCTCGCGCGATCGAGCGGCTCGATCATGTCGTAGCCGTAGGCGCGGGCGAGGTGATCCGCCTCGGCATGATAGTCCGCAACCAATCCCGGACGATGCGCGGCGTGGATGATGCCGGGCCGCAGGTCGCAGGCGATGCAGTGGCGGGCGACGAGGCCACGCACCAGCGCCTTCGCCTCCTCGGCCATTTCCCAGAGCGCATGCGCCCGCTCCTGTCCGACCGCCCGCTCGAGCCATCCCTGGTCGCGCCGCTGCCCGCTTCCGACCTGGCCGCCGTTCCGGCCCGAAGCACCCCAGCCGACCCGACCCGCCTCGAGAAGCACGACGTCGAAACCCCGCTCCGCGAGATGCAGCGCGGCGGACAGGCCGGTGTAGCCGCCCCCGACGACGCAGACGTCGGCGGCGGCGTTGCCGGCGAGCGGTGGGAAGGGTGCAAGCGGGTCGGCGACGGCCGCATACCAGCTCGGCGGGTAGGCGCCGGGCCGGTCGTTGGCGGTCAGAAGGTCGAGACGCATCCGCGGGCTCTACCCGAGCGGGCTGCGGGTGAGCAAGCCGCCGTCGTTGCCAACTCCGGACGGGCGGGTGTACCAAAGGCGCAGCAACCCGTTCCGGGACCAGCCCGGACGCACCACTTCCAGGGAGGGAATCGCGATGCCGGGACTCACGCGGCGCAGGCTCATCGGCACTTCGGCGGCGCTCGCCGTCGGCCTCGGTTTCGGGCGCGCATTCGCCGCCTCGGACAAGAGCGGCACCCTCAAGCTGCAGGCCTTCGGCGGCGAGGCCGAGCTGAAGTCGATCACCAACGCTATCGCTCGGTTCAACAAGGACTACCCCAACGTCAAGGTAGACGTCTCGATCGACCCGATCACCAACGGCTGGGGCGACTACGTGACGAAGGTGCTCGGCCAGTTCACCTCCGGCAACTCGGCCGACGTCTACGGGACGGCGATCGAGACCTTCCAGGCCTTCGCCGCCCGCGGCCTCTTCGTGCCGCTCGACGACTACGTGAAGGCGCACAGCGACTTCTCGGACTTCGCGCCGAGTTTGTTCGAGCAATCCAGCTACAAGGGGAATATCTATTACATTCCCATTGGTTGGAACAACATCATGATAAACTACAACCGCGACCTGTTCGACAAGGCCGGGGTTGCCTACCCGAAGGAAGGCTGGACCTGGGACGACTTCCGCGAGACGGCGAAGGCGCTGACGCAGAAGGATGCCTCGGGCAACGTCACCGTCTTCGGCTACGAGGTGCCGAGCCAGAACTTCTTCGTCCAGCCCTGGTTCTTGACCAACGGGACGAGCCCGCTCAATGCCGACTGGACGGCGTCGAACATGCTCGACCCGAAGGTCTCGGAGAGCCTGCAGTTCCTCTACGACCTGATCCACGTCGACGGGGTGTCGCCGATCCCCGGCAAGGACGTGATGGACAACCAGTTCTTCGCCGGGCAGGTCGCGATGATCAACCGCGGCCACTGGATCGTGCAGGGCGCCAAGCGCGCCGGGCTCAACATGGACGTGGCGGTGGTGCCGGCGAAGGAGAGCGACACCACGGTGATCGGCTTCGGCGGCTACGCGGTCTCGAAGAGCGCCAAGGATCCGGAGCTGGCGCAGGCGCTGGTGTCGGCGCTGACCAGCGTCGAGACCCAGACCGAGGAGGGGATCGGCGGCGGCGGCGTGCCGGGCCGTGCCTCCGCGGCTCAGTCGAAGGAGTTCCTCGAATTCCCGCCCAGCGCCTTCCTCTACTACCAGACGCTGCCGCACACCAAGCCGGTGCCGTCGCCCGCCAACTTCCAGGAGGTGGAGAAGATCTTCATCCGCTACTACACCGCGATGATGGCGGGCGAGGTCTCGATCGCCGACGGGGTGAAGCAGGCCGACGCGGAGATCAACGCCTCGTTCGAGCGGCTGAAGAAGCAGACCGGGAACTGAGCCGTGCCGCCGCAGAGACGCGCGCGCGAGCGTGCGTCTGCTGACGAGGTGCGCGAGCTCGAAGCAGCCCGCGCACATCCGTTAAAGCGTTGATTGTGAAAGAAAATGCGAGTCCGCCTTAACCAATTCGAAAGCATTGTGCGCGGTTGGAGAAAGGCGGATCCGTCGATCGGTTGGCGGGGTGTGCGGTGAGCCGGACGGAGCGCAATCGGGCCTCCGGCCTCGCGCGCGCCCAGGCGCGGGCGGGGTATCTGTTCGTCCTGCCGACGGCGGCGCTCTACGCGACCTTCGTGCTGGCGCCGGTGGTGCTGACCGCGGTGCTGGCCTTCGCCTACTACGACCCGATGATGGGGTCCTACTGGGTCGGCTGGGACAACTTCGGCCGCTTCTTCACCGATCCGCGCTCCTTGCAGATCCTCTGGAACACGCTGCGCTTCGCGCTGTTCGCGGTCAGCTTCAACGTCGCGGTCGGCCTCGCGCTGGCGTTGGCGCTGAACCGGGCGATGCCGGGGTGGCTGCTCTATTTCTTCCGCCTCGCCTTCTTCCTGCCGGTGATCATCGCCGCGGCCTTCGTCTCGATCGTCTGGAGCTACTTCTACGCCGACGACCTCGGGGTGATTAACTACTACCTACGGCTGATCGGCCTGCCGGCAGTGCGCTGGCTGACCGACGCCGACCAGGCGATGACCTCGATCGTCATCATGGACGTCTGGAAGAACACCGGCTTCTTCATGGTGATCTTCATCGCCGCGCTCCAGGGTGTGCCGAAGGCCATCCTCGAGGCGGCGGTGATGGACGGCACCCCGGCCTGGCGGCAGTTCTTCCGCATCACCCTGCCCTGGATCTCGCCGGTCGTCTTCTTCTGCATCGTCTACGCCTCGATCGGGGCGCTGCAGGTTTTCGAGTCGATCATCATCCTGACCAACGGCGGCCCGGGCGACGCTACGCGCTCGCTCTCGATCCTGATCGTCGAGGAAGGCTTCGGCAGCTATCAGATCGGCTATGCCGCCTCGATCTCGATCGTTCTCCTCGGCATCATCCTCGCGATCACCGCCGTGCAGCAGGTCCTGTCGCGGCGCTGGGTGCAGTCTTGAGCACCGCCTTCGAGACCCGCGAAATGCAGCGCTGGGTCGACCGGGCGATCCTCGCGGTGATGGCGCTGCTCGCGGTCGCGATGCTGCTGCCGTTCCTGTGGCTGTTCTCGATGTCGTTCCGGCCCTCGGCCGAGGCTTACAAGCTGCCGCCGAGCTTCTTCCCGCCGAGCTTCGACCTCACGAATTACAAGGCGGTACTGGCCTCGCGGGTGCCGTTCCTGCAGATCTACTGGAACTCGGTGATGATCGCGGTCGTCGTCACCGTCAGCCAGCTCGTCACCTGCACGCTCGCGGCCTTCGCCTTCGCGCGGCTGAGCTTCCCCGGGCGGGGCTGGCTCTTCTTCGTTCTCCTCGTCGGGCTGATGTTCCCCGCCCAGGTCACGATCCTGCCGATCTACCTCGGCTACGCCAAGGTCGGGCTCCTCAACCGGCCGATCGGGCTCGCGCTGATGTATCTCACCTCGAGCTTCGGGGTGTTCCTGGTGCGGCAGTTCATGCTGAGCCAGCCGAAAGCGCTCGAGGAGGCGGCGCTGATGGACGGCGCCGGCTATTTCAAGATCTTCTGGCGCATCTCGCTGCCGCAGCTCCGACCTGCCCTCTCGGCCCTCGGCATCATCACCTTTACCCAGACCTGGAACTACTACTTCCAGGCCAAGGTTCTGCTCGGACCGGAGGAGTCGCTGACGCTGCCGGTCGCCATGGACGTCCTGCGCGGCTACATGGCCTCGGGCAACCTCTCCGTCGTCATGGCGGCGATGAGCATGTCGGTACTGCCGGTCGTGCTCCTCTTCCTCATCGCCCAGAAGTTCGTGATCGAGGGGATCACGATGAGCGGCATCAAGAACTGAAGGATCTTCGCATGTGGGACGATCTCGCCGGCATCGACCATCGCTTCGCCTATCACGACGAGCGGACGCGCTACATCGCCTTCCCGCTCGGCGGGGTCGGGGCCGGCGGCTTCTCGATCTCGGGAAGCGGCCGGCTCATCGACTGGTCGATCCGGAACCGCCCTGCGCTGCAGGGCTACAACGGCTACTCGCACTTCGCGATCAAGGCCGAGCGCGACGGCGAACTAGTCGATGCGCGGGTGATGAACGGGCCCTACGACCTCAATCCCTCGGGCGCACCCGGCCTCAGGAAGATGTTCGACGGCTTCGGCCACGGCGCGAACCGGCAGACGCTCGCCGGCGTGCCGCACTTCCGTGAGGTCGACTTCTACGGCCGCTTCCCCGTCGCCGACCTCGTCTTCCGCGACCGCCGCTTCCCGGGCGGGCTGCGGATGACCGCCTTCTCGCCCTTCATCCCGCACGACGCCCGCGACAGCGGCATGCCGGTCGCGATGTTCGAGGTCGAGATCGACAACAACACCGACCACGCGCTCACCTACACGCTGGCGGGCACCCTCGGGAACTACGGCGCCAACAGCGGCGAGCACACCTTCGCCCGGGAGGGCGGCGTCTCAAGCCTGTTCCTCACCTCGTCGGACAAGGACCTGAAGCCCACGGATCGCGGCGACCTCACGATCGCCACCGATGCCGAGGAGGTCGAGCACGTCGACCACCACTACCGCGGCCAGTGGTTCGACAACCTCGCGGTTTTCTGGAAGGAGTTCGCCCGCCCCGGCTCCCTCCCCGAGCGGCACTACGAGAGCCCTCGCACCTCGCGCCACATGAGCCTGCAGCCCGAGCACGGTACCCTCGCCGCCCGGGTCACGATCGCCGCCGGCGAGAAGCGCAAGCTCCGCTTCGCGATCTCCTGGAGCTTCCCCGAAGGCGACATCTATTGGGCCTTCCGCCGCAGCCCGGACGCGCCGATCCCCGACACGCCGACGCCGAGCTGGCGGAACTGGTACGCCACCCAGTGGCCGAACTCGCTCGCGACCGCCCGAGAGGCCCTGACCCGCTGGGACGACCTGAAGGCGCGCACCTTCGCGTTTCGCGACGGCCTCTTCGGCTCGACGCTGCCGGCGGAGGTGATCGATGCCGCGAGCGCGACGCTGGCGCTCCTGCGCACGGCGACGGTGATCCGCCTCGAAGGCGGCGCGATCTGGGCCTGGGAGGGCCAGCACACCCAAGACGGATCCTGCGAGGGCTCCTGCACCCACGTCTGGAACTACCAGCAGGCGCTGCCGCACCTCTTCCCGGAGCTCGAGCGCACCTTCCGCGAGACCGAGTTCGCCTACAACCAGCTCCCGACTGGCGGCCTCACCTTCCGGCAGAAGCTGCCACTCGGCTCGGGCTTCGATGTGATCGGCCCCTGCGCCGACGGCCACTTCGGGGCGATCATCAAGACCTACCGCGACTGGAAGCTCTCCGGCGACAACGAGTGGCTGCGGGGGCTCTGGCCCAACGTGAAGCGCGCGATCGAATACGCCTGGAGCCCGGAGAACCCCGACCGCTGGGATCCGGAGGCGAGCGGCATCCTCTCGGGCCGCCAGCACCAGACCCTCGACATGGAGCTCTTCGAGCCGAACTCCTGGCTCGGGACGATGTACGTCGCGGCGCTCTTCGCCGCCTCCGAGATGGCGGCGGCGGTAGGCGACGAGGCGCTCGCCGACCAGACTGCCGAGATGGCCGCGGACGGTGCCGCCTACATCGACAGGGAACTCTTCAACGGCCGCTGGTTCGTGCAAAAGATCGACCTCGCCGACAAGTCCGTGCTCGAGCCCTTCGACACCGGCCGCCTCGCCGGCGTCCTCGCCGACGGCTTCATGGAGACCTACTGGTCCGACGAGTTCGGCGAGCTCAAGTACCAGATGGGCGAGGGCTGCATCTCCGACCAGATCCTCGGCCAGTGGCACGCCGAAGTCGCCGGCATCGGCGGCTTCCTCGACGATGATCACGTCCGCACCGCGCTGAAAGCGGTGCACGACAACAACTTCCGCGCCGACCTCTCCGACCACTTCAACCCTTGTCGCAACTATGCCTTCGAGGACGAGGGCGGGCTCCTCGTTGCAACGTACCCGGTCGGCGTACGCCAGCCCATGGTCGCGGCCCCCTATGCCGAGGAGGTCTGGACCGGCCTTGAGTATATGTCCGCCTCGCACATGATCATGCGCGGCCTGGTCGAGGAGGGCGTCGAGATCGTCCGCGCCGCCCGCGACCGCCAAGACGGCTCGAGGCGCAATCCCTGGAACGACATCGAGTGCGGCTCCTACTACGCCCGCTCGATGTCGGCCTGGCAGCTCGTCAACGCCTTCTCCGGCCTTCGCGCCGACTTCGTCACCGGGCGGCTCGCCTTCGAGCCGAAGGCGGGAGGCGACTTCCGTCTGTTCTGGTCGGCGGGCACCGCCTTCGGCACCGTCGCGCCCGACCGCCTCGAAGTGCTCGGCGGCGTGCTTCGGGCGAAGGAGGTCACAATCGACGGCAGGACAACGGAACTCCCGGCCGAGCTCGCCGCCGGCGCCGGCGTCGACCTCGCATGAGGCCGGCGCCCGCCGGCCGGGTCCGTGGGTGGTCCGTTCGCAGGACAGCTCAGAGACGCCTGCACCCGAGCCGCAGTTGGGGAGGGCCGCGGGTGCGGCGCGGGTGGGCGGCCGGGGCGCCGCGCCCGTTGCCCGGCCGGCCGGTGCGCGGCGCCGCAGCCGGGCGCGGGTAGCGCCATGGCCACGATCGAGCTCCACGCCGTCCGGAAGAGCTTCCAGGGCCTGGAGGTGATCCACGGCATCGACCTCGTAGTCGAGGACGGCTCCTTCACCGTCTTCGTCGGCCCCTCCGGCTGCGGCAAGTCGACCCTGCTCCGTATGATTGCCGGGCTCGAGGAGGTGAGCTCGGGCGAGGTCACGATCGACGGCCGGCGCTGCGACCACCTGATGCCCGGGGCGCGCGGCATGGCGATGGTCTTCCAGTCCTACGCGCTCTACCCGCACATGTCGGTCGAGCAGAACCTCCGCTTCGGCCTCGAGAACCAGCGGCTCGCAAAGGCCGAGGTCACGAGCCGCGTCGCCAAGGCGGCCGAGATCCTGCAGATCGGGCACCTCCTCGCCCGCCGCCCGCACCAGCTCTCCGGCGGCCAGAGCCAGCGCGTCGCGATCGGGCGCGCCATCGTCAAGGAGCCGAAGGCCTTCCTCTTCGACGAGCCACTGTCGAACCTGGACGCCGAGCTCCGCGTGCGGATGCGCGGCGAGCTGATCGCGCTGCACCGCCGCCTCGGCGCCACCATGATCTACGTGACCCACGACCAGGTCGAGGCTATGACCATGGCCGACCGCATCGTCGTGCTGCAGGAGGGACGGATCGAGCAGGCCGGCACGCCGATCGAGCTCTATGCCCGCCCGGCGAACCTCTTCGTCGCCCGCTTCCTCGGCGCCCCGCCGATGAACCTGCTGAAGGCCAGGATCCGCCGTGACGGCGGCCTCGCGGCCGAGCTCGCCGACGGCGCGCGCGTCCTGCTCCCCGGCCGCGCCGTCGAGCTGGCCGACGGCACCGAGATCGCGCTCGGCATCCGCCCCGAGCACGTGCAACCGGGCCCCGGCCCGCTTGCGGTGACGGTCGGCACGGTGGAAATGCTCGGTTCGGAGACGATCGTGCACGGGGAAACCCGGACATCCGAGCCCTTCACGCTCGCGATCCGCGGCATTGGCCGGATTAGGACCGGCGACCGGCTCGAGGTCGCCTGCCCCGAGCCTTTCGTGCACCTGTTCGACGCCGCTGGCAACGTCGTCGGCGCGCGTGCCGACTGGCGGAACGCCTACCTCCAGGCGGTCTAGCCTAGGAGGCCCCCCTGCCGGCGGCGGTGATCACGCCGACGATGATCAGCCCGGTCAGGACGAGGCGCAGGCCCGCGCTGATGTAGAAGGTGTTGAGCAGCGTCAACAGCAGAACCATAAAGAGCGCCGCGCCCCAAATTCCGGCGACATTGGCCCGGCCGCCGGTGATGGACGTGCCGCCTATCACCACGACGGCGATCGAGCTTAAGAGGTACTCGTTGCCGATGTCGACGGTGGCGCCGCGGAAATAGCCGGCGAGGAGCGCGCCGTTGATGCCTCCGAGGGTGCCGGAGAGGACGTAGGTGAGCATGCGCACGCGCTCGACAGGGATGCCGGCGAGGAGCGCGGCGCGGCGGTTCTGGCCGATGGCGGTCACCGAGCGGCCCCAGACGGTGCGACGCAGGGCCACGTCGGCGGTCAAGGCGAACAGCGCGACCAGGATCGCCAGCACCGGGATGCCGGCGAGCTTGAGGTTCATGAAGTCGGCAAAGCCTGGCGGCGGCTTGATCTGCAGGCCGCGGCCGTAGCTGATGTCGATCGAGAGGATGACGAAGCTCGCCGAGAGGGTCGCGATGATCGGCGGGATGCGCAAGAGCCGGATCAGGAGGTAGTTGGCAAGGCCGACAGCGGCGCCGCTCAGGAGGGCGGCGGCGAGGCCGACCGCGATCATCGCGTCGCTGCCGTCCATCGTCTTCATCGCGACCGCGCTCGCGAGGCCGATGTTCGCTGGCAGCGACAGGTCGACGTTGCCGGGGCCGAGGGTGACGACGAACATCTGGCCGATGCCGACGATCACCATGAAGACCGCGAGCGACAGGGCGGCGGTGATCATCCCCCCTGCCCCGGCGCCACCGTTGAAGATCGCCGCGGCGAGCCAGAGGGCGAAGGCGCCGAGGTACGACCAGATCCACGGGCGGGCGAAGAGGGCGCGGGGCATCAGGCGCCTCGCCGGGTGATGAGCGCGCGGGCGGCGAGGACGACGATGAGGATCACGCCGTTGGCGCCCGATTGCCAGTCGGGCGGGATGTGCATGAAGGTGAGGAGGGGCGAGGCGGCAAGCGCCAGTGTCAGAGCGCCGATCACGGCGCCGATCGGCGAGACCCGGCCGCCGACGAACTCGCCGCCGCCGAGGATCACGCCGGCGATCGAGAGCAAGGTGTAGCCGTTGCCGATGTTGGCGTCGGCCGAGGTGGTGATGCCGATGAGCGCGAGCCCGGCAAGGACGCCGAAGAGGCCGGCGAGGGCGAACATCGCCATCTTGGCGTGTAGGATCGACCATCCGGCGCGGCCGATCGCCTGCGCGTTGCCCCCCGTGCCGCGCAGCACGGCGCCCCAGGAGCTCCGCATCAACCCGACGTGGACGACGGCGGCGATGACCAGCGCCGCGATGATCGGGAAGGGAACGAACGGCGGCTTCAGGGCCATCAGGTGGACGAGCCAGTCGGGCGCGTGGCCGCCGGGTTTGGGGAGGATCAGGATCGCCAGCCCCTGCCAGACGAAGCTCATGCCGAGCGTCACGACGATCGACGGGAGCTGGCGCAGGTGGATGAGGGCGCCGAGCCCGGCATAGACCGCGATCGCGGCCAGGAGCACCGCGACGCCGAGCAAGGGCGTGTCGTGCAGCCAGGTGGCCGCGACACACCCCACGAAGCCGACGAAGGGCCCGATCGAAAGGTCGAGCTCGTTGACGGTGATGACGAACATCTGCGCGATCGTCGCGAGCGCGATCGGGATCGCGAGGCTCAGCATCAGGGAGAAGCCGAAGTAGCTGATAGCGCGCGGGTTCAGCCAGGCGATGGCGAGGAGCACGATCGCGAGCGACAGCCCCGGCAAGAGCGTGCGCAGCAGCCGGGCGGTCCGGAGCGCGCGACGCTCGGAGGGGACGGAGGCGCTGGCGGCAGTCACGCGGGGGCGTCCGCGAACGAGGACTGGATGACGCGCTGCTCGGTCAGCTCGCTGCGGTCGAGGGCCGCGACGATGCGGCCGTTGCGGAAGACGTAGGTCCGGTCGCAGTTGTCGAGCTCTTCGGTCTCGGTCGTGTACCAGAGGAACGTCCGCCCCCGCGCGGCCTCGTCGCGGATCAGGTCGTAGACTTCGAGCTTCGTCCCGACGTCGACCCCACGCATAGGATCGTCCATAAGGATGATGCGGGCGTCCGAGCCGAGGGCCCTGGCGAAGAGCGCCTTCTGCTGGTTGCCGCCCGAGAGCGACAGGATGTTGTTGCCGAGGTCGGGCGTGCGGATGCCGATCCGCTTCTGCCAGAACTGCGCGAGCTCCGCCTCGCGCTCGGCCGAGACGAAGAGGCCGCGGCGGAGCGCCGCGAGCGAGCGGACGCAGATGTTGTCGGCGATCGACCAGAGCGGGAAGATGCCGTCGGCCTGCCGGTCGCCGGGGACGAGCGCCACCGGCGCGGCGACCGTGGCGAGGGCCGAGCGGCTGGTCGCCGCCTGGAAGATCTCGAGCAGCAGCCGGGTCTGGCCGTGCCCGGCGAGGCCGGCGAGGCCGATGACCTCGCCCTCGCGCGCAACGAGCTCGGGGCCGTCCGGCTGCACCGACGGGCGCGCGCGGACCATCTCGGGACCTTCGCCGCGGGTTCCGGCCGCGCGCTCGGCCGGCGCGCGGCCGGACCCGCCCATCGTCTCGACGAGCCTCGCCCGGTCGAAGCGTCCCGCCGTGTCGCTTGCCACGACCTTGCCGTCGCGCATGACGACGATGCGACCGCTGGTCGAGAGCACCTCGTCGAGCAGGTGCGAGATCAGGATGCAGCTCAGCCCCTCGCCGACGCTGCGCCGCACGAAGGCGAGAAGCTGCCCCGCTGCGTGGGCGTCGAGCGACGAGGTCGGCTCGTCGAGAATGACGAGCCGCAGGGGCTCGTCGGTCACGGTGAAGGCGCGGGCGACCTCGACCATCTGCCGCCGGCCGATCGACAGATCGCCGACAACGTCTCCGGGCTCGATGCCGTGGCCCGGGAAGATGCGGTCGAGCATCTCCCCGATCAGCGCCGCCGACCGTCGCGCCCAGCCGATACCGCGGAGCGCGAAATGGCTGACGCGGGTATTCTCGGCCACCGTCAGGTTCGGGCAGAGCGACAGCTCCTGGAAGACGCAGCGGATGCCGAGGGCATGCGCCCGCTGCACCGAATAGCCGCCTTCCGTGCCGCCGGCCGCGATCGTGCCCGCGTCCGGCAAGGTGATGCCGGCAAGCACGTGCATCAGCGTGGACTTGCCCGCACCGTTGTGCCCGACGAGGCCGACGCACTCGCCGGGCGCGACCGCGAAGTCGACGCCGTTCAATGCACGGACGGCGCCGTAGTGCTTCTCGACGCCGCCGAGCGCGATGATCAGGTCCGAGGTCTCGGGCATTAGGTCGATCGCTCCCGGACGGCGTCGGGCGGCCTACTTCATATTGGCCTTGATCGCCGCCAGCGCCTCTTCCTGGGTATACTCGTGGCTGGCGACGCCGCCCTCCGGGATCGTCGGCAGCACCTGCTCGAAGTCGTCCTGGGTGAAGGCGAGGTACGGCACCAGCAGGTCGTGCGGTATGTCCTTGTTGCCGTCGAGCACCTGCTGCGCGACCCAGAAGGCGAGGGTCGACACGCCCGGAGCGATCGAGGCAGACCAGGTGGTGTAGCCGTCCTTCTCCTTCTGTTCCTTCCACCAGGCGAGCTCGTCTTGACGATTGCCCATGATGATCGTCGGCCGCGGCTTGCCAGCCGCAGCGAAGGCCTGCGCCGCGCCATAGCCGTCGCCGCCCTGGTCGACGATGCCGACGATGTCGGGGAGCGACGGCAGCACGGTCGTCACCGCCTTCTGCGCCGTGGTCTGGTCCCAGTTGCCGGTGACCGAGTTGACGATCTTGAACTCGGGGTGGGCGGCAACGCCCGCCTCGATCCCCTTGTGGATCGCGTCGTCGATAGAGGTGCCGGCAAGCCCCCGGATTTCGAGCAGGTTCCCGCCCTTGGGCTGGAACTTGGCCATCTGCTCGACCTCCTGCTTGCCCATGTCCTCGAAGTCGACGACGACGCGGTAGGCGCAGGGCTCGCTGACGATGCCGTCGAAGGAGACTACGACAATGCCGGCGTCGCAGGCCTGCTTGATCGCACCGTTCAGCGCGTCCGGCGAGGCCGCGTTGATGACGATGGCGTTATAACCCTGCAGGATCAGGTTCTGGATCTGCGCCGCCTGGGTCGGGACCTCCTGGTCGGCGGTGGTGAAGACATCGGCAGCGGCGACGACGCCGTCGGCGACCGCCTTCTTGGTGACGAGGTCGTAGCTCTTCAGCATCGCCTGCCGCCAGGAATTGCCGGCGTAGTTGTTGGAGAACGCGATCCGCGCACTCGACGTGTCGGCAAAGGCGCCGGGAGCGGCCAGCGCAGCCGTAATCGTGCCTGCTATCAGGATAAGCTTCATCGACTTCCTCCCCTTTGCGTTCGGCCGCCTTGCCGGCGCCGATCCGCCCGGCAACGCTGGCACGCCGCCCCATCCCGGTCAACGCGATCCCGGCCATGGGCTGGAAAAGAGGCTTTAGGCTTGAAGATTCGCGATGCTAGTTTCTGTCGCTGAATCAGGATTTGAACCGCGGGGGCGGCCCCCAGGACAGGAGATGATGCGCAAGCTGCTGTCCTGGAGAAGAGCGGGCAACCGGTGCGGCACCTCTGCCGAGCGAGTCGCGGGAGCGGCCATCCTCGTCTTCTCGCTTCTTCTGCTCGGCCCAGCCCACGGCCAGGTCACGCCGGCTCAGGCAACCGCGGCAAAGCCCGAAGTGTGCAAGATCGGGATCAACGTCGAGGACCTATATGACCTCGATATGGCGCGCGACACCTTCGGCGCGATCCTGTGGATCTGGAGCTTGTGTCCCTCGGCCGACCTGGCGCCCCTCGACACGATCACCTTCCCAACCGTAGCGACAGGACCGAGCCTCGGCCCCGTCGAGGTCGTAAACGTTGCGTCCGGCGGACAATACACCTCGCGTCGAATCCAAGGAACATTCCGCCACAACTGGGACATGGCCCGCTACCCCTTCGACCGTCAGCACCTGGTGATTCCCATCGACGAATCGCGGTACGAGGCTTCACGGCTCGTTTTCGAGCCAGACCGACGCGAGTCGTTCCTGACACCGGATATTCGAACGCGGCTCGACGAGTGGAACGTCTCCGACCTCGCGCTCGAGACTTCGATCAGCGAAGAACCTTCGACTTATGGTCTGCCGGAATCCGAAGGCGCCCGGTACGCCCGTCTCGAGATAGCGGTCGACCTCGAGCGCATCCATCTGTTCACCTTCCTGAAGCTCACATCCGGTGTCTTTGCAGGAGCCTTCATCGGCTTCCTGTCATTCTTCTATGATCCGAACGACCGGTCCGGGTTCGGTGGCAAGCTCGGACTGCTCATTGGTGTCCTGTTCGCGGTACTCCTGAGCCTCCGAAACGCCGACGCGAGTATCGGCGACACGGGCCACCTGACGCTCGTCACCCAGATACATCTGGTGACGCTCGCCTTCGTCGTCCTCCTCGCGCTGGTAGCCCTGCGTGACCGCCGGCGGGTCGAGCGAGGCCTTATGGTGCGTCATCCCGACTGGCACATGCTCGCCGCCGCGGGCAGCCTCTACGTCGTCATCATCGGCGGGCTGATCGCCTCAGCCGCCTGGTCGTGAGACGGGTCGGTCGCCCCGCCCCGCATCCCGGTGCGGCGGCAAGCATCTGGAGAGACTCTCGCGTCCCTTAGGCCTGGGGCTCGCGCTTCCAATGCCGAAGCTGGCGACAGATGCGCAGGAAATCGTCCACGGCTCCCTTGCCCTCGAGCGGCAAGCACCCTTCGTCGGGCTCTACCCCGGCCCTCGCAAGAAGCGGCGCGGCGGCGGCGACGAGCCCGATGAATTTGGCATGCGCGAAAGCGTCCGCGACGAAGTCGCGCGCCGCCGGCTCGTTCGCCAGCAACGCCGCCCCCTCGGCCGAGGGGACAAGGGCGACCGCGTCGTAGAGGACGGACGGCCCGCCCTTGAGCTGCTGCTGCGCCGGATGCGGAGCCCCGCCGTCGTCGGTCACGCCCGCGACCTTCGGCGCCACCAGTTCGACGGTCGCCCCCTCGGCCTCGAAGGCGGCGACGAGCGCCGCCAGCAGGCCGGCGTCGGCACCATCGGTCGCGAGCACGCCGAGCTTGCGGCCGGCGAAGCTCTTCGGGCCGTTCTTGAGGATGCTGAGCGCGTCCGACGGCGCGAGGTCGTTGACGACCTGACGCGCCGGCTCGATCGCGTCGGGCAGTTCGGCCATCCCGAGGCCGACGGCGACGGCTTGCGCCAGGCCTTCGTCGACGTTGCGCAGGTGACCGACCATCCGCGCGCGGATCGCCGACGTCTGCACCTTCGAGAGCTCGAAGACGAAGGCGTCGCGGATGTGCGTCTGCTCCACGCCAGTCTGGCTGAGATAGAACTGCCGTGCCTGGCTGTAGTGGTCCGCGAAGAGCTCGCCGCGCACCCGGAGCTTGGCTCCGCTTTCCTCCGCCTCGAAGCTGCGGTAGCCCCGATCGGGATCCTCGCGCGGGCCGCCCTGCTCGCCCCAGGAATTCGGCTCGTAGTTCGCCCGCCCCTTCGGGTTCACGAACGCCATGTGCCCGTCCTGCTGGAAGTGGTGGAACGGGCAGCGCGGAGCATTCACCGGCAGGTGGGTGAAGTTGGGGCTGCCGAGGCGCTTCAGCTGGGTGTCGAGATAGGAGAAATTCCGCCCCTGCAGCAGGGGGTCGTTGGTGAAGTCGATGCCGGGCACGACGTTGCCGGTGTGGAAGGCGACCTGCTCAGTCTCGGCAAAGAAGTTGTCGACGCAGCGGTCGAGCACCAAACGGCCGACGATGCGGACGGGGACCTCCTCCTCCGGGATGATCTTGGTCGCGTCGAGCACGTCGAAGGGGAAGCGCTGAGCGAAGTCCTCGTCGAAGAGCTGCACGCCGAGCTGCCACTCCGGATAGTCCCCCGTCTGGATCGCGTTCCAGAGGTCGCGGCGGTGGAAGTCCGGATCGGCGCCGTTGATCTTCACTGCCTCGTTCCAGACCACGGACTGCAGCCCCTGCTTCGGCTTCCAGTGGAACTTGACGAACGTCGACTTGCCCGCCCGTGTCACGAAACGGAAGGTGTGGACGCCGAAGCCCTCCATGAAGCGGAACGAGCGCGGGATGGTCCGGTCGGACATGATCCAGAGCAGCATGTGGACTGACTCCGGGATCAGCGACACGAAGTCCCAGAAGTTGTCGTGCGCCGTCTGCGCCTGCGGGAAGCCGCGGTCGGGCTCCTGCTTGGCGGCGTGGATCAGGTCGGGGAACTTGATCGCGTCCTGGATGAAGAAGACAGGGATATTGTTGCCTACCAGATCCCAGTTGCCTTCCTTGGTGTAGAGCTTCACCGCGAATCCGCGCACGTCGCGGGCGAGGTCGGCCGACCCCTTGTTGCCGGCGACGGTGGAGAAGCGGACGAAGGCCTCGGTTCGCTCGCCCTTGCGCTGGAAGATGTCCGCACAGGTGACGTCCTCAAGGGTATCGAGCGTCTCGAAGAAGCCGTGGGCGCCGAAGCCGCGGGCGTGGACGACCCGCTCGGGGATGCGCTCGTGGTCGAAGTGGAAGATCTTCTCGCGGAAGTGGAAATCCTCGAGCAGCGTCGGCCCGCGCGCCCCGATCTTCAGCGAGTTCTGGTCATCGCTGACCGGCACCCCCTGTTGGGTGGTGAGGACATCGACGCCCTGCCCGGCGACCTGGTGCGTCTCGCCGCCTTGCCCGCGCTGCACGCCCGCATTGGAGTTCGGCGCTGCCTTCGTTGCTCTGGCCATCGAGGCCTCCCTAAACTGCTGCGGGCCTGCCCCGCCTCGAAAACGATCTCCGGGGTCTAACCGCCGCGTTGCGCGATCGTTCGGCACCCAGCAAAAGAAACCGGCCCGATCCCCGGCAGCCTTGACGAACTCGCCCGCGTCGGAGCGTGAGGCGGCATGCTCGGTCTCCTGGTCCAGGGCGCGCTGCTCGGCGTCGGCGCCAACCTCCTCTTCGACGTCTGGCAGCGGCTGCTGGCGGTTGCGACCGGCCAGCCCGCCCCCAACTGGGCGCCCATCGGCCGCTGGTTCTGGCACCTGCGCGAAGGCCGGGTCTTCCACGACGCCATCGGCAAGGCGGAACCCTATGCCCACGAGCTGGCGCTCGGCTGGGCCGGGCACTATGGCGTCGGGCTGCTCTACGGCGTTGTCTTCGCGTTCATCGTAGGGCCCGGCTGGCTCGCCGCCCCGACCCTGCTGCCCGCGCTCGCCTTCGGGCTCGTCACCGTCGGCTTCGGCTGGCTTCTGCTGCAGCCGGGCCTCGGCCTCGGCTTCGCCGCGTCGCGGACACCAGACCCCACGCGGGTCCGCCTGCTCAACCTCGCGGGCCACGCGGTCTTCGGCCTGGGGCTTTGGCTGACCGGGCTCCTCATCGGCTGATCTGCCGCTCGCGACCGCGAGGCTCAGGCCGGTCCAAAGGGCAGCGGCTCGCCGGTGAAGACCGCGGCCCGGGCGCCGACCGCAGCCGGGTCGCCGGAGGTCAGGTAGCGGACCTCGCCGCTGCCGCCGAGGAAGCGCGGGTGGCGCTTCAGGTAGTCGGCGAGGCTGGCCGCCAGCAGCGCCGGCTGCGACACAAGCGTGGTGACGGGCGGCAGCGCGTCGCGAAACGCCGCCTCGACCAGCGGATAGTGGGTACAGCCGAGCACCGCCGACTGCGGCGCCGGCAGCCGCGCCAGGAGCGCCGCGACGTGCTCGCGCGCGACTTCCCCGGCCCGCGCGAGCTCGCCCGCCTCGATCGCCTCGACCAGCCCGGTGCAGGCCTGCGGCACCACGGTAACGTCGCGCGCCCGGAACCGCAGCTCGCGCGGGAAGGCGCCCGAGCGCACCGTCGCCGGCGTCGCGAAGAGCGCCACGTCGCGCAGGCCCGTGTGCGTGGGCGGGGTATTGTCGCCCCAGTCGCGCCGGGTCAGATGCTCGATCACCGGCACAAAGACCCCGAGCACGCGATGGGTCGCCGGGTTCAGCCAGTTCACCTGCAGGTCATGCAGCGCCACCGCCGACGCCGTGTTGCAGGCAAGGACCACCAGCCCGCAGCCCTCTGCGAACAGCCGCTCCACCCCAGCGATGGTCAGCTCGTAGATCTCGGCCGGCGATTTCCAGCCGTAGGGCGCGTTGGCGTTGTCGCCGAGATGGACGAAATCCAGCTCCGGCAGCGTCCTCCGGAACGCGCCGAGGATCGTCAGCCCGCCGAGCCCGCTGTCGAAGACCCCGATCGGCACCGCTCAGCCCGCCTTCATTCGAACTGCTTCGGCTCGACGAAATCGGTCAGCCGCCCGCTGCCCCAGCCGACGTCGGCCCATTGCGCCGCTTCGAACTCAATCACCGCCGTCGCGCCGGACGGGTACTTGACGAAGCGCGGATCGTCGAAGGGCGCCGCCAGCAGCCGCTGGGCGAAGGCGCCGATCCCAGGCTGATGTCCGAGCAGCAGCACGGTCTCGACGTCGGGTGCAGCGCGCAGCACCTCGAGCAGCTGCTCCGCTCCCGCATGGTAGATCTCGGGCAGGTAGCGCGTCGGCGCCGCGCCTGCCTCGCGCACCACCCGGTCCCAGGTCTCCTGCGTCCGCCGCGCCGTCGAGACCAGCGCCGCGTCGGGCCGATAGCCGCGCCGCGCCAGCCACTCGCCGACCAGCGCCGCGCCGCGTCGGCCGCGCTTGGCCAGCGGCCGGTCGAGGTCGCGGACGGTCTGGTCTTCCCAGCTCGACTTGGCGTGGCGCATCAGGATCAGACGTCGCATCGCCCTCACCTGCCATGAAAGGCTGTCATATAAAAGGCCGACTGAACCTCCTGCCGCAGCCCCTGCCCGACCGGGCAGGCCCGGCGTACCGCGCACCCGAGCTCCATGCAGTCGGCCCCGGCGGCGGTGTCGAGCCAGCGGTGGCAGGCCGCCACGTCGTAGCCCTTGCCGTCGAGCGCCCCCACCGGACACGCGGTCAGGCAAGGCCGCTCGCATGCCTCGCAAGGCCGCGCCGCGGCGGCCGGCAGCTCGAGCCGCGCCTTGAAGGCGAGGGCGCCACGGTAGGACACCCAGAGCCCGAGCCGGGCATGCACCAGAAGTCCGACCGGCGATTGCCAGGCCGCCCCGCTCCGCCGCGCCCAGCCGGTGAAGGGCTGCCAAGGCGGCCCGCCGAACGGGAAGAGCGCCTGCGCGCCGAGCGCCGCCGCGAGCCCGCCCACCACGCGCAACGACCAGCGGTCGAGCGGGTGCGGAAGGCCGTCGCGCCGCTCCGGGCTCGCCGCGAACACCGGCCAAAACCCCGGGCCGTCCGGCCCGAGCAGCGCCAGCGTCCCGCAGCCTTCGGGCGCGCCGTCGCCGGCCTCCGGATGGAAGGCCCCTAGGACCCCGAGCCCCGAGGGCTGCGCCAGCGCCGCGAGCTCGTCGAGCATCAGCCGTGGATCAGCGTACCGGCGCCATGTGAGGTGAAAAGCTCGAGCAGCACCGCGTGCGGCGCCCGCCCGTCGAGGATCACCACCGCGGGAACACCGCCCTCGATCGCCTCGAGCGCGGTCACCGTCTTCGGGATCATCCCGCCCGAGATCACCCCGGCCGCGGTCAGCTCCCGCACCCGAGCCGCGGTCAGCTGCGTCATGACAGCGCCCCCCTCGTCCTTGACCCCGGCAACGTCGGTCAGGAGCAGGAGCCGGTCGGCCCGCATCGCCGCCGCGATCGCACCGGCCGCCGTGTCGCCGTTGACGTTGAAGGTCTCGCCGTTCCGGCCCGCCCCGAGCGGCGCCACGACCGGGATGAAGTCGGAGCCGAGGAAGCGCGCCAACACCTCGGGGTGCATCTCGACCGGCCGCCCGACCAGCCCGAGGTCGCCCTCGGCGAGATCCTTCTCGCAGATCATCAGGTTGGCGTCCTTGCCCGACAGTCCGACCGCCTTGCCGCCCTGGGCGTTGATCGCCTGCACGATTCGCTTGTTGATCCGCCCCGAGAGCACCATCTCGACCACCTCGACGGTGGCCGCGTCGCTGACCCGCTTGCCGTTGACGAACTCGGACTTGATGTCGAGCCGCCTCAGCATGTCGCTGATCATCGGGCCGCCGCCGTGCACCACCACCGGGTTCACGTTGCACTGCTTCATCAGCACGACGTCGCGGGCGAACTCCTCCATGCCCTGATCGCTGCCCATGGCGTGCCCGCCGAGCTTGATGACGATCGTCGCGCCGTCGTAGCGCTGCAGGTACGGAAGCGCTTCGGAGAGCGTGCGCGCCGTTGCGATCCAGTCACGGGTTTGTGCAGCGTGCTTGTCCATCGGCCGGATTCCTTACGCGCCACTTGCAGCGGCGCCGGCGGTCCATACATGTCGTGTATACCCGCTACAAGGAGCGATGACCGTGCGTGCTCGTCTGCTTTCTTCCGCAGTAGTCGCCTCTCTTCTTGCCTCTGCCGCCCTCGCTGCCGGGCCGGCCTCAGCGGGGTCGGCACCCGCACCTGCCGACGGCCCCACCTGCGTCGCCATGTTCCAGCAGTTCGACACGCTGCAGTGGCTCTATCCCAACAACAAGAGCAGGTACCAGAATCGCGTGGCGCAGCCGCCGGTGGCGACGCAGGCGCAGCTGGTGCGCAACGCCGGGTGCATTACCACAAGCGCCGAGCTCGCCGGCATGGCGCAGGTGGAACCCGGCACCATCGCCAACTCCGGCGCGGCGATCGCGCCAACCAGCCTGCACGCCGGCGTCGTCACCAGCATGGAGGACGATGCGCGCGCCCGCGCCTTTTTCGCCGCGCACGGGATCCAGGCCCGCAGCATCGGCAGTGCCCCGCTCGGCCGGCGTATCTACATCGGACCCTTCGCCACGCAGGGCGCGCTCGACCGGGCCCGCGACCTTGCGGTCCGCGCCGGCTTTGCCTCCCCCTATCCCGCAAGGATGATCTGATGCGTCCCCTCGCCCTCGCCGCCGCCCTCGCCGGAACGCTCGCCGCGCCGCTCGCGGCGGCGACGACCGGCGATGTCGCGACCTGCCTCGCACTCTACAACCAGTACGACAACGCGGCCTGGCTCTATCCGAACAATCACTGGAACAACAGGGATGGCTTCCAGATCATGCAGCCGCCCGAGCTCAACCGGCCGATGCAGGGGCTGATCAACAACGGCTGCCTGACCACGTCGAGCGACATCGACGGCATGCCGGCGCTACTGCACCAACTCTCGCCGCACGTCATCCGGGACAGCGGCGCTGCGATCCGGCCGACGGCGCTGCACGTCGGCATCGTCACCGGCATCTACGACGAGGGCCGCGCGACGCAGTTCTTCCGCGGCCTCGGCTACCGCTCGCGCGGTGTCGGCGCCCTGGGCCTCGGCCGCCGGATCTACATCGGGCCCTTCACCAGCCAGGGCGCCCTCGACGAGGCGATCGGCATCGCCCGGCAGGCCGGTTTCATCAGCCCCTACGCAGCCCAGCACACTCGTTTCTGAAAGACCTCGGCAGGACGTCGCGCTGTGCGTCCGGCTGCGGCCGACCGCGTGCGGTCACTTCTTCAAGCCATTGAAGCATCACAATATCTTCTGCGGCGTTATTGCGGCGTTTACCGATGGGATGGGCGGCCGACTTCGCAGAAGTTTCTCAGGTCGTGCCTCAGTTGGAGTTGGCGATCGCGACCCCGCCCGCGACCAGCAGCACGACCACCAGCCCGACCAGCGCCAGCCCGCCGCTGGCGAGGCTGCCGACCGCGTCCGACCCGGCGCCCGACGACCCCTTCGGCGCCTGCTGCGGCACCGGGATTGGCTGTTCCGCCGGAGTCGCCGGGGCTGCGGTCTGGGCGAACCCCGGCCCCGTCGAAAGTGTCGTTGCCACCAGCGTCGCGAGAAGGGCGCGTTTCATCGGTCGTTCGCTCCAGGATTGTCCCCGCGACAGCCCTAGCGGCCGCGCGTGGTGCCCGCAAGCTCAACCCATAGCGGCGATGGTCGCCCGCAGCTCCGGGATCCCGAGCCCGGCCTCCGCCGAAGTCGCCAGCACCTCCGGAAACGCCGCCGGATGCTTCGCGAGCGCCGCTCCGAGCCCCGCCAGCGTTGTCGCAAGTGCCCCCGCCCCTGGCTTGTCCGCCTTGGTCAGCACCACCTGGAACGTCACCGCCGCCCTGTCGAGCAGCCGCATGATCTCAGCATCGACCGGCTTGATGCCGTGCCGCGCGTCGACCAGCACGAACGCCCGCCGGAGCGTCACCCGCCCCGCCAGGTACGCCCGGAGCAGCGCCTGCCACCGCTCGACCACCGGCTTCGGCGCCTCGGCGAAGCCGTATCCCGGCAGGTCCACCAGATAGTGCGCGGGTCCAAGCGCGAAGAAGTTGATCTCCTGCGTCCGCCCCGGCGTGTTCGACGCCCGCGCCAGTCCCTTCCGGCCCACGAGCGCGTTGATGAGGCTCGACTTCCCGACGTTCGATCGTCCTGCGAAGCAGACCTCGACCCGATCTGCCGGTGGCAGCCCGTCGAGGTCCACCACCCCCTTCACGAAGTCGCACGGCCCAGCGAACAGCAGCCGCCCCCGCTCGAGCGCGGCAGCATCGGGCTCCGGAGCCAGCCCGAAGCTCACAGCACGACCGCCGCGTCCCCGACCGCGACCCGCCCGCCTTCGACCACCTCGCCATAAGCCCCGAAGTCCCGGTGCCCCCAGCCCGCCTCGAGCGCGCCCAAGGTATCCGCGTTGCTCACCCCGGTCGCAGGGTCGACCCCCGTCGCCACGCACCGGGTGATCGGCTCGCGCACCGCCAGCACCGCTCCGCCGACGCGCAGCTTCCGGCCCACCAGCGCGAATTCCTCGAAGGGCGCCAGCCCCTCGAGCCAGACGTTGCCGCGGAATCGCTCCATCGCCAGCTCCATGCCGAGCCGTTCCCCGAGCGCATCGAGACTCGCCCGGTTCAACACCGAAACCGACGGAAAGTCGCTGTCGGTCATGCCGATGTCGGCCCGCACCACACGCGCCGGTAGCGCCCGCCCGTGCGCTGTCAGCGGCGTCACCCAGGCGACCAGCCGCGCCGCGTCCCCGGGATCGTCGGGATCGACCTCGATCGCTCCTGCCCGCGGGTGCGTCAGCCGCACCCGCCCGCGCGCCTCGTCGACCTCGGCCCGGATCGCCATCAGCTCCGGCGACTTCGCTCCGCGTGCGAAATTCTGGCACGGCGCCCAGGCCCCGGGCGAGACCCGCGCTGCCTCGTGCGCGATCGCCCAGACCCGGTCCCAGGGCATGGTTCGGCCGGCCGCCAGGTCCACCGCGTCGACCGCCTCGACGCCATGCCCCTTGATCGGGTGGCGCCAGAGCGCCGCCACCCGCATCAGCCGGCCTTCCGAAGCCGCTTCAGAGGCCCGAGAATGTTCGACAGGACGTCGGGCTTCACCCCCTGGCTGCGCATGATCGCGTACTGCTGGGCGAAGGTGATGGTGTTGTTCGCCACCCAGTAGATCACCAGCCCCGACGCGAAATGCCCGAGCATGAACATGAAGATCCATGGCATGTAGGCGAAGATCATCGCCTGGGTCTTGTCGGCGGGCACGGGGTTCAGCTTCTGCTGCAGCCACATCGATACGCCGAGGATGATCGGCCAGACCCCTATCGACAGGATTCCGAGTGCGCTGGTCGGCCCAGGCGCCGCGAAGGGCAGCAGCCCGAACAGGTTCAGGATCGAGGTCGGGTCGGGTGCCGAGAGGTCCTGGATCCAGCCGAAGAACGGCGCGTGCCGGAGCTCGATGGTGACGAAGATCACCTTGTAGAGCGAGAAGAAGATCGGAATCTGCAGGACGATCGGCAGGCACCCGGCGGCGGGGTTCACCCGCTCCCGCTTGTAGAGCGCCATCATCTCCTGCTGCATCTTCACCCGGTCGTCACCGGCCGCAGCCTTCAGCTTTTCCATCTCCGGCTGCAGCGCCTTCATCTTCGACATCGAGACGTAGGACTTGTAGGCGAGCGGGAAGAGGATGAGCTTGATTATGAACGTGAGCCCGATGATCGCGATGCCCATGTTGCCGATCAGCTTGTGCATCTCGTGCAGGACGCGGAAGATCGGCTTCGTGAGGAAGAAGAACCAGCCCCAGTCGATCGCGTCCACGAAGCCCTTAATCGGCTTCGTGTCCTGGTAGTCGCGCAGGATCGACCAGACCTTCGCCCCGGCGAAGAGCCCGCTCGTCACCTCCTGCTTGCCACCCGCGGGCACCGCCACGACCGGCAGCCGGGCGTCCGTCTGGTAGATGTCGGTTGCCGGCGTGTATTTCACCACCTGGGTGAAGGCCTGCCCCGACGGCGGGGTCAGCGTCGTCATCCAGTAGTGGTCGGTGATGCCGATCCAGCCGTTCTCCTTGACCTGCGTCACCTCGGCCGGCACGCCGCCCTCGTCGGCCAGCACCGGCAGGCCCGCCATCGCCTTGTACTTCAGCTCCTCGAGGTTGCCGTCCGCCATGCGGATCGCCCCCTCGTGCAGGATGTAGAAGTTCTTCAGGTTCGAGGGCTTGCCGTATCGCGCGATCGTGCCGTAGGGCTGGACCCGCACCTCCGCGCCGGTATTGTTCTCGACGCTCTGGGTGAGGGTGAACATGTAGTTCTCGTCGACCGCGTAGGTCTGGCGGAAGATCAGCCCCTTGCCGTTGTCCCAGCGCAGCGTCACCGGCGCCTTGTCGGTCAGCGTGTCCCCCGACTCGATCGTCCAGGGCGTGTTCGCCCCGGGCACGTCGGCCTGGGTCAGCGTACCCGCCGGCGCCCAGCCGAACACCGAATAATACGCCTCGGCGGCCCCCGCCGGGGTCAGCAGAGTCACGATCGGCGAGTCCGGCTTGATCGTCTCTGTGTAGTTGGTGAGCTTGAGGTCGTCGATCCGCCCACCGGTCAGGGACAGCGATCCCTCGAGCCGAGGCGTCCGGATCTGCACGCGCTGGGTCAGCGCCAGCGCCGCGTCGCGCGACTTGAGCTCCGGTGCGGTCAGGCCGGGGGCCGTCGCCGCGCCCGTCTCGGCCGGCGCCCCGGTCGCAGCCTGGTCGGCTGGCGCCTGTCCGGCCGGCGCCGTCGCCGTCTGCTCGGTCGGCGGCGGGAAGGCGTTCGGGAACAGCATCGGCCCGACGAGGAACCAGGCGAGGATCACCAGGAAGCTCAGCGCCGTCGCGAGGATGAGATTCCGGCTCTGGTCGTCCATCGGCGACTCCGGTCAGACCTTGATTTTGGCTGACCGGGGTTCAACAGCCGGGAGGGTCAAAGGTCAAGGCGTAATCGGGTCGCCTCCGGCCGCCCCGCCGGCGGTCGCGGCCGCGCAGGCCCCGAGCCACGGCAGCGTCTCCGCAAAGCCCATCGGCCGCGCCGCGAGATAGCCTTGGTACTGTCCGCAACCGAGATCGGCCAGCGTCGCCCGCGCCGCCTCCGTCTCGACGCCCTCGGCCAAGGTCGCGATGCCGAGCGCGCGGGCCATGGCGATCATCGAGGCGGTCAGTGTCCGGAGTTCCTCGCTCGCCTCGATTCCGGCAACGAAGCTGCGGTCGATCTTGATCCGGTTGACCATGAACCGCCTGAGGTTCGCGATCGAGGCGTGCCCGGTGCCGAAGTCGTCGAGCTCGACGTGAAATCCCGCCGAGGCGAGCCCGCGCAGGTTCCTCACCACGATGTCGGCGTCGCTCTTGATCAGCACCGTCTCGAGCACCTCGATCGCGATCCGGTCGGGCTCGACGCCGAAACGCTCCGCCTCCCACTTGATCCGCTCGATCAGCCGCGGGTTCCGGAGCTCCGCCAGCGCGAAGTTCACCCCGACCCGGGGAACCGCGAGCCCTGCCGCATCCCAAGATCGCAGCGCCTCGAGCGTCCGGCTCAGCACCTGCTCGCCGATCCGCTCGCTGAGGTCGGTCTGCTCGGCGAAGTCGAGGAAGGCCTGCGGCTCCAGGAGCCCGTGCACCGGATGCTGCCAGCGCGCCAGGGCCTCGAACCCGGCGAAACCGCCCGACGCGAGATCGAGCTGCGGCTGGAAGTGCGGCACGATCTCGCCGGCGTCGAGCCCGTGCAATAGCTCGGCGAACAGCGCCTCGCGTCGCTCGACCGCGAGCCGCAGGTCCTCGCGGAAGTAGCGGACGCTCCCCGGTCCTGCAGCCTGCGCGGCCGCGAGCGCGATCTCGGCGTTGGCAAGCATGCGCTCGGGCTCGGCCCGGTCGTCGGACAGCAGCGTCACGCCGACGGTGCAGGTCACCTGCCGCGCCCCGCCGCGGATCGAGAACGGCTTCGACAGCGCCGCCTGCACCCGCGCCGCGATCCGCGCGACGTCGCCTTCGCTCTCGAGCTCGGGCGCCACGATCGCGAAGTCGTCCTGGCCAAGGTGCGCGGCGAAGTCGCCGCCGCGCAGCGACTTCCGGATCCGCTGCCCGGCAATTCGCAGCACCTCGTCACAGGTATCCTGCCCCAGCGCCTCGCGCAGCGCACGGAAGCGGTCGAGGTCGACCCGGATCACCGCGGTCTGACGCGCCGCCCGCCCCGCTGCCGCAGCGATCCGCGCGAGATAGGCCTGCAGGTAGGCGGCGTTCGGCATGCCCGTAAGCGGGTCGTGCAGCAGCCGGAACCGGCTCTCGCGCTCCGCCGCCGCGGTGCGCGTCACCCAGGCGTCGATCCGCCGCCGCGCCGGCAGCACGAAGGCGGCGAAGACGATCGCCGCCACCAACAGCTCCACTGCGAGCGTCCCCACGACCGTGGCCCGCGCCTGCCGGGCGGACGCATCGGCCGCGGTCCGGCTGCGGGTCGCGATCAGGTCGAGCTGCGGCACGATCCGGCTCTCGAAATCGCCCTTCAGCGCCTCGGCGCTCGCCCCGGCCGGCGCGCCTCCGGCATGCGCCGCCGCCGCAGCCGCACCGATCGGGCCCTCGGCCGCCGCCAGCCCCGGGGTCAGCGCGATCCGCCGGTCATCGAGGTCCTGCAGCCGGTCGAGCGCCCAGACAAAGCGGGTCGCGTCCGCCCGCGCCGGCACGCCGTCGGCGACCGCCAGTCGCTCCAGCGCCGCCGTCACCGACCGCGCCGCCGCCGCCTCGTCGGCCGCCGCCAGAGCGAGCGCCGTCGCCCGCGCCTGCCCCTCGCCGGCGCGCCAGAGGACGGCGCCGGTCGCAGCCAGCGTCGCGAGCCCCGCCGCCAGCGCGAGCGCCGTCGCCCGCGCGAACAGGCGGTCGGGAGTCGCCGAGGGACGGACTTTGCTGGCCATGACCGTGCCACCCTAAGCGCCCGCCGCCTCCGCAACGGTTAAGCCGCCGCCGGCATTCTCCACAACATTCGCGCCAAACACCCCGCGCCTTTCGGTCAAATCCTTCGCTTACCGATGCCGCTCCAGCCTTCCTCTTGCCTCAAACTCCCCGCGAAGCGCGCCTCCGCAGCAGCGGCCAGGTTCGACCAGACTGGTTGCGCCGCCGGTCGCGGCGGGACAAGCTGGGCCGCGGGAGGAACGATGCATGCGCCTCGCAGGCAAGACCGCGCTCGTGACCGGCGGCGCCTCGGGTTTCGGCGCCGGGATCGCGCGCAAGTTCCGCGCGGAGGGCGCCGAGGTGCTGATCGCCGACCTCGACGGCTCCGCCGCCGAGGCGCTGGCCGCCGAGCTGTGCGCCCATGCCGTCGCCGCCGACGTCTCGCGCGCCGAGGGTGTCGAGGCGATGGCGGCGGCCGCAGCGGCAGCCTTCGGCCGGCTGGACGTGCTCGTCAACAACGCCGGTATCACCCACCTGCCGGCCGCGCTCGAGGACGTCTCCGAAGCCGACTTCGATCGGGTGCTCGCCATCAACGCCAAGTCGATCTACCTGGCCGCCCGCCGCTTCGTGCCGGCGATGAAGGCGCGCGGCGCCGGCGTCATACTCAACACCGCCTCGACCGCCGGCATCAGCCCGCGCCCGCGGCTCTCGTGGTACAACGCCTCCAAGGGCTGGGTGATCACCGCCACCAAGGCAATGGCGGTCGAGCTCGCGCCCTTCGGCATCCGCGTCAATGCGCTCTGCCCCGTCGCCGGAGAGACCCCGTTGCTGAGATCCTTCATGGGCGAGGACACCCCCGAGATGCGCGCGAAGTTCCTCGCCACCATCCCGCTCGGCCGCTTCTCGACGCCCGGGGACCTCGGCAACGCCGCCGCCTTTCTCTGTTCCGACGAGGCGTCGCTGCTGACCGGCGTCGCCCTCGAGGTCGACGGCGGCCGCTGCATCTGAGCCCCGCCATGATGCGCCCGGGCACCCGTAACCTGATTACCGACGTTCCCGGTCTGCGCGTCGGCAACGCCACCGACCCGCGCCTCAAATCGGGCACCACCGTCCTCGTCGCCGACCGCCCGTTCACGGCCGGCGTCGACGTCCGCGGAGGCGCCCCCGGGACCCGCGAGACCGACCTGCTTGCCCCCGGCCGCCTCGTCGCCGAGGTCGACGCGCTGGTGCTCTCCGGCGGCTCCGCCTTCGGTCTCGACGCCGCCTCGGGCGTCGTCGACCGGCTGCACGCTCGCGGCCGCGGCTTCGGGGTCGGCCGCCCCGGCGTCCCGAACGTCCCGATCGTGCCCGCGGCAATCCTCTTCGACCTGGCGAACGGCGGCGACAAGGTCTGGGACGCGAACCCCTATCGCGCCCTCGGCGCCGCCGCGTTCGACGCCGCCGCCGAGGACTTCGAGCTCGGCTCGACCGGCGCGGGCACTGGCGCGATGACGGCGACGGTGATGGGCGGCCTCGGCTCCGCCTCGCTCGTTACCGAGGACGGCGCAACGGTGGGCGCGCTCGTCGCGGTCAACGCCTTCGGCAGCGTGCTCATCCCGGGCACCCGCGCCTTCTGGGCCGGCATGTTCGAGATAGCCGAGGAGTTCGGCGGCACCGACATCCCCACGGTCCGCGTGGACGCAACTACCCCGCGGCCGCAGAAGCCCGGCCCCGGCGGCCCCGGCGCCAATACGACGCTCGCCATCATCGCCACCGATGTCGCCCTCGACAAGGCCGCCGCCCGGCGGCTCGCCGAGGTAGCCCACGGCGGGCTCGCCCGCGCGATCTACCCGGCGCATACCCCTTTTGACGGCGATCTCGTATTCGCGGTCTCGACCGCTGCCCGCCCGCCCGGGCCGGCGCCGGCCCTCGAGGCCCTCGTTCTCGCCCACGCCGCGGCGCTCTGCCTCACCCGCGCGATCGCCCGCGGCGTCCACGCGGCCCGACCGGCACCCGGAAATCTGCTGCCCTGCTGGAGCGAGCTCCGCGAATAGCCGGCCGCGCGTCTAGCGGTGGCCCCTGCCGCCGCCTCCCCCGCCCGGGCCGGAGCCGCCACGCGCCTCCCCGTGCCCGGGGCCGCCCGGCGATCCCCTGCCGCTGGCGGACGGCCCGGCTGAAGCGGTGTGCCCGCCGCGTCCCGGTGCGGCACTCGGTCCTCCGGGACCCTTGCCGGCGACCGCGGGTCCATGGCTCCCCACCGGCCGGCCAGGTTTGTCGGGCTGCATCGGATGGGCGGCCGTCGGCCGGTTCGACGCCCGGCCCGACCTGGGCGCCACCGCGCCGTTCTGCTGCGTCGGCGCGGATGGCTTCCGCACGGCCGCTCCCGGTCGCACCCCGGTGGACCGCGCCGCCGACCGTGCGGGTTGCGAAACCAGGGTGGGCGCGGGTCCGTCCACCGCACCGAGCCGGGCGTGCGCCTGCTCCCGCGGCTCGACGTCGAGCCCGGACGACGAGGCCGCCGGCTCAGACCGCCGCGGCGCGACTGCATCCCGTCCATCCGCATCCGGAACCGACGCCTCGGCGAGCAGCGCCGACGACACGCCAGTGCGCGCCCGGGACGCGGGCCAAAGCGCGTCGGTGCGAACGGCCACTTCGGCGGGGGGCGGCACGAGCATAGGCATCGACCAGACCGTCACTGGCACCGGTGTCACTGGCGACGAGGGGAGCGGCCCGGCGGCCATTCCCACCTCGAGCCGCCCGACGACGTAGGGTACCGACGGCGCTGGTCCCGGTGGCAGACTGGGAAGCACGCTGGCCTGCAGGAGTGCTGCGGCAACCGCCGCCGTTGCCACGCCGACCGCGAGGCCCGCTAGGAACCGGTCCCGCGGTCGCGATGCGTCCGTTGCACGGATCGGCGGCATCGGCGGCATCCCTGCCGTCTTCCCCGCCAGCGCCCGGGCACGACGGGCGCGCGCGTCGACCAACCGGGCCTCCAGCGCCACCGGGTCTAAGACCTCGGCGACGAGCTCCGCGGCCGGGACCGGATCCCGCTGCTGCACCAGGTTCGTCATCGGCTTCGCTCCCACCCGACCGGCGCTCATCCTAGCCGACCGGCCCTGCTGCCGCCAGTGGCGGCAACAGGACCGATCGGTCAATCGCATTGATTGTACTTGATAAAACTTGCTACCAGCGCGGGTGGCGAAACCCTGCCGGTCAGCGGACGCCAGCCGCAGCCGGCGCGACGGCAGCCGGCTCGGAAGGGGTTTCCGGGGCGGACGCCGGCCCGCTCGGTGCCACGGGGCGGAGCGCACGCTCGATGTGGGTGACCACGCGGCGGTCGGGCGTGGCGGAGAGCTTGATGACCTTGCGGTCCTGGTAGGCGCCGAGGCGACCCATCGCAAGGACGGCGGTCCTGCCACCGGGCTGGGCGATGGCGAGCTCGATCTGCTCGACGGATTGGCGCGGGACCTCGACCACCTGCCCGACCTGCAGCCCCTGCAGCGCCGCGAGGCTTAGGGTCTGCCGGTGCAGCACCGCATCGACCCGCACCGGCGCGCTGGCGGCGGCACGCCGCATCAGCGTCTTCCAGAGGTCGTTCGGGCGGTCGCGCGCCGCCTGCACGTTTCTCGCCTGCACCGAGGCGCGGATCACGTCGAGCGCCGACAGCGGCAGGATCAGGGCGAAGCGTCCGCGACGGCCGGCCTCGCCGAGCGACAGGTCCATGCCGAAGACCATCACGTCGATGTAGTCGGGGGCGAGCCGCAGCTGCGCGAGGTTCTGCCGCAGGTCTCGGATCGCCAGCCCCTTGGTCAGCGGGCGGCCGAGATTGGCGCCGATCGCGTGCGCGAAGGCGGCGAGGATCGCGTCGAGGTGGAGGCGGCCAAGCGCCATGTCGATGGCGGTCAGCGGCCGCGCGACCGGCTCGGGCGCCTGCACCGGGTCGCCGCCGAGGGTCAGGTCGACTAGATGATAGGCGAGGTCCGACCCGAGCGCGATCAGTCCGGGCGTGTCCGCGTCCTCGACCTCGACCACCGCCAGCATCGAGGGGCCGGTGAGGGCGGCGATGGCGTCGGCGAGCCTGGTGACCCGCGCCGGCCCGGCGTTGGTGCCGATCATCGTCTTGACCATCGGCCTGAGCCGATCCTCCACCCCCCGTGCGAAGGTCTCGCCGAGCAGGTCGGTGTCGGCGAGCGGTGAGCGCGCGACGCCGCCGTGCCGCAGCTTCTGGGAGAGGACGCTGGCCGAGCCGGGCATGCGGGTGGCGCTCCGGGGGAGGGATACGCAGGAATTTCGGCGGCAATCCTTGCCAAAGTCTGAACGGAGTGCGCGCAAACGTAGGAAATCTCCCGGTTTCCCCGTGCTGCCGCTAACCTCGGCTTCAAGATTGGCGGGCTATTTCGGCACGGGAACCGGGGGGTCGGGAAATGGATCGCAAGGGCGGGAATATCGTCATCGTCAAGCGGAAGATCGTGGTGGCCGGCGGCCACCACGGCGGCGCGTGGAAAGTCGCCTACGCCGACTTCGTGACGGCGATGATGGCCTTCTTTCTCCTGATGTGGCTCCTGAGCGTCACGGACCAGCAGACAAGGCTCGGCCTCGCCGACTATTTCAGCCCGACGATTCCGCTCAGCGAAAGCCGCAGCGGTGGCGACGGCCCGTTCGACGGCGACTCGATGTTCAGCCAGGACGTACTGTCGCAGGACGAGACCGGGCAGAAGGGCGACCCGAATAAGACGGACGTCCCGGGGACTCCCGACGAGAGCCTCTACAAGGTCGAGCAGGAGCTCCTCGGTGGCTCGGGCGACGCGATACAGGCCGATCCGCTGCTCGAGCACATCCGCACCCGCGTGACCGACGAGGGGCTCATCATCGAGGTCTTCGACATCCCGGGCTCGCCGCTCTTCGACGGCGCGACGGCCGAGGCGAACCCGATCTTCGACCAGCTCGTCCGGATGATCGGCCGGGTGCTCTCGCACACGGTGAACCCGGTCGCCGTCACCGGCCATCTCGCGGCCGGCGACGTCGGCCGCGCCGGCCCGGACCCGTGGCAGCTGTCTTCCGACCGCGCCCAGCTCGCTCGCACGCTCCTCTCGGCCGCCGGCGTCGCCGATGCCCGCGTCGCCCGCGTCACCGGCAAGGCCGACCGCAGCCCGGTCACCGACGACCGCCACGACCCGCGCAACCGCCGCATCGAGATCACGCTGCTGAGGAAGTTCGAGGAGTGAGGACCGACGGGCGGGGCCGCAGCTGTCGCTGACGCGTTGCGAACGCCCGACGCCGACGCAGGCTAGGCAACGCAAGCCGCGCTCACTTCAACTTCTTGTTATAAAATGATAATCCTGCCGGCAGTTCACCATTTGGAAAGGGCTGCCCAAGGGCCGGTGCGCCGGCCCTTTGGAAACCGACTTGCGCGGAGGTCTCAGAAAGGCGCGGGCGCTGGGGTAAAGGCGGCGAGTACGTTGCCGGCGAGATTGAGGTCGTCGGGGTTCAGGGTGCGGACGGGCTGGCCGGCATCGAGGTTCATCGCGGTGAGATCGACCCAGAGGAGGCTCGGCGCGTTCGAGAGCTCGAAAAAATAGCGCCTGGCGGTGAGGTCGGCGACGGTGCGGTACTCGGTGTTGTAGATGCCGAAGCCCTTGTAGGGCGCGCCGAAGGGCACCGAGACGTTGCGAGCGATGGCAAGGATGCCGGCGGCTGCCTCGCGCTCGCTCGCAGGCTTCGGCAGCAGCGCGAGGTAGTAAGCGGCGCGCTGGAAGCGGTCGACGGGGTTGACGTTGCCGGGCAGCGGCATGTCGCTCGCGGGCTTGGAGAAGTCCTGCCTGGCGAGGAGGGCGAGCTGCTCGTCGTAGGTCGGGTCGTTGGTCATGATCCGGTAGTCGCGTCCGTGGTGGATCACCGGCTTGCCGTCGATGTACTCGATGATCGCGGAGTCGCCGGTGGCGTCCTCCATCGCGAGGTGCACGTTGGCGTCGTGTCCCTGCGCGCTGACGCGGACCACCTGCACGTGCTCGAGGAGCTCGAGCGCCTCGGCGACGGTGGCGGCATTGTCGAGCACGTACTGCGCCCAGAGCCCGGCCTGCAGCCCGGGCTTGGCGACATCGCGCTCCCCGAAATCGGCGGCATTGAGGTAGAGCATGTGGGCGGCGAGGCCCTTCTCGTTCATGCCGTCGGCGGTGCCGATGCCGTAGATCTGCACCGCGATGCTGCCGTACTTCGAGGTCCAGTGCGCCGGGTTGTCGGCGACGACGACCTCGGGGCCAGCCTTGCCGCCGTCGCGGTCCATGCCGCGCGGGAAGACGGTAAGGATCGGATCGGTCGACTCGGGCCAGTCCATCGTCCGTCCGACAATCACTGCGAGGTCGTTGTCGTTCCAGAGGATGCGGGTGCAGGCGTCCGCGAGCGGCGCCGACAGCATGGCGAGCGCGGCGGTCGCCGCGAGAACGATGGTTCGATGCATGGCGGCCCCCCAAACGGACGTGATCGCGACACGATATCCGGTCCGCCGGTCCGGGCAAGGCCCTCGGGACGCGCGTTAGCGGCTTCTTAAGCCGCGGTTGCGATGGATGCGGCGGACACGCCCCCCACGGACAAAGGATCGAGTATGGGTATCTCCTCGTCGCTGAACGCCGGCGTGTCCGGTCTGAACGCCAACGCCAACAAGCTCGCGACGATCTCCGACAACATCGCGAACTCCCAGACCTACGGCTACAAGCGCGCGGATGTGGACTTCTCCTCGATCGCGATCAGCGACTCGAAGTCGCCCAACACCGTCGGCGGCGGCCGCTGGTTCAACGCCGGCGGAGTGCGGACCGGGGCTATCTGGGACGTGGACGCCAAGGGGCAGCTCGTATCGACCTCGAACTCGACCGACATCGCCATCACCGGCCGCGGCTTCCTGCCGGTGACCTCGACCTCGGCGGTCTCGACTGCCAAGACTGCGGCCGACCTCCCGTTCATGCTGACCTCGACCGGATCGTTCAAGACCGACAAGGACGGCTTCCTGACCACCGACTCGGGCCTGACCCTGCTCGGCTGGCCGGCCGACAACAACGGCAAGGTCGCCCAGCAGCCCCGCGACACCTCGAACGGGCTGGTGCCGGTGCACATCAACACGTCGGCCGTAGCCATGGAGCCGACCGCCAACATCGGGCTGAACGTCAACCTCCCGACCGACGACGTGACCGCCGGCGCCAGTGGCGACGCGCGCACCGTGACGATCCAGTACTACGACAACGTCGGCGCCGCGCAGACGCTGTCCGTGACACTGACCCCCACCGTTCCGGCGACCGGCCGCAGCAACCAGTGGACGATGGAGATCACCGACAACGCCAGCGGCACCTCTCTCGGCACCGGCACCCTGACCTTCAACGACGCGCCGCCGAACGCGGGCGGCCTCGCGAGCTTCACCGGCGGCCTTGCCGGTACCTGGGATTCCGCAACCGGCAACCTCGCGCTCGGCCTCGGGGGCGGACAGACCATCACCATGGCGATGGGCTCGACCGATCCGACGGTCGCCAACCACCTGACCCAGACCGCCTCGACCTTCTCGTCGTCGGGCGTCAGCCACGACGGCAACGCGGCAGGCACCTTCACCGGCCTCTCGATCGACGCGAACGGCAATCTGTCGGCCACCTATTCGACCGGCTTCTCCAAGGTCCTCTACCAGGTCCCTGTGGCCGACGTGCCGAACCCCGACGGGCTGACGGTCCTCGACAACCAGTGCTTCGCGCTCTCGCCATCGTCGGGCAACATGTTCCTCTGGGATGCGGGCACGGGGCCCGTCGGCGCCACCGAGGGCTTCGCGCGCGAGACCTCGACCACCGACATCGCCGACGAGCTCACCCAGCTCATCCAGACCCAGCGCGCCTACTCGTCGAACGCCAAGATCATCCAGACCGTCGACGAGATGCTGCAGGAAACCACCAACCTGAAGCGCTGAGCCCACTGACCAGAGGCGGATAAGATGAGCATCTCGAACGCGCTGCAGAACGCCGCCTCCGGACTCGCCGCCTCGTCGCGGCTGGCCGACACCATCTCGAACAACGTGGCGAACGCCATGACCGAGGGCTACGCGAAGCGCTCGACCGAGCTCTCCTCGCTCACCCTCGGCGGCTATGGCACCGGCGTGCGTGTCGTCGGTACCACCCGCGCCGAGAACGCCTATCTGACGTCCGAGCGACGCGGCATGGATGCGGCTCTTGGCGCGACGGGCACCCGCTCGGACACCTACGAGCGGCTGATGTCAGCAATCGGCGAGCCCGGCAGCGACAGCGGCCTCTCGACGCTGGCGACGAAGCTCGAGACTGCGCTGATGTCCGCGACCGCCTCGCCGCAGTCGACGACCGTGCTGACGAACGCGGTGGCCGCGGCGAAGGACCTCGCCGCCTCGCTCAATCGCATCTCCGACGCGACCGCCCACGTCCGCACCGAGGCCGACGCCGAGATCGGTCGCCAGGTCAACCGGGTGAATGACGCGCTCAACGCGATCGCCGACATCAACAAGAAGATCGCGACGCTGGCGCCGCAGGGCGTCGACGTCACCGGCCTGCAGGATCAGCGCGGCCAGCTCATCGACTCGATCTCCTCGATCGTCCCGATCAAGACCGTGAAGCGCGACGGCGACCAGCTGGCGATCTACTCGGCGAACGGCGGCGTCCTGCTCGACGGCCGCGTCTACGCGCTGAAGTTCACCCCCGCCGCCAACAGCGTCACCGCCGACATGACCTTCGGCGCGGGACTGAGCGGCCTCGCACAGGACCAGAACGCTTCCACGGGACCTATCGCGGTCACCGCCGGCAGCGGCTCGGGCCTCTTCGACGGCGGCTCGCTCGGGGCGCTTTTCGAGGTCCGCGACAAGGTTGCCCCCGAGTTCAACGCCGAGGTCGACCGCTACGCCAACGACCTGATCGAGCGCTTCCGCGACCTGATGCCGGCGTCGGCCCTCGATGCCTCCGGCGAGGGCCTCTTCGTCGACCTGGGCGCCGGGGGCCTGACCGGCCTCGCCGGACGTATCGAGGTCAATGCCGCCGTCGATCCTTCCGAGGCCGGCGGCGCGGTCTGGCGGCTGCGCGACGGGCTGTCGGCCACCGCCCCCGGCAACACCGGCAACGGTGCGATCCTCCAGTCGCTGACCGACGCGATGGCCACGACGCGCGACCCGACCGGCTTCGTCTCGCAGAACGCCAAGGCCGGCAGCGCCACCATGGCCTCCGAGATCGCCTCGTTCTTCGCCGGCCGCGGCGCACGCAGCGACGACGACAGGGCCCACCTGACCGCCCGCCAGTCGGCGCTCGCCGAACAGGAGACGAGCGAGACGGGCGTCGACACCGACACCGAGCTGCAGTCGCTGACCCTGGTCGAGCAGGCCTATGCCGCCAACGCCCACGTGCTTTCGGTCATCGACGACCTGATGAAGCTGCTCTTGGAGAACTGACGATGCGCGTTACCGGCGGATCCGACCTCGCGCGCCTGCAGATGCTGCAGAAGCAGGCCATCGAGACCCGCAACAAGCTCGACGTCGCTGGCCAGGAACTCGCGACCAACCTCAAGGCCAGCCGCTACGACGCCACCGGCGGCAACCTGACCCGGCTCTTCGCCCTCGAGCGCTCGCTTGATCGCAACGCGGTCTTCTCGCAGAACATCTCGCTGACCGAGACGCGGCTCGACGTGATGCAGGAGAGCCTCGGCCGGGTGCTTGGATCGGTGCAGGATCTCTCGCTCGATCTCTCCCAGGCGGTCGGCCAGGGCGACTACTCGACCGCCAGACTGCACGCCAGCACCGCGCGCGGGAACTTCCTCGCCAACATCGGCACGCTCAATGCCCAGGTCGCCGGGCAGTCGCTCTTCGCGGGCACCGCCACCGACAAGGCGGCGCTTGCGCCTGGGGCCGACATCCTCGCGCAGATCGACGCGCTGGTCGCCGGCACCACCACCGCCGCCGGCGCCTCTGCCGCCATCGACGCCTATTTCTCGAAGTCGCCGCCGGGCGCCTTCTACGCCACCGGCTACCTCGGCGCCGGCGCCGACCTGACGCCGGTGCAGGTCGGCGAGGGCCAGCAGGTCGACTACGGCGTGCGCGCCGAGGACGACCGGCTCGTCGCCGTCCTGAAGGCGCAGGCCAAGGCGGCGGTGGTCGCCGACGGGGCCTTCACCGGCAGCCAGGGCGAGCAGATGGCGCTGCTCGGCACTGCCGGCGCCGAGATGATCGCCGCCCGGGAGGGCGTCCTCGACCTGCGTGCCGAAGTGGGCGTCAAGCAGGAGGCGGTCGAGCGCGGCAAGGCGGAGCGGACGTCCGAGCGCGAGACCCTCGACCTCGCCCGGACCAGGATCGTCGCCACCGATCCACTCGAGTCCGCCTCGGCCTACCAGACGCTGCAGGACCAGCTGCAGTCGGTCTACACCGTCACGGCGCGTCTCTCGACGCTCCACTTCCTCAACTACATGCGCTGACCGATGCCGCTCCGCCTGCTCCCCCTCGTCCTGCTGCTGCTCTGGTTCGGCGGTATCCTCGCTCCGAGCGAGGCGTCGCCGGCCCGGATCAAGGACCTGGTCGAGGTCGACGGGGTGCGCGGCAACGACCTGCTCGGCTACGGCCTCGTCGTCGGCCTGAACAATAGTGGCGACAGCTTGCGCAACTCGCCCTTCACCGAGGACGCCATCGTCAACCTGCTCGAGCGGCTCGGGGTCAACGTCACCGGCGAGCAGATCCGCGCCCGCAACGTCGCCGCCGTCCTCGTCACCGCCGCGCTGCCGCCCTTCGCCCGCGCCGGCTCGCAGATCGACGTCACCGTATCGGCGATCGGCGACGCGAAGAGCCTGCTCGGCGGGACGCTCGTCATGACGCCGCTCAACGCCGCCGACGGCCAGATCTACGCCGTCGCGCAGGGCTCGATCATCGCCGGCGGCATCGTCGCCGAGGGCCAGGCCGAAAGCGTCACCCAGGGCGTGCCGACCTCCGGCCTGATCCCGTCGGGCGCCCGCGTCGAGCGCGAGGTCGCCTTCGACTTCACCCAGGTGCGCGAGATGCGGCTCGCCTTGCGCAATCCCGACTTTACCACCGCCGCCCGCATCGAGGCGGCGATCAACCAGGATCTCGGCCACAAGGTCGCGCGGATGGTCGACTCGGGCACGGTGAGGCTCGACCTCGCCGGCTATGGCATCGACGAGCCGGCGCGGCTGATGGCCTCGATCGAGAACATCGAGGTCGACACCTCGACCAAGGCGCGCGTCGTCGTCGACCAGCGCTCGGGAACCATCATCCTCGGCGACGACGTCCGGATCAGCCGCGTCGCGGTCACCCAGGGCAACCTGACGCTGCGGGTCGAGGAGACCCCGCTCGTCGTCCAGCCCAACCCCTTCGCCGACGGCCAGACCGTCGTCATCCCACGCACCGACGCGAGCATCACCCAAGACCCCGGCCACGGCCTCGCCGTCGTTGACAACTCGGTCTCCCTCCCCGAGGTGGTCGCCGGCCTCAACGCCCTCGGGGTCTCCGCCCGGGACATGATCGACATCCTGAAGTCGATTAAGGCCGCCGGCGCGCTCCACGCCGAGTTCGTGGTGCAGTAGCGGCCTTCCCCGCGCCCCGCTTACCCCCGGCACGCAGCACGCTCTTTCGCCCTGCGGAGCCCGCCGAGCTCAGCGCACGCATTGCTGCCGCGAGCGTTCGACACCCCGTCGCCCTTGAGCCAGCGCGATCGACCCCCATCTGTTCGACGGGGAATGAGCGGATGGACTCGGTGCTGGACGACAACGCCTTCGGTCGCGACGAAGCCGGCGCCATCGTCGCCGACGCGGCGCACGCCTATTTCGAGGGTTGCCGCGGGCGGATCGACTCGTTCGTCGACGCCAACTTCTCGCTCGTCGGTTCGGCCCGGCTGCATGCCCACGCGGTCGGCTGGGACCTGCTGAAGGCGCCGGCCAACGTGGCGCTCGCCGTGCCGCAGCTGGCGCTGCGTCTAGGTTCCGGCGCGGCACGCCGGCTGGGCAGCCCGCGAGCCGCGCGGGCCCTCGACCGCGAGCTTTTCCTCGACACCGCGGTCGCGCGGGAGCTGCGCTGGCGCATAATGACCGATCTCCTGCGCCTCCCCTGCCGCGACGGCGATCGGGTCGCGACAGCCGACGGCCTCGCCGAGGCGATCCTCGCCCACCCGCGAATCCAGTCGATCCTGCTCGAAGCCGGCAAGACGGCCGCCACCCACCAGGACGATCCCGAGTTCCGCCGTCGCCTGGCCGAAGCCCTCAGCGGCTATGCCGGCACCCGCGCAGCGGCCGCCGAGATCACCACCGGCCTGATTGCCCTCGGAACCGGCGCCATCGCCTTCCAGAAGGCCACGCCCGGGGCGATTGCCCTCGGCCCGATCATCGCCGGGACGCTCGCCCAGAGCACGGCGATCGCGAGCTTCCCGTTCGGCGCCTCGGCGGGTGCCCTCTGGTACGGCTTCTTTCCGGCCCAGGCCTCGCCCTTCCTCGTCGCCGGCGCGACCGCCGGTGTCCTCGGCGTCGCCGCTCTCGCTACCGCCTTCGCCGGGATCGTCTCGGATCCGGTCCAGCGCGCCACCGGCCTGCACCGCCGCCGGTTGAACGCCCTCGTCTCCAGCCTCGAGCGCGGCTTCGGCCGCGCCGACGACAAGGGCTTCGTCGCCTACGACGCCTACGTCGCGCGCCTCCTCGACCTCGGCGACCTGTTGATCGGCATCGCCCGGACGTTCCGCACCGGCTGACCCCACCTTCGACGGATCTCGAGGCCCGGCGCGCGACCCAGCGGTTTCAGGACGCATGCCCTGACGTTGATTCCTGGGCGTAATGCCCGCTTCCTCATTTCTACGGCCAGTCCGCGCCCGCGTCGAGAGCCGCCCGGATCGCCGCGCCATGCTCGTCGAGCCCCGGCGGCGGCAGGTCCGCGGCGATCGCGGCATCGGAGAAGCGCATCGGGCTTCGCGGCGCGCGCGAGCCGCCGATCTCCTGAACCGTTCCGCGCGCAAGCGCCTGCGGCTCGGCAAATGCCTCGGCGACGGTGTTGATCGGGCCAGCCGGAATCCCGCCAGCGGCCAAGGCCGCCAGCGCATCGGCGCGCGGCAGCGGCGCGATCCGCGCCGAAAGCGCCGCCAGCAACGCATCGCGGTGGGCCAGCCGGTCAGCGTTGGTCCGGAACCGCGGGTCCCGGTGCAGGGCTAGACCCAGCCCCTCGCACAGCCGGGCGAACTGCCCGTCGTTGCCGCAGGCGATCACCAGCGGCCCGTCGGCCGCCTCGAAGACGCCATAGGGCACGATATTCGGATGCGCGTTCCCCATCCGCCGCGGCACCTGCCCGCCGATAAGGTAGTTCGCCGCCTGGTTCGCCAGAACCGCCAGCTGTACGTCGAAGAGACCGAGGTCGATCCGCTGCCCGCGCCCGGTCCGCGCCTTCGCGGTCAGCGCCGCCAGCACCGCCACCGTGCCGTAGAGCCCGGTGAAGAGGTCGGCATAGGCGACGCCCGGCTTCTCCGGCGGCCCGTCGGGCTCACCGGTCAGATCCATGATCCCGCCCATTGCCTGGATCACGAAGTCGTAGCCGGGACGCCCCGCCAGCGGTCCGTCCTGCCCGAAGCCGGTGATCGAGACGTACACGACGCCGGGGTTCGCCGCCTCCACGCTCCTGTAGTCGAGCCCGTAGCGCACGAGCCCGCCCAGTTTGAAGTTCTCGATCACCACCGCAGCGCCGGCCGCCAGCCGTCGCGCCCGCGCCAGGTCGGCGGGGTCGCGCAGGTCGAGTGCGATGCCCCGCTTGCCGCGGTTGCAGGCATGGAAGTAGGCGGCTGCGCCGTCGGCGGCGAACGGCGGGCCCCAGCCGCGGGTCTCGTCGCCGCCCGGTGCCTCGACCTTGACGACATCGGCGCCCAGGTCGGCGAGCGTCTGGCCGATCCAGGGACCCGCAAGCACCCGCGCGAGCTCGAGCACCCGGAGCCCCGCCAGCGGTGCCTCTGCCATCGCCGCCTCCCTTTCCAGTCGCAGGGGATTGGGCCGGCGACGACCCTCCCGGTCAAGCGGACTTGCAACCGGTCCGAGCGGCGACGATCCTCGCAGGCTCGCGGTCAGACCGTCGGGAAGCAGCGCGGCAGGCGCGCGAGTCCTATCCAGAGGCCGGCTTCGGGCCCCTGCCGAAGTCGTCGAGGATCGGTACGCCGGCGTCGCGCAGGATGATGTCGATTTCGCCCTGGTTCCGGCGGATCAGGCTGTTGAGCTGCCGCTTCCATTCGTCCTCGCCGGCGCGCACGCCCATGGTGATGCGAAAGACGAGCCGGGGCGGTACCGTCTCCTTCAGGAGCGGCGTTGCCTTCAGATCGGGATGGCCTTGCTTGACCAGCGGCCCGCCGATCGGGCCCCAGAGAAGCGCCGCGTCGATCTTGCCCGACTCGACGTCGGCGAGCATGTCGCCGGCCGGGTCCTCGACCCGGCGGTCCGTCATCAGCTCGTAGGGCTCGGCGTCGGCCATCATTCCGAGCCGCGCGACGTGCGTCGCCGGCGGCGAGCCCGCCACGACGCCTATCCGCTTTCCCTTGAGCCGCGGATCCTCCAGCATGTCGACCCCGGCGAGCTCGCCCCCCGCCTTCACCACGATCACGTGGGTCGATGTGTAATAGTGGTTGGTGTTCAGCACGAGGTCGTCGCCCTGGGCGTAGCCCATGACGACGTCGCACTTGCCGGCCGAGAGCGTGTTGCGCACGAAGCCCGTCACCTGCGGGAACCAGGTGTACTCAAGCGGCACGCCGAGCTTCGCGGCGAAGAGCTCGGCGATCTTGTTCTCGAAGCCCGAGCCGTCCTCCGCCGAAAGCGGCTTGTCGCCGGGGTCGGCGCAGACGCGAAAGGCGCTGTGATCGACGAGGTCGGCGACCTGCGCTGACGCCGGCCAGCCGATGGCCAGCGCGACGGCGACCCCGATCCCGGTCCGGCGCACGCTACTGGTCCATGCAGGCCTTCTCGGCCTCGGCGAAGGCCTCGGACTTGTCCTCGCGCTTCGCCGGCCGGCCGCGCGGGACGGCGTCGGCGCCGCGGGCGCGCAGGTAGGTCCAGATGTCGTCCAGGTAGCACATGACGTTCGGGTTGGTGCCGAAGGCGGGCATCACGTTGTTCTCGCCGGAGTTCACCACCTGCCGGCCACTGGCGACTACCGCCTGGAAGTCGTAGTAGTCCATCCGCATCACCGAGTTCTTCAGCGCCGGGGCATAGGTGGACCCTTCACCGTCCGGGCCATGGCAGACGTGGCAGTCGGAATGGTAGCGGCGATAGCCGGAGAAGGTGGGCCAATCGACGGCGCCGTCGTCACCGACCTTGAAGGTAGGCACGTCGTCCGAGTTGAACCAGCGGACGCCGTCGTTGGAGACCGCCGCGGTGTTGGCCGCAGGCGCCTGCCCGGCCGGAGCGGCCGCGGGCGCTTCCCCCCCGGGAGCGCTCGCGTCGGGTGCCGTCTGCGCGAAGGCGGCAGCGGCGACGAGCAAGGCTGACGCCACGAGCGGCGCGGCTGATCTCATCCCATTCCTCCCGGTCTGTCTTGCTGGAAACGCTAGCCCGGCGCTCCGGGGCGGGAAATCAGACTTTAGTCTGGCGTTCCCCCCAGAAGCGAACGCCGCCCCGGAGGACCGGGGCGGCGCGCAGAGGACGCTTGACAAAAGGGCTCAGTCGGGCAGCGCAAAGACCGTGAGCTGTCCGCCGAGTGCCGTGTAATCGGAGAGGGCCGCATAGCCGCCCACCGCGCCGAGGCCGTCGGTCGCGTTGGTCAGGCCCGCCGCGAGGCCGATGCCGGCCCACCCGCCGACGCCCGAGAGGATGCCGACGTACTGCTTGCCGTTCCGCTCGTAGGTGAAGACGTTGCCGATGATCCCCGACGGGGTCTTGAACTTGTAGAGCTCCTTGCCCGTCTCGGAGTCGACAGCCTTCAGGTACCCCTCGAGCGTGCCGTAGAAGACCACGTCACCGGCGGTCGCGAGCGCGCCCGACCAGACGGAGAACTGCTCGGGCAGCGACCACTTGATCTCGCCCTTCAGCGGATCCCAGGCGATGAAGTTGCCCATGCCGCCATGGCTGTTCGGCGCCGGGAACATCGAGAGCGTCGCGCCGACGTACGGCTGGCCCGCGGCGTAGCTGACGCGGAAGGGCTCGTAGTCCATGCAGACGTGGTTCGTCGGCACGTACATAAGCTGCGTCTTCGGCGAGTAGGCGGTCGGCTGCTGGTCCTTGGTGCCGAGCGCCGCCGGGCAGATGCCGGTCGAGTTCACGTCCTCGCCGTTGTGCTCGGTCGAGAACTCCGCGACGACGGCCGGACGGCCGTAGGTCGGCGAGTTCTTGTCCATGTCGACGCCGGTCGTCCAGTTCACCGCCGGATCGTACTTGTTGGCGACCAGGAGCTCGCCCGTGTCGCGGTCGAGGGTGTAGGCGAGGCCGTTCCGGTCGGGGTGGAACAGCAGCTTGCGGTCCTTGCCGTCGACCTGGCCGTCGAAGAGCACCATCTCGTTAACGCCGTCGAAGTCCCATTCGTCGTGCGGCGTCATCTGGTAAAGCCACTTCGCCATGCCGGTGTCCGGATCACGGGCGAAGATCGTCATCGAGTACTTGTTGTCGCCGGGGCGCTGCGCCGGGTTCCAGGTCGAGGGGTTGCCGGTGCCGTAGTAGACGAGGTTCAGCTCGGGATCGTAGCTGTACCAGCCCCAGGTGGTGCCGCCGCCGATCTTCCACTGGTCGCCTTCCCAGCTCGCGAGCGAGCTGTCCTTGCCGATCGGCTTGCCGAGCGCCGTCGTCTTCTCCGGATCGACGAGCATCTCGGCGTCGGGGCCGGTCGAATAGGCGCGCCACGCCATCGAGCCGTCCTTGATGTTGTAGGCCGTCACCGACCCACGCACGCCGAATTCGCCGCCCGAGATGCCGACGAGCACCTTGTCCTTCACCGGCAGAACCGTCGCGGTGTTGGTTTCGCCCTTGGACGGATCGCCGTTCTTGACCGACCATTTCACTTCGCCGGACTTGGCGTCGAGTGCCACCAGCGTGGTGTCGGCCTGGTGCAGGAAGAGCATGCCGTCGGCGTAGGCGAGACCGCGGTAGACCGTGTCGCAGCACATCACGCCGATGACGTTCGGGTCCTGCTGCGGGTGATACTTCCAGACGATCTTGCCTTCTTGCGCTAGATCGAGCGCGTAGACTGTGTTCGGGAAGGGTGTGTGAACGTACATCATGTCGCCGATGACGAGCGGCGAGCCCTCATGGCCACGCAGGACTCCGGTAGAGAACGTCCAGGAGACCTGAAGGTTCTTCACGTTGTCCTTGTTGATCTGGTCCAGCGTCGAGTAGCGGGTGTTTGCGTAGTTGCCGGCCTGCATTGCCCACTGGTCGGGATTGGCAGTCTCCTTCAGCACGGAGTCGTTCGCCATCGCCGGAGCCGCCACGCCAATCATGAGCGCGGCCGCAACCGACAGTTTCCACCGTTTCATGCATTCCCTCCCTTGCGCCAGCAACGTTCTACGGGGGTCCGACAGGCACCGTACTGCACAGCCCGTGGGCTTTCTTGGCGCCCATCTGCCCCCATATTAATCTATTATGAAGATCGCCCCGACCGCATTGTCAACGCGAGGTCCCGCGTATCAGACCAAAGTATGGCACCGGCGGCAGGCGTTCGGTCGGCCAAGCCGCCCCTTGCGACAGACCCCGCTCTGTTCGCGCCACTTTCTTGCTACATTGAAATGCGAGTCGGGCTTCGGCCGCTCGGGGAGCGCCATGCTGAACGAAGAGCTCATCGACCGACGCCTCGCCAGGCTTGAAGCCGCCCGTGCCTGGAGCCCGAGGACGGTCGCGAAGATCGAAAACCACATTCGCTTCGCTTCCGACGAAGCGCTCTTCCGCATCAATCCGTTCGCATACGCGGAGGAGCGCGGCCTCGGTGCCGGCGAAGCTATCGATCTCTTCCTCCACGGGGTTGCTTGCGGGCTGTTTCAGATGGATTGGCACCTGCTCTGCCCGCGGTGCGCCTGCGTCGTCGAGAGCTTCTCGAGCCTTAGACGGATCGACAACCGCTACCGTTGTCCGACCTGCCAGAGCGAATACGAGGCGCAGCTCGACGACCTGATCGCCGTCACCTTCACGGTCAGCCCCGACTTGCGCGAGATCGTCTTCCATCATCCCGAGCGACTGTCGGCATACGACCGCTTCTTCAAGCTGGGCGGGACTCGCGATGGCCGGCTGCCCGACGGCACGCCGTTCATCGACGCTCAGGCCTCGATGACGCACGCCGTCGTCGACCTGCCGCCCGGGACAGTCACCGAGGTCGAGGTCGAGGCCACCGAGGGCGCCGTTCTCGGCGTCGCGCTGGAGGGCCGCGTCGCCGTCCTATTCCCGATCGGTGGGCGGCCCGTGACCGTGCCGCAATGCTTCCGCGCGGTCTTCGGCGAGAAAGTGCTGAAGAACCTGGCGCGCCCTGCCGCACCCGGACCGCTTCGGATCGCAGTCGAGAACGTGACCGACATCGTCGGGACCTTCTGCGTGGCGACGCTCCCGCCCGGTTTCCAGGTCGGGCACGCAACCCTGGCCTTCGCGCCATTCCTGAGCGGGAAGCGGCTGATCACCACCCAGACCTATCGCGATCTCTTCCAGGGAGAGGTGATCCGCAGCGGGGCGGGGATCGGGGTTCGCGACATCACCCTGCTCTTCACGGATCTGAAAGGGACGACGGCGCTCTACGAGCGGATCGGCGACCTCAACGCCTTCGCGCTGGTACAGCGCCATTTCGATCGGCTGGAGGCGGTCATTGCCCGCCACGAGGGAACGGTGGTCAAGACGATCGGTGACGCAGTCATGGCCGCCTTCGGCAACACCGGCTCGGCGACGCGCGCCGCGATCGAGATGCTGCGGGATATAGAAGCCCTGAACCAGGGGCTCACCGAGCGCGCGCTCTCCCTCAAGATCGGCCTGCATCGCGGGGCCGCGGTCGTGGTAACCCAGAATGACCGGCTCGACTACTTCGGTCAGAGCGTGAATGTCGCCGCCCGTGTCCAAGCGCTGGCCGAGGGCGACGAGATCTTCCTTTCCCGGGAGGTCCGCGGCTCGCCGGAGGTGCCTGACATTCTGCTCGCGGCCGGCTTCGAGATTGACGTTCGCCACGCGCAGATCCGCGGCCTCGCGCGGGACCTGCCGGTCTATCGCGTCCGCGCCGCGGCCAGGTGAAACCGGTCGACCAAGGGTGACGGACGCGGTCCGCAACCATCCCGCGATCGGTCGTCTCCCGGCTACCCCTTTTCCGAAGTTCCAACCGTTGACTGTCGCCTCGATGGCGGAGCCGCGCCGTCTCCGGGTGGGCCGCTCCCCTCCGCGCCGTTAGGCCGCTTGCGCGGCCGGCCTCAACTGCCTGAGGCGCTCTTGATGTAGGCTATCACGTTCGCCCGGTCCTCCGGCTTCGGCAGGCCGACGAAGGTCATCTTGGTGCCCGGGAACATCGCCTTGGGACTTTCGAGGTACTTCGAGAGCTCCTCCTCGGTCCAGACGTGGCCATCCTCGCCCGCCTTCAGCATCACCTCGGAGTATTTGAACCCCGGCGCGGTGCCGGTGGTGCGGCCGATCACGCCGTACAGGTCCGGCCCGACCTTGTTCTTTCCGTCCGGGGTGATCGTGTGGCAGGCGAGGCATTTCTTGAACACCTTCTCGCCCGCAGCCGCATCGCCCTCCTGTGCGAGCGCCGGCAAGGCGAGGGTCGCCGCCAGCGCGGCCGACAGGGCACCCGGCCCGATGATGCGCATTCCAGAATCTCTCCCCTGGTTGTGTCGCTGACTCGTGAGCTCGCGCCGGGCCAATCAGAGCCGCGCCGCGTGCCAGCGCACATGGTCGCTCATGACGCTCGCGACGTAGAAGTAGCTGTGGTCGTAGCCCGCGAGCATGCGGAATTCCAGGGGCTGGCGGCGGCCCGCGGCGGCGGCAGCCAGCGCCTCGGGCATCAGCAGGTCTAGGAACTGGTCCTTGTCCCCCTGGTCGACCAGGAAGGCGCGCGGATAGCCCTTCTCCCCGATCAGGGCGGTGGCGTCGTGCGCCTTCCAGCGCGCCTCGTCGGACCCGAGATAAGCGCTGAACTGCTTCCGCCCCCAGTCCGAACGCGTCGGATTGGCGATCGGCGAGATCGCCGATAGCGAGCGGTAGGTGTCGGGCCGCGTCATCGCGATCGTCAGCGCCCCGTGCCCGCCCATCGAATGCCCGGTGATCCCCTGCCGACCGGGGTCGATCGGCATCTCCGAGAAGACGAGGTCGGGCAGCTCGTCGACGACGTAGTCCCACATCCGGAAGTGCGGCGCCCAGGGCGCTTCGGTCGCGTTGACGTAGAACCCCGCCCCCTGCCCCATGTCGAAGGCCGCGTCGTTCGCGACCCCCTCGCCGCGCGGCGAGGTGTCCGGAAAGACGACCGCGATCCCCGCCTCCGCCGCCCACCCCTGCGCCCCGGCCTTGGTCATCGCGTTCTCGTGGGTGCAGGTAAGGCCCGACAGGTACCAGAGCACCGGCACCTTCCGCACTTTCGCCTGCGGCGGCAGGTAGACCGCGAAGGTCATCTCGCAGCCGCAGACGCCGGAGGCGTGGGAATATACGCCCTGCACCCCGCCGAAGCAGGCGTTCTCCGACACCGTCTTCATGCCGCTCAATAAACCACCACCGAGCGGATCGACTCGCCGGCGTGCATCAGGTCGAAGCCCTTGTTGATGTCCTCGAGCCGGAGGAGGTGGGTGATCATCGGGTCGATCTGGATCTTGCCGTCCATGTACCAGTCGACGATCCTCGGCACGTCGGTCCGGCCCCTGGCGCCGCCGAAGGCGGTGCCCTTCCAGACCCGCCCCGTCACCAGCTGGAAGGGCCGCGTCGCGATTTCCGCTCCGGCCGGCGCCACGCCGATGACGACCGAGACGCCCCAGCCGCGGTGGGTGCATTCGAGGGCGTCACGCATCACCTTGACGTTACCGGTGCAGTCGAAGCTGTAGTCGGCCCCGCCGATCTGGTCGGCCTTGGTCTTGGTCAGGTTGACGATGTGCTGCACGACCGGGCCGTCGACCTCCATCGGGTTGACGAAGTGCGTCATCCCGAACCGCTCGCCCCACTCCTTCTTGTCGGTGTTGAGGTCGACACCGATGATCATGTCCGCACCGGCGAGCTTCAGCCCCTGGATGACGTTCAGCCCGATGCCGCCGAGGCCGAAGACGACGGCCTTGGCCCCGACCTCGACCTTGGCGGTGTTGATGACGGCCCCGACCCCGGTCGTCACGCCGCAGCCGATGTAGCAGATCTTGTCAAAGGGGGCGTCCTCGCGGACCTTCGCCACCGCGATCTCGGGCAGCACGGTGTAGTTCGAGAAGGTCGAGCAGCCCATGTAGTGGTGGATGGGCTTGCCGTCGAGGCTGAACCGCGAGGTGCCGTCGGGCATCAGCCCCTGCCCCTGGGTGGCGCGGATCGCCGTGCAGAGGTTGGTCTTGCGGCTGAGGCAGGAGGGGCACTCGCGGCACTCGGGCGTGTAGAGCGGGATGACGTGGTCGCCCTTCTTCACGCTGAAGACGCCGGGGCCGACATCGACGACGACCCCCGCGCCCTCGTGGCCGAGGATCGCCGGGAAGAGGCCCTCGGGATCGGCGCCCGAAAGGGTGAACTCGTCCGTGTGGCAGATGCCGGTCGCCTTGATCTCGACCAAGACTTCGCCGGCCTTCGGGCCCTCGAGATTCACCTCCATGATCTCGAGCGGCTTTCCGGCGGCGACGGCCACGGCGGCGCGCGTTCGCATGGGCATTCTCCAATCAGGTCGGGCCGGGACGAAGCCGGCATGCAAACGGCTCCGGCCGGTCCCGCCCGCCGGGGAGGACGCAGCGGGTGGACCGGCCGGGGCTTTGGGCGGCTCAGGCGGGAAGCGCCCCGGACCTCTTGGCAAGGTGGGTCGCGATTGCATCCATCAACGCCGGCGACAGGCAGTCGTAGGGCTCGAGGCCGAGTTCCCTGAGCCGGCCGCGGATGCCTTCCATGCGGGACGGATCGACCCCTGACTCGATCACCGACGACACGAAGGCGGCGAACTGCGGCTCCGACCATCCGGACGCGGGCGACAGCTCGGTGTGGACGAAGTCGAGGCCGTAGAACGGGTGGTCCTTGTTCTCGATGCGGCCGTACATATGCACGCCGCAGCCGGTGCAGGCGTGGCGCTGGATCGCCTTCGATGGGTCCACGATCTTCAGCTTCTCGCCGTTGGCGGCGACCGTCACCGAATCGCGGCCGACGACAGCGACTTGGCTGAAGGTCGCGCCGTCGGGCTTCCAGCACTGGGTGCAGCCGCAGACGTGGTTGTGGGCGGTCTGCGCGCCGATCTTCACCTCGACCTTGTTGGTGGCGCAGTTGCAGCTCAGCGTCCCGCCGGAGAAGTTCGGGTCGCCCTTCCTGACACCGCCGTCCACCGCCGGGTGGATTTTCACGTTCTCGTAGGTCATGCGGACGCTCTCCCTGCCGGTTCTCTCCGCGCAGTCTCGCCGCCGACGAGTCTTGCGTCCATTCAGACAAAGGTGGGATGCCTTCCACGGTCGGCGCGGGTTGCGCCGGGGCGGGGGATCGCCGACAAACGGGCATGGCTGACGAAGCCCGAGCCCTGCCGTCGCGTGTGCGTGCGCGGCCTCCGGATGCCGCCGGCGTCCCTATCGCGGTGCTGCGCCTCGGCTTCCTGGCGCTCCTCCTGCTGGTCTGGTGGCTCGCCGCCCGTGCCGCGCCCCCTGCCCTCTTCGCCTCGCCGCTTGCCGTCGCCGAGGCGCTCGTGCGGCTCGCCGCCTCCGGCCAGCTCTGGCCCCCGCTCGGGCAGAGCCTCGCAATCTACATCGTCGGCACCGGCACGGCCGTCGTCGCCGGCACCGCGCTTGGGGCGCTGATGGGCACGGTCAGGCCGCTCGGGCAAACCCTCGACGTCTACGTGCACGGACTTGCCGCCACCCCGCGCGTCGCCTTCATCCCGCTCATCATCGTCCTCCTCGGCCTCGGGTTCGAGGCCAAGGTCCTCGTCGTCTTCCTCGGCGCGGTGATGCCGGTCGTCCTCAACGCCTATGCGGGCGTCCGCGCCGCCGACCCCGACCTCGTCGAGATGGCGCGCGCGACCGGCGCCTCCCGCGCCCGCATTCTCGTCCACGTGGTGCTGCCGGGCGCCCTCCCCTACCTCGTCGCCGGTATCCGCATCGGCGCAACCATCGGTCTCATCAACACCGTCGTTGCCGAGCTCTACACCGCCGTCTCCGGCCTTGGCGGCCTCCTCGCGCTCTACGGCAGCCGCTTCCAGATGGCCGAATACCTCGCGGTCGTCCTCGTCCTCGCGATGATCGGCGTCGCGATGACCGAGGGCCTGCGGCTGGCCGAGCGCCGTATGCTGCGCTGGCGGGGACCCGAATGACGAAGGTGCGAATGAAGGCGCCGCCAAGGGAGAGAGCCATGCTGAAACGCCTGATCGCCACCGCCTTCGCGCTGTTTCTCGCGCTGCCGGCGGGCGCGGCGCCCTTCCGGATGATCGTCACCGACATGGAGGTGCCGCTCGTCCCGAACTCGGTGATGGAACTCGCCAAGCAGGAAGGCTACTTCGATCGTGCCGGCGTCGACGTCGAATTCGTCCGCGTGCAGCAGACCCCGCTCGCCATGGCCGCGCTCCGCGCCGGCGAGGGCGAGATGGCGAACGTCGCGCTCGAGTCGCTTCTCCAGGCAAACGCCCAGGGCGCGACCGACCTCCGCGGCGTCATGTCGCCGAACAAGTCGCTCCCCTACCTGATCGCCGGGCGCAAGGACATCGCGTCGCTCGGGGACCTCGCCGGCAAGCGCTTCGGGATCGGGCGCGTCGGCAGCGTCGACCAGCTCCTGTCGGAGAAGGTGCTCGCCGCGCAAGGGGTCGACACCTCGAAGATGCAGTTCCTCGCGCTCGGCCAGCCGCAGCAGCGCGCGCAGGCGCTCGTCGCCGGCCAGATCGACGCCACCACGATGTCGATCGGCACCTACACCGGCATCGACGACAGCCCCGACGTGCAGGTGCTGGTCGACGTCGACGCCTACTATCGCGACGCCCCGATACTCTCTAAGCTCAACGTCGTCCGCACCGCCACGCTTGCCGATCGCGAGAAGGACGTCGAGGCGGTGATCGAGGCGATCACCGTCGCCTCCCGCGACTTCGCCGCCCATCCCGACCATTGGGTCGCCGCGATGCGGAAGGCGCGCCCCGATGTACCCGAGGCCGACCTGGAGCTTCTCGCCAAGGCCTTCGCCGGCACCTGGAGCACCGACGGCGGCATCACCCGCCCCGAGCTCGAGGCGGCGCAGGCATGGCTGCTCGAGGGCGACGACTTCAAGGACGTGAAGCCCGCCCCGCTCGAAGCCTGGGCCGACCTCGGCCCGGTCGAGCATGTGCTGGCGCGGATCGGACCGGCCGAATCCAGCGACGTGCCGACCCGCTGAGCCACCGTTGCGCGACGCCGCCCACCTCACGGTATCCGGCGTCTCGCTCGACCTCGGCGGCAAGCCCGTCCTCGACCGCATCGACCTCGCCGCCCGCCGCGGCGAGGTCGTCGTCCTCCTCGGTCCCTCGGGCTGCGGCAAGACCTCGCTGCTGCGGCTCGTCGCCGGCCTCCTCGCGCCCGACGCCGGCCGGATCCTCGTGAACGGCGCCCCACCCGCCCCCGGCCGCGCCGCCGCGATGGTCTTCCAGTCCTATCGGCTGCTGCCTTGGAAGAGCGTTCGCGCCAACGTCGCCTTCGCACTCCCCGACCTGCCCGAGCGAGAGCGCGCCGCCCGCGTCGAGCGCATCCTCGCCCGGGTCGGGCTCGCCCGCTTCGCCGACGCCTGGCCGCGCGAGCTCTCGGGAGGCATGCAGCAGCGCGTGGCGCTCGCACGCGCGCTGGCGCCCGAGCCCGAGCTCCTGCTGATGGACGAGCCCTTCGCTGCCCTCGACGCCCAGTCGCGCGAGCTGATGCAGGCCGAGCTCCTGCGCCTCGCCGGCGGCGGGACCGGACCGACGGTCGTCTTCGTCACCCACAGCGTCGACGAGGCGCTGGTGCTCGCCGACCGCGTCCTCCTCCTCTCCCCGCGCCCCGGGCGCATCGTCGAGGAGCTCGCCGTCGACTTCCCTCGCCCCCGCTGGCAGCACGACCCGCGCGAGGCGCAGGACTTCTCCACACTGCGGAGCCACCTCTGGGAGCGGCTGCGCGCGATGGTCCTCTCCGACCCCGGTTCCGACTTCTACCGCCGCGACGCCTGAGCGGCTTCCACCTAAAGTCTGAGCCGCCCGGCGCTGGCAACGTCCGGGACCACATGCCAATCTCGCCGCGGGTCAAGTCGGACGGGAGGACGGCGTGACGCTGCAAGCCGGGATCGCCGATCCCCTCGCCCCCATTAGGGCGCTGACGGACGCCATCGCCGCGCGCCTCGTCGGCCATGAGCGCCTGGTCGAGCGCCTCGCGGTCGGCGTGCTCGCCGGTGGCCACCTGCTCATCGAGGGCGCCCCCGGCCTCGCGAAGACCCGCGCCGTCAAGGCGCTCGCCGCCGGGCTCGACTCGAGCTTCGCCCGCATCCAGTGCACCCCCGACCTGATGCCTTCCGACATGACCGGCACCCAGGTTTTCCGCCCCGGCGAGGCGCGCTTCGACTTCGTCCCCGGCCCCCTTTTCCACGGCCTCGTCCTGGTCGACGAGATCAACCGCGCGCCACCCAAGGTGCAGTCCGCCCTCCTCGAAGCGATGGCCGAGCGGCAGGTGACGGCCGGCGGCGTCACCCGCCCGCTCCCCGACCCCTTCATGGTGGTCGCAACGCAGAACTCGATCGAGCACGAGGGCACCTTCCCGCTCCCCGAGGCCCAGCTCGACCGCTTCCTGCTCCACATCGCCCTGGTGCTGCCCGGCGCCGAGGCCGAGCGGGCCATCCTCGAGCTGGTCGAAGCCGAGGGCCGCGCAGCGCAAGACGCCCCCGGCGAGCGCCTCGGCCGCGCCGCGATTCACGCCGCCCAGCGTGCGACCGACGCCATTCACCTCGCGTCGCCGCTCAAGGACTTCATCGTCCGCCTCGTCGTCGCCACCCGCGAGACCGAGGGAACGCCCCTCGACGGCCTCGTCGAGCACGCCGTCTCCCCGCGCGGCACCCTCGCGCTCGCCGCGGCCTCGAAGGCCCGCGCCGCCCTCCGCGGCCGCGACCACGCGCTCCCCGAGGACGTCGAGGACCTCGCCGCCGACGCCCTCTCCCACCGGCTCGTGCCGAGCTGGCGCGCCACCTCGGACGGCGTCACCCCGCGCGACATCGTCACCCGCGCGCTCGCCCATGTCCGCCCCTGGTGACCCCGCCGTCACGGTCAGCGCCGACGCCCTGATGGCGCTCGCCCGCCGCGCCGCGCGCCCCGCCGGCGCCCTTGCCGAGCGCCCCGGCGTCGCCCCCACCCGCAAGCGCGGCCAAGGCCACGAGATCCGCGAGATCCGTCCCTTCACCGAAGGCGACGACCCGCGCCACCTCGACGCCGCGGCCACCGCCCGGTCCGGCACGCTGCAGGTCCGCTCGTTCCACGAGGATCGAGAGCGCACCGTGCTGCTCGTCGCCGACTTCCGCCGCCCGATGCTCTGGGGCACCCGCGGCCGCCTGCGCTCGGTCGCCGCCGCCGAGGCCCTGGCGCTCGCCGGCTGGCAGGCGGTCCTCGGCGCCGGCGCCGCGGGCGCGGTCGCCCTCACCGACGCCGGGCTCCTCGCCGAGCGCCCACGCCCGCGCGATGCCGGCATGGCCCGAGTCGCCGGCCTCCTCGCCCGCGCCCACACGCTGGCGATCGAAACCCGCGCGCCCGTCCGCCCCCTCGCCCCCGACCTCGTCCGCGCCGCTCGCTTCGCCCCGCGCGGCGCCGGCCTCGTGCTCGCGACCGGCCTTGACGTCCCGGGCCCCGGTCTCGACGCCGCGCTCGCCGGCCTCGCCCGCCGCGGACCCCTGCGCCTCCTCCTCGTTGAGGACGCCTTCGAGACCGCGCCGCCCGCCGCCCCGCTCGCCTTCCTCACCGAGGACGGTCGCGTCGCCCGCGCCCGCTTCTCTGCCCTCCCCGAGGAGCGCGCGGCCCGCCTCGCCGCCCTCCGCCTCCCCGGCCTCACCGCCGAGCGGCTCGCCACCGCATGACCCCGCCGATCGTCGCCGAGCTCCACCCGCCGCGCCTGCCGGCCGACTTCGTCGCCACCGGCCCGGCCGACCTCCTCGCCGCCTTCGCCCTAGGCCTCCTCGCCGCCGCGCTCCTCGCCCTCGCCGTCGCGCCCGTGCTCCGCCCGCGCCCGCGTCGCGACACCCTCGAAGCGCGGCTCGCCCGCGCCGCCGCCCTCCCGCCCGACGAGCGCCGCCTTGTCCAGCTGCGCCTGCTCGCCGAGGCCGGCAAGCCGCTTCCGCCCGACCTCCGCGCCGCGCTCTACGGCCGGACGCCGCCCGACCCCGCCGTCCTCGACGCGCTGCTGCGCCATGCCTGATTTCGCGCTGCCGCTTGCCTTCCTCGCGCTTCCGCTGCCGCTCTTGGCGCGGCTTCTGCCGGCCCGCGGCGCTGGCGGCCAGGCGCTCTGGCTTCCCCAGGCGATCGCCGCCGGCGCCGGGACCGTCATCGCCCGCCGCCTCGACCGACCCGGGCCCCTCCTCCTCGCGCTCTGGGTCTGCCTCGTCATCGCCGGAGCCCAGCCGCAGCGGCTCGTCGAGGTCCCGGACCGCACCGCCTCGGGCCGCGACATCGTGCTCGCACTCGACCTCTCCGGCTCGATGGCGATCGAGGACTTCTCGCTCGACGGCGTAACCGTCTCCCGTCTCGACGCCGTCAAGCGCGTCGCGACCCGCTTCATCGAGGCCCGCCGCGGCGACCGCATCGGCGTCGTCATCTTTGCCGACCGGGCGTATGTCGCCGCGCCGCTGACCTGGGATCTGACCGCCGTGTCGCGCGCGGTCGACAGCGCCGAGATCGGCCTCACCGGCCGCTCCACCGCCATCGCCGACGGCCTCGGCCTGGCGCTCAAGCGCATCCTCGCCGACCCAGCGCGGTCGCGCGTGATCGTGCTCCTCTCCGACGGGCGCGACACCGCCGCCCGGCTCGACCCGCGCCAGGTCGGCCGCCTCGCGGCCGAGGACGGCGTCCGCGTCCATACCATCGCCCTTGGCCCCGACGACCTCGAGGCGACCCCGGATGCCCGAGACGCCGTCGATTTCGCCACCCTCCGCGCCATCGCCGGCACGAGCGGCGGCGCGACCTGGCGCGTCCGCACCATGGACGACCTCGCGGCGATGGCGGCCGAGCTCGACCGCCTCGAACCCAACCCTTCGCGCCGGCCGCCGCTGATCGAGCATCGCCCGCTCTGGCCCTGGCCCGCCGCGGCGGCCTTCCTTCTCGCCCTCGCCGTCGCCCGGAGCCGCGCGTGATCCTGCTTCGCCCCTGGTGGCTCCTCGCGCTCCTGCCCGCCGCGGCCCTCGCGCTCTGGCTCTGGCGCCGCCGCGCCGCCGGCGACTGGGCCGCGGTGATCGACCCGGCCCTGCTGCCGGCGATGCGCCACCTCGGCCACCTCCGCGCCGGCGCCGCCGACCCCTCCCCGCTGGTAGCCTGCGCTGCGGCCGCGCTCCTCTCGCTCGCGCTTGCCGGCCCCGCCGTCCCCCGCCCGGGCGCCGACAGCTGGGAACGGCTCGACCCGATCGTCTTGTTGCTCGACCTCTCGCCCTCGGTCGCGAGCGGCCCGGCCCTCGCCGACCTGCAGGCGGCCGCCGCAGAGGTGCTGAAGTCGTCCGGCGGCCGCCCGGTGGCGATCATGGTCTACGCGGCCGACGCCTACGTCGCTTCGGCGCCCACCAGCGACGCCGCCAGCCTCGAAGGGCTGATCGCGGTCCTCTCGCCGCGAACGATGCCGGTCGGGGGCAGCCGACCCGACATCGCCCTCGCCGAGGCGCGCGACGTCTTTGCCGACGGCAGCGGTCCCGCGGATCCCGGCGGCGCCGACTTCGTCCTGGTTTCCGACGGCGGCGGCGCCGACCGGGCCCTCGACGAGGCCCGCCGCCTCGCGGCCGAGGGTGCGAGCGTCTCTACGCTGTTCCTCGCGCCGCGAGCCCCGGGCGCCCCGGCCCCGAACCCCGACAGCCTCGCTGCGCTCGCCCGGGAGGGCGGTGGTGCCGCCGCCCTCGCCCGCGACCCGCGCGCGGTGCTCGAGCGGATCGAGGCCGCCCGCGTCGCCCGCCTTGCCCGCAGCCCGGAGGCCACGCTCGCGTTCCGCGACCTCGGCCCCTTCTTCCTCGGCCTCGCCGCGCTCCCCGCCCTCGCGCTGTTCCGGAGGCGGCTGTGACGGTGGGGACGATCATCCGCCTCCCCCTCCTTCTCGCCGCGGCCGGCGTCGCCGCGCTCGCCGTCGCCGGCCCGGCCGCCCTCGGCAGGCTCGCGCTGATGGCCGGCGCACCCGAGCTCGCGGCGCCGCTCATCGCCGACCCGGCGGTGAAGGGGGTCGCGCTCTACCGCGCCGGTCGTTACGCCGAGGCCGACGCCGCCTTCGCCGCCGCCGGCCGCCGCGCCACCTTCAACCGCGGCGTCAGCCTCGCCGCAACCGGCCAGTATCCCCTCGCCCGCGCCTATTTCGACGCCGTCCTTTTCGCCGCTGCCGGCGACAGCGAGGCGCGCGAAAACCGCGCCATCGTCGACGCTCTGATCCCCCCGGTCGTGGGCGCCGGCAACGAGGCCGGCCGGATCGCGGTCAAGCCGATCGCCACCGCCGGCCGGGTCCCGACCGAGTCGGACCCCCGCCGCCTCGGCAAGCGCCTGGACGAGGGCGGCCGCGTGGCCGATGCCGCCTGGCTCGCCACGATCTCCGACGACCCTGGCGAGTTCCTGGAGCTCCGGCTCGCGGACGAGCACCGCCGCCGCCTCTCGCTCGGCCAGACCCCGCCCGAGGAGGGCGACCTCTGGTGATCCGCGCCCTCCTCCTCGTCGCGCTCCTGGTGCCCGGGCTCGCCGGCGCCGAAAACCTCACGCTGAGCTTCGTCCCGCACCCGCGCCACGACACCGTCATCGCCGGCGAGATGGTCCCCGTGACCCTGCGTGCCGTCTACGACCGCAAGGTCGCGCGGGAGAAGCTCGAGATCGCCGCGTCCGACAGCTTCGACTGGCTGCAGACCGCCCCCGACCGCTGGATGGAGGAGGAAATCGACGGCAAGAGCCGGATCGTGATGGAACGCGATCTCGCGATCGTGCCCAAGCGCGCCGGCGTGCTTCACTTCGGCCCCGCGACGCACACGCTCACCATCATCGACGAGGCGAGCCAGCGGCAGGACCGCGTCGTGACGGCCCCGCCCATGACGCTTTCGGTGGGCGCCTACCCGGCCGAGCGCGGCTGGATGTGGGTCGCCGACGACGCCACGCTCTCCGAGACGCTCTCGACGGACCCCTCGCGGCTCGCCGACGGCCAGACCGTTACCCGGACCGTGACGCTCCGCGCGCGCGGCACGCTGCCCGAGGCGCTGCCGCCGCGCCCAGTCGTTTCCGAGCCCTGGCTGATCTCCTTCGCCGCCCCGATCGAGACCCGCCTGATCCTCACCGCCGACGGACCGGTCTCGGAAGCCGTCTGGACCTGGCAGCTGCGTCCCGAGACCGGCGAGCCCGGGGTGATCCCGCCGGTGAAGATCCCCTTCTTCGACGCCACCACCAGAGAAATCGGAAACCTGGAGATCCCGCCGCTGCCGATCGGCTACGCGAGTTTCTACACCAACCGCATCGAGACCGGCCGCTTCGGGCCCGGCCCGCGGCTCGCCGAGGCCGCGGCACTCCTCGCCGGCGTCGGCGCCGGCGCTGCGTTGATCCTCGCCCGCCGTGTTCCCGTCGCGGGCCACGCCATCCGCGGCCACCTCCGGCGCCTTTCGCCCGTCCGCCGCAGACGCCTTAGCCGCGCGCTCCGCGACCGCGATCTCCTCGCCGCCCGCCGCCTCCTTGCCGAGACCCGCCCCGACGCACACGGGGCCGCCGCGCTTCTCGACGCCGCGATCTACGGCCGAGCCCGCATCGACCCCGACGCGTTCCGCCGCGCGCTGCAGTCGCGGTCCGACGGCAGCCCCGCGTCGAACCGCTTCGAGGCCCCGCCGTCGAGCGCCACCGGGTCGTCGTAGCACGGGCGGGAGGCCGCATGGCGGCTTCCCGGTGCGTTGCCCGACTGATCGCCGCTCCTTGGCCGGTTGCATTGCAGCACGGGGCCTCCCACGCGTCCGGCTTCCATGCTATCCTTGCAAGTCGGCCGAACGGATGTCGAGAATCGGGCGCCTGGCTTGGGCAGGATCCGCAAGGCGCGCCCACGCGAGCGTGCTTGGTTTTCCCCAGCGAGGGAGAATCGCATGCTTGCACTCGTGATCGCTGCCTGCCTCTCGAACACCGGTCCCTGCCGGAACTTCCAGCTGCTCTACGACCCGCAGGACGTCTCGCTAGTGCGCTGCGTCAGCGTCGGCCAGGTCGAGATCGCCCGGTGGAAGGAAAGCCACCCCAAGTGGGCTGTCCGGCGGTGGAGCTGCGGCTACCTCAAGCCGGGCACCGCCGACCTCTGAGTGACCCCTGCAGATCGGGATTCAATGGCTCGGCTCGGGGGTATTGTGCATGAAGATTTGGTTACCGAACGAAGTAGAGACCTTTATTTTCCAATGGCTTGCGTGTTGTGCGATAGGAGTTTTCTCCCTTCGGGCGCTCGGGTCAGAAGCAGAGCATCTCCGCTTCCGCCTGCGCTCGCCGGAGGTTTGCGGCGATATCGCGGATCGCGGGCGTGCCGCGGAAGAGTGCGCCCTGCTCGCCGCCGGCCTGGCGCATCCGGAGCACCGTCTCCGCCTCGACATAGTCGCCATAGGAGAGGATCGTCGCGATCTGGTCGATCGAGCAGGAGCAGCGGTCGAGCGCATCCCGGGTCTGGCCGTTCACCGCCATGCAGCCGAAGACGTAGTCTGCCCGCGCCGACGTCGGATAGTCGTTGACGACCGGCGGCAGCGCCGGTTGCGCCACCGCTCCGCCGGCAGCGAGTGCCAGCACGAGCCCGAGGCCGGTTGTGCGCATTCACTCCTCCCCTATCAGCACCAGCTTCTCATGATAGCCGCTGCCGGCGGTTGCGGTATCGGCCGAAAGTTCGAGGATCCGCGCCGGCGCGGCCGGATCGAACCGCAGCCTGATCGCGAGGTCGCCAAACTCGCCCATCCGCGGCCGGTTCGGGTCGTTGGCGAAGGGCGTCAGCGTCGCCTCGCGCGCGGCGCCGTCGGCCGCGCCCAGGTCGGACACGGCCAGCGCGTCGCGGATCCGGTTGCGGATGTAGTAGGGGCTGCCGCCGCTCGCCTCGGCCATCACCCGAACGGTGGTTTCGAGGAAGTAAAGCAGCAGCGGGTTGGCGACGCCGGTCGGAAAGCTGCCGACCGGCCGCGCCGCGTCGCCGCTGCCCTCGAACAGCCGCAGTTCGCGCCCGCCGGCGCCGTCCACCGCGTCGAGCCGCACCTCGCCGCCCCGCACCGGCTTCACCGTCGGCGCGTCCCCCGCGGGCACCGAACGCTCCTCGTTGTAGGCGAGGATCTCGCCCGCCGGCGCCGCGTCAAACAGGCCGGGGGCCATCAGCAGATCGCTCAACGGCCCCGCCGCGGCGGGAACGGGGAGGAGCGCGATCAGGAGCGGCAGGGACTTGCGGATCATTCGTCGTCCTTCGTGACCAGCTGGAAGCCCCGGCCGCGCAGCGTGCGCAAGACCAGGCCGTAGTCGGCAAGGTTGCCGAGCTTGCGCCGCAGGTAGCCGATATAGACGTCGACCACGTTCTCGGTGGCCCCGCCGCTCGGCGCCCAGAGCGCATCGAAGATCTCGCCGCGGGTCGCGAGCGCACCGCCGCGGGCGATCAGCCAGGCGAGGAGCTCGCCCTCTCGCTCGGTCATCGGCACCGGCCGCGGGCCGCCCGTGACGGTGCGGGTGGCCGGGTCGTAGACGAGGGCGCCGAGCCGCATCGCCTCCTGCCGCGGCGCTGCACGCCGGAGCTGCACCTCGAGCCGGGCGAGGAGCTCCGCCAGCTCGAAGGGCTTCACCACATAGTCCTGCGCCCCGGAGTCGAGCCCGCGGGCACGGTCCTCGACCCGCGTCAGCGCGCTCAAAACCAGCACCGGCATCCGGTGCCCGCGACGGCGGATCTCGCCGATGAGCGCCGCGCCGCTTTCGGCCCCGAGCATCATGTCGACGATTGCAGCGTCGATGCCGCCCGCCTCGACCGCCGCCAGCGCCGCCTCGACCGTCTCGGCCCAGTCCGCGCCATATCCGTCGCTCGCGAGCCCGCGGCGGAGCAGCGAGGCGATATCGGGATCGTCCTCGACGATCAGCACCCGCGGCATGAATCCGGCTCCGGTTCCGCCAGCGGAAGCGTCATGACCACCCTGAGCCCCTCTCCCGGCGCCTCCGCTCGGAGCCCGCCGCCGTGAGCCTCGACCACCCAGCGGGCCAGCGCAAGGCCCACCCCGAACCCGGGCACCTTGCCCCCTCCGCCGCGGGCGAAGCGGTCGAAGGCCGCTTCCAGCCGCTCCGGAGGGATCCCGGGCCCGTCATCGGCAACCGTCACCACCGCCCGCCCGCCGCAAGACCGGGCCGCGACCGACACGGTCGCCCCGCGGCCGGCATACTTCCCGGCATTCTCGAGCAGCCCCGCCAGCACCAATGGCAGCCATTCCCGCGTCCCCGTTGACCCTGAGCCGCGGCACCTCTCCGCCCGCACGGTCCGCTGAGCACCCGCGCAAGCGGCGGCGCCGTGTCGGTGGCCGCCGCCGCCGACCGCGACCGCGAGCGAGGTCCACCGGTGCCCGGTCGAGCTCGAGCTGGCCGCTCTCTGGGCGGCGCGCGGGTGGATCCTCGGTCTGCGGAAGAGCGCAGCGCCCGGGCGCGGATTGTCGCAAGGCTGCCTGAGCGCCGGGTCGGAGGACTGCCGCGCCCCTAGCTCGGCCTCGCCGAGGATCACCGTCAGCGGCGTGCGCAGCTCATGGCCACGTCCGCAAAAGAAGCGCCGCCGCTCGGCATCGGCCTGCGCCAGCCGGGCGTTGGCGTCGCGTAGCTCTGCGGTCCGCTCCGCCACGGTCAGGTTCAGCCGCGCCCGGTCGCGGGCCACGTGCGAGGCGACCCGCCGGACCCGTGCCAGCAGCAGCCCGAGCTCATCGTGGCCCCCCTGGCCCGGCGTCGGAGCGCCGGCCGCCAGCGCCTCCGCCGCGGCGTCGCGGCGGCGAGCCGTCGGAACAAAGGCCGGAAGACCCAAAGGTAGAAGTCCGCCCAGCGCCAGCGGCGCCTGCGATCCCAGCTCTGCCGATCGCCAGCCGGTGCAGCCGGCAGCGAAGCCGTCCATCGCAGCCACCGCCTGGTCGCGTCGCCGGGTCTCGACCTGCGCCTGCGCCGCGGCGAGCGCCGGCACCTGCGCCGCGTTGTAGGCCGCTGCGTCGCCCGCCGCCGTCCCGTGCGGCGCCACGGCCAGCCGCCTTCTCGAGCCGGTCGACAGCACCCCGATCCGCGCCGGGGTCACCCCCTCGCGCGCCCGCGCTTCGGCCTCCGCCCCGGTTCGGGCGGCGGCCGATCCGCCGCGACCAGCTCCTGCACCGCGGCGAGCGCGGCACGGAGCTGGGTAGCGTCGGGCGGTTGCACATGATCTGCGCCAACCAGCCGAGCATCCACTCGTTCATCCGCGCCGAGAAGGACGCCGCAGAGCTTCGATGCGGCGCTGCGCCGCCAGGGCTTCCGCCGCCAGCGTCTGGGTGCGCGCGAGACCATGAGCCGCGATGCCCGCGGCGGCCTTCTTCAGCACCGCCAGCACCAGGGCGCCGAGCATCGGCCGGGCACGAAGGCCCGGGCGAAATCTCACGCCGCTCCCTCGAGCAGCGCCTGCAGCACCCGCAGCAGCTCGCGCTCGGCCACAGGTTTCTCGAACACCGGCACGCCGATCAGGTCGGCGGCGAGCTCGCCGTACGGCCGCCCCTTCGGCGCTGACGATCAGCGCGGGCAACTCGCCGTGCTGGCGGCGCAACGCCTCGATCACCTGCGCCGTCTCGTTCGTCGAGCCGGTGATCCCGGTCAGTACGACCTCCGGAGCTGTCCCGGCACGCGCGACGGCGCGGCCGCATCTGCCATCCGCGGGCGTCGCGCACCTCCATCCCCCAGCTGCGCAACGCGCATCGCGAAGGCCTCGCGCATCGCCGGATCGTTCTCGATCACCAGGGCCCGCCGCCCGGCGCGGCCCCGCCGGCGGCTCCCCGCTCGCCTCCGCCGCCACTTCCGGCAGCAGGCACACGTTGCGCAAGACCAGGACCGCTGAAGGCGCCAGATCCACTGGCCCCGGCGCGCTCGCCGGCGCCACCTGGCGGCAGGAACCTGCTGGCGCGCCGCTTGACGATCGAAAACCCAAGGCCGCACCGCCCAGGACGTCGGTCCCGCGGCAAGCCGCTCGAATTCGCTGAAGATGCGCTCGCAGTCGGCGGGGTCAATGCCGGGGCCGGCGTCCTGCACCGTCAGCCAGGCGTCCGCGCCGTCGTGCTTCCGATCCCACCACCACCTTGGGGCCGGTCAGGTGCTTGAGGGCGTTGATGATCAGGTTCTGCGCGATCTGCCGCAGCAGCACCGGGTCGCTCAGTACCCCTTCCGACGACGGGACGAAGCGCAGGTCGATCCCGTGGGCGGCCGCCAGTGGCTGCAGGTCGATCGCCAACCGTCGAAGAAACCGGCTGATCGCTACCGGTCGGGATTCACCTCGAAGCGGTGGCTGTCGAGCGCGCGATGTCGCGCAGCGCCGGATCAGCTCCTCGGCGCTCTCGAAGGAGGCGTCGACCCGCCGAACCAGATCCGCCTGCACGGCGTCGGTCGTCGCGTCGGCGGCGCACCCGGAGAAGGCCGCCCGGCGCTCAGCGGCTGCAGCAGGTCGTGGCTCGCCGCCCGCAGGAAGCGGGACTTCGCGCGGTTGGCCTCGTCCGCGGTCTCCCGTGCCAAGAACGACCCAGTTCAGCGTTGCGTGCGCCGAGCTCGGCCAGCACCGCTCGAGGTCGGCGTTGCGCGCCAGCACCTCGCGCTCGAGCATCGCGGCCGTCCGCGTAGCGCGTAGGAAGGTCACGCACGTCGTCCATGCGCTCGAGCCGCCGATCAGCGCCTCGTTATCCGGGTCAGCTTCTCGATCCGCCGCGGATCGTCGTCGGTCTGTCGCAACGTCCGCGTCGGGTCGAGAAGGCGAGCCGACGAATATCTCGTTCGGCCAGCCCGCCGTGCTGCTCGCCGTACGTGTTGAGCCCCGCCACCCAGGTCGCGCGGTAGATGCGCCCGACGTCGGCACCGAGACCGCCTGCTCGAGCGCAATCCGCCACCAGCACTGATCAAAGCCGAGATCAGCGCTTCGTCGTACCAGGAAAAGCAGTCATCACGCGCCTCGGCACGAATCCAGGTCACCTGCGCTACCCAGGCGTCATCAGTGGTGGTCTGGAAGCAGGCGACATCAGGCTCAGGCCGCAGTCACGGTGACGAGCGGAATCGGCGCGGACCACGTGCCGGCCGCCCTGCCGCGTGAGCAGCAGGTTGCGGCAAAGGCCCGCGGCGGCTCGGCACGGACACCCCGATCAGCCGTGCGTACTCCTCGGCAGCCGGCTCGGCGTTGATCGAGAGGATCACGCGTTCCTCGGGCAGCGCCTCGGTGACACCATGCAGCCGCTTGCCGAGGTAAAGTGGTCGAAGATCACCTCGACCGGGAAGGCGCTGGCGACAGGCGGAAGATCACGCACTCTCGGGATGGCTCTCGCCGTCTAGGGCGAGATGGGTGCAGTCGAGCGCGGCCCGTCGCCGGCCGAGCCGCCCAGCACCTGCGGTCGCCGAGCGCCGCATCGACCGTCGCCGCGACCAGCTCCTCCCGCCGACAGAGCCCGTCGATCATCAGGAGTCCGAAGCGGGACCAGCTCGGCGCCTGAGCGCTGAAGTCCGCCGCGAGGCGTCGGAGCGCGCGGATCCAGTCAAGCGCCAGGTGCTGGCGCAGGTCGCGCAGCCAGATCGCCTCGGCGCGGAACGTCGCCGCCGGGAACGCGATCGCCACCATCCGGTCGTCGCGATAGGCGCCGAAGGCAAAGCCGCCGGCCGAGGAGCAGCCGAGCACCCGGCGGCCGGACCAGAAGGCGTCGTGCAGTTCCGCCGTAAGCATGGCGAGGAGGGCGCCCTCGGCGGCAAATAGCAGCACCAGCGCCGGCGTCATTCCCCGGAGGCCGGCGCGGATCTCGCGTACGGCGGCGCCGGGATCGGTGCCGACCGACACCACCTTCGGATGCAGGCGGGATCTGGACCGGTCGGCCATCGCGCACCGCCCGTTTAGCGCGCGAAGATGCGGGCCTTGCTGGCGAGGAGCGCCGCCTGGGTCCGGTTGCGCACGTTGATCTTGCCCATGATCGCCGCGATGTGGGTCGCCGAAGCCGTCGCCTCGGCGATCGAGAGCTCGGCAAGGAGATGATCTTGTTCGGCCGTCGCCCAGCAGATCAGCCGCAGGATGTTCATCTGCGGGGTCAGCGAGGCGAAGCCGCGGGCCAGCGCCTGCGCCTCGCAGCAGTCGGGGCTCGCCTCCTCGCACCGTCAGGCAGCACGCCTCGCCCGCCCAGATCCCGGCTGAAGGCCTCGACCATCCGGGCCGCGGCAGGAAGCTTGCCCACGTAGCCGCTCGCCCCCGCCCCCATCGCCGCCGATACGAGCTCGGGCTCGACCTCGGCGGAGATGACCGCGAGCGGCACGTCGCCGATCAGCTTGCGGATCGCGAGCACCCCCTCGACCCCGTCGGTGTCGGGCAGGTTGAGGTCGAGGACGACAGCGTCGGGCAAGCCCTGATCGCGCAGGTCGGAGACCGCAGCGGCGATGCTGGAGGCAACGCGCACCTTTCGGAGGCCGAAGGAATAGCCGAGCGTCGCCGCGAGGGCGTCGCACATCAGGGGGTGATCGTCGACGATCAGGATCTCGGCGACCGCATGCTCGGGCGCGAGCTCGATCCCGTCCCGGGTGACTGCCCTTATAGGACCATATTCCACGGTCGCCCTCCCCTGTGGCCGCAGGATTCTGTGCCTGCCTCGCTGTAAGGGAATATTAGACTGCCCGGGCGCCAAAGCCATTCCTTTCTTCCCGAGGTCCCGGAAAGCGTCGGTCTGCCGCCGGTGCGACTACTCCGCCTTGGGCAGGTGCCCTTCCACGGCGCGACCGAGCGCGAAGGCGCGCTGCTCGAGGATCACCGGGGTCTCGCAGACGTAGGTCAGCGACTGCTGGCGGTCCTGGAAGATGCGCGTCGACCAGTCGAGCTGCTTCTCGACCTCGTCCATCTTGTCGAAGTCCTTGTTTTCCGCCGCGTCCAGCGCCGCGAACTGGTGGCGCAGGTCCTCGATCTGCGCCTCCATCGCCTGCTGCTTGTGGGCGTAGCGGGTGATGCCGTCCATGATCCGCGCCCGGGTGCGGTCGATATGGTCGAAGGTCGCGGCGAAGAGCGCCACCAGCGCGTCGGGGTCGTGCCCCTCGGCGAAGCTGGCGATGTCGGCCTCCGCGTCGGGCATCGGCGTCCGGCGGAGCGCGATCACCTGCGCCACCGCCTGCACCTCCGGGGTGTCGGCGAGCTTCAGCGCCGCCGCGTCCGGCACCGGCCCGGCCCAGACCTGCGCGATCGACAGGTGCGGCTGCCGCCGCTGCTGGCAGGGCCAGTCGGGGTCGGGTGGCCCGGCCGCGAAGACGGGCCCGGCGACGACGGCGCAGAGGAGCGCGGCTCGGATCATGGGGTCACTCCCTGCCGGCCGCGCCAGAGGCCCTTGGCCGGGTCGTACATGAAGACGGTCAGGCCGAAGAAGACGGCGATGCAGCCGACGACGACGGCGAAGGCCAGCGGGTTGAACTGGACGTAGAGCGCGAAGCGGACGAGCTCGACCGCGTGGCTGAACGGGTTCACGGCGCAGAGGTCGTGCAGCAGGATGCTCGAGTCCTTCATCCGCCACAGCGGGTAAAGCGCGGTCGAGGCGAAGAACATCGGGAAGATCACGAAGTTCATCACGCCCGCGAAGTTCTCGAGCTGTCGGATCGCCGACGAGATCAGAAGCCCGAGCGAGCCGAGCATGATCCCCGCGAGGATAATGGCGGGAAGGACGGTGAGGTAGCCGAGGAGCGGCGGCTCGACGCCCCAGAGCCAGGCGATGAAGAGGAAGGCGTAGACCTGCAGCACGGAGACGAGGACGCTCGCGACGAGCTTCGAGCCGAGCAGGAACCAGCGCGGGTACGGGCTGACGAGGAGCGTGCGCATGGCGCCGGTCTCGCGGTCGTAGACCATCGAGAGCGACGACTGCATCCCGGAAAAGAGCAGGATCATCCCGCAGAGCCCCGGCGTCACGTAGGTCTCGTAGAGGACGTAGGTCTCGTAGGGCGGCGTGATCGAGAGCCCGAGCACCGACCGGAAGCCGGCGGCGAAGATGAAGAGCCAGACCAGCGGCCGCACCAGCGCCGCCAGGAACCGCTCGCGCTGGTTGGCGAAGCGCAAGGCCTCGCGGCGCGTGATGCCGACGAAGGCCGTGCCCCACCCCGGCCTCATGGCGCGTTCGCCCCGGCGTCGGCGCCCGTCATCGCGAGGAACCGCTCGGCGAGGGTCGCTTCCCCGGCAACGGCCGCAGCGGTCCCGGTCGCGAGCACCGCTCCCTTGTGCAGCACCACGACCTCGTCCTCGGGCGCCACCTCCTCGAAGACGTGGGTCGCCCAGAGCGTCGAGACCCCCTCCTCGGCGATCAGCCGCCGCACCAGCGCCTGCACCTCCGCCCGCGCCCGGAGGTCGAGCCCCGCCGTCGCCTCGTCGAGGAGCAGGAGCTCCGGCCCGTGCAGCAGCGCCCGCGCGATCTCGGCCCGCCGCTGCTGCCCGCCCGAGAGCGCGTTCGCCTTCACCCCGCGCCGCTCGGCGAGCCCGACCAGCGCCAGCACCTCGCCGATCCGCGCCTGCGCCGCCCGACCGCCGAGCCCGTGCAGCGCCGCATGGTAGGTCAGGTTCTGCGCCAGCGTCAGGTCGCCGTCGAGCGCGCGGCTCTGGAACACGACCCCGAGCCGCGCCAGCGCCTCCCCCGGCTGCCGCCGCGCATCGAACCCCGCCACCTCGATCCGCCCCGAGGTCGAGTCGTAAAGCCGGGTGATCAGCGAAAAGAGCGTGGTCTTGCCGGCACCGTTGACCCCGAGGAGCGCCGCGAAGGCGCCGCGCGGCACGCTGAAGCTGACGTCGCGCAGCGCCTCGACCTTGCCGAAGCGATGGCTGACGCCGGCCACCGCCAGCGCCGGCGCGGGCGCTGCCGACGGCTGCGAGGCGGCGAGGGCGTGGCTCCTGATCTCGATCATTCCGCTCCGGCCGGGCGGCCCCGGCTACTCCTTGCGCTCTTCCGTAACGTTGAACGCGGCGTCGAGCTTCATGTCGTACTGGCCGCTCGAGCACATGACGTCGTCGAGGTCGAAGATGCCGTCCTCCACCTCGACGTTCGCCGGGTCGACCTCGCAGGATTTGGCCTTCAGCACCTCGTCGATCTTCGCCATCTGCGCGTCGGTCGGGCCCTCGTCGGCCAGGGCCGCGAAGGGGACGAGGGCGAGGGCCGCCGCGGCGACGATGAGCTTGCGCATGTCTTTCTCCCTACTGGATGACGAAGGTCGCGGCCTGGCTGCCGCCCCTCGATTGCGGCACCGACAGCTTGTAGGTGCCGGGCAGGATCGCGATGAACGACACGTGGGCGGTGCCGGCCTCGTCGAACTCGATCGAGTGGATGCCCATCGGGCGGATCTCGATCGAGTTGATGACGATCTCGTTGATCCAGATCGCCCGGAAGAAGTCGCCGCCCGACAGCGCCAGCTCCTGCGTGCCGTCCGAGGTGATGTCGATCCGGTAGTAGGTGCCCGACTTCAGCGTGTAGACCCCCTGCGCCACCGGCTTGCCGGCGGAAAGGGTGAGCGGCGGCAGGTCGACGCGGTTGTCGCGCGCCATCAGCCCGGCGAAGCCGTAGTCGTGCGCGGCCTTCGCCGCCGGGATGTCGAGCTTCGGCTCCTTCGCCGCCGGCGGCTGCGCGTCCTCGGCGGCGGCGGGCAGCGCCGCCAGGAGCAGTGCCGCAGCCGCAATCCATCGCTTCATCGCTTCCCTTCCGTTTCTCATTTGACCGCGACGACGCCCCAGGGCTGCTCGCCCACCTGCACCGACTTGATCACCTTGTCCTTCGCGGTGTCGATCACCGAAATATCGTTGGAATTGCCGTTGGTTGTGTACAAAAACTTCCCGTCCGGCGAGAAGGCGAGCTGCCACACCCGCTGCCCTACGAGAAGGTAGTCCTTCACCTCCCAGGTCGCGGTGTCGATCACCGCCACCCGGTTGGCCGGCCCGAGCGCGACGTAGGCCTTCTTGCCGTCCGCGGTCACCCGGATCCCCACCGGCTGCAGCGCCTCGGGCAGCACGCCGGGAACGGCGAAGGTAATCGTCTTCACCACCGCCGCCTGCGCGGGGTCGATCACGCTGACCGTGCCGCCGATCTCGGCCGAGACGAGGAGCGTCTTGCCGTCCGGGGTGAACTGCGCGAACCGCGGGCGCGAGTCCACCAGCACGTTCTCGGTGATCGCGTAGGTCGAGGTGTCGATGAAGTGGGCCATGTTCGTGGTCTCGGAAGTGTTGACCACGATCTTGCCGTCGGGGCTCACGCCCATGCCCTCGGGCTCCACCCCGACCGGCACTTCCGCCAGCACCTGCTGGGTGTCGACGTCGACGACGGTGACGAGGTTGTCGTCCTCGTTGGCGATGTAGAGCGGGTTGCCGCTGGGCGCGAGCACGAAGAGCTCGGGGTCCGGCCCCGAGGGCAGCGTCGGCCCCTCCTCGTAGGTGTCGCTGTCGTAGACCCGCACCAGGTCGTCGTCCGAGGCCGCGACGTAGATGTGCTTGCCGTCCGGCGAGGCGGTGATCCCGCGCGGCCGCTGCATCCCCTCGATGGTGTGGATCACCTCGAGCGTCTTGCCGTCGAGGACGGTGACCGAGTTGCCCTTCTCGTTCGAGACGAAGATCTTCTCTGCGAAGGCCGGGCCGGCCACCAGCGCGGCCGCGGCCAACAGCATCCCGAGACGCGCCTTGCGCATGTCGCCTCCTGTCATTTCTTGCAGGTCGTTTCCGGCCGGTCGATGCCGAGGGTGTCGAGCTGGCTCACCTGGTGCAGGAACTCCGCCTGCGGCGAAACCGAAACCACCACCCGGTCAGTGGTCAGGAGGATCGGCTGCCGGAGTTGCCCATCCCAGTCGCGGAAGGAGAGCTTCTGCCCCTTGAAGGCGGCAAGCTCGAACTTGTCGGAAAGGACGAAATCGCGGATCGCTCCGAAGTCACCGCCCTTGGTGCGGGTCGCGGCCTCCCCGAGCACACGCACCGCCATCCAGACCTGGTAGTCCTCGTCGCGCGCGTGGCGGTGCGCTTCCTTCTCGAAGCGGGTCTGGAATTGCGTCGCCCCCCAGGCCTCATGCGCCGGGTCCCAGCTGTCGGGCACCAGCCCCGCCGAGCCCGTCACCGGACGCGGGTCCCAGGTGTGATAGGGAAGCTGGACAGCGAAGACCCCGGCGCGATCGGCCGCCACCACGACGTCGTGCTCGGGCGCCCGCTGCGTGAAGGCCGGCATCTGCGCTTGCACCTGAACCGACCCTGAATCGGTGCGCCGCGCCCCGCCGGTGTCCTCGTAGGTGCGTTCCTCGACGATCTTGGCACCGAACTTCTTCGCCGCCCGCCGATAGGCACCGGCCAGCGCCTGGTCCTCCGGGTGGCTCCCCTCGATCAGGAACCAGCGGTTCCAGCGCTTCCAGACCAGGTACTGTGCCAGGGCGTCGCTCAGCATCGCGTCCGAAGGTGCGGTGTGCAGCAGGTTGGCGCGGCAGTCCGCCCCCCGCAGACGGTCGTCGGTCGCCTCGGCATTGAGGACGATCGCCTTTTCGCCTGCCTGGTCGGCGAGCTTCACCGTGGTGTCGGCGTCCGCCATCACCACGATCCACCATACCCCCTCGTCGAGCAGCTTCTGCATCTCGGCCGCCGCGGTGTCGGGGGTGGCGCTGACCGTGGCGGTGGTGAATCTCTGCTTCATGAAGCCGCCCGTCGTGGCGTTGTCCGCCGTCCCGAGCGCCGCCCCGGCGAAGCCGAGGTCATCGGGCGGCAGGTCGAGCCGCGAGATCGGCAATTGCCCCGCCGCATCGACGCGCAGCACGGCGGCCCTGTATTCGGTGTCGGCCAACGCCCCGCTCGCCGAAGCGGCCAACGCGCAGGCCGCGACGACCCAAATCCCGCCCTTCATCGCTTTCTCCCTGCCCCATTCAAGCCGCAGCACCGCCGGCGGGTAAGGGAAATCCGATGATAAAATTCTTATAAGCCAATGAAATCCGCGGTCATACTTTCGGTTGACCCCCTCCGTGTGTCGCGGGATCGCGGGAAGCCGAGCCGTGCAGAGGCCGAGCTTCGCCGGACCATACATCTGGCGTCTGACGAGCTTGGGCCCCGGCAATTTCGCCCTCGGCACGTCCGCTCGACTACGGGGCGCGATCTTCGCGGAGGCCGCGGCGATTCAACCGTGGGCCTGGACGAGGCCTCGTCGAGCGCGGCGACATTGGTGGAGGGGGCTGGATTCGAACCAGCGTAGGGTTACCCCGACGGATTTACAGTCCGTTGCATTTGACCGCTCTGCCACCCCTCCAAGGATGCCGCGGGACGTCGCCCCGAGCGTGCCGGGTGATTATGCCCTCGAGGGCTCGGGGTCAACACGGCAAAAACGCCCCGCGCCGTCCGGGTGGGTAGTCCGCCGCAGAACGACGGCGGGGATCGACATGCGGGATCCTGCGCAGGCGGTGTCCGGCCTGCCCGCTCCGAAGGCACACCTTCCGCGAACCGGAGATGGGGGCTACCCGAGCCGCCCCTCGCTCGCCCGCTCGTAGAGGTCGCGCGCGTCCGCCTCGGTCAGGGCCCGCGGGTTGCCGCCCGCGGTCGGGTCCTCGACCGCCATCGCGGCCATCTCGGCGAAACGCGCATCGTCGACCCCGATCCGCCCGAGCGTGTGCGGGATGCCGAGGTCGCGCCGCAGCCGCAGGACGAAGTCGAGGAAGCCGGCGAAGCCGCCCTCGATCCCGAGCCAGCCGGCCAGCCGCTCGATCTTCGCCTCGATCCAGTCGCGGTTGAAGTCGAGAACGTAGGGCATGAAGACCGCGTTGGTCAGCCCGTGGTGGGTCCCGTAGAGCGCCCCCACCGGGTGCGACAGCGCATGGATTCCCCCAAGCCCCTTCTGGAACGCCGTCGCTCCCATCGCCGCCGCGCTCAGCATGTTCGCCCGCGCCTCGAGGTCGTTCCCGTCGCGGTAGGCGCGCGGCAGGTAGTCCTTGCAGAGCCGCAGCCCTTCGACCGCGATCCCCTCGGCCATCGGATGATAGGAAGGAGCGCAAAGGGCCTCGAGGCAGTGCGCGAAGGCGTCCATCCCGGTCCCCGCCGTCAGCGCCGGAGGCAGCCCGACCGTCAGCTCGGCATCGCAGATCACCTGTGCCGGCATCATCTTCGGGTGGAAGATCACCTTCTTCGTGTGCGTCGCGAGGTTGGTGATGACGCCGGCCCGCCCGACCTCGGAGCCCGTCCCGGCGGTCGTCGGCACCGCGACGATCGGCGCGATCCCGGCCGGGTCGGCGCGGGTCCACCAGTCGCCGACGTCCTCGAAGTCCCACATCGGCCGGGTCTGCCCCATCATGAAGGCCACGACCTTGCCGCAGTCGAGCGCCGACCCGCCGCCGAAGGCCACGACCCCGTCGTGGCTGCCGGCGCGCATCACCGCGATCCCGGCGTCGACGTTCGCCTCGGTCGGATTCGGCTGAACCTCGTGGAAGACCGCCGCCTCGAGCCCCGCCTCCTTCAGCATCGCGAGCGCCCGCTTCGCGATCGGCAGCGGCGCAAGGCCGGGGTCGGTCACGAAGAGCGGCCGCGCGATCCCCGCCGCCTTGCAGGCATCGCCGAGCTCCGCGATCCGGCCGGCCCCGAAGCGGATCGCCGTCGGGTAGTTCCAGTTCGCCCGGAGGGCCATCAGAGCCTCCGCAGGTGGTACGACTTCGGCCGCGTCACCGCGAGATAGCCGAGGTGCGACAGCGCAGCGCCGCGCCCGGTCTCCTTGACCCCGGTCCAGGTCAACGCCGGGTCGAGGTAGTCGCAGCGGTTCATGAAAACCGTCCCGGTCTCGATCCGCCCGCCGAGCTCCTCCGCCTTGTCGATGTCGCTGGTCCAGACCGATGCCGTCAGCCCGTAGCGCGAGTCGTTCATCAGCCGGATCGCCTCTTCGTCGCCGTCGACCGGCATGATCCCGACGACCGGGCCGAAACTTTCCTCGGTCATCACCCGCATCGAGTGGTCGACATCCACCAGCACCTGCGGTGCCAGGTACGCCGTGTCGCCCGTGTCCGCCGGAAAGAGCTTCGGATCGACCAGCGGCGTCGCCCCCGCGGCCACCGCCTCGGCGACCTGCCCGCGCACTGCATCCGCGAACCGCTTCGAGGCCATCGGCCCGAGCGTCGTCGCCTCCTCGGTCGGATTGCCGAGTTTCAGCTTGGACACCCAGTCGACCGCCTTCTCGACGAACGGGTCAAAGAGCTTCCGGTCGACGTAGATCCGCTCGATCCCGCAGCAGCACTGCCCGGAATTGTACATCGCCCCGTCCATCAGCGTGTCGACCGCTGCGTCGAGGTTGGCATCCGCCCGGACATATCCCGGATCCTTGCCGCCGAGCTCCAGCCCGACGCCGACGAAGGTTCCCGCCGCCGCGCGCTCGATCTCCTGTCCGCCGCGCACGCTGCCGGTGAAGTTGATGAAGTCGAACGCGCGCTCGTTGATCAGCGCCGTCGTCGTCGCATGATCGACGAACAAGTTCACGAACAGCCCTTCGGGCAGGTGCGCGAAGGCCTGCGCCAGCCGTTCGCCCGCGAGCGGTGTCTGGCTCGCGTGCTTCAGCACCAGCGCGTTCCCCGCGATCAGCGCCGGCGCGATGGTGTTGATCGCCGTCAGGAAAGGGTAGTTCCAGGGGGCGATCGCGAACACGAGCCCGACCGGCTCCCGCGCCAGGTAGCGCCGGAATTCCTTGCTGTCCTCGATCACCGTCGGCGCCAGCGAGCTCGCCGCGATCTCGGCCATGTACGTCGCGCGGTTCCTGACGCCCCCCATCTCGCCGCCCCAGCGGACCGGCCGCCCCATCTGCCAGGCGAGTTCGGTGACGAGGTCGGTGTTCACTCGGTCGAGCCGGGCTACCCCTTCCCTGACCAGCTCGATCCGCTCGTCGAGCGGCCGCCGCGCCCAGGCCTTCTGCGCCGCGCGCGCGCCCCGGAGCCGCTCCCGCACGCTCTCGATGCTCTCCGCGGGCCGCGTCGCATAGACGCTGCCGTCCACCGGCGATACGCAGACAATCTCGGACATGATCTTCCCCTAAGCCCGCTCGAACCCGCGCGCGAGGTCCCAGTCGGTGACTCGACGGTCGCACTCGGACTGCTCCCAGCGCGCCGCATGCAGGTAATGCTCTACGACCTCGTCGCCAAGCGCCGCCCGCATCACCGACGATCCGTCGAGCGCCTCGATCGCACCCCTCAGGTTGACCGGGATTTCCGGCAACCTCCCCGTCACGTAGGCGTCGCCGCGGAACGCTTCCCCGAGCGCCAGCTCCCGCTCGATCCCGTCGATCCCTGCGGCGATCTGCGCCGCATACGCCAGGTACGGGTTCAGGTCCGCGCCACCGATGCGGTTCTCGACGCGCACCGACTTCGTCCCCTCGCCGACCACCCGGAAGCCGGCAGTGCGGTTGTCCATCGACCAGACCGTCTTGGTCGGCGCGAACGTCCCGGCCACGAACCGCTTGTAGCTGTTGACGTAGGGCGCGACGAAGAGCGTCCCCGCCGCCGCGTTCGCCAGCAGCCCCGCCAGCCACGACCGCATCAGCTTCGACATGCCATGCGGCGCGCCCGGGTCGAAGAACGCGGGCTTGCCGTCGAGCGTCCGCAACGACTGGTGCAGGTGGCTCGACGACCCCGCCGCCTTCCCGTCCCACTTCGCCATGAACGTGACCGCCCGGCCCTTCGACCAGGCGATCTCCTTGACCGCGTTCTTGGTGATGGCGTGGACATCCGCGGATTCCAGCGCCTCGGCATAGCGGACGTTGATCTCCTCCTGCCCGGCACTCGCCTCGCCCTTGGAGTTCTCGACCGGGATCCCGGCGGCGTTAAGCCCGGTGCGGATCGCCCGCATCACATCCTCCTCCTTGGAGGTCTGGAAGATGTGATAATCCTCGTTGTAGGGGCTTACCGGCGTCAGCCCGCGATATCCCTGCGCCTCCAGCGCCTCGTAGCTCTGCCGGAACAGGAAGAACTCGAGCTCAGAGGCCATCATCGCCTCGTAGCCCATCTCCTTCAGCCGCGCGATCTGCCGCTTCAGCACCGCCCGCGGCGAATGCGGCACGTCCTGGTGATGGTGGTGGTCGAGGACGTCGGCGAGCACCAGCGCGGTGCCCTCCATCCACGGGATACGCCTGAGCGTCCCGAGGTCGGCCTTCATCACGTAGTCGCCGTAGCCCGCCGCCCAACTCGTCGACTTGTAGCCCGGCACCGTCTCCATCTCGAAGTCGGTGGCGAGCAGGTAGTTGCAGCTGTGAGTCTCGGACTGCGCGCTCTCGAGGAAGAACTCGGCCTGGAAGCGCTTGCCCATCAGCCGGCCCTGCATGTCGACCTGCGCCACGACGACCGTGTCGATCGCACCCTCGGCGACCGCCTGCTCCAGCTCGGCGAGCGTCAACCGCCCCGGCATAATCCACCCCCCCTTGCAGGTTTTTCCTGCTTCCGGCGAGGCTAGACAGCCGGCTTCGAGCTGGCAAGGCCCCTTCGGAAGCCTGGGCTCGCCGAGCCCTGCAATCGTCGGTCCGCCTGCCACATTGGTAAACGCCGCACTAACGGTCGCATAAATAATTATTATTTTTCAATTACTTGCCAAAATGTCCGCACGCGGACAGGTGCAGTCGGACCATCGCTCGGGGGCAGAGCGCGCCCTGTGCCGAGATCTTTCAGAGGCACACGCCGCCGATCACCACCCCGCCTTCGCCACCGTCGTCGCAGCGCTGCAGCTTCTCCGCCGGCATCGCCGCGGGCGCCACCGCGGTCTGCGCCGCCGGCGCCGGAGCCGTCGATGCGCAGGCCGCCAGCAGCGCGCCCGCGGCTGCCATCATGACGAGCGATCGGAGCATTCCTGTATCTCCCTTCAGTTGCGGGGTGGCCAGCATTCCCGCGGCCTCCGCCCGGAATCAAGCGCAAACGCCCACCGCCCTTGCCCGCCGCGCGCCGACGCGCTAGCTGCCCGGCGCAATCCTTGCTCGGCGGGAGCCCCCATGCGCGCGATTCCGATCCCGATCGTCACGATCGGCCTGCTGATCGCCTCGAACGTCTTCATGACCTTCGCCTGGTACGGGCACCTGAAGTTCAAGTCGCTGCCGATGCTGACGGCGATCCTGATCAGCTGGGGAATCGCGCTCGGCGAATATATGCTGCAGGTCCCGGCGAATCGCATCGGCTATGGCTACTTCAGCGCCGCGCAGCTCAAGACCATCCAGGAAGTCATCACCCTTACGATCTTCATCGTCTTCTCGGTGCTCTGGCTGCACGAACCCCTGCGCTGGAACTACTTCGTCGGCTTCGGGTTGATCCTCGTGGGCGCCTGGTTCGTTTTCCAGAGATTCTAAGTTGGAGGGCGAATGCGCGAGCTCTACGAGATGGTGTCCCGCGGCTACTTCCTCGTCGCCACCTGGTTCCTGATCCTGCTCGCCGTGCTGCTCTTCCTCGGCGCCGTGTGGGAGGTCGGCGACGCCCTTGTCCACGGCAACGTCCTCGGCCTCCTCGACAGCGTCGGGCTCGTCATCATCGGCTTCGCGATCATTGAGACATCGAAGTTCATCGCCGAGGAGGAGCTGCTGCGGCAGAAGGAGCTGCGCTCGGCGGTTGAATCGCGCCGCTCGCTGACCAAGTTCATCACCATCATCGTCATCGCCGCCTCGCTCGAGGCGCTGGTAATGATCTTCGAGACCGGCCGCACCAACATCGCCCGCGCGATCTACCCCGCCGCGCTCTTCGCGACGGCCATGTTCGCGCTGATCGCGCTCGGCGTCTTCCAGTGGCTGTCGAGCCGCATCGCGTCGGCACCGGACGGCGGCGAGGCCGCGACCAAGGCAGAAGCCGTCGAGTGACGGCGGACCAGGGAGGAAAGTCCATGCAATACCGCAAGCTCGGCAACAGCGGCGCCGCCGTCTCGGCCTGGTGCCTCGGCACGATGACCTTCGGCGCCGAAGCCGACGAGGCCGCCTCGCACGCCATCCTTGGCGCCTACGCCGCTGCCGGCGGCAACTTCATCGACACCGCCGACGTCTATTCGAACGGCACGTCCGAGGAGATCGTCGGCCGCTGGCTCGCCGCCAACCCGGCCGAGGCGCGCAGCATGGTCGTCGCGACCAAGGCCCGCTTCCCGATGGCCTCCGACCCCAACGGCCTCGGCACCTCGCGCCGCCATCTCGGCAACGCCCTCGACGCCTCGCTGAAGCGGCTCGGCATCGAGCGCGTCGACCTCTACCAGATGCACGCCTGGGATGCGCTCACGCCGATCGAGGAAACGCTCCGCTTCCTCGACGACGCGACCAGCGCCGGCAAGATCGCCTACTACGGCTTCTCCAACTACCTCGGCTGGCAGCTCACCAAGGCGGTCCACGTCGCCAAGGCCCAGCATTTCGCCGCGCCGGTGACCCTGCAGCCGCAGTACAACCTCCTCGTCCGCGACATCGAGCACGAGATCGTGCCGGCCTGTCTCGACGCCGGCATGGGCCTGCTGCCATGGTCGCCGCTCGGCGGTGGCTGGCTTGCCGGCAAGTACCGCCGCGACGTCGCCCCCACCGGAGCGACCCGCCTCGGCGAGAACCCCAAGCGCGGCATGGAAGCCTATGAGGCGAGAAACGCCAGCGAGCGGACCTGGCGCATCATCGATGCCGTCGAGGCCGTGGCGAAGGCCCGAGGCGTCAGCCAGGCCGAGGTCGCCCTCGCGTGGGTCTGCGCCCGCCCGGCCGTGACCTCGGTCATCCTCGGGGCCCGGACGACCGACCAGCTCGCCGAGAACCTCAAGGCTGCCGACCTCACCCTCGAAGCTGCCGAGATGGAGACGCTGGACCTAGCCAGCGTTCCCGACGCCGGCGTCTACCCCTATGGCCCTCAGGCGATCGCCCAGCGCTTCCGCAAGATCGAAGGCGGCCGGTAGTTCGTAACCCCGGCGTCGGCCCTCAGGCGGCGGTCAGCCCGCGCTGCTCGAGCAAGGCGCCGACGTCGGGCATCCGCCCGCGGAAAGAGGTGTAGAGCTCGGCCGCCTCGCGCGAGCCGCCGGCCGAAAGGATGCAGTCGGCCAGGCGCCTCGCGGTCGCCGGGTCGAAAACGTCGCCGGTCTCGCGGAATGCCGCGAAGGCGTCCGCGTCCATTACTTCCGACCACATGTAAGAATAGTAGCCCGCGGAGTAGCCGTCTCCGGCGAACACGTGCTGGAAGTGCGGCGCGGCGTGCCGCATCACGATCGCCGCCGGCATCCCGATCGCCGCCAAGGTCGCGGCCTGGGCGGCCATCGGGTCGACCGGGGCCGGACCGGCGTGGAATTCGAGGTCGACGAGCGCCGAGGCGAGGTATTCCACCGTCGCGAACCCCTGGTCGAAGTTCCGGGCGGCGATCAGCCGGTCCATCAGCTCCTTCGGCATCCGCTGGCCCGTAACCGCATGACGGGCGTGGGCGCCGAGGACCTCCGGAGTCTCGAGCCAGTGTTCGTAGAGCTGACTCGGAAGCTCGACGAAGTCGCGCGCAACGCTGGTACCGGAGACGAACTCGTAGGTCACGTCAGAGAGCAGCACGTGCAGCGCGTGGCCCATCTCGTGAAAGAGAGTATGGGCGTCGTCGAAGGTCAGCAGATTCATCTGGCCGGCGGGCGCCTTGGCGAAGTTGCAGACGTTGACCGCGATCGGCCGGACCTCGCCGTCGAGCCTGTTCTGCCCGCGGAACGACGAGCACCAGGCGCCGGAGCGCTTGGAGGCGCGGTTGAACCAGTCCCCGATGAAGACGCCCAGGTGGCGATCGCCCTTCCTCACCTCCCAGGCGCGGGCATCAGGATGGTAGAGTTCAGCCTCCAGCGGATGGAACGTCAGGCCGAAGAGCTTGCCGGCGACCTCGAAGGCAGCGTCGCGGACGCTTTCGAGCCGCAGGTAAGGCTTCAGCGCAGCGTCGTCGAAGGCATGCTCGCGCGCCTTGCGGATCGCGGCATAGTAGCGCCAGTCCCAAGGCTCCAGCTCGCCGTTGACCCCCTCCGCGTGCATCAGCGCCTCGAGCGCTTGCGCATCCGCCTCGGCCTTGGCACGCGCGGGTGCCCAGACCGCCATCAGGAGGTCGCGGACCGCGTCCGGTGTCTTGGCCATCTCGGTCGCCAGCTTGAAGGACGCGAAATCCGGATAGCCGAGCAGACGAGCGCGCTCCTCGCGCAGCGACAGCATCTCGGCGACGACGGCGCGGTTGTCGGTACTGCCGCCGTTCTCGCCACGCGCGATCCAGGCGCGGAAGGCCTTCTCGCGCAAATCGCGCCGCGGCGAAAGCTGCAGGAAAGGCACGATCAGGCTGCGCGAGAGCGTCACGACGTGTCCGTCCAGCCCCCGCTCGACAGCGGCTTGGCGCATCGCGGCGATGAGGTCGCCGGGCAGACCTTCGAGGTCCGGTTCGGCGAGCGGCAGCGTCCAGGCCTTTTCGTCGGCGAGGACGTTCTGGCCGAAGGTGGTGCCGAGAAGCGCGAGGCGCTGCAGCACCTCCTTCAGCCTGTCCCGGTCGTCGCCTTCGAGGCGGGCGCCGGCCCGGACGAACATGCGATGATAGAGGGTAAGGACCCGCTCCTGCTCGGGGGTAAGCCCGAGCTCCGGCAAGCGTTGCATCAGCGAATCCACACGCGCGAACAGCGCCGCGTTCATCATCGTCTCGGAGCTGTGCGCGGACAGCCGCGGGCTCAGGTCCCGCTGCAAAGCCTCGATCGCGTCATTCGTGTCGGCGCCGGCGAGGTTGAAGAAGACGGCGGCGACCCGGTCGAGGCCGCGCCCGGCGCGTTCCATCGCTTCGATGGTGTTGGCGAATGTCGGCGCCTCGGGGTTCCCTGCAATGGCGTCCAGGTTGGCTCGATCCTCTGCCAACGCTGCTTCGAAGGCAGGCGCAAAGTCCGCGGTAGCGATCGACGCGAACGGAGGGAGGGAGAAGGGGCCCCTCCAGGCTTCGAGCAGCGCGTTCATTCTCGTCCTTCCCCGGCCAAGAGTGGGACACTTGGCCGGGACGACTACGAGGGTCAAGAGCCGGGGTGCGCCGCGTCGAGCGTCGTCTTGGTACCGGCCGCGAAAGCCTGGACGACGGCGCGGTAGTATTCCTCGCTGGTCGGCGAAACCTTCACGAGGCTCGTGCCCGGCGGCAGGTAGGTGGCAACGTCCGACGCGGTGGCGGTCACATCGTATGAAGCGGCCTTGGTCGTGTCGACATTCAGGAGGTCGACACGGCCCGATAGACGGGCATTCTCTGCGGTAGCCCCTGCCGCGAAGGGGCTCGCGAGCGAGATCTCGTCGACATCCACCACGATCTTCTTGCCATTGGGGTCAAGCCGCCCGACATACTCATTGGCGATGGCGGTCTTCAGGTCGTCCGAGAGGTGCGCCCAATAAGAAACGGCGCCGCGGCTGGTGACCGCCGGCAGGTCGGCAGAGACCGAAACGTCCGAGACGGTGAACGGCTGGCTTTTGTCCTGGCCCGCGCACGCGGCCAACGCAAGCGCGGCGCCCGCGAGCAATCCGACGGTTCTCATGTCGCTCTCCTTGCCAATATCCTTGCCGACGCAGGCCGCCGACACACCCGGGCAACAACGTCGGAGGCGGGCGCGCGGTTCCATTGTTGCCGAGCTGCCGCTCTTGCACCCTCGCGCTGCTACATCAGCGTGGCCGCACCCCGATCGATGTAGGTCTCGAGGAATTGCTCGAGACGCGGGTGACGCGGGCGGGCAAAGAGCTTCGACGGCGGGCCGTCCAGGAGCACACGGCCGTGATCGAGAAAGGCGATGTGGGTCGCGACGTTCGCCGCAAAGCCGATCTCGTGCGTGACGACGATCATTGTCATGCCCTCGGCGGCGAGGCCGCGCATGACGTTCAGAACCTCGCCGGTCAGCTCGGGATCGAGCGAGGAAGTCGGCTCGTCGAAGAGCAGCAGCCGGGGCTGCAGCGCCAGCGCCCGGGCGATCGCCACCCGCTGCTGCTGGCCTCCGGACAGCTGCGAAGGGTAGTGCCCGGCGCGGTTGGCGAGACCGACACGGGTGAGCTGCGCGATGCCCTGGGCGTCGGCCTCGGCCCTTGGCAGGCGACGAACAGAGCGAAGCGCCTCGGTGACGTTGCCGAGGGCGGTCATGTGCGGCCATAGGTTGAACTGCTGAAAGACCATGCCAACGTGGCTCCGCACCCCGCGGATCTGCGCCCCCGGCAGGCGCACGCGTCGGCCGGAGGCGTCGCTGGCGAAGCCCAGCGGCTCGCCGTCGATTTCGATCAGCCCGTCCGTCGGCTCCTCGAGGAAGGCGACGCAGCGCAGCAGCGTCGACTTTCCCGAGCCCGAGGGGCCGATGATGCAGGTGACCTCGCCACGAGCCACCTCGAGATCGACGCCGTCGAGGACGCGGGTCTCGCCGAAGGCCTTGCCGAGGCCCCGGATGCGGACGGCGGGGATCATGCGAAGCCGTACCGCGCGAGGCGCGCCTCGGCGGTGCGGCCGGCCGCGCCGCAGAGCTCGACGAGGCCCCAGTAGATCAGCGCAAGCACGGTGAAGCCTTCGACGAAGGCGTAGTGCTCGGTGCCGATGGCGCTCACCGAGAGCGTGAGCTCGGGAACGGAGATGATCGAGAGGATGGCGGTCTCCTTCAGCATCAGGATCGTCATGTTCACCATCGACGGCAGCACGAGCACCGTCATCTCGGGCAGGATGATGCGGGTCATTTTCCGCCGTGGCGAGAGGCCTACGCAGTCGGCGGCCTCGAGGTGACCCGTCGGGATGGCGGCGAAGCCTGCGCGCCACAGCTCGGAATAGTAGGCCGAGGCATAGATCGACAAGGCGAGGATCCCGGCCGGCAGGTTGTCGAGGCTGAGGCCGATGAAGGGGCCGCCGTAGTAGAGCAGGAAGACCTGCACCAGAAAGGGGGTGCCGCGGATGATCTCGACCGGCACGAAGAGGAGCCAGTTGACCGGGGCCGGGCCGTAGCGGCGAAGGGCGGCAATGACGAAGCCGAGGAGGAGACCTACGGTGCAGCATACGAGCCAGATCAGCAGGGTCAGCCCGAGGCCGCGCAGGATGGCTGGCAGGTAGCTCGCGGTCAGTGCGAAGTCGAAGCTCATACCCGGCCCCAGCTCAGGCGAGTCTCGAGGCCGCGGCCGAAGAGGGCGACGACGAGGTTGATGCAGAGGTAGATGAAGCCGGCAGCCGCATAGAGGGGGAGCGGCCGGTAGGTCGAGGCGGCGAGATCCTGCGCCATGCGGGTGAGCTCGATCACCCCCACGACCGAGACGAGCGAGGACGACTTCAGCATCATGATCCACTCGTTGACGAGGCCGGGTAGCGTAAGGCGAAAGGCGATCGGCAACTTGATCCGGCGGAAGGTGTCGAGGCGGGAGAGGCCGCACATGTCGGCCGCCTCGACGAGGCCCGACGGGACCGACGCAAAGCCGCCGCGCATGATCTCGGCCTGGTATGCTGCGGTGCAGAGCGACATGCCGGCGATGGCCGCGACCTCGCTCGGCACCTCGAGGCCGAGGCTCGGGAGGAGGTAGTAGATCAGGAGCAGCTGGACGAGGAGAGGCGTGCCACGGAAGAAGCTGACGAAGAGCCGAGCCGGGAGGCGGGCGCCCCGCCGTCGCGACATCAGCCCGGCGCAGACGAGGACGGCGATCGCGAAACCGAAGACGCCGATCGAGACGAAGCTGAGCCAGATAGTGCGCAGCGACGCCTCGAGCAGGAGGCCGAAGAGCTTCGCGGTCACCCGCGGCTCAGAAGTTCGCCTCGGTCAGCTTGTCCGGGGTATCGAAGGTGACGCCGAACCACTTCTTCTGCATCGCGCCGAGCCGGCCGTCGCCCTTCATTTTCAGGATAGCGTTGTCGATCGCGTCCATCAGCGTCGCATAGTCGGCGTCCTTGCGGCCGGGATAACCGAAGTACGTCTTGGCGCCGAACGGCGGCTCGACGACCGCGAAGGTATCAGGGCGCTGCTGCGCGACGTAGGCGATGTTCGGGAAGGAGTTGGCGACGCCGACGATGCGCCCCGCCGCGAGATCGGCGTAGGCCTCGTTGAAGCTCACGTACTCCTTCGGCGTCACCGGCTCAGGCAGCGTCTTCGAATAGGCCTCGAGCTGGGCGAGCTGCGCCGTGGCCTTGCCCGAACCGACCGCTTTGCCGGCGATGTCTTCGGGCTTTTCGATCGAATCGTCGCCAGCCTTCTTCAGGATCGCGACCGTGGCCTCCGCGATCGGCACGTTGAAGCGGTAGCGCTCCATCCGCTCCTTGGTGATCGTGGCCGGGCCCGCGACGGTGTCGAACTTGCCGGCCTCGAGGCCGGGGAGGACGCCGTCCCAGGGAAGCGTCACCCACTCGATCTTGACCCCGAGCTCCTTGCCGACCTCAGCGAAGAGGTCGACGTTGAGGCCGACGTGCTCGCCGCCGTCGATCATGTCGAAGGGCGCGAAGGCGGTCTCGGTGCCGACCTTCAGGACGCCCGCGGCCTTGACGCGCGCGAGCGCGTCCTCCGCCTGGGCCGCCAGCGGCAGCGCCACTGCCAGCGCGAGCCCGGCGACCGCCTGAACCAACGTCCGTCGCTTCATCTCTAACCCCCTGTTCCGGCGCTTTTCCAGCGGCACCCAACCAGGTGAACCATAGAGCCGCGCCGAACCCCTGTCATGGGAATCGTCGCCCGCACGCCACGTCCGCGCCGGACCGCCTGCTCGACAGGCAGAAGTGCGTCAGGCTGCCTGCGGGAGCCGCACTCTGCAGAGGCTGCCTCTCGCGCCCGCCGCCGGGTTCCGCTAGCTTGCCCGCCACCGAAACAACGGAGCGTGCTATGCGCCAGATCCTCCGCCAAGCCGTGCTCGCCGCGGTGCTCGTCGCGGCCGCCTTTCCTGCCGCGGCTGACGGCGTCCTCGACCGCCTGAAGGCGACCGGCAAGATCAACATCGGCGTGCGCGCCGACGCGCCGCCGCTCTCCTACACCGGCGAGGACGGCAAGCCGGCCGGCTACTCGATACTGGTCTGCAATGCCGTCGCCGCGGCGCTCGGCAAGGCCGTCGGGCACGATCCGCTGGAGATCACCTACGTCACCGTCGGCACCGAGGACCGCTTCGATGCGGTTCGTGACGGCAAGGTGGATCTGCTCTGCGGCGCCGACACCATCACGCTGACGCGGCGCGAGGAGGTCGACTTCTCGATCCCCACCTTCGTCGACGGCGCCGCGGTGCTGATCCGCAAGGGAGGGGCTGCCAACCTCGACGCACTCGCCGGCAAGAGGATCGGCGTGCGCGATGGCACGACGACAGAGGAGGTGCTGCACGCCACCCTCAACGCCAAGAAGATGCAGGCCGACGTGGTGACCTTCGACTCGCATCCGAACGGGATCAAGGCGCTGGAGGACGGCAAGATCGACGCCTACTTTGGCGACCAGTCGATCCTCTACAGCCTGCTCTTGAAGAGCGACAAGGCGAACGAGCTGTCGATCTCCGACAATACGCTGACGGTCGAGGTCCAGGGCCTTGCGCTTCCGCGCGGCGACGACGACTTCCGGCTGGCCGTTGACCGGGCGATCAGCGAGCTATTCCGCAACGAGCAGATGGGACAGTTCTTCAACCAAGCGCTCCCCGGCGCCACCGCAGGCATCGCACTCAGGGCGCTGTTCCTCATTTCGCCGCAGATGGAATAGCCCGCGGGCAGTCCTCGGCGGCCGGTTGCGCGAATCGGGTGGCGGCCGCAAGCTTCTCCGGCCCGCCGGAGCGCCCCGATGCGATCGTTTCCCCTCCTCCCGCTCATCGCCGCCGCATTGCTCGCCGCGGCGCCTGTCCGGGCAGCGACCGCCTTCGACAACTTCGGCCCGGACGACGGCTTCGATACCGGCTCCTCGGCGCTCGTAGGACCGGGGCCGACCGGAACGGTCGAGCTCGGCTTCGCCTTCACGGCGGCGGTCACGGGATCGCTGTCGGCGCTCACCGCGCCCTTCGCCTCGTCGGCGCCGCCGTCGGTGACGAACTTCAACCTCTACGCCTGGGACGGCACCACCCGCGGAGACCGGATCGACCTCTCGCCGGCGCGGGTGGGCAACCCGCAGGGCGCGCCGGGGCTGGTCGTCGCCAATCAGTGGCACACGAGCTTGACGGCGGGCGTCCAGTATTTGGTGACCGCGACCGCGACCACCGCTTCCTACTGGTCCACGGCGCTCGACTCGACCTCGGGCTCGCTGATCTACTTCCTCGACGGCGCACCGGGCCGCATCGACGGCGCTCAGGTCGCGGCGCGCGTCGGCGTCGGGCTGTCGGACCCGGCGCCTGTCCCGCTGCCCGGCGCGATGCCGCTGCTCCTCGGCGGCCTCGCGGCGCTTGCGCTGGCGACGCGGCGTCACGGTTCTCGCCGCGCCTGAGCCGCCGCCGTTTCGCTACGCATGCCACGGCGCTGAGCGAATTTCGGCCAGTTGGCCGCCGCCCCCTTGCGCGCCAGCAAGAGCGCCGAGTAGAGATCGCGCCGTCGCGGAGGGACCGCGGATTCAACTGCAAGTTGTAAGCACAACAAGCGGTTAGCCCTATTGATTGCTTGCAGGAGTGCCCATGTCGATCGTCGCGCCCGTCAGCTCCGTCCGCGCCTCCGGCGACCAGCGTATCGACGGAATCCTGTCGGAAAGCAAATGGCGCGGTGCCATCACCTTCGGTGACCCTGCCAACCGCGCTGCCTACGGGACCTATCCCGACCAGTTGACCGACTTCAAGCACATCTCCGCGCAGCAGCTTGCGGTGGTTCGGGCGGCGTTGACCGAGGTCAGCCCGTCGGCGCCGGGCCACGACGGCTTCTCGGTCGCCGGTTTCACCAACCTCGACATCACCTACGGCGGCACCAACTCGGTGATCCGGGTGGCCGACACCTCCGATCTCGACACGGCGTACACCTACTTCCCCTCGTCCTATACCTGGGGCGGCGACGTTTTCATCGGCCCCTCGGCCCGCAGGCCCGTCACCGGCAACTACGACTACTACACCACGCTGCACGAGCTCGGGCACGCGCTGGGCCTCAAGCACGGCCAGGAATCGGCCGACTTCGGCACGCTGCCGGCGGCGACCAACAGCATGGAATACTCGGTGATGACGTACAATTCGTACGTCGGATCCGATGCGCAGTTCATCTACAATGAGACCTGGGGCCACGCGCAGACGTACATGATGTACGACATTGCGGCGCTGCAGTACCTCTACGGTGCGAACTATTCCACCAATGCCGGGAACACCACCTACACCTGGAGTCCGAGCGGCGGCGAGACCTACGTCAATGGCGAGCTGGCGCTGAATCCCGGCGCCAACCGCATCTTCGAGACGATCTGGGACGGCGGCGGCAAGGACACCTACGACCTCTCGAATTATTCGAGCGACCTGCACGTCGACCTCGCGCCCGGCGGCTACTCGACCTTCAGCACTGGGCAGCGCGCGTACCTCGGCGGCGGCCCCAACGGCGGCTTCGCGCGCGGCAACGTCTTCAACGCGCTGCTCCACGACAAGGACCCACGGTCGCTGATCGAGAACGCGATCGGCGGTCGCGGTGACGACTACCTTGCCGGCAACAGCGCCAACAATACGCTGACCGGCGGCGCGGGTGCCGACCAGTTGTACGGGAGGAACGGCAAGGATGTCCTGCACGGCGGAACCGGGCGTGACCTGCTCGTCGGAGGATCCGGCGCCGACGTCTTCCACTTTTCCAGCGTCGCCGAATCTTCGGCCTCGGCGCCCGACACGATCCGCGGAGGCAACGGTGCGATCGCGTTCGACGGTCCGGGCGCGGCCGGCGGAGACCGCATCGACGTGTCGGACATCGACGCCAATCCGACCATGAAGGGCCTCCAGCACTTCGTGCTAGGGACCTCGCACGCGACCAGCCACCTGTGGCTGTCGAACGCGTCGGGCGACACCGTGGTATCCGGCAACGTGACCGGCGACACAGCCCCCGAGTTCAAGCTCGTCATCGAGGACGGCTCCGTCATCGCCTCCCACTACACGGCTGCCGACTTCATCCTCGTCTGATAGGAGAGGCCGCTGCAAAGGGCGTCCGAGGCGCCCTGAGCAGCTGCTCGAGCGCCATCTAAGCTGCGCTCAGACGCAGGCCGCTGAAAAACCAGCATTTTCTCCTGACGCCTTAACCGGCTGTTCATCGTTGGTCGCTCATTCGGCAACCGTCAATCTCGCTTTGAAGAACTCGCTCGGATCAACCAGGCGCTGCCTCCGCCTGCCGGCTCGCAGGAGAGGACGGCATGCCCGGCCTCGGCGCAAAAGTGCGGCACGTCGACCACCGCCGCCGGGTCGTCGGCGAGCAGCCGGAGCACGGCACCCGGCGGCAGCGCCGCCAGCCGGCGCCGGGCCTTCAGCACCGGCAGCGGGCACAGCAGCCCGCGCGCGTCGATCTCGGCGTCCCAGGCCACGGCGCCTCCCCTCGGCTTGCGCCGTCCCCTAGCGGCGACACCGGCGCAGGTCCACGGCAAAGTGACGTGCGTCGCGCGTGACGCGGCCGCGGCGACCGGCTAGGGTCGCCGTGAAAATTCCTCAGCGGCAGCGGCATGTTCGGCATCGATCTCTGGGACGCCTCGATGGGCCCCGCGCTCCTCGTGGCGGCGGTGGCGGGTCTCCTGAGCTTCCTTTCGCCCTGCGTGCTGCCAATCGTGCCGCCCTACCTCGCCTTCATGGCCGGAACCTCGATGGAGGCGGGGGGCGCGCGCGACCACCGGGTGCTCCGCGCCGCCGCCTGCTTCGTCCTCGGCCTGTCGACGGTCTTCCTGCTGCTCGGCCTCGCCGCCTCGGCGCTCGGGCGCGTGCTTCTGGCCTACCAGCACCAGCTCGGGCTGGCGGCCGGCATCGTCATCCTTGTCTTCGGGCTCAACTTCCTCGGCGTGCTGCGCATCCCCTTCCTCGCCCGCGACATTCGCTTCGAGGCGCGCGCCGGCGCCGGTACCGCGGTAGGCGCCTACGTCTTCGGCCTCGCCTTCGCCTTCGGCTGGACGCCCTGCATCGGCCCGGTACTCGGTGCCATCCTGTCGCTGGCGGCGCAGTCGGGCTCCACCGGCCGCGGGCTGGCGCTGATGGCCGCCTACGCCCTCGGCCTCGGGCTGCCGTTCCTCGCGACCGCGCTCTTTCTCGGGCGCGCGGTCGGAGTGATGGCCGGGCTCAAGCGGCACATGGCTACCGTCGAGCGTGCCATGGGCGCGCTCCTGGTCGCCGTCGGAATCCTGATGCTGACAGGCGGATTCAGCGTGGTTTCCTTCTGGCTCCTCGACACCTTCCCGGCGCTGGCGCTGATCGGTTAGCGTCGCGCCCTTCGAAGCATTCAGGCGGCCGGCGGCCTGCTTCGGTACCAGCCGAGGACATGGACGCGAATTGCCGAAGCAAGGCCGCAGGACGCGCCGCGGGCCGCGTCGAGCTCGGCGGCGAGGTCGTTGAGCGCGCGCCCTTCGGCGGCCGCAATTGCACGGAAAGCCGCCCAGAACTCGGGCTCGAGCGAGACCGAGGTCCGGTGCCCGCGCAGCGTCAGCGAGTGCTTCTCCGGCCGGCCGGGCAGCTCAGTCCTCCGCCGGATCGCGGCGGTGCGCCTCGAGCCACCCGCGCTCGCGCGCGGCCTCCGCACGCGCCCGCTCGGCTTCCGCGGCCACCGCGCCGGTCTTAGCCGCCGCCGCATCGCCTCGGCGGCGCTTCTCGGCACGCGCGCGCTGCCGGCGGGCGGTGCGAAGGTTGACGACGTCGGCCATCAGATGCCGCCGCTGTAGGTGTCGCACTGCTCGTCGTCGCCGGATTTGTAGCCGCGGTAGAACCAGGTCTGCCGCTGCTCGCTGGTCCCATGGGTAAAGCTGTCCGGCACCACCCGCCCCCGCGCCGCCCGCTGCAGCGCGTCGTCGCCGATCTTCGCGGCGGTGTCGAGCGCGCTCTTGATGTCGGCGTCGGTCAGCTGGAAGGCAGCCTGCGAATCGTGTGCCCAGACCCCGGCGTAGCAATCGGCCTGCAGCTCGATCCGGACCGACAGCGCGTTCGAATCGCGTTCGTTCGATCGCTGGCGCACCGAGTTGACCTGCTGGAGGATTCCCTGCTCGTCCTGCACGTGGTGGCCTACCTCGTGCGCGATCACGTAGGCCTTGGCGAACTCGCCGCGCGAGCCGAGCTGCTGCTCCATGACCTGGAAGAAATCCATGTCCAGGTAAACCGTTTGGTCGTTCGGGCAGTAGAACGGCCCCATTGCCGACTGCGCGAAGCCGCAGCCCGACGACGTCTGCCCGGTGAAGAGCACCAGCTTCGGCTGGCTGTACTGCAACCCGGCGGCCTGGAAGCGCTTGCTCCAGACGTCCTCCGTCTGCGCCAGCACGGTCGCCACGAACTGCTCGTTCTCGTCGTCGATCGTGTTCGGCCCCGCCGGCGCCTCGTTCGTCGCGACCGGGCCGCCGCCGGTGCCTAGCAGCGGCGTCAGGTCGACGCCGAAGAACATGCCGATCAGCACCACGACCAGCAGCCCTATGCCGCCGAAGCCCGCCGGGCGGATCATCCCGCCCCCGCCGCCACGCCGGTCCTCGATGTTCGAGCTCTCGCGCCGCCCGCGCCACTCCATGGCAGCTCTCCTTCCGCCCGGCCGCGGACCAGTCTAGCAGAGCCCGCCCGCCCGGCCAAACGCCGCGGCGAGACGGGCGGTTCCGCCTATTCCGCCGCCGTCGCGACCGGCGGCTTCTCCGCGTGCCGCACCTCGGTGCCGAGCACCTTCAGGCAGTCGCGCATGAAGTCGCCGAGTGCGGTCCAGCCCTTGGCCGAGACCATGTTGCCGTCGATCAGCGACTCGGTCGGCGACAGGTCGACATAGGTCCCGCCCGCGAGCCGCACCTCCGGCTCGCACGCCCCGAGCGCGCCCACCCGCTTGCCCTTCACCACCCCGTCGACCGCGACGAGGATCTGCACGCCGTGGCAGATGGTGAAGATCGGCTTCCCCTCGTCGTGGAAGTGCCGGACGATGTCCTGCACCCGCTTGTCGGTGCGGATGTACTCGGGGCCCCGGCCGCCGGCGCAGTAGACCGCGTCGTACTGCTCGGGCCTGACGTCGGAGAAGGTCTTGTTGATGTCGGCGAGGTGGCCGTACTTCTCGGTATAGGTCTGGTGGCCTTCGAAGTCGTGCAGCGAGGTCTGGATCTTCTCGCCGGCCTTCTTGTCCGGGCAGACGACGTGCACCGTATGCCCGACCGCCTCCATCCCCTTCTGGAACACGAAGATCTCGTATTCCTCGGTGAACTCGCCGGTCAGCATCAGGATCTTCTTCGCCATTGCATCCTCCCTTGCCGCGGGCATCCTCCCGCTCGCCGCGATCACAGCCGATGCGGCGCCGCCGTGCAAGCGGGAAGCGTCGGCAGCCCCGGAGAACATACCGATGTCCGCCTTCGACCTGGTCGTCCGCCTGTTCGGCCTGCTGCTCGGCCTCGCGATGGGCGAAGTGTTCGCCGGGGTCGTGCGGATCTGCCGGCTGAAGCTCGGCCTGACGCCCACGCCCGCGGCCAGCGTGCGGGTCGGCTGGCTCGTGCCGCTGCTCGCCGTGCTGATCCTGATGGCGCAACTGTCGTTCTGGCTGGCCTTCTACGACCTGCACGGGAACGTGCCGCTCAACCTCCTGGTATTGATCGGCATCCTGCTCGTCATCGGCAGCTTCTTCGTCATATCGGGCCTGGTCTTTCCCGCCCACCCGGAGAGCTGGCCCGACTTCGACGCCTACTATTTCCGCGTCCGGCGCGGCGTGATCGGCGGGCTGATCGCCATCGACCTGGCGGCGATGGCCTACCTCCTGAGCCTGATGCGGCAGGGCGTGACGATCGGGATCACCACCGGCAGCCCGAACCCCGCGGGCGGCGTGGCGGCCTACCTCTATCTGCCCGCCCTGGTCGCCCTGGTGCTCGTGCGCGGCCGTCGGGCCAGCATCCTGCTGCTCGTCATTGCCAACGCGATCCCGCTGGTCGAGGCGATCACCCGCTTCCGCTGAGGCGGCGACGGTCAGTCGCTCGGGCCGAGCATCTGCTCCGGCCGCACCACCCGGTCGAAGGTCGCCTCGTCGACATAGCCGAGGCGGACCGCCTCCTCCTTCAGCGTCGTCCCGTTCTTGTGCGCGGTCTTGGCGACCTTGGTCGCGTTGTCGTAGCCGATCGTCGGCGCCAGCGCGGTGACGAGCATCAGGCTCTCGCGCATCAGCTGCGCGATCCGCTCCTCGTTGGCCTCGATGCCGATCACGCAGTTGTCGGTGAAGGACGAGGCCGAATCGCCGAGGAGCTGCATCGACTGCAAGACGTTGTATGCGATGACAGGCTTGTAGACGTTGAGCTCGAAGTGCCCCTGGCTACCGGCGAACCCAACCGCGGCGTCGTTGCCCATCACCTGCGCGCAGGCCATGGTCAGCGCCTCCGCCTGCGTCGGGTTCACCTTGCCCGGCATGATCGACGACCCGGGCTCGTTCTCCGGCAGGCTGAGCTCCCCGAGGCCCGAACGCGGCCCCGACCCGAGCAGCCGGATGTCGTTGGCGATCTTGAACAGGCTCACCGCGACGACGCGCAGCGCCCCCGACATCTCCACCATCGCGTCGTTCGCCGCCAGCGCCTCGAACTTGTTCGGCGCCGTCACGAACGGCATGCCGGTGATCGCCGCGATCCGCGCCGCCACCTTCTCCGCGAACCCCTTCTTGGCGTTGAGCCCCGTCCCGACCGCCGTTCCCCCCTGCGCCAGCGGATAGATGTTGTGCAAGGCCGCGGTGACCCGCTTGATCCCCTGCTCGACCTGGAAGGCGTAGCCGCCGAACTCCTGGCCGAGCGTCAGCGGCGTCGCGTCCTGGGTGTGCGTGCGGCCGATCTTGATGATGTCCTTGAAGGCGATCGCCTTGTCGACCAGCGCCCCGTGCAGCTTCTGCAGTCCCGGCAGCGTCACGTCGCGGGCGGTCATCGCCGCCGCGATATGCATCGCGGTCGGATAGGTGTCGTTCGACGACTGGGACATGTTGACGTGGTCGTTCGGGTGCACCGGCTTCTTCGACCCCTTCTCGCCGCCGAGCAGCTCGATCGCCCGGTTCGAGATCACCTCGTTGGCGTTCATGTTCGACTGCGTGCCGGAGCCGGTCTGCCAGACGACGAGCGGGAACTCGCTGTCCCACTTGCCCTCGACGACCTCCTTCGCCGCCTCGATGATCGCAGCGCCGAGCTTCGGGTCGAGGATCCCGAGCTCGATGTTGACCTCGGCCGCCGCCTGCTTGATCACCCCGAGCGCCCGCCGGATCGCCACCGGCTGCTGCTCCCAGCCGATCGGGAAGTTCATGATCGACCGCTGCGTCTGCGCCCCCCAGTAGCGGTCGCCGTCGACCTCGAGCGGGCCGAAGCTGTCGGTCTCGGTGCGCGTAGCGGTCATCCGCTATACCTCCGTTCGAGTTTCCCGCGTCGCGTATAGCGATGCTCCGGGGTCTCGCCAACCGAAATTGCCCCGCGCCACCCGCCCCGAGAAGCCCACCCAAGAAAGTCGCCACACCTAATTCCCGATTGCCGTCGATATAATAAAGTGCTACTTTTCACGGTCTGGACGCGAGGTAACATAACCCGTCCTGGTTCACGAGATTATTGGAACAGTCCTCAACTTGGGGGTAATAAAATCGTGCCGGACCTTACTCGCAGAGATATCATTCAGGGCGGCGCGACGCTTGCCGCCTTGGCGGTTCTTCAGGCACGCCTTGCCAATGCCTTCCCCAGCCGGCCGGGCGAGACGGTGCTGCCATGGCTCGATCAGCCGCCCGCCGCCACGGATCCCTGTTGCGATACCCAGATCGTCTGGGAAGATCTGGATTCGTGGCTGACCCCGAACGACAAGTTCTTCACGGTCGCGCATTTCGACCGTCCGGTCATCGACGCGGCAGCCTGGAAGCTCGAAATCGATGGGCTGGTCGACAAGCCGATGAGCCTGTCGCTCGCCGATCTCAAGGCCCGGCCCCGCCAGGAGGTCGTCTTTACCCTGGAATGCTCCGGCAATCACGGGTTCCCCGATTTCGTCGGCGCCATCGGCAACGCAGCTTGGGCCGGCACGCCCCTCGCGAGCCTGCTCGAAGAAGCGGGAGTGAAGGAAACCGGCATCGAAGTGGTGTTCTGGGGTACGGACGCCGGAGATATCGTGCTCAAGGACAACATCCGTGACGTGAAGATGCACCAGAACTTCGCGCGCAGCATGTCGCTCGCGGACGCGATGAACCCGAACAACATCCTCTGCTACGAGATGAACGGCGCAGCGCTGCCGGAGCCGCATGGCTTCCCGCTTCGGCTGATCGCCCCCGGGTGGTACGGCATCGCCAATGCCAAGTGGCTCAAGCGCATCGAGGTCCGCGACCGTCGTTTCGCGAGCCTGCTCATGGGGCGCGACTATGTCACCATTCGCGAGGAGGACCACAACGGCGAGACGGTCTGGGCCGAGACCTCCGTCGGCCGCGCCCGGCTGAAGTCGGCGCCGGCCAGGGTCACCACGAGCGACTCTGGCTACCGCATCCAGGGAATGGCCTGGGGTGCGCCGATCGACAAGGTCGAGGTACGGATCGACGACGGACCGTGGCAGCCGGCGACGATCGACAAGACCGACGATGCCGAATTCGCCTGGAAGGCCTGGTTCCTGGACTGGCCGGCCCCCGCCCCGGGAGAACACACGATCACCTCCCGCGCGACCGATGCCTCCGGACAGGTCCAGCCCGCCATGGACGATCCCTGGATCACCGGGAAGCGCACCTACTGGGAGAGCAACGGCCAGATCACCCGGCGCATCAGCACCTCCTAGACCTCCTGCCGGCTTCCGCGCCGGCCCCGGGAAGGGCGCCGCAACCGCGCGGTTCGATTTTCGTTGTCCAAGCTCCGTTCCGCGGCGGATCTTTCCGCCTGCATGCCTTGTCACGCCGCCGCCGCAGTCGCATGTTCAGGCAGGCGACGGACGGCGGGTGAACATGGACTCGGAAGAAACTATTTCGCTGAACCCGGAGTTTCTCCGCAACCTGATCCTCCAGTTCCGCGCCGTGATGGCGCAGGAGGAACTGGTCTCGCCCGACTCGGGCTCGAACCCGAGCGACGACGAGGGGCCGGCGACGCTGCAGGACAGCCCCGACAACCTGCTGCGCGACGAGATCGCCGCCGAGATCGAGGACCTCGAGCCCGACCAGCAGGCCGAGCTCGTCGCGCTGATGTGGATCGGCCGCGGCGACATGGAGCCCGAGGAATGGGAGGAGGCCGTCGCCCTCGCCGCCGAGCGCGCCGACAGCCCGACCGCCGCCTACCTGCTCAAGCACCCGCACGTCGCCGACCATATCGAGGAGGGCGTCGACCAGCTCCTCGATGGCACCGACTTCATGGAGACCGGCGAATACTAGCGGCTCCAAAGCGTGAACGAAGGGTAAAGGCTGCAACATTTTATCTGGTAAAACCCGTCACTTGAGAAATGCCCGATAGCTATCCCGCGGGCTCCAGGATCGCGTAGATCTTGGTCACCTGTCCGATCGACTCCCAGCTGCCGCAAAAGCCGGCCGCGATGACGAATGCGTCGCCCGGCCCGAACTCGACGCTCCCGGCGGCGTCGGTCAGCCGCACCCGGCCCTCGATCAGCACGCAGAGTTCGTCCTCGGTGTAGTCGACCGCCAGCACCCCCGGCTCGGCTTGCCAATGCCCGCAATGGAACCGCCTCGAAGGGTCGGAAAAGGCGTTCCAGAGCCGCGCCACGCCCGACCCCGCCAGCACCCGTTCGGGGGCGGCGTCGGCGGCCTCGGGCGTGCCGCCAAGGGAGAGCGGATGGACGTGGACGGACGGCATCGGCGGCACTCCTTGCGGTTCCCGCGTCGAGGCTACATCACCCCGCTGGGCGCAGGAACCGTGCGCTCGGCGCCGGCCCGGGCGATCGCGGCGGATTTCCCCCTTTGAAGCGGCGCGGCCCCGCACTATATTCGGGCTGTCCGGGCAACCGGACTATGGTGATAAACGCGCGCGTAATAAGCGGATCGGACCCGGGGGCGGTACCCGGCGGCTCCACCAGAACCCTCGTTGGGGGACAATGGGGCCGAAATAGGATCGACGGACGTGTAAAGGCGTTATGCTTTCACTCGGCAGGATGCCACCGTTATCGGCTCGAAACCAATAGTTGCCAACGACAACTATGCTCCGGTGGCCGTTGCCGCGTAAGCGGTAGCCAAACCGAAATCTGAAGTCCCGGGGCTTAGCCGCCACGGGCGGGGTTCGCAGGCACCTGGCAACAGAAGCCTGCACTTCCCCTGAACGTTCGCTACCCCTTGGCCGGCAGCCAGTGCTTTTTGACGCTGCAGACGATGGTGTAGGCCGGATTGAACACGTTGCCGACCTCATAGCGTACAACCTGCCCCATCAGGTGCGCCGCCCCGGCCGGGGTTAGGCCGAAATCGGCGACGAGCCAGGCGGCCATCTCGCTCGTCGCGTGCTGCAGCGCCTGATCGAGCGGGCGGGCGTTGCCGACGGTGAAGATGCGAGATGCGGTCTCGCCGCGCGGCCAGCCGAGGCGTCGCCCTTTCTCAACGGTCAGCCGGACCTCGACCTCGCAGGCGGTCTCGACGCCGGTGCCGACGATCTCGCCGTCGCCCTGGCAGGCGTGGCAGTCGCCGAGGAAGAAGAGGGCCCCGGTTACGGACACCGGAAAGCTGACGCTGCAGTCCGGGCCGAAGCCGCGCCAGTCCATGTTGCCCCCGTTGCGGTCGCTCGTCGCGGTGCCGATCGCCTGCCCCTGCGGCGGCGCTACGCCGAAGCAGCCGATCATCGGCGCGAAGGGCAGCAGGAGGTGCGCCAGCGCGGGCTCCGGCTGCTCGAGCCGCACGGTGCGGGCGGCACGGTCGATGACCCACTCGATCCGGTCGCGCGGCGGCAGGTCGCGAACGGCCTCGGGGTCGACGACGTTCGCCGAGAGCGCGCCGCGGGTCCAGCCCCCGTCGCGCGCGGGGTCCATGCGCAGGATGTCGACACGGAGGGCGTCGCCAGGCTCGGCTCCCTCGACGAAGACCGGGCCGTTCATCGGGTTTGGCGGCACGGCGCACGTCCGACCGCGCGCGTCGACGCCGGCGGCGTCGAGCGTCTCTGTCACCACCGTGTCGCCGCTCGCGATCCGCAGCGCCGGCGGAAGCGCCGCGAGGACGTTCGGCCACGCCAGCGGATCGAGGCGATGCGTCGCGGCCATCAGGCGAAGAGCTCGTGGCAGGTCTCGAGCGCGTCGACCAGCACGTCGACCTCGCCCTCGGTGTTGTAGAGCCCGAATGACGCCCGGCAGGTCGCGGTGACGCCGAGGCGCGCCATCAGCGGCTGCGCGCAATGGTGCCCGGCCCGGATCGCCACCCCCTTGCGGTCGACGACGGTCGAGACGTCGTGCGGATGCGCTCCGCCGTTCAGGGTGAACGAGAAAATCGCCCCCTTGTCCGGTGCCTTACCCTGCAAGTTCAGCCAGTTGAGCCCGTCGAGCCGTGCGCTCGCATAGTCACGCAGGGACCGCTCATGTGCGGCGATGTTGTCCATCCCGAGCTCGGCCATGTAATCGAGCGCGACCCCCAGCCCGATCTGTTGCACGATCGCCGGCGTTCCAGCCTCCATTCGGAGCGGCGGGTCGGCGTAGCTGATGGCATCTTGCCGCACGTCGCGGATCATGTCACCGCCGCCCAAGAACGGCCGCATCTCCGCCAGCCGCTCACGCCGCGCATACAGCGCCCCCGATCCGGTCGGCCCGTAGAGCTTGTGCCCGGTGATGGCGTAGAAGTCGCAGCCGATCTCGGCGACGTTGACCGGCAGGTGCACCGCCGCCTGGCTGCCGTCTAGCAGCACCGGCACGCCCCGCGCCCGCGCACCGTCGCAGATCGCCTTCACGTCGACGATCGTGCCGATCACGTTCGACATGTGCGTGACCGCGACGAGCTTCGTCCGGGGCCGGATCGCGTCGAGCACGCGGCCGGGGTCGAGCGAGCCGTCCGGCTCGATGTCGACCCACTTCAGCACCACCCCCTGCCGCTCGCGCAGGAAGTGCCAGGGGACGATGTTGGCGTGGTGCTCCATCACCGACAGCACGATCTCGTCGCCGGCCTCGAGCCGCGGCGCCGCCCAGGCGTAGCTGACCATGTTGATCGCCATCGTCGAGCCCGAGGTAAAGACGATCTCTTCCTCGTGCTCCGCCCCGAGGAACCGCTGCACGATGCCGCGGGTCGCCTCGTAGCGCTCGGTGGCGACCGACGACAGGTGGTGCAGCCCGCGGTGCACGTTGGCGTAGTCCTCGGCGTAGAACCGGGCCATGGCGTCGATGACGGCCCGCGGCTTCTGCGCCGAGGCGCCGTTGTCGAGGTAGACCAGCGGCCGCCCGTGCACCTCGCGCGCGAGGATCGGGAAGTCGGCACGCACCCGCGCGACGTCGTACATCAGGATGTCCCCTGCGGAGTGAAGCCGAGGATCGCGAACAGCATCGCCATCCCGAAGAAGAGCACAATCGCGGTCAGGACGACCGCCCCGAGCACGATGAACGGATTGCCGAAGCCGTGCAGCTCGGCGACGAAGTTGGCGTAGGCCCAGAAGATCCAGATCATTGTCGCGATCGCGATCACGGCCGCCACCGGCGGCGCGATCGCCAGCGCGACGAGCTGCAAAGCCTGGATCAGAACCATCATCGCATTCAGCCAGACGACCAGCGCGACCGCGCCGTTCAGGCTCCCGCGCCCGCCGAAGAGACGTCCGATCCGCACCGTCAGGAAGGCCATGACCGCCATGATCGCCAGCTGCGCGAGCGCGCCGAGCAGCGGGTAGTCGAGCACCGGCACCGAGATCTCGATGGCATCCGGGCTCATCGCCACCGCGGCATAGCCGAGGATCATCCCGATACAGGTGACGGCGACGGCCGCCTCGACGAGTTGCCCGGGCGAGATCGGCATCGCGAGCACCTGCCGGGCCGCGGCGCGCGGGTGCAGCAGCGTGTCCAGGATCAGCTGGCGCCACATCGCGTCCCGTTCCCTACCTAGACCACGCCGGCAGCGGCGGCGAGCGCCAGCAAGCCGCCGAAACAGCTCGCCGCCAGCACGGCAGCGACCCTGCCGGTCGCGAAGGCCTCCGCCTCGGCGAGGGTTGCGGCGAACAGCCAAAGCGCGAAGCCGAGGGCCGCGAAACGCAGGGCCGTGACGACCGGGGAAAGCGCCGGAAGCGCCTCCGCCGCCACTCCGACCGCAGCGACCGCGAGCGCGACCGGCGCCGCCGCCAGCGCCGAGAGGAAGAGCGCCGTCCGCGCCGCCAGGAAGCTCCCGCGGCCGCCGGCAGCGCGCGCCACGAGATGCGCGAGAGCCGCCAGCCCGTAGGCAGCGAGCGGCAGCAACGCGACGTAGCCGAAGAGGTGCGCCGAGACCGCGGCGCTCACCGGGTCGTCGATCGCCAGCCCGCGCGCCTCGCGCAGAGCATTCGGCATGCTCGCGACGAAGAGGAGGATGCAGGCGAGGACCAGGTCCATGAGCGCCCGGCGTTCGTCGAGGCCCGCTGCCCGCTCCCCCGCCATTGCCACGCGCGGCGCGCGCCACGCCTGGCCTATGCGATCGACAATGCCCCGGCGCATCGGTTCAGCGCCGCCGGCGGGCAAGCCAGCCCTCGAGCCGCTCGCGCAGATCCTCGGCGAGGCGCGGGTCGTCGATTTCCGCCATTGCCTCGTCGAGGAACGCAAGGACCAGCAGCTCCTCCGCCGTCCGTCGCGGGATGCCCCTTGAGGTCAGGTAGAAGAGCGCGGTCTCGTCGACCGCCCCCGACGTCGAGCCGTGACTGCACTTGACGTCGTCGGCATAGATCTCGAGCTCGGGCTTGGCGAAAAACTGGCTCGCCTCGTCGAGCAGAAGGGCTTGGCTCAGCTGGTAGCCGTCGGTCTTCTGCGCCCCCGGCTTCACCAGGACCTTGCCCTGGAAGACGCCGACCGACCCGCCGCGCAGCACCTTCTTGAACACCTGACGGCTCTCGCAGCCCTCGGCCGCGTGCGTCACGAAGACCGTGTCGTCGTGCAGGAAGCTCCCGTCCCCGACGCACGCGCCCGCGACGTGGGCCATCGCCTCGTCGCCGGTGAACTCGACCACATGCTCGTTCCGCGTCAGCCGCCCGTTGACGGTCAGCGTGAACGACTTCAGCAAGCTCCGCGCCGCGAGCCGCGCGAAGAGCGCCGTGAACGCCCGCCGCTCGTGGTCGCGCCCCTGCGTCCGCACGTGGTGCAGCGCCGCCCCCTCGCCGAGATCGACCTCCACGACGACGTTGGTCCGCGCCGCCCCGGCGCCGCTCTCGAGCAGCGTCAGCTCCGCCCCCGGATCGAGCCTGACCACATGCCGCAGCATCGCGTCCGCGCCGTCCGACCGCCGCAGGTACACGAGCCGCAGCGGCTTCGCCGGCCGCCCGGTCACCCGCACCACGACACCCTCGGTCGCCCGCGCCGTGTTAAGCGACGCGAGCGGCCGCTCCACCGGCGCCTGTCCGCGCCCTTCGAGCACGCCGAAGACGTCGCGCGCCCAGTGGATGTCCGAGCCGAGCGCCTCGTCGAGCCGCTGCACCTCGATGCCCTCGAACGGCGCGAGATTGGATCGCGCCGGCGCGAAAATCCCGTCGACGAAGACGATGCACACCGCGTCGATCTCGTCAAATACCGGCACCTCGTCCGTCGTCAGCACGGCGGCCGCCGGCACCGGCTGCACAACGAGGCTCGCGGGGTCGGTGAACCGCCAGTATTCGTCGCGCCGGACCGGCGCGCCCCGGTCGGCGAGCCGCCGCTCGGCCACAGAGCGCGCCGCCCGCGCCCAGGGCGCCTCGCCGCGCGGCTCTGGCCATGCGGCGAGGAGCGCCGCTGCGCCATCGAGCTTCAGAGCCGGGACCGCCATCAGGCGACCGACCTCAGCAGGTCGACGTAGCCGTTCTCCTCGATCTCGAGCGCGAGTTCCGGCCCCCCTGACTGCACGATCCGACCGTCGGCCATAATATGCACAATGTCCGGCGTGATATGGTCGAGCAGCCGCTGGTAGTGGGTGATGACCAGGAACGCCCGGTCCTTCGACCGGAGCGCGTTCACCCCGGCCGCCACCAGCTTCATCGCGTCGACGTCGAGCCCCGAGTCGGTCTCGTCGAGGATGCACATTCTGGGCTCGAGCACCGCCATCTGCAGGATCTCGTTCCGCTTCTTCTCGCCGCCGGAGAAGCCGACGTTCAGCGGTCGCTTCAGCATCTCGGCGTCGATATCGAGGGTCCGCGCCTTCTCCCGCACCAGCCTCAGGAACTCCGCAGCATTCAGCTCCACCTCGCCCCGCGCCTTCCGCTGCGCGTTCAGCGCGGTCCGCATGAAGGTCAGGTTTCCGACCCCCGGGATCTCCACCGGATACTGGAAAGCCAGGAACAGCCCCAGCGCCGCCCGCTCCTCCGGCTCGATCGCCAGCAGGTCAACGCCGTCGAGCGACGCCGAGCCCGCAGTCACCTCGTAGCCCTCGCGCCCGGCGAGCACGTAGGACAGCGTCGACTTCCCCGACCCATTCGGCCCCATGATGGCGTGCACCTGCCCGGCACCGACCTCGAGGTCGACCCCCTTCAGGATCGCCTTGTCCTCCTCCTCGAGACGGACGTGCAGGTTCGTTATCTTCAGCATTCACTCATCCCCATTCGCCGGCACCGGCACGACGGCCATCGCCGTCCTCGCCCGCCAGCCCGCATTCCAGAACGTTCCGGCCAGCTCGACCAAGACGCCGAGCGAGAAGACCATGCCGGCGGTGCCCCAAGCCATCATCGAGTTGACCCACAGCGTTACCGCGAAAGTGAACGGCAGCATCACCAGCGCAGCGATCGCCATGTCCTCGACGGGCACGCGGAAGCCCCGAAAGAAGTCGCCGCCGAAATTCCGTACGATATCCCCGAACTTCATCAGCCCACGCTCCCTTCCAGCGATATCGCGACCAGCTTCTGCGCCTCGATGGCGAACTCCATCGGCAAAGCCTGCAAGACCTCGCGGCAGAAGCCATTGACAACGAGCGCCACCGCCTCCTCCTCGTCCATGCCGCGCGAGCGGCAATAGAAGAGCTGGTCCTCGTCCACCTTCGACGTCGTCGCCTCGTGCTCGACCCGCGAGGAATTGTTCCGGCACTCGATGTAGGGCACCGTGTGCGCTCCGCAGTGCTCGCCAATCAACAGGCTGTCGCATTGGGTGTAGTTCCGGCTGCCTGTCGCCTTCGGATGCATCGAGACGAGCCCGCGATAGGTATTCTGCGCAAACCCCGCCGAGATCCCCTTCGACACGATCCGCGACCGGGTGTTCTTGCCCAGATGGTGCATCTTCGTCCCGGTGTCCGCCTGCTGCCGGTTGTTGGCGATGGCAATCGAGTAGAACTCGCCCTGCGCCCCCTCGCCGCGAAGGATGCAGGAGGGGTACTTCCAGGTGATCGCCGAGCCGGTCTCGACCTGGGTCCACATCACCTTCGCCCGCGCCTCGCGGCAGTCGGCGCGCTTGGTGACGAAGTTGTAGACCCCGCCGCGGCCTTCCTCGTCGCCGGGGAACCAGTTCTGCACCGTCGAATACTTCACCTCGGCGTCCTCTAGCGCGACGATCTCGACAACCGCCGCATGCAGCTGCGAGGTATCCCGCTTCGGCGCCGTGCACCCCTCGAGGTAGGAGACATAAGCCCCCTTGTCCGCGATGATCAGCGTCCGCTCGAACTGCCCAGTGTTCTCGGCGTTGATCCGGAAGTAGGTCGACAGCTCCATCGGGCAGCGGACCCCGGGCGGCACGTAGACGAAAGAACCGTCCGAGAACACGGCCGAGTTGAGCGTCGCGTAAAAATTATCGCTGTAAGGCACGACGGAGCCGAGGTACTTCCTCACCAGTTCAGGATGCTCCCGCACCGCCTCGGACATCGAGCAGAAGATCACCCCTGCCTTCGCCAGCTCCGCCTTGAACGTCGTTCCTACCGAAACCGAATCGAAGACAGCGTCGACCGCGACTTTGCGCGCCTCGGCCGGCGCCCCGTCCTCGACGCCCGCCAGGATCATCTGCTCCTTCAGTGGGATCCCGAGCTTCTCATAGGTCGCAAGCAGCGCCGGGTCGACCTCGTCGAGCGACTTCGGCCGAACCGCCATGCTCTTCGGCCGCGCGTAGTAGTACTGGTCCTGGAAATCGATCGTGGGCAGCTCCAGCATCGCCCAGTCGGGCTGCCCCTCGTCGTACTGCAGCCAGCGCCGGTACGCGCGCAGCCGCCACTCGGTCAGCCAATCGGGCTCCTCGTTCTTCGCCGAGATCAGCCGGACAATATCCTCGTTCAGTCCCTTCGGCGCGTATTCGGTCTCGATGTCGCTGGAAAAGCCGTACTTGTACCGCTCGCCCACCGAGCGGACGGTGTCGACCGTCTCCCGGTCCACGCCCTCGCGAATATCGTCCAGTGCTGTCATCTCGTACCTCCTCGCCGCCGGCCTCAGGCCGCGCGCGCCCGGAACCTCCGGTAGTGCCTCTCCCAGGATGCCGCAAAGCCCAGAACGTCTTCCCGGGACGTTCCCTTCCCTATCGAGACACGGATTGCGCTCGATGCGACCTCGGACGCGAACCCCATCGCGGTCACTGCACGGCTGGCGCGCACCCTGCCGCTCGAGCATGCCGAGCCCGCCGAGACGGCATAGCCCGCCAGATCCATCTGCATCACCTGCGTCTCGCCCTTCCAGCCGGGAACGGCGAAACAGCTCGTATTCGGCAGGCGCCGCGCCTCCTTCCCGACAAAAATAGTCGTGGATGCCGCGGAAGCCAGAGCCTCCTCCAGAATATCCCTGACCTCGCCCACCTCGTCCCAGCCGCCGGAGGCCACCTCGGCCACTGCCGCCGCGACCGCCGCGCCGAAGCCCGCAATGCCGATCACGTTCTCGGTCCCGGCCCGCCGACCGAGCTCCTGCCCGCCGCCGAGGAGCTGCGCGTCAGCCCGCGCTCCGGGAGCCAGCAACAACGCGCCCACGCCCTTCGGCCCGCCCGCCTTGTGACCGGCGAGGATCGCCGTCCGCGCCCCGCTCAAGTCGAAGCCGAAGGGCACCCGACCGATCGCCTGCGACACGTCAGTGCAGGCGAGCCCGTGCGGCAGCTCCTGCAGGATCCCGGTCTCGCCGTTCGCCGCCTGCACCGCGCTGCGCGTCGGATTGTCGACCGTGATCCGCCCGTTCGCGTCCACCGGCAGGATTGCCTCGATCCAGGCCGCCACGCAGTCGTGCTCGACCGCGGCCCCGACAAAGCCGCGCCCGGCCAGCGCCAGCGCTGCCGCCTCGGTCGCGCCCGAGGTGAAGACCACCTCGCCGGCGCCGCAGCCCGTCGCCTCGGCGACCTGTGCCCGCGCGCGCTCGACGATAGCCCGCGCCGCCCGCCCCTCCGCATGCACCGATGACGGGTTGCCGACGACATCCATCGCCGATGCCATAGCCGCCCGCGCCGCAGGCCTGAGTGGCGCCGTCGCGTTCCAGTCGAGATAGCCCCGCCCGCTCACCGGACCTCCTGCAGCTGCGCGTCCTCGTCGACGACCGCGACGAAGCTCGGCACCGCCGGGCAAGGCGCGAGCTGGTTCCGCACCACGTCGCCGAGCCGCGTCTGGTGCAGCATCACGTACATGTTCGCCGAAAGTTGCTCCCAAAGCTTGTCCGCCAGCGCCTGCTCCGCCGTGCCGCCAGCCCCGCCCGAAGCCCCGGCGCCGCGGGTCAGCGCGTCCATCGTCTCGTCGACCGCCGCCAGGATCTCAGAGATCCGGATCTCCTCGATCGGCCGGGCGAGCCGGTAGCCGCCGCCCGGCCCACGCACCGACTCCACGATTTCCGCACGCCGCAACTTGACGAACAGCTGCTCGAGATACGCGAGGCTGATGTCCTGCCTCTCGGCGATCTCGCTCAAGGAGACCAGCCGCGCTGGTCCCTGGGCGGCGAGGTCGGTGAGCGCGATCATCGCGTAGCGACCCTTGGTGCTCAGTTTCATCGCCGCCCTTCTTCGCGTTCGATCTCGGAGTTGACGCATGCCCCGCGAATCCCTAACTGCGGGGGGCTCCGGGGTCGCCGACACACCATCTTAGAATTCTTCTAAATTGGGTGACCGATTCCGTCAAGTTTGCTTGGTTCGCGCTCCTGAGGAGGGTCGCTTCAAATGCCCGAGGTGATTTTCCCCGGCCCCGACGGGCGGCTGGAGGGGCGCTACCACCCGAACAAGAGCAAGGACGCGCCCATCGCCATCATCCTTCACCCCCACCCGCTCTACGGGGGCACTATGAACAATAAGGTGGTCTACAACCTCCACTACGCCTTTCACCGCATCGGCTTCACGTGCCTGCGGTTCAACTTCCGCGGGATCGGCCGCAGCCAGGGCGAGTATGACCAGGGCATCGGCGAGCTCAGCGACGCAGCCGCCGCGCTCGACTACCTGCAGACGCTCAACGCCAATGCTAAGAACTGCTGGGTGGCGGGCTTCGGGTTCGGTGCCTGGATCGGCATGCAGCTCCTGATGCGCCGCCCCGAGATCGCCGGCTTCGTCTCGGTGGCCCCGCCTGCCAACCAGTACGACTTCTCCTTCCTCGCCCCCTGCCCCTCCTCCGGCCTGATCATCGGCGGCTCCGCCGACCGGGTCGTGCCCCCCGCCGACGTCCTGTCCCTTGCCGACAAGCTCAAGCAGCAGAAGGGCATCACGATTACCCACAAGACAATCGAGGGCGCCGGCCACTTCTTCGACCCCGGCATGGAAGAGATGATCGGTACGGTTGACGCCTACGTCCGAAAGCGGCTGGGAGAGACCAGCCGCTAGCGGCTATTCCGCCCCCGCCCATCCGGCGTCCAGCACCACGTGCTTGATCGCCCGCCGGTGAAACGTGAACGCCAGGTGCAGCCTTCCGTCCGGCCCCTCCACCATGGCCGGATACGACAACTCCTGGTTTTTCCCGTCGAGCGCGTTATTCGACAGGCAGGTCCCCGGCCCCTCCTCGACCACCCGCCGCAGCGGAAACGTCCGCCCCCCGTCCTCCGAGATGCACAGCGTCAGGGGTGCGCGCGGCACCCCCCAGATCGCCGCGACACCCCCGGTCGGATCCCCCCGCCCGTCCTCCCCCTCGCCGAGCTCGTCGTAGAGCGATTCCCGCCGCTCACCCGACTCGGCCGCGCTCACCGGGTTGCACAACAGCGCCACCCGGCCGTCCCGCAGCGCAATGGCCGCGATCGAGGAGTTGTTGTTCGGCACGTCCGTCGCCTCCGGCACCGCCCACGTACTTCCCCCGTCCAGGCTCTCGGTCCGGTAGACGAAATCCGCCTGCCGTCGCCGGAAGAAGGCGGCGATCTGACCGCCCCCGAGCGGCACCAGCGTCATGTGCACGCACCCCGTCGACCCCGGCACCTCGACGACGTCCCAGGTCTCGCCGGCGTCCCGGCTCGTCGCCACCGCCGCCACGTCGTGGCTTCCGGTCCAGCGCGCACCCGCCACCGTCCGGCAGAGAAAGAGCGGCAGCATCCAGGCTCCGTCATCGCGCAGAGTCACCTGTGCGCGGATGAACGTTCCCTTCGCCAGCGGCAGCGTTCGCGGCTCCCCCGACCGCACCCCTTCGGGCGTCCGCTCCAGCGGGCGGAAGCGCACCACGCACTCCTCCTGCCGCCCCCCGGGCTGCGCGGTATGAAACAGCCAGGTCGCGCCGGTTGCCGGGTCAGTGAAGACCACCGGGTTCTGCTCCGACCGGTCGGGGTCGTCGGAAACACGGTCGGCGGCGCTCCAGACATCGGAGCCGGGCGCAAGCGTCGCCAGGTGCACGAAGATGTCGGACCGCCCCTCCAGAGTCCCCCCGAACCAGGCGCAGGCCAGCGTCCCGTCCGGCAGCCACTGCAGAAAGGCCGCGTGGTTGTGCACCACCGGAGACGGCAGGAAGGCCTCCGCCCGTCCCTCGCCCGCCGCCTCGATTCGTCCGGTCATCTGCGCTGCGATCTCGTCCGGGGTCATTTTCCGCCTCCAGCATCCGGGTTTCGCACTGATTGGGCAACTCTTGCGGTGTTGTCAAGTTGAAAAAGGAGCCGCACATTTCCGCCGTCTATCAGTATTTTCGCTCAAAAACAGCGTGTTAACCGATGGCGCGCTGACGTCAGCCATCTCCAATCCGCTTAAAATTTTAATATGTTGACAAGCTGTCACTCAGATGGCAGTCTCTCGTTCGCTGAGAGCCCCGGCCCCGCCGCGAGTGGCGGCTACGGGACGCAACCGCTACCACCCTCGGGGAGGCTTTCGAATGAAGCGAACAACTCTGCTCTTGTCGTCGGCGCTGGCGCTCCTGCCCTTCGCGCCGGCGTTCGCGCAGGACGGCAAGGACGTGACCATCGTGCTCGGCGAGGACGTCGACCTGATGGAGCCCTGCATGGCGACGCGGTCGAACATCGGCCGGATCATCATGGAGAACGTCAGCGAGACGCTCACGACCTACGACGTCAAGGGCGGCAAGGGCGTGCTGCCGCGGCTGGCGGACTCGTGGGAGGACCAGGGCAACGGGACCTGGCGGTTCCACCTGCGCCAGGGGGTCAAGTTCTCGGACGGATCGGCTTTCGATGCCGGCGACGTCAAGGCGTCGTTCGAGCGAGCGATGAGCGACAAGCTCACCTGCGAGACGCCGCGGTACTTCGGCGACACCAAACTCAGCTTCAACGTGGTCGACGACTCGACCATCGACATCACCGCCGACCCGGCGCAGCCGATCCTGCCGTTGCTGGTCTCGCTGGTGACGATGGTGCCGGCGGAAACGCCGATCGAGTTCGTGCGGCAGCCGATCGGCACCGGGCCCTACACGCTGGCGTCCTGGGAGCCGGGGCAGAGCGTCGTGCTCGAGCGGCGCGACGATTACTGGGGCGAGAAGCCCGCGGTCGAGAAGGCGACCTACGTGTTCCGCACCGATCCGGCCGTCGCCGCGGCGATGGTCGAGAAGGGCGAGGCCGATCTCGCGCCGTCGATTTCGGCGGTGGACGCCACCAACCAGGATACCGACGTCTCCTACCTCAACTCGGAGACGACCTACCTGCGGCTCGACAGCGCGATCCCGCCGATCAACGACATCCGCGTCCGCGAGGCGCTGAACATGGCGATCGATCGTGACGCCTTCGTCGGCTCGCTCTTGCCCGAGGGCACGGTGCCGGCGGTGGCGATGGTGCCGCCGACGACGCTCGGCTGGAACCCGGACGTGAAGGAGTATCCGTTCGACCCCGACAAGGCCAAGGAGCTGCTCGCGGCCGCCAAGGCCGACGGGGTGCCGGTCGATACCACGCTGCACCTGATCGGGCGGTCGAACCTCTTCCCGGGCGTCACCGAGGTGACCGAGGCCTTGCAGCAGATGCTGCAGGACGTCGGCTTCAACGTTGACGTGCAGATGGTCGAGGTGGCGCAGCAGGAGGAGCTCTACTCCAAGCCCTTCAAGGAAGGCCGGCCGCCGCAGATGCTCTTCGTCAGCCACGACAACTCGAAGGGCGACCCGGTCTTCTCGATGTTCTTCAAGTACGACTCGAAGGGCCGGCAGTCGGGCATCTCCGACCCCAAGGTCGACGAGATGATCGCCAAGGCCTCGGCCGCCACCGGCGACGAGCGGGCCAAGGACTGGTCGGAGCTCTTCGCCTACCTGCACGACGAGGTGGTGCCGGACGTGCTCCTCTTCCACATGGTGAGCTTCGCGCGCGTCGGCGACAAGATCACCTTCACGCCGACCATCGCCACCAACTCGCAGCTCGAGTTGGCCGACATCGGCTTCAAGTGAGCGACGGGGTGTCCGCACGTCCGCGTGCGGACACCCAAGCCAACCCCCTGATTCCAAAAGAAACCGCTCGCGTGCGTTAGTGCGGCGGTAACGAAGGTCAACGGCCGCGAAGGATCGCGGGACCGATGGAGGAAGCCCCATGCCCCGGTATGCCTCGCGTATCCTGTCGAGCTTCGTGTCGCTCGTGTTGCTGCTCGTGATGGTCTTCTTCCTGTCGCGGCTGACCGGCGACCCCGCGACCCTGTTCCTGCCGATCGACGCCACGCCGCAGATGATCGAGCAGTTCCGCGAGCTGCACGGCCTCAACGATCCGCTGATCGTCCAGTTCGGCCGCTACGTCTGGGACGTCCTCCACCTCGATTTCGGCGAAAGCCTGCGCCAGGCCCGCCCCGCGATCGACGTGGTGCTCGAGGCCTTCGTCTGGACCCTCTGGCTCGCGGTCATCACCATGACACTGGTCACGGTCGCCGCGATCGTCATCGGCTCGCTGGCAGCCTTCCGGCCCGGCGGAGTCTTCGACCGGATCGTCACCTTCACCTCGCTGATCGGCGCTTCGGCCCCCGACTTCTGGATCGCGATCGTCGGCATCACCGTCTTCGCGATCGGCCTCGGCTGGCTGCCGACCTCGGGCACCGGCACGGTCTGGCACTGGATCCTGCCGATCGCCGTCCTCTTCATCCGCCCGTTCGGCCTCATTCTGCAGGTCGTCCGCGGCTCGATGGTGCAGGCCTTCGGCTCGGCCTACGTCAAGACCGCCCGTGCCAAGGGCGTCTCCGACCGCTCGATCATCTTCGTCCACACCCTCCGCAACGCGATGCTCCCGGTCATCACGGTCGTCGGCGACCAGGCGGCGGCGCTCCTGAACGGCGCGGTCGTCGTCGAGACGATCTTCGGCTTCCCGGGCGTCGGCAAGCTGATGATCGACTCGATCCTCAATCGCGACTTCAACGTCATCCTCGCCGCGATCATGGTCACCGCGATCGCGATCTTCGCGATGAACCTGCTGATCGACCTCGCCTACGCGCTGCTCGATCCCCGCATCCGGACCTGAGCGCCATGGCAAACCCCTCCACCGACGATCCGAACGGAGCGCCGACCGTGAACACCCTCCTCGCCGACAATGCCGGCCCGGTCACCGCCGCGACCCCGGTCACCCCCGAGCGGCCCATTGCCGCCAAAGGCAGCCTCCGCACCGTCCTCGGCATGCTCTGGCGCGACAAGTTCGCCACCGCGGCGGTGATCTTCCTCCTCCTCATGATCCTCTGCGCGATCTTCGGCCCCGCCCTCCTCGGGGAGGCCGCGACCAAGCAGAACCTGCGCGGCCGCAACCTTGCGCCCTTCACGCTGGACCACGGCTGGCTGATGTTCCTCGGCGCCGACGCCCTCGGCCGACCGCTCCTCGCCCGCATCGTCGTCGCGGCGCAGAACACCCTGATGATCGCCGCGGGCGCGGTGGCGCTCTCGGCCTCGATCGGCGCCGGACTCGGGCTCGTCGCCGGCTACGGTCCGAAGTGGGCCGGCACCGCCATCATGCGGCTCGCCGACGTGATCATGTCGTTCCCGTCGCTGCTCCTCGCCGTCATCGTCCTCTACATGCTGCATCCCTCGGTCGGGAACGTGATCCTGGTCCTCGCGATCACCCGCATCCCGATCTACCTCCGGACCACCCGCGCCGAGGTCCTCGAGATCAAGGAGCGGATGTTCGTGCAGGCCGCGCAGGTGATGGGCGCCTCGTCCCTGCGCATCGTTTTCCGGCACATCCTGCCGATGGTGATCCCAACGCTCGTCACCATCGCGACCCTCGACTTCGCCTTCGTGATGCTGGCCGAGAGCGCCCTCTCGTTCCTCGGCATCGGCATCCAGCCGCCGGCGATCACCTGGGGCCTGATGGTCGCCCAGGGCAAGCAGTACCTCGCAAACGCCTGGTGGCTCGCCTTCTGGCCCGGCCTCGCGATCATCCTGACCACGCTTTCGCTCAACCTGCTCTCCAGCTGGCTCCGCATCGCCCTCGACCCGGCGCAGCGCTGGCGGCTGGAAATCTCACCCACCAGCAAGACCGCGGGAGGCAAGTGACATGGCCGCGCATCTTCTCGAAGTCCGCAACCTCTCGGTCCGCTTCCACACCGCCCAGGGCATCGTGAATGCGGTCAGGAACGTCTCCTGGCACGTCGACCGCGGCGAGACCCTGGCCATCCTCGGCGAGTCCGGCTCCGGCAAATCGGTGTCCTCGTCGGCGATCATGAACCTGATCGACTGCCCCCCGGGCGAGATCGTCTCCGGCGAGATCCTGTTCGACGGCCGCGATCTCCTGAAGGCCAGCCCCGCCGAGCGCCGCGCCATCAACGGCAAGCGCATCGCGATGATCTTTCAGGACCCGCTCAGCCACCTGAACCCGGTCTGGTCGGTCGGCTGGCAGCTCCGCGAGGTGATGCGCGTGCACGGCGCGACCAAGGTGCAGGCGGAGGAGCGCGCCCTCGACCTGATGCGCCGCGTCGGAATCCCCGAGCCCGAGGCCTCGCTCGACAAGTACCCGCACCAGTTCTCCGGCGGCCAGCGCCAGCGGATCATGATCGCGATGGCGCTCGCCATGAAGCCCGACATCATCATCGCCGACGAGCCGACCACGGCGCTCGACGTCACCGTCCAGGCCGAGGTGCTGAAGCTGCTCGAAAAGCTGCAGGACGAGATGGGCCTTGGCCTCGTCCTCATCACCCACGACCTCGGCGTCGTCGCCGAAATCGCCGACCGCGTCGTGGTGATGAACGGCGGCGAGATCGTCGAGGCCGGAACGCCGAGCGAGATCTACCACAACGCGCAGCACCCCTATACGCGCAAGCTGATCGGGGCGGCGCCGGGTCGCGGCGAGATGAACGCGCCCGTGAAGCGGGCCGAGCCGGTCCTGAAAGTCGAGGGCGCCACCAAGATCTATGGCACCTTCAAGGCACTCGACGACGTCAGCTTCGAGCTGCAGCAGGGCGAGGTGCTGGCGGTCGTCGGCGAGTCGGGCTCCGGCAAGTCGACGGTCGCCAAGGCGATCTGCCGGCTGATCGAGGCCGACGGCGGGCGGGCGCTCTGGAAGGGCCGCGACCTCTTCTCGATGCCCCCGCGCGAGCTCTACGCGATGCGGCGCGACATCCAGATGGTGTTCCAGGACCCCACCCAGTCGCTCAACCCGCGGATGTCGATCTACCAGATCATCTCCGAGGCCTGGGCCATCCACCCCGAGATCCTGCCGAAAGCGAAGTGGCGCGACCGCGTCGCCGAGCTCCTCGCCCAGGTGGGCCTGAGCCCCGAGCACGCCCAGCGCTATCCGCACCAGTTCTCCGGCGGCCAGCGCCAGCGCATCGCGATCGCGCGGGCGCTGGCGCTGGAGCCGAAGCTCATTATCGCGGACGAGGCCGTCTCCGCCCTCGACGTCTCGATCCAGGCGCAGGTGATCGAGCTCCTCGACAAGCTCAAGCGCGAGCTCGGCATCGCCTTCATCTTCATCGCCCATGACCTGCCGGTGGTGCGCGACTTCGCCGACCACGTGATGGTGATGGAGAAGGGCCGCGTGGTCGAGATCGGCACGGTTCGGGCGATCTTCGACAGCCCGCGCGAGGGCTACACGCGGCGGCTCCTCGCCGCCGGCCTCGACCCCGATCCCGAAGTGCAGAAGGCCCGCCGGCTGGCGCTGGCCTGAGGAGATTGCGATGCTCACCCTGGAATCCCCGATCGAGATGCAGCGGCCGCCGATCGTCCGCTTCGGCGCCGGGCAGGTCGCGACGCTTGCGCCCTGGCTGGCCGCGACCGGCGCGCGGCGCCCGTTCGTCGTCGCCGACAAGGTCAACGCCGCCCGGCTCGACATCCTCGGGCTGGAGGGGGCCACGCTCTTTGGCGGCGTGAAGCCCGAGCCCGACCTCCCCAACCTAGAGGACGCGGTCGAGGCGGCGCGGGAGGCGGAGGCGGACGCGGTCGTCGGCTTCGGCGGCGGCAGCGCGATGGATCTGGCGAAGCTCGTCGCGGTTCTGGTGACGAGCGGCAAGCGGCTCGCCGACATCTCCGGTCCCGGGCGGGCGCCCGGGCGCGTGGTGCGGCTGGCGCAGGTGCCGACGACGGCGGGGACCGGCAGCGAGGTCGGGACGCGGGCGCTGATCACCGATCCGGAGACGCTGAACAAGGTCGCGACCGAGAGCGTCGAGATGCTCGCGGACATCGCGATCATCGATCCGGCGCTGACGGTCAGCGTGCCGCCGATGGTGACGGCCGCGACCGGGGTGGACGCGATGGCGCACTGCGTCGAGGCCTTTACCTCGAAGCGGGCGCATCCGGTGATCGACGCCTATGCCTTGCAGGGGATCGAGCTCGTCGGACGGTATCTCGCGCGGGCGGTTGAGGACGGCACCGACATCGAGGCGCGGGCGGGGCTGGCGCTGGCGGCCTTCTACGGCGGGGTGTGCCTCGGGCCGGTCAACACGACGGCGGGGCACGCGGTGGCCTATCCTCTCGGGACGCGGCACAAGCTGGCGCACGGGATAGCGAACGCGCTGATCTTTCCGCATACGCTCGCCGCGAATGCGCCCGCCGAGCCGGAGAAGACCGCGCTGGTCGGGCGCGCGCTCGGGTTCGACGCGCAGGCGCGCCAGCAGGTGCTGGGGGGCGCCCGCGACTTCTGCCAGCGGCTCGGGCTCGACATGGCGCTGCGCGCGCACGGGGTACCGCAGGACGACCTGCCGGCATCGGCCAAGGAGGCGCACGCGATCCGGCGGTTGCTCGACTGGAACCCCGTCGATCTGTCCGAGGCGGACATCCTGGAAATCTATGAGGCTGCGTACTGACATGACCACCAACGCCAAGGAAGCCTTCGTCGCCCTCGTCACCTGCTTCGACGACGACGAGACGGTGAACTACGCCGCGACGCGGGCGCAGGTGCGCCGGCAGGTCGCGGCCGGGAATAACATCATGTGCGCCGGGACCAACGGCGACTTCACCGCGCTGACCTTCGAGGAGAAGGTGCGGCTGTGCGGGGAGGTGGTCGACGAGGTCGGCGGCCGCGCGCGGGTCATCGTCAATGCCGGGATGCCGGCGACCTTCGAGACGGTGCTGCTGGCGAGGGAGTTCGCAGCGATCGGGGTGGACGGGATCGCGGTCATCACGCCCTTCTTCATCCAGGCGACGCAGGACGGCCTCGTCCGCCATTTCACGACCGTCGCCGACGCGGTCACGACGCCGGTCTACCTCTACGACATCCCGCCGCGGACGCAGAACCACATCGAGCCCGAGACGGCCAAGACCCTTGCCGCGCACGGGAACATCGCCGGGATCAAGGACTCGGGCGGGGCGCAGGACACGCTCGAGGCGTACCTCGCGGTTTCGCGCGACGTGCCTGGGTTCGAGGTCTATTCCGGCCCCGACCACCTGGTGCACTGGGCGTTCCGGAACGGTGCAAAGGGCGCCATTTCCGGGCTGGGCAACGTCATGCCCGAGACCCTCGCCGCCATCGTGAAGGCCTTCAACGCCGGCGACGAGGCGGCCGCGGCTAAGGCGCAGGAGGCGTTCGGGGCGTTCCGCAAGGACCTCTACACCCTCGGCTACCCGCCGGCGCTGGTGAAGCGCTCGCTCTACCTGATGGACCCGTCGGTCGGTGCCAGCCGCCAGCCGGCGCTGCTGCCGGATCCGGAGCAGGACCGCAAGATCGCCGCCATTCTCGTCAAGCACGGCCTGATGGTCGAAGCCTCGGCGTGACCACCGTCGTCTCGACCTCGCCGGGTTTCGGCCGGCACGGAAGCGTCCCCGCCCGGCTTGCCGCCACGGGATGGACGGTTATCCCGGCCCTCGCCCCGGCCGAGGTCGAGGCGCATCTCCCGGCGGCCGACTTCCTCGTCGCCGGCCTCCTCCCCGTCACCGCCGCCCAGCTCGACCGGGCGCCTCGGCTGAAGGGGGTCCTCAAGCACGGCGTCGGCACCGACAACATCGACGTCGCTGCCTGAAGCGCCAGGGGGATCCCGGTACTCAACGCCCCGGGCGCCAACGCCGACGCCGTCGCCGAGCTCGCGGTAGGCCTGATGTTCGCCCTCGCCCGCGCGATCCCCGCCGCGTCCGTGACGGCGGGCCGCTGGGAGCGCGGCGTCGGCCGCGAGCTCGGGGGAAAATCCCTCGGCATCGTCGGCTTCGGCATCATCGGCCGCCGCCTCGCGCTGAAGGCCCGCGGACTCGGCATGGCCGTCCTCGCCGCCGACCCCTTCCCCAACCGCGCCTTCGCCGCTGCGAACGACGTCGAGCTCCTCGACCTCGACGCCCTTCTCGCCCGCTCCGACTACGTCTCCCTGCACGTTGCCGGCACTGCGACGCTCCTCGACGCCGCCCGCATCGCCTCGATGAAGGCGCCCGCCTCCTCAACCTCGCCCGCGGCGAGGTCGCCGACCTCGACGCCATCCACGCCGCCCTCGCTTCGGGCCACCTCGCCGGCGCTGCCATCGACGCCTACGTCAGCGAGCCCCCCGAAACGACGCACCCGATCTTCGCCCATCCGAACGCCATCTTCATGCCCCACTCCGGCGGCGACACGACCGAGGCGATCGAGCGCGTCGGCCTGATGAACATCGAGGACATCGAGACCCTCCTCGCCGGCGGCCGCCCAGCCCGCACCCTCAATCCCGAAGCCTTCGAGGCGACCGTCCCGTGACCGACCGCTACCCCGCCGCCGCCCTCAACGCCTTCGCCGAAGCCCTCTTCACCGCGGCCGGCCTCGAGCCCCACAAGGCCGCCGCCGTCGCCACCTACCTCGTCGAAGCCGACCTCATGGGCCACACGACGCATGGGCTCGCCCTCGCCGCCTGGTACCTGCAAGGCATCGTTGACGGCGTGATGACGACCTCGGGCGCCCCCGAAATCCTCTCCGATCGCGACGCCGCCGTCGCCTGGCGCGGCCGCCGCCTTCCCGGCGCGTGGCTGACCTCCGAGGCCGTCAAGCTCGCCGCCGACCGCGCGACCGCCCACGGCACCTGCACCGTCGCCATCGCCGACAGCCACCATATCGGCGCGCTCGCCGCCTATCTGACGCTCGCCACCGACCGCGGCCTGATGGTCCAGGTCGCTTCCTCCTCGCCGTCGGGCGCCCAGGTCGCCCCGTTCGGCGGCCGAGTCGGCGTCTACACCCCCGATCCCGTCGCAAGCGGCATCCCAACCGACCAAGACCCGATCCTGATCGACATCTCGGCCTCGATCACCACCGTCAACATGGCCCAGTGCCTGATCCGCGAGGGCCGCGCCTACGAGCACGACTGGCTGCTGGACTGCGACGGCAACCCGTCGCGCGACCCGCGCGTCCTCCAGGACGGCGGCACCCTCCTGCCGACCGGCGGCCTCGATCACGGCCAGAAGGGCTACGGCATGGCGCTCGCGACCGAAGCCCTGACCCAGGGTCTCGCCGGCTACGGCCGCGCCGACGCACCCACGGGGACGGTCGCCGCCGTGACCGTCCAGGTCTGGGATCCGGAAGCCTTCGGCGGCCGCACCGCCTTCCTCCGCCAGACGGCCTGGCTCGCCGAGGCATGCCGCTCCAACCCGCCCCGGCCCGGTGTCGCCGCTGTCCGCCTTCCCGGTCAGCACGCCCTCGCCCACCGGCGTGCCGCGCTCGCCGAAGGCGTCGCGCTGCACCCGGGCATCGTCGCGAGCCTGGCACCCCACGCCGAACGGCTGCGCGTCCCGCTACCCGAGGATCTTACAAGTTGATCTCGTGCGGCGTTTACGTGCGCTGCACTGCGAGCTACCCAGGTTGCACGTCTCCGGACGGCCTAGGCAGCGCAGTTGTCAACCTCGGCCGAGGTCGATCAGCGCGCCGCCGAACAGACGCCCGCGCGAGTGCACCAGGTGCTCGTTCATCAGCTGCGCCGCCGTCTCGCCGTCGCCGTCCCGGATCGCCGCGAAGATCGCCGAATGCTCGCCGAAGACGCTCTTCAGCGCCTTCGCCCCGTCGGTCATCAGCGACTGCCCGTGCAGCTTCATGCCGACGTAGATATGCTCGCGCAGCGCGCGCATCGAAGCCTCGAAATACTGGTTGTTCGCCGCCTTGGCGACCGCCAGGTGAAAGGCGAAGTCCGCATCCTCGCGATGCGTCTGCGACTCGGTCGCGCCCTCCATCAGCGACAGCGCCGTCGCCAGCTCGTCCAGCGCCTCGTTGCCGCGCCGCGCCGCCGCCAGCCGCGCCGCCATCGTCTCGATGCAGATGCGGAATTCATAGCAGCGCTGGATGTCGGCGATCGTCTCCACGCGTGCGAAGCCCAGCGGCACCGACTTCACCTCGCGCACGAAGCTGCCCGCCCCCTGCCGCGAATGCACGAGCCCCTGCTCGCGCAGGCGCTCCAGCGCCTCGCGCAGGATCGGCCGGGACACCCCGAACTCCTCGGCCAGCACCTTCTCGGAGGGCAGCTTCTGGTTCGCCGGATAGTCACCGTTCGATATGCGGCTGTAGAGCAGGTGATAGACCCGGTCCGCGAGCCCCGGCCTGGCCCGCGGTGCCTCACGCTCGTCCTGCACTCCGTCCTTCATCGCCCGCCTTCCCGTGGCTCGGCCGCCGCGACCACCGCGACCATTGCGTCCTCGCCCCCGAAGCCCCCTGACTTGGTAACAACCTGCAATGGCCGTCCCGCGAGCAGAATGCGGGAAGCCGGAACCCCAGGCAAGACCTCGCCGTCAACGGCCAAAACCCCTGCCCCGAGCGCGCCGAGGATCGCGTCCGCCGTCTCCCCGCCGCAACCGAACAGCGTTCCGACGCCCCCGGCCCGGACAACTTGCGCAATTCCGTCGGCAAACCTTGCTCCCGCCCGCCCCGGATCGAACGCCCCGCCCCCGCCCGCCACCAGCCGCACGACCCGATTTCCGCCAACCGACGGCGGGCAGGCGCCGTCGGGAGCCTCGTTGACGCTGGCCATTCCGCTGGCGGCGAGCCGGTCGACCTGGGCGAGGGTGATCGGATCGTGCGAGCCGATCGCGAACAAAATGGGCGCCGCCAGCCGAGGCGCCGGCACCGCCCACGGTCCATGCGCCAGCCGGCGCGCCAGTGCGGCCGCGAGCCCCGCGGCGCCGACCAGCAGCGGAGCCGGCCCTTCGAGCGCCCGCGCCAGCGCGCCGTCGAGATCCGCATCCGTGGCGGCGTCGGGCACGTCGAGGGCAAGGCCGCTGCCGGCGAGCGCAGCCGCCACGTCGATCGGGACTGCGACCCCGGTGCCGGCGAGCCGGCCGCCGGCGACGACCCGGCCCTGCACGGGAATCGCCGGCGCCACCAGCGCGCGCCCGCGGCCGGAGCGCTCGGCAAGGGTCGCGACCTCGCCCGCCACATGTCCCTTGAGCCGTGAGTCGACCTTCTTGAACACGATCCCGGGCAGCGCCCCGACCGCATCGACCGCCGCAGCGACCGCGGCCCGGGCCGCCTCGACGCTGCCCTCGCGCGACGCCGTGCTGACGCCGAGGACATCCGGCCGCAACGCCAGCGCGGCGGCGATGTCGCCAGGCCGACGCGCCACCACGCAGCGCAGGCCTGCCCCGGTCAGCGTCACGGCGCTGTCGAGCGCCCCGGTGAGATCGTCGGCGATGATCAGGACGTCCATGGCCAATCCGCATTTGCTTTTGCCGCAGAATATCGGTAAAGATGTAAAATGTGAACCGGAAAAACGCCGGTCCATCTGAAACCTGATCTACGGCAAGCCACTGAAAACGAACGATATGATCGAACGGCTTGAAACGGATTGGTGAGTTTACAACGCGAATCGCTTCCGAGGAGGATCGCCGGGATGACTGCCGCGAACAACCAGCCGATCGTGATCACCATGGGCGACCCGTCGGGCGTCGGGCCGGAGGTGACCGTCAAGGCGCTGGCCGAGCTCGGCGCCGAGCGGCGCGACTTCGCCGTCATCGGCGATCGCGCGGTGCTCGGGCGCGCGCTCGCCGCGAGCGGGCTCGACCTGCCGCTGACGGAACCGGGCGGCGACGGCATCGGCGTGATCGACGTCCCGGTCGAGGGGCTGCCCGACCGTTTCGGGGTGCTGTCGCCGCGTTGCGGCGAGGCGGTCTTCCAGTACATCAGCACCGCCGTCGACTGGGCGAAGGACGGCCGGGCCGCCGGGATCGTGACTGCGCCGATCAACAAGGAGGCGCTGAACGCCGCCGGCCACCACTACGACGGCCACACCGGGCTGCTCGCCCACCTGACCGGGCAGAAGGCCTCCTGGATGCTGCTCGCCTCCGAGCGGCTCAACGTCATCCACGTCTCGACCCACGTCTCGCTCCGGACGGCGATCGACCGGGCGAAGCCGGAGCGGGTGCTCGAGACGATCCGGACCGGGAACCGGCACCTGCGCCGCATGGGCATCGCGGCGCCGCGGATCGCCGTCGCCGGCATCAACCCGCACTGCGGCGAGAACGGACTCTTCGGCACCGAAGACGTCGACAACCTCGCTCCCGCCGTGGCCGCTGCGCGCGCGGAGGGCATCGACGTCGCGGGGCCGATTTCGGCCGACACCGTCTTCCACCGCGCCTACAACGGGGCGTTCGACCTGGTGGTGGCCGAGTACCACGACCAGGGGCACATCCCGATCAAGCTCGTGGCCTTCGACACCGCCGTGAACGTCTCGCTGGGCTTGCCGATCGACCGGAGCTCGGTCGACCACGGGACCGCCTTCGACATCGCCGGGACGGGCAAGGCGAATCACGTCAACATGCTCTCGGCCCTCTCCTACGCCCGCCGGCTCGCCCAGCGGCGCCGGGAGGCGGCGACCGCGTAGAAGCTCGAGGCGTCGACCCACGCTTCGTTCCGCCGCACCCCGGATTCTGCTAGAGGAAAGCCGTTTCGGGGCCATCGCGACCGCGGTGGCTCGATCCGCCGGCGGTCGTCGCGCCGCCTGCAGGTCCGCAGCAACGGGGGAAGCGCGGGTAAGATGAAGCAGGAACCGAAGCAGGCGAAGGCTCGTCCTCGCCGGACTGCCTCGGCCGCCGACAGGATCGCGGCCGGCAAGGCGCTGCGGGACAAGATCGCGTACGACCGCCACGGCGGCTGGCGGCCGCAGACGGTCGACCGCGACCCGATCGCCCTGCTCCGCGCCGCCGACAAGACGCGGCTGCCAGAGCTCGTGCCGATCCGCTACGGCAGGATGCTCCAGTCGCCCTTCACCTTCTATCGCGGCTCGGCGGCGGTGATGGCCGCCGACCTCGCCGTCACGCCGGTGACCGACGTCCACGTGCAGTGCTGTGGCGACGCGCACCTGATGAACTTCGGCGGCTTCGCCACCCCGGAGCGCCGGCTGATCTTCGACATCAACGACCTGGACGAGACGCTTCCTGCCCCGTGGGAATGGGACCTGAAGCGGCTCGCGGCCTCCTTCGTGCTGGCGGCACGCTCGAACGGGCTGCCGGACGGCGCGGGGCGCGACGCCGCGGTCGCCGCCACCCGCAGCTACCGCAAGCGCATGCGCGCCTTCGCCGACATGAACGTCCTCGACATCTGGTATTCCCGGATCGACGCGGAAGCCCTGATGGAGGGTCTTTCCGCGGATCGCCAGGCGTTTTTCGCCAAGCGCATCGAAAAGGCGACCGCCCAGGGCGGCTCGGACATCGCCTATCCGAAGCTGGTCGAGGAGTCCGGCCAGCAGCCGCGCATCAAGGATCTTCCTCCGACCATCTTCCATCCCGACGTGGTGCGCGACGCCGCCCACATGGAGGCGGTCCGGGAGGCGCTCAAGCAGTACCGCGAGACTGTGCCCGAGGACCGGCGCCTGCTCCTCGACCGCTACACGCTGGTCGATCTGGCGGTGAAGGTCGTCGGCATCGGCAGTGTCGGCACCATCTGCATGGTCGGCCTCTTGATGTCGGTGCGGGACGATCCGCTCTTTCTTCAGTTCAAGGAGGCCAACGCGTCGGTGCTCGAGCCTTTCGCCGGCAAGAGCGCATACGAGCACCACGGGCAGCGCGTGGTGATGGGACAGCGCCTCATGCAGCCCGCCTCCGACATGTTCCTCGGGTGGGTCACCGGTCCGGGGGAACGCCACTTCTACGTCCGCCAGCTCCGCGACGCCAAGATCAGCCCGCTCGTCGAGACCTTCGACGCCGAGGTCCTCCAGATCTACGCCCGCTTCTGCGGCTTCGCCCTGGCACGGGCCCACGCCAAGGCCGGCGATCCCTGGACGATCAGCGGCTATCTCGGCAAGCACGACGAGTTCGACGCGGCGATCGGCCGCTTCGCCGTCGACTATGCCGACCAGGCCGAAAAGGACCACGGCAGCCTCAAGGCCGCCGTCCGCGCCGGCATCATCGACGTGCGGCTCGAAGGCTGAGCGGCGGCTCCCGGCCGCGCGAAAGGGGAGGCGCGACGCCCGGGTGGCCGCTTTCGGCAGGCGTAGCGTGACCTGCCCCCGCCGGAGAGTGGAAGGGCGATGCTTAGAGCGGAGTCCGATCAGTTTGCATCGTATCCTGCGGCGGCGAAGTAGTTGGCGCACTCCTGCGGGCTGAAGGTGTCGACGATGCGTCCGATGGCGCGCCAGAGACCGGTGACGGTGCGCTCGGCGGCCTTGCGAAGCAGGGCCTTCAGCTTGGCGAAGGCATTCTCGATCGGGTTGAAGTCGGGGCTGTAGGGCGGGAGGAAGAGCAGGCTCGCGCCGGCAGTCTCGATCAGTGCCCGGACCTTCGGCCCCTTGTGGCTCGAAAGGTTGTCCATGACGACGATGTCGCCGGGCCGGAGCTCGGGGACGAGCAGCCGCTCGACGTAGGCCTCGAAGGCGTCGCGATTGATGGGACCGGAGAGGACGAAGGGCGCGATCATGCCGCGGAGCGTCAGAGCGGCGACGACCGTGGTGGTCTTCCAGTGACCGTGCGGCACGCCGACGCGCAGGCGCTCGCCGCGTGGGGCGCGGCCGTGGGTGCGGGCCATGTTGGTCTTCGCCCAGGTCTCGTCGATGAAGACCAGCCGGGAGGGATCGAGGTCGGGTTGCGCCTCGAACCAGGCCTCGCGCCGCTTCAGGACGTCGGGGCGATCCTGCTCGCTGGCGTGCGCGGTCTTTTTTTGCGCGTGATCCGGCGGCGGGCGAAGAACCGCTGCAGCGTGCCGTAGCCGAAGACGTGGCCGCGCGTGGCCAGCGCCGCCCGCAGCTCCTCCACCGTGCTGTCCGGCGTCTCGGCAAGCAGACCGAGGACAAGTTCGGCCTGGGCCTCGATCCGGCCCGAGCGGCGATCTCCGCCGAGCGGTCCGGGTCGAACGTCACCCTTCTCCCGCTCCAGCCGCCGCCACCGGCTCACGCTCGCCGCGCTCACCCCGAACCGCGCCGCCGCCTCGCGATGCGTCGCCCCCGCGGCGACCGCCACGAGGACCCGTGTGCGAAGGTCGACTGAGAGCGCTTTCGACATGCCTGCCGGCCTCCCCTCCGGCAGACAGCTTGAATCAGAACCTGCGCCTCAGGGGAATCCCCAGGATTAACTCAGCTCGGGTTTCGCTCTAGGACCGAGTTCGGGACCACGATCTTGGAAAGGTCCTTTCCCTCACCGCCCAGCTGTCGCGTCATCGCCCGACCCTTGCCGCGCGAGCCAGGCCGACAGCAGCAGCAGCGCCGCGACCGGCACCGCGATCGACCAGAACCCTAGCCAGCGATAGCAGAATCCACCACCGGCCACGCCCACGATGAACGGCGCCACTGCGAAGGCGTATCGCCGGACCTCGGAAGCGTTCGTCGAGGGCGGCTGCCCCTGGTGAGCAGGCGGCGGCGCCGCGCCCAGTGCATGGCCGATCAGGTGAACCATGTTGAGCGTCATGACCGTCGTCGCCGGGTGAAAGGCGAGCAGGTGCACCATCAGCACATTCTGCACCGACATCGCCGCGACCGCCGCCATGCCGACCACGATCATCTGCCACGAACCGACCATGACCTCCGGCTGCAGCAGGCCTCCGGCGAGAGCCATCACCGCGAGGAGACCAGCCTCGGCCAGCAGCAAGCGCCGCACGACCGCCTCGTCGTCGACGCGGCGGCGGAGCGCCCGCAGTGCAAGCGAGGCCAAAGCCACGGACGGCACGAAGATCGCGATCATCGCCGCCTTGAGCCCAACGCCAGGCGTCGGGTCCGCCAATTCCGAGCCGAGCGCGATCAGCGTGCCGGTCATGAAGGCGGCGAACGTCTGCGCGAGGCCGAGAAAGCATTGCACATCGACGAACCCCGCGACGAAAGCCATCGTCGCCGGCACCCGCCGCCAGGTCGATGGCCGGGGCGAGGCCGTGGCCGCGGTCGCGACGGCCTCGACGGGCGGGATCGGGAGGCTTGCCGGCGGCATGGGCCAACCATAGCGCTGGCGGCGCCGCGCAAACAATGGAAGGGGGCCTGTCGGCCCCCCTCCTTCGCGCTTCTGACGGCCTTGGTAGTCTGGTCCTGCTCGACCGGTTCTGCCGCAGCCCCCCGAACTCAGCTGCAGCCGCTGGTGCCGCCGCAGGTGTTGCACTTCAGGCAGGTGCCGTTGCGGACCAGCGTGAAGTTGCCGCATTCGCCGCACGGGTCGCCCTCGTAGCCCTGCATCCGCGCCTTGGCACGGGCGTCGATCGCCGTGACGCTGGCCTCGGTCGTCGCGCGGACGGCGAGGCCCGAGAGGGCGCCGAGTTCCAGCGCGCCGGAGACGGCGGCGCCGCCCTGCAGCACCATCAGCTCCTGCGGCAGCCGCTTCCTGAGGTAGCCGGTCGAGGAGAGCTGCTTGATGACCGCGATCGAGCTCTGCGCCGCCTCGCCCTCGAGCCGCAGGACGTTGCCCGAGCGCTCCTCCTCGCCACGGCCGAGGTCGTCGAAGCTCTCGCCCGTCGGCTTCACGTGCGCGAGGTCGGTGCGGTCGAGGTAGGAGACGGCGAGCTCGCGGAAGATGTAGTCGAGGATCGAGGTCGCGTTCTTGATCGAGTCGTTGCCCTGCACCATCCCCGCCGGCTCGAAGCGGGTGAAGGTGAAGGCCTCGACGAACTCCTCGAGCGGCACGCCGTATTGCAGGCCGACCGAGACGGCGATGGCGAAGTTGTTCATCATCGCCCGGAAGGCGGCGCCTTCCTTGTGCATGTCGATGAAGATCTCGCCGAGCGAGCCGTCGGCATACTCGCCGGTCCTGAGGTAGACCTTGTGCCCGCCGACGATCGCCTTCTGGGTGTAGCCCTTGCGCCGCTCAGGCAGACGGTTGCGGGCGTTGGCGCGCTCGATCTCCTTGACGATCAGCTTCTCGACAATCCGTTCGGCGAGCACGGTGACGCGCTCGGAGACCGGCGCCTCGGCGAGGACCTCCTCGAGCTCCTCGTCGTCCTCGATCAGCGCGGCCGACAGCGGCTGCGACAGCTTGGAGCCGTCGCGGTAAAGCGCGTTGGCCTTTACCCCCAGCGACCAGCTGAGCTCGTAGGCCGCCTTGCAGTCGCCGATCGTCGCGTCGTTCGGCATGTTGATCGTCTTCGAGATCGCGCCCGAGACGAAGCTCTGCGCCGCGGCCATCATGCGGATGTGGCTCTCGACCGAGAGGTACCGCTTGCCGGTCTTGCCGCAGGGGTTGGCGCAGTCGAAGACCGCGAGGTGCTCGGGCTTCAGGTAGGGCGCGCCTTCGAGGGTCATGGTGCCGCAGACGTGGGCGTTGGCGGCGTCGACCTGGGCGCGGGTGAAGCCGAGGTGCTTGAGGAGGTCGAAGGCCGGGTCGCGCAGCTTGGCGGCAGGGATCCCGAGGACGCCGGTGCAGAACTCCTCGCCGAGCGTCCACTGGTTGAAGACGAAGCGGATGTCGAAGGCGGTCGGCAGCGCCGCCTCGAGCTTCTCGATCTCGGGCTTGCCGAAGCCGTGGCCGACGAGCGCGGTCGCGTTGATCTCCGGCGCGCCTTCGAGGGTGCCGTGGCCCACCGCCCAGGCGACGATCTCCTCGACCTCGCCGGGCTTGTAGCCGAGGTTGACGAGCGCCTGCGGCACCGAGCGGTTGATGATCTTGAAGTAGCCGCCGCCGGCGAGCTTCTTGAACTTGACGAGCGCGAAGTCGGGCTCGATGCCGGTGGTGTCGCAGTCCATCACGAGGCCGATGGTGCCGGTGGGCGCGATCACCGTGACCTGGGCGTTGCGGAAGCCGTGCTGCTGGCCGAGGTCGAGGGCCTCGTCCCAGACGGTGTGCGCGAGGTTGAGGAGGGCGCAGTCGGGGCAATTCACGTGGTCGAGCGCGACCGGCGGCACGCTCAGGCCCTCGTAGTCGACGAGGTGGCCCTCGGCGGCGCGGCGGTGGTTGCGGATGACGCGGAGCATCGCCTCGGCGTTCTGGGCGTAGCCGGGGAAGGCGCCGAGCTCCTTCGCCATCTCCGCGGAGGCGGCGTAGGCGGCGCCGGTCATGATCGCGGTCAGGGCGCCGCAGAGGGCGCGGCCCTCGGGCGAATCGTAGCCGTAGCCCATGGTCATCAGGAGGCCGCCGATGTTGGCGTAGCCGAGGCCGAGGGTGCGGAAGCGGTAGGAGAGCTCGGCGATGCGCGGGCTCGGGAACTGCGCCATCAAGACCGAGATCTCGAGCGTGACGGTCCAGAGGCGGGTGGCGTGCACGTAGGCCTTTGCGTCGAACTGGCCCTTGTCGAGGAAGGTCAAGAGGTTCATCGACGCGAGGTTGCAGGCGGTATCGTCGAGGAACATGTATTCCGAGCACGGGTTCGACGCCCGGATCGGCCCGTCCGCCGGGCAGGTGTGCCAGGCGTTGATCGTGTCGTGGAACTGGACGCCCGGGTCGGCGCAGGCCCAGGCGGCGTGGCCGATCTTGTCCCAGAGCTCGCGCGCCCTGACGGTCTTCACGACCTTGCCGTCGGTGCGGCGGGTGAGCCGCCAGTCGGCGTCGTCGCGGACGGCCTTGAGGAAGGCGTCGGTGACGCGCACCGAGTTGTTGGAATTCTGCCCCGAGACGGTCAGGTAGGCGTCGGAATCCCAGTCGGTGTCGTAGGTCCTAAAATCGACCTCGGTCGCGCCCTGCCCCGCCTGCTGCAGCACCCGCTTCACATAGGCCTCGGGGACATGCACCTTCTTGGCCGCCCGGATCGCCGCCTTCAGCCCCGGATTCGCCTTGGGGTCGAAGGCGTCGGATTCGGCGCCGTCCCAGGACCGGATGGACGCGAGGATCGCCGACAGGCGCTCGCGGTGGACCTTGGACCCGGCGACGAGGGCCGCGACCTTCTGCTCTTCGATCACCTTCCAGTCGATGAAGGCCTCGATGTCGGGGTGGTCGAGGTCGCAGATCACCATCTTGGCGGCGCGGCGGGTGGTGCCGCCCGACTTGATCGCGCCGGCTGCGCGGTCGCCGATCTTCAGGAACGACATGAGGCCGGATGACTTGCCGCCGCCCGCCAGCCGCTCGTTCTCGCCGCGCAGCGACGAGAAGTTGGTGCCCGTCCCCGAGCCGTACTTGAAGAGCCGCGCCTCGCGGGTCCAGAGGTCCATGATCCCGCCGTCGTTCACGAGGTCGTCCTGGACCGCCTGGATGAAGCAGGCGTGCGGTTGCGGGTGCTCGTAGGCTGAAGTGGACTTGACGAGCTCGCCAGACTGGAAGTCGACGTAGAAATGCCCCTGCCCCGGGCCGTCGATGCCATAGGCCCAGTGCAGGCCGGTGTTGAACCACTGCGGGGAATTCGGCGCGCCCATCTGGGTCGCCAGCATGTAGCGCATCTCGTCGTAGTAAGCGCGGGCGTCCGCCTCGGTTGAGAAATGCCCGCCCTTCCAGCCCCAGTAGGCCCAGGCCCCGGCCAGCCGGTCGAACACCTGCCGAGCGCTGGTCTCGCCGCCCAAGCGTGCGGCCTCGGGCAAGTCGGCCAGCGCTGCCTCGTCGGGAACCGACCGCCACAGGAAGGCCGGCACGCCCTTCTCGCGCACCCGCTTCAACGCGGCCGGGACGCCGGCCTTGCGGAAATACTTCTGTGCCAGCACGTCCGACGCCACCTGGCTCCACCCCTCCGGCACCTCGATGCCGTCGAGACTGAAGACGACCGACCCGTCGGGGTTGCGGATCTCCGACGCGGTCATGCGGAACGCGAGCGCCCCGTAGGCTCCGGTTTCCTCGGTGGTGAAGCGGCGGTCGATTCTCATGCTCTTGTCCCTGGCCTCTTGCCTGCGGCGCTTTGGCGCGCCTACCAGATGTTGTGCCCTTTGCCGGGCCCGACCACCAGAGAACGCCCGGAGCTGGGAGCGGTCAACAAGAAAATGTCGGAATCTTGGCAGATTTAGTGGTTGACAGACATCCAACCCACTAGGCGTGGTTAATCTTTGATTCCGATGGATTCCATGCGGGTGCCGCGGTACCGCATTGCAATATGCCGAGCCGAGACCAAGCGGGGACCGCGCCGAGGCCGAGTCGTTGTGGTGATTTTGCCGGCATGCGGGAGATTTGCCCACGGGTTCGTGTCTGCCGCCGCATACTGCCGGCCGCACGAGGCTCCCGCCGCCGCACCGCCCGTGCTCGCACGCGCAGCAGTCGCGGCGCGCCGGCGACCCTACCCCAGTCGCGCTTGTTGGACGATCGGTATCGCTACCAGCTACAAGGTCACGCCTTATGCGTCCCGTCGCCCGTCGCACGGGCAGCTTCGCTGAGCCCGTGCTGCGTCTTGTGCCAGTAGCTCGGGCGGGTGAAGACCTCGCCCAGGGCCCGCCATGCCGCAACGGCGCCGAGCGGCCAGTAGAACGGCAGCGCCATCACCCAGGGCAGCAGCCCGGGCCGGTCGAGGTCGCGGGCGGCAATGACCGCGGTCGCCAGCATCACCGCCTGCCCGGCCAGCATCGAGGCGAAGAAGCTCCACATCAGCCAGGCCGGGAAGCTCTCCCAGAAGCCGAGCCCGAACCCCGCCGAGGCGCCCCAGAGCGCCCAGAACAGCGGCAGCGACAGGTACGAGGTGATGGCGCCCAGGAAGAGCACCTGGAAACCAAGGAAGCCGCGGGCCCCGAGGTCGCGCCAGAGCTCGCCCGGCCGGCGCATGTGCGTGGCCCAGGTGACCGCGTAGCCCTTCAGCCAGCGCGAGCGCTGGCGAATCCAGGGCAGGACCCGGCAGTTCGCCTCCTCCCAGGTGGTCGAGGCGATCATCTCGGTCCGGTAGCCGAAACGGGCGAGCCGCATCCCGAGATCGGCGTCTTCGGTTACGTTGTGCGCGTCCCAGGCGCCGATGCGCTCCAGCACCTTGCGGCGAAAGAAGACGCTGGTGCCGCCGAGCGGGATCGGCAGCCCGAGCTTCTGCACGCCGAGGAGCACGACCCGGAACCAGATCGCATATTCGAGGGTGAAGCACCGGGCGAGCCAGTTCTGCCGATGGTTGTAGAAGTCGAGGTATCCCTGCACGCAGGCGACCTCCGCCGGCGCCGCCTGCAGGTGCGCGACGACCGCACGGATCTGCCCGGGCTCCGGCCGGTCCTCGGCGTCGTAGACCCCGACGATGTCCCCGCGGCAGAAGGGCAGCGCGTAATTCAGCGCCCGCGGCTTCGTCTTCAGCCCGTCGCCCGGCACCGTGACCACCTCGACCGTCGGCGGCAGCGCCGCCCGGTCGATCGCGGCGCGGGTGATCTCGTCGTCGGCCTCGAGCACCAGCTTGATGTCGAGGAGCGCCGGCGGATAGTCCATCGCCTCCATCGCCGCCAGCAGCCGCGCCGCCACCGCCTCCTCGCGCAAGAGCGGCACGAGGATCGAGACCCGTGGCAGCTTCATGTAGTCGGCGATGGGCGTCGCCCCGGCGGGCGCCCGCCGCGGCCGGCGCAGCCGCGCGAAGAGCGCCACCAGCCGCAGCCCCATGGTCATGGCGTTGGCGAGCAGCACCCACCCCATGACCAGCTGCAGCGCCAGCAGCGGTGCCACGACCGCTGCGGCCACCATCCCCGCAAAGGCAGCGACGGCGCGCCCGTGACGCGGCGCGGCGGTCCAGGTGCGGCAGCTGAAGGCTTCCGGGCACCGCTGCCGCGCGTCGTCGCGCAGCCGCCCGGCGAAGGCCTGGGTGATCGCCCGGCGCAGGTCGTCGGGCGCGGCGATCGCCAGCGCCACCCGCTCGGCGCCACCGCCGCAGGCCGCCTTCGCCGCCTCGGCATTGTCGGGGTCGGCGATCGCCAGCACACGTGTGCCGCCGACTTGCCGCCAGGGCAGCGCCTCGAGCGCGATCAGGCGGTAGGGGTCGAGCCCGCGCAGCAGCTCCGGATCGGGCGGGCTCGTGGCGAGGTCGACGAGCCCGAGCCCCGACTGCCGCGACAACGCCGACCGGAGGTCCTCCCCGGAAACCTTGCCGCCGGCAATCAGGATCCTGCCGAGCTGCTGGTCCTGGTGCCGCTGCGCCGCCAGAGCGGTCGCCAGCCCCTCGGCGTCGAGCGCCCCCGCTTCGACCAGGAGCTCCCCGATCGGGGTGCGGTCGGGCGACACGGGCTCCGGCGCCGGCGCGACCGGAGCGAAGGGCAATACCACAGCCACCATCAACACACTCGCTGAACCACCACTCAGCGAACTTGTTACGCGAAGTTTAAAAAACGTCTAAGCGACTTGGAGGTTAAGCGTTAATCGTCCTACGCCGACCCATCGAGGTAACGAAGCGCTCGAAGAGGTAGAAGCTGTCCTGCGGCCCCGGGCTCGCCTCAGGATGGTGCTGGACCGAAAACACCCGGCCGTCCTCGGTAGCGATGCCGCAATTGGAGCCGTCGAAGAGCGAGACGTGGGTTTCCTTGACGCCTCGCGGCAGCGTCTGGCTGTCGACGGTGAAGCCGTGGTTCATCGACGTGATCTCCACCTTGCCGGTCGAGAGCTCCTTGACCGGGTGGTTCGCGCCGTGGTGGCCGTGGTTCATCTTGATCGTGCGCGCCCCCAGGGCGAGCGCGAGCATCTGGTGTCCGAGGCAGATGCCAAAGACCGGGATCGAGGTCTTTTCCAGCACCTCCTTGATCATCGGCACGGCGTACTCGCCGGTCGCGGCTGGGTCGCCGGGGCCGTTCGAGAGGAAGAGGCCCTCGGGGGCATGGGCGAGGACGTCCTCGGCGGTGGCGGTGGCCGGCAGCACGGTGACGTCGCAGCCCGCCGACGCGAGGCAGCGGAGGATGTTGCGCTTGGCGCCGTAGTCGACCGCGACGACGCGCCTCCCCGGTCCGTCGCGGCGGGAGTAGCCCTCGGGCCACGCCCAGCGCATCTCGTCCCAGCGGTAGCTCTGGGCGCAGGTCACGTCCTTGGCGAGATCCATGCCGGTGAGGCCCGGAAAGGCCCGCGCCCGGGCGAGTAGGTCGTCGAGGTCGAAGGCGCCTCCGGGATCATGGCAGATGGCGACATGCGGCGCGCCCTGCAGCCGGATGGCGCGGGTAAGCCGGCGGGTATCGACGCCGCCGACGCCGATGCGGCCGCGGCGGGCGAGCCAGGTCGATAGATCGCCGGCGGAGCGCCAGCTCGCGGGCTCGGTCGGGTCCCACTTCACGACCATGCCGGCGGCGAAGGGCTCGGCGGTCTCGTCGTCCTCGGGGTTTACCCCGACGTTGCCGATGTGCGGGAAGGTGAAGGTGACGATCTGCCCGGCGTAGGACGGATCGGTCATGATCTCCTGGTAGCCGGTCATCGCGGTGTTGAAGCAGAGCTCGGCCACAGCGACGCCGGGCGCACCGAAGCCGCGGCCGTAGAAGATCTGCCCGTCCGCGAGCGCAATACAGGCTGTCGGCTTCAGCCCGACGCCCGGTGCTGCGGCGAGCGCCCGGTCGGAGGGAATGGCGCGTGTGGTCATGACGAATCCCGCGAGATACGGCGGCACCCTAGGCTCGGATGCGGTCGTGTTCAACCCGCGGGACAATCCCGAGCGCGAACAGCGGTTTGCCGTCGGGCGCGCAACCTTGCCGGTCATCGCGGCGGGGACTATACAGGGTCCGCCCGCCGATCTCCGGCGCAGGCGGCGGGGTGGAAGATGATCCGGCAGCGGTTCGCGACGGACCTGAAGGACGCGATCAAGTCCAGGGATACACTGCGGGTCTCGACCCTGCGACTGATCACGGCCGCGGTGAAGGACCGCGACATCGCCGCGCGCACGGCGGACAACGCCGAGGGGGTTCCCGACGCCGAGATCCTCGCGATCCTCGCCAAGATGATCCGGCAGCGGCAGGAGAGCGCCGAGGCCTACGACGAGGGCGGCCGGCCCGAGCTCGCCCAGCGCGAGCGCGACGAGGTCGCCATCATCCGCGAGTACATGCCGCGGCAGATGACGGACGCCGAGGTCGACAAGGCGGTCCGGGCAGCGATCGCAGAGACGGGCGCCGCGTCGATCCGCGACATGGGCAAGGTGATGGCCACGCTGAAAGCGCGGCACGCCGGCGCCATGGACTTCGCCCGCGCCGGGTCGGCGATCAAGCAGGCGCTCGGCTAGGGCTGGCGCGGCCCCGCCCGGTCGTGCCAGATGGCGGAAAAGACCGGGGAGGGACTATGAAGAAGCGCCTGTTCGGCCGCGACGACGCCGGCCGCGCCGTCGACGAGATCGTGCTCGAAAGCACCGACGCGGCGGTGTCGATCCTGAGTCTCGGCTGCATCGTCCGCGACTGGCGGGTGGACGGACCCGCCGGCAGCCTGCCGATGGTGCTCGGGTTTCCGCGGCTCGACGACTACCTGCGGCATTCCCGCTCGCACGGAGCGATCGTCGGCCGGGTCGCCAACCGCACCGGCGGCGCCGCCTTCTCGCTCGACGGGAAGAGCTACGCCGTCACCGCCAACGAGGGCAACAACCACCTGCACGGCGGGTCGATCGGCCTCGGTGGGCGGATATGGGACATGGAGGCCGACAGCGCCGCAGGCACGGTCGAACTCTCGTACCTCAGCCCCGACGGCGAGGAAGGCTACCCGGGCACCGTCGCCTTCACCGTCCGCTTCCGCCTCGACGGCCCGACGCTCGTCTGCGAGATGGAGGGGCGGCCGGACCGGCCGACGCCGGTCAGCCTCGCCAACCACAGCTACTACAATCTCGGCGGCGGCGGCACGGTCTCCGACCACCTCCTGTGGATCGACGCGCCGGAGTATACCGTGACCGGTGCCGGCCAGATCCCGACCGGCGAGATCCGCGCGGTCGAGGGCACGCGGCTCGACTTCACCTCCGAGCGCGAGATCGGCGACGCCGCCCTCGACGACAACCTCGTCCTGCGCCCCGACCGCGACCGGACCCAGCCGGCGGCGCGGGTCTTCTGCCCGCGGACCGGCATGCGGCTCGCGCTCGTCACCGGCGAGCCCGGCATCCAGGTCTTCGATGCGCCGACGATGACGATCGGCACCCCCGGCCACGACGCGCTGAGCTACGGCCCCTTCGCCGGACTGTGCCTCGAAGCACAGCACTTCCCCGACACCCTGCACCAGCCGGACTGGCCGAGCATCATCGCGACCCCGGACCGGCCGTACTTCCAGCGGCTCGACGTCCGGATCGGCCGGGCGGAGGCGTGATGCGGGGAGGTATCGGGAGATCCCTAACCCGTTGATTTAAATGCATAATATTTTGGCGCCTTTACCTATCGTTTACCTGTCCGTTGCCCGGTCGATGCCGGCCCACGCGCGGCCTGGCGCCGCCCGCGGACACTCCTTGCGAGACGTTGATCGCTTCGCGTTTCAGATTTCCGGCGTCTCCGTTGCTGCCGGCCGTGCTCGTCGAGAGCGTCGCCGTGGGGGGTAAAGTCGAAGCGGTCCTCCGGGTCCCGCACGACTGGTCAGCCCGCCGTCGATCGTTCGGCGTCGAGCTTCAGCCGGGTCTCGTAGGCGCGGCTGATGTGGGCGCGGATCGCTGCCTCGGCGGCGCCGCCGTCGCGGGCCTCGATCGCGCGCACGATCGCCGCATGCTCGTCGAGCGCCTCGGCGCCGCGGCCCTCGGCGGCGAGCGAGGTGGTGGCAAGCAGCACCATCGAGCGGTGCACCATGTCGAGCTGCTGGATCAGGTACCGGTTGTGGCTGGCGAGGTGGATCTGGCGGTGGAAGCGCTTGTTGGCCTGCGCCAGCAGCTCCGGCCGGTCGACCAGCGGCAGGTCCCCGGCCAGGAGGTCGCGCAGCACCCTGATCTCCTCGGGCGCCGCGTGCTGCGCGGCGAGCCGCGCCGCCAGCCCCTCGAGCTCGGCCCGGACGACGTAGAGCTCACCGAGCTGGTCGTGATCGAGGCTCGCGACCACGAGGCTGCGTCCGTCGCGCGCGACGAGCCCCTGGGTCTCGAGCCGCTGCAGCGCTTCGCGGACAGGGGTGCGCGAGACGCCGAAGCGCTCGGCAAGCTCGGCCTCGACCAGCCGCTCGCCCGGGCGGCAGGCGCCGCGATCGATGGCGTCGAGGAGAAGCGCGTAGGCGTCGGGCTGGCCGCTGGGCATCTCGGCTCCGTTGAACTCGGCCGCGGACCTTAGTGCAGCCGCCGGGCCGAGGCGAGGACCCCGAGGACCGAGCGCGCCGGTTGTCCCGGCGGCCGGCTCGCGCTAGAGGAAGGCCATGCCGCGGCAGCACTTCGCCCACGTCGAGACCTGGGTCTTCGACCTCGACAACACGCTCTATCCGGCGTCGATCCGGCTGTTCGACCAGATCGAGGCGCGAATGGGGGCCTATATCGTGCGCACCCTCGGCCTGAGCCCGGAGGCCGCGGCGGCGCTGCGCCAGCGCTACTGGCAGGCCTACGGCACGACGCTCGCCGGGCTGATGCGCGAACATGGAGTCGACCCCGAGCCTTACCTGGCCGAGGTGCACGACATCGACCTGTCGGCGGTCCCCGCCGCGCCGGTGCTCTCGGCCGCCATCGGCCGGCTGCCGGGACGCAAGATCGTCTTCACCAACGGTTCGCGCGAACACGCGCGTCGCGTCACGCGGGCGGTGGGGCTCGACGGCTGCTTCGACGCGCTCTACGGCTTCGAGGACGCGGCCTATGTCCCGAAACCCGAGGCGGCCGCCTTCGGCACGGTCTTCGCCCTCGACCGGCTGGTGCCGGCGCGGGCGGCGATGTTCGAGGACGACCACCGCAACCTCACTGTCCCGCACGGGCTCGGGATGCGGACGGTGCTGGTCGGACCTGCCGCCGCGCATCCGCACGTGCACCATCAGACCGAGGATCTGGCAGGCTTCCTGGGGTTGGTCGCGTGACCGCGGAGCGGATCGAGGTCGACGTGCTGGTCGCCGGCGGCGGCGTCGCCGGTCTGGCGGCCGCGGCCGCCTTCGGGGCGGCGGGATTTCGGGTCCTCTGCGTCGACCCGGTGCCGCCGGTCACGTCGGCCGAGGCCGAGGGGTCGGATCTGCGCTCGACCGCCTTCCTGATGCCGGCCGTCGGCTTCCTTGCCGAGGCGGGGCTTTGGGACCGGCTCGCCCCCCACGCGGCCCCGCTCAAGACCATGCGAATCGTCGATGCCGGCGGCGACGAGGGCGTGGTGCGCGAGACCGCCGACTTCGAGGCGAAGGAGCTCGGGCAGGAGGCCTTCGGCTACAACCTGCCCAACTGGCTCATCCGCCGCGAGATGGTGGCGCGGCTCTCCGCGCTGCCCGGCGCGGAGCTGCGCGCGGGCGTGCGCGTCGAGCGAGTGACGCCGCGCACCGATGCCGCCCTGGCGACGCTGTCGGACGGCGCCCGGGTGCGCGCGGCGCTGGTCGTAGCCGCCGATGGCCGCGACAGCGCGGTGCGCGAGGCCGTGGGCATCGGCGTGCGCCGCTGGGGCTACGGACAGAAGGCGGTCGTCTTCGCCGTCACCCACGAGCTGCCGCACGATAACGTCTCGACCGAGATCCACCGCTCGGGCGGGCCGTTCACGCTGGTGCCGCTCGCCGGCGAGGGCACCGCGTCGGCGGTCGTCTGGATGGAGGCGGGCCCTCGGGCGGCCGAGCTCGCCGCGATGTCCGAGGACGCCTTCGCGGCGGCGCTCGCGGCGCGCGCCTGCGGCGTCGCCGGCGCGATCCGTCTCGCGAGCCCGCGCAGGCTCTGGCCGATCGTCGCGCAGGCGGCGGCGCGCCTTGACGGGCCGCGCACGGCGCTGGTGGCGGAAGCGGCACACGTCGTCCCGCCGATCGGGGCGCAGGGGCTGAACATGAGCCTCGCCGACGTGGCGACGTTGCTCGACATGTGCCGCGATGCCCGCGCCCGCGGCGACGACATCGGGGCGCCGGAACTCCTCGCGCGCTACCACCGCGCCCGTCATCCCGACATCCTGCTGCGAATGGCGGGGCTCGACCTGCTGAACCGGGCGGCGATGGCCGGCGCCGGGCCGCTCAGGGACCTGCGCCGCGCCGGGCTCGCCACGCTGCACGGCATCGGGCCGGTCCGCCGCGCCGCCATGCGGCTCGGCCTCGGTGCGCGCGGGGCCAACCCGAGCGACGGACCGGCGACGCCGGGCCGTTGAAGGGCGGCCGCGGCATGGAGGACCGGATGACCGACCGTCGCACGCTGCTGCAGCTTCTCGCGCTGTCGCCGCTGACGCTCGCGACCGCGTCGTGGGCCGAGGCGGCCGCCGAGGAAGCGGGGCTGATTGCGCCGAGCGTCTGCCTGCTCACGCCGGCAACGACGGCGGGACCCTACTATCTCGATCCCCGCCTGGTGCGCGCGGAGATCTCGGAAGGGCGGCCCGGCGCGCCCCTGGCGCTGGCATTGCAGGTGGTCGATTCCGACTGCCGACCGGTGACGGGCGCGCGGGTCGATGTCTGGCACTGCGACGCCGCCGGCGACTATTCGGGATTCGCGGATCAGGGCAGCGACCGGAACCGGGACACCGCCGGCGAGACCTTCATGCGCGGAAGCCAGTTCACCGATGCACGCGGCGTGGCGGCCTTCCGGTCGATCTGGCCGGGGTGGTATCGCGGCCGGACGCCGCACGTCCACTACAAGATCTTCCTCGACGCGCAAACGCTGCTGACGAGCCAGCTGTTCTTTCCCGATGGCGCCAGCGATCGCGTCTACGCCCGCGAGCCCTACCACGGCAGGTCGGCGCGGCAGGACACGACGAACGCGACCGACGGGATCGCGCGGCGCGCAGGCCCGCTCGCCTTCGCGCGGGTCGTGGGGTCGGCGGAGGAGTGGCGGGCGGACCTCGTCGTCGGGGTCGCGCCCGCCAGGTGAGTCAGGAAACGAGCTTTGCGTCGAGCGTGATGTCGATCGAGCCGTGCAGGAGGCGCGAGATCGGGCAGATCTCCTTGGCCTTCTGTGCGGCGGCCTTGAAGGCTTCCTCCGAGGCGCCCGGCACCTTCGCCTCGACGGTCAGGTGCGACGAGCGCACGGCGAAGCCGCCGGAGCTCGCGTCGGCGGTGATCACGGCGGAGGTGCGGATCTCGTCCGCCGTCAGGTCGGACTCGCCGAGAACCCCCGAGAGCTGCATCGAGAAGCAGCTGGCGTGCGCGGCCGCGATCAGCTCCTCGGGGTTGGTGCCCTTGTCGTCACCGAACCGCTTGACGAAGTTGTAGTCGACATCCGTCAGCGCGCCGCTTTCGGTCGACAGCGTCCCGTCGCCGTCCTTGAGGCCGCCCTTCCAGACGGCCGATCCGCTCCGCTTCATCGGTTTCCCTCCATGTTCAGACGATCGCCGGACCTGCGACTAGCGTGCCACGCGGCGTGGTCGCGGTCGGCGGCTTTCACCCTTTCCGTTGACCGGCGGCGGCGGCAGCAGCGGCGCCACCTCCCGCGTGCCGTTCGCCTCGCGCACCACCGCCCTCACCAGGAGGGCGAGGCTGCCGAGCACGGCCAGTCGAATCAGGCGCGACGGATGAAGCATGGGGCAGAGCCTTTGTTCAAGACGGTCCGCGCCGGGAACGCGCGACGCCCGGCGCCGGTTCCCTCAGCCGCCGGTGTGGCTCATGTGGCGCGCGACCTGACCGGTGACGGTGCGGCGCGAGTAGTCAAAGTCGTGCCCCTTCGGCTTGCGGGCGATGGCGGCGGCGATCGCGGCGGCGAGCGGCGCGTCGTCGCCGGGATGCGCGCGCAGGACGCCGCGCAGGTCGGCGTCGTCGTCCTGGCCGAGGCACATGAAGAGCTGGCCGGTGCAGGTCAGCCGGACGCGGTTGCAGCTCTCGCAGAAGTTATGGCTGAGAGGGGTGATGAAACCGATGCGGCCGCCGGTCTCGGCGACGCGGGCATAGCGCGCCGGGCCGCCGGTCCGTTCCAAGGTTTCGGTCAACGTCCAGCGCGTCGCGAGCTCGGCGCGGAGGTCGCGGAGCGACCAGTATTGCCCGAGCCGGTCCTCGTTGCCGAGGTCGCCCATCGGCATGACTTCGATGAAGGTGAGGTCGAACCCGCGCGCGCCACACCAGGCGACAAGGTCGTGAACCTCGTCGTCGTTGACGCCCCGGAGCGCCACCGTGTTGATCTTGACGCGCAGCCCGGCCGCGGCGGCGGCCTCGATGCCGTCGATCACCTGGGCGAAGCGGCCCCAGCGGGTGATTCGCGCGAAACGGTCGGGGTCGAGGGTGTCGAGCGAGACGTTGACACGCCGGACGCCGCAATCGGCGAGGTCACGGGCATGGCGGGCGAGTTGGCTGCCGTTGGTCGTCAGCGTCAGCTCGTCGAGGGCGCCGCTGGCGAGGTGGCGAGACATCGCGCGGAAAAAGGTGAGGATTCCCTTGCGCACCAGCGGCTCGCCGCCGGTGATCCGGAGCTTGCGGACGCCGAGGCGGACGAAGGCCGAGCAGAGCCGGTCGAGTTCCTCGAGCGTCAGTAGCTCCGCCTTGGGGAGGAACTGCATGTGCTCGGACATGCAATAGACGCAGCGGAAGTCGCAGCGGTCGGTGACCGAAACGCGCAGGTAGCTGATCGCTCGCGCGAACGGATCGACCAATTGAGGCACTTCGGACAAGGCATTCTCCCTGCGCGAATATTAGGCTGTGGTCACGGGGGTTTCAAGCCGGCGGCCGCGGAGGTGCGCTGCGCCTGCCGGCAGAACGTGGCCGATAGCGTCTTGACAGCGGCAGCCAAGGAGTTCGGCGTAGGGGCCGGGGGATTTCGATGCCCGTGGGGCCGATCGACTTCGAGGCCGCCCTGGTAGGAGCAGAATCGGATCTCCGGACGCCTGGGCCGCGATGGTGGCGTTCGCGCGCGATCGCGCGGTCGAACGCATCGCCTATCACCACCTGCCGCCGCCGGGCGCGCCCGACGCGGAACCTGCTCCGGATCGAGAACGACGGGGTTTGGCGAGCAGCTGCTGCAGCAGTATCTGACCGCCCGGATGAACGGCGATCGCCGTGCTGGCGGCGGCGATCCAGAACAGCGCCCGGCCGGTCTACCTCGACGAGCTGGAGGCCGATCCGGCGCTCGACCCCGGGCGCGTGACACCTCGCGGCCTATCGGGCCGCCGGCGTGGCCACAACGGGCTCGGGATGCAGGCGTTCGGCCCCAACGGGCGCAACGGCATCTACGCGCTCGACCTCGGGCCGGCGCAGCACCGGCTGGCGCCGGATGCCATGACGGCGCTGCGCTGGGCAGCGGGCCAGGCGATGCACCTGCGCTACTGCGAGCTCCTGATGCCGACGCTGGGCGAGGTCCCCTCGCTGTCGTCGCGCGCAGAGCGGAGGTGCTGGTCTGGGTCGCGCGCGGCAAGAGCAACGGCTCGATCGCCGACATCCTCGGGATCTCGGCGCACACCGTCGACGCACACCTGCGCCGCATCTACCTCAAGCTCGGCGTCGCGGACCGGCTGTCGGCGGCGCTCCGCGGACTGGGGTTCGGAATCATCAACCTCGACGCCTGACCATCCCGCGATCGCGTTAGCCGGCCCCGCGAATTGCCGCATCCCGCCAGAACCTTACATCCGCGCTCGGAAAACGATTGTGGGGGGACGGAAACATGAACGCGAAGGCAATTGTCGACTACAAGCTGGTGCGCGCGATGCACGAGGGCGGACGCGCTGCCGGCGGACATCGGCTGCCTGCAGGGCTACATGCGGATGATCGAGGGGCTGCTGGAGGAGAAGGCGTCCGAGCTCGAGCCGAGCTGGGAGGCGGCTTGCGCGATCGCGACCGAGATCGAGACGCTGCACGCACTCGAGACCGCGGTGGCCGAGCGCGTGATCGCCATGCGCGCGTTGACAGCATCGACTCCGTGCGCGGGAAGCTCGCGATATGGCGCGCGCTCGGTCGCCGGCGCCGACGACAGCGACGAGCGGTCGCCGCGCAACCGGCTGATCCTGTCGGTCGACGCCGACCTCGAGCGGATGGCGCGGCGCCGCCTGAACGCGCCCTCGCCTCAGGCGGCCGCGGCGCGCAGGTTCAGGTCGCGGCTGAAGAGGTTGCCGGGGTCGTAGCGTTGCTTCACCTCGGCGAGCCGCGCGTAATGGTCGCCGAAGGAGGCACGCACCACCTCGTCCGGCGTCTCGCTGTTGAAGTTGAGGAAGTGACTGCCGTGGGCGTGCGGCTCGATCGCGGCGTAGAAATCGCGCGTCCAGGCGATGTGCTTCGAGCTCTCGGCCGGGTCCATCCACTGCGCGGTCATGGCGACGTTGTAATCGGCGTCGCGCTGGGCGAAGGACGAGCTCTCCGGGTCGACCCGGCCGGCGGCGCCACCGTAGTATTCGATCAGCGCCGCCGACAGCGGCGACTCCATGCGAGCGGCGTGGTCGACCACCGTGTCGATCACGTCGTCAGTCAGGCCACGCACAAAGCTCGCGCGCCAGTAGCAGTGGGCGCCGTCGGGGAAGACCCCGTCGATCAGGCTCTGCATCGCCGGGAACGGCATCGGCTGGATCAGGTCGGCGGCCGGCGGACCGAAGGCGCGCAGCGGTCCCAGCACATGCTCGCCCTCGGTCGGATCACCGCACCAGCACGCGAGGGCGATGCAGACCGGCATACCGTCGGGCGAGGTGGCGAGCGCGCAATAGCAGGTGAGCTCCTCGGGCGCGCGCGCCATGAAATCGCGCCAGAAGCGCAGGAGATCGCCGGCGCGGTCGCGTGGCCAGACCAGCATGCCGCCGAGAACCGTAGCCACCGGATGCAGCCGGAACTCGAAGCTGGTGACGACGCCGAAGTTGCCGCCGCCGCCCTTGAGCGCCCAGAAGAGGTCGGGATGGTCCTCGGCGCTGGCGGTCACGACGCTGCCGTCGGCGGTGACGACCTGCATCGAGAGCACGTTGTCGCAGGTCAGCCCGTACTTCCTGACGAGCCAGCCGACGCCGCCCCCGAGCGTCAGTCCGGCGATCCCGGTCTTCGACACGACCCCGGCCGGAACCGCCAGGCCGTAGGCGTGCGTCTCGCGGTCGACATCGCCGAGCATCGCCCCACCCTGCACGCGGGCTGTTCGGGCCGCGGGGTCCACCAGCACGGCGCGCATATCCGACAGGTCGATGACGAGGCCGTCGTCGCAGAGCGCACGCCCCGCGACGTTGTGCCCGCCGCCGCGCACGGTCACGTGGGTATCGTGGGAGCGGGCGAAGGTCACCGCCGCGACCACGTCGGCCGTGCCGCGGCAGCGGACCACGAGCCCAGGGCGACGGTCGATGGCGGCGTTCCAGACGCGTCGCGCCGCGTCGTAGTCGGCGTCGCCGGGGCCGATCGCCCGGCCGGCGAGGCCCGCGGCAAATGTCTCGAGGGCGGCCGCCTCGATGGGCGCGCCCCGGCGGCTCAGAAGTCCGGCCATTGTCACCTCCCTTTCGGCCCGGTTTGGCGCGAGCCTAGCACGAATCGACCTACGGCCCTAGCGGCTGGCGACGAGGAAGAGCCGCGGGAAGTGCAGCAGCAGGGTGCCGTCGGGCTCGGCCGGATAGGCCGCGGCGATGGCCGCCTGGTAGCGGTCGAGGAAGGCGGCTGACTCCTCGGGGGCGAGCGGCGCCAGGAACGGCCGGAGGCCGGTGGCGCGCAGCCACTCGATCACCGCCGGGGCGCCGGCCAGCGGGTGGTGGTAGGTCGTCCGCCAGATGTCGACTTGCCGGGCCTCGTCGCGCAGCAGCCGCCAGTACCAGTCGGGGCGATGCCGCTCCGCCCGGGCGGCGGCGGCGTCGGCGAGGCGATCGGCCCATGGGCCGGCGCCGGCGACCTCGCGCATCAGCCGGTGGGTCGGCTCGTCGAGGTTGTCCGGCATCTGGACGGCCAGCCGGCCGCCCGGCGCGAGGCGGCCGAAGAGGGCCGGGAAGACCGTGGCGTGGTCCGGCACCCACTGCAGCGAGGCGTTGGCGAAGACGACGTCGAACCGCTCGGGGCCGGTCCAGGCGCCGATGTCGCCAAGTTCGAAGCGCACGTCCGGTAGCCGGCGGCGCGCCGCCGCCAGCATGTCGGGCGAGCTATCGATGCCGATAGCCGAGGCTTCCGGGAAGCGCTCGAGCAGGATTTCGGTCGAGTTCCCCGGGCCGCAGCCGAGGTCGGCAGCGGTTCGGGCCTCGCCCGGGATGCGCGCGGCGAGGTCGCGGGCCGGGCGGGTCCGCTCGTCCTCGAACCGCAGGTAGTCCTCGGACGACCAGCCGCCGCCGGGCGGTGGTGTCCCGCTCAGGCCTTGCGGCCCCCGCCCGCGGGCGGCGAGGCGGGGCGCGATCCGAGGCCGGCCGTGGCCGGGGTCTTCGGCTTTACCTGCTTGGGCTTCTTCGGTTCCTTGGTGCTGCGCTTCTGGCCCTTGGCCATGCCCGTTCTCCCGATGGCGGCGACGCCGAGGGCGCGCCCGACTCTGGCGTGAGCCTTCGCGGACGGTCTGTCAATGCCGTCGAGGCGGCGCTTGCGCGGCGCCCGGAGCGGCGGTCGAAAAGTCGCGTGGTAACAGGGGTTAATCCGCCGATGTGAAATGTACAACTCATGTACAGGCCATGCACATCCCATGCACCTGATTGCGCGCCGGGCCGCGAAGGTTAAGGGGTTAACCGGCAACCGGCGCGGCTAGCCGGCGGCTTCCTGGGTGTCGCCGGCGCCGCCCGGGACCACGGCCGGTTCCGCCCAGCGCAGCCGGCGGTAATCGAAGCCCGATTCGAGCGTCGGCTTGACTACGTGGAAGTAGGGCGACAGGTCGAAGTCGCGCGGCGCGTAGAGCGAGTGGTGGCGGATGTGCAGGATCTCGCTGCGGTGGTCGCGCGCGAGCGCGTTGGCGCGGAACTCGCGTGTGATGACCGGCAGGATCGGATAGCGGATGCGGGCGAAGCCCTGTGCGATCAGCGACGAGCAGATCGCGCGCGTCGGATCGCCCGAGCCGAACGACAGCATCCGTCGCCGCCAGCGCACGGGGACCGGCGGGGTCGGCAGCGAGTAGCGCAGGAGGTCGGTGATGTTCTTCATGTCGTAGCTCTTGCCGATGCTGCCGACCATGAAGTCGATGAGCCGCGCCCGGTCCTGCGGCGTGAGGTTGCTCGGGCGGCAGATCCGGGTGTTGTAATATTGGTACTTCGAGAGCGGCGCGGCGATGCAGCCGTCGCCGACGTTGACCTCGACCAAGGTCAAGGGCTCGCCGTCGGGCGTCACCTGCCCGACCGCGTTGCCGACGTAGAGCGCCGCGTGCGACCAGGTCGACTGGGTCAGGTACTTGATCGCCACCGAGATGCGGCTGTTGCCCTCGACCAAGAGCACGTCCCCCGGCTGCAGCGTCCGGCGCAGCGCGGCGACGTTGGCGTGGGTGTAGGGCGGGATGCCGGGCTGCGGCGCGTCGAGCTTTCGAGCGAGGCGGCGCCCGATGCGGTCCGCAAGGGTGTCGCGCGCCGCGGTCATCGCCCAAAGCCGGCTGGGCCGTCTTTCACCATGCACTCCCGAACCCGATACCTCCGACGATCCTGCATCGGAATCGCCTCCCAGTCACCCCTTCGGACTTCACATGGTTTTCGTGCTAGGGGAATGCGAGGGCGGCGGCGATAGTTCCCGCCGGCTGTAACGAGCCGGCCGGCCGCCACGAATGGAGACCGAATGAGCCCCGCCGACGCGCCGCCGCTCGACGACCTGCTCCGGGCGGCCAACCGCGGCGACCAGCGCGCCTACGGGGAGTTCCTGCGGGCGGTCACGCCGATCGTGCGCGGGATCGCCCGGACGCGCGGCGGCGGGCTCGGGGCCGACGTGATCGAGGACATCGTGCAGGAGACGCTGCTCGCCATCCACCAGAAGCGCCACACCTGGCGCGAGGACATGGCCGTCCGGCCGTGGCTCTACGCCATCGTGCGCTACAAGGTTGTCGACGCCTTCCGCGCGCGGGGGCGGCGCGTGCAGGTGCCGATCGAGGACTTCGCCGAGGTGCTGCCGGCCGAGCCCGCGCCCGACCCGACCGAGCGCAGCGACGCCGAGCGGGTGATCGCGCGCCTCGACCCGCGTTCGGCACGCATCGTGCGGGCGATCGGGCTAGACGGCGCGTCCATCGCCGAGACCGCGGGCGCCCTCGACATGACCGAGACCGCGGTGCGGGTGGCGCTGCACCGCGGGCTGAAGCGGCTGGCGGCGCTGCGGGCGGGAATGATCGAATGAGGACCGATGCGCTGATCCGGGCGATGGCCGCCGACACGACGCGGGCGCGACCGCCGGGGCCCACGCTGGCCGTGGTGGTGCTCGGGCTGGCGGCGCTGGCGGCGGCGGTCTTCCTGCCGGAGCTCGGCATGCGACCCGACCTGGGGCCGGCGCTGATGCGGGCGGCGGTGATGGTCAAGCAGGTCGCGCCGCTGCTGGTGGCGGTCGGCGGCTTCGGGGCGGCGCTGCGGCTGGCGCGGCCCGGCGAAGGCGTCGGCGGCTGGGCGCTCGCGCTCCTCGCGGTGCCGCTGATGCTGGCCGTCGCGGTGGGGGCGACGATGGCGGCCCTGCCCCGCGCCGGCTGGCACGCGGCGATGATGGGGTCGAGCAACGGCCAGTGCCTGTTATGGATCGTCATCATGGGGCTGCCGCTCCTCGCCGGCACGCTTTGGGTGCTGCGGGCGGGGGCGAGCACGCGGCCGGCGCTGACCGGCGCCATGGGCGGGCTGCTGGCGGGAGGGACGGCGGCGGTGGTGTATTCGCTGCACTGCACCGAGGACAGCCCGATGTTCTACGCCGTCTGGTACGTGCTCGCGATCCTCTGCGTCGCCTTGCTCGGCGCCGTCGCAGGCGCACGCGTGCTGCGTTGGTAGCCGCGTCCCTCCGGCTTCCGCCGCACTGCACCGCATCCTAGACTGCTGTCCGAATCCCGCGGTCTGGGGGCGATCGCCGATGCTGTTTCGCGAATACCCGCTGCTCAACACGCCGAACCTGGTGGTGGTGATCCTGCGCGCCGCCGCCGCTGGTCCGGCGACGCTCGACGACTGCATGACGCAGCTGCAGGCGCTGCTCGACCGGGCCGACGAGCACCCGCCGTTCGGACCGGCGGACGTGGCGCCGCGGCTCGCGACGCTGGTCCGCTACCTGACCGAGGCGCGGCTGCTGGCGCCGGACGGGGACGACCGCTTCACCGTCACCGAGCGCGGACAGGCGGCGCTGCGCGACCGCCCGCAGGGCTTCGACACCGCCGACCTGATGGCCTACCCCGAGTTCGCCCGCTACGTCCGCGGCCTGGCGCTGCGGCGCGGCCCCGTCGATGCCCGTTCGGGCGGCTACGACCGCGGGTTCGACGCCTACTGGAACGGCGACGCCCCGGCCGACAACCCCTTTGCCGCCGACAGCGCCGACCACCTGGCGTGGGAGAACGGCTGGTCGGAGGCGCTGGACGAGGACTTCCGCTGGACGGGCGTGCGCTTCGCCCCCGAGCCGTGACGCGCACGCAGTCGTGACTCGCCTGCGGCGTATTGCCGCATCTAGCCTCGCCCCGGCAGCGACCGCACAGGGGAGAGAGACGTCCATGATCCGCAGCATCGGCCTTTCGGCGCTGGCGCTTGCCGGCAGCCTCGCCGCCGCCTCCGCGCAGGAGACGACGAGCTTCTTCGTCACCAGCGCCAATCCCGGCAAGGGAGGCGACCTTGGCGGCCTCGCCGGCGCCGACGCCTGGTGCGCGACGCTCGCCGAGGCCGCGGGCGTCACCGGCTCGACCTGGCGCGCGTATCTCTCCACTGCGGCCGAGAATGCCCGCGACCGCATCGGCAGCGGTCCCTGGATCAACGCCAAGGGCGAAAAGATCGCCGACGACGTCGCCGGGCTGCACGGCGACGCGAATGGCCTGACCAAGGCGACCGCGCTCACCGAGAAGGGCGCCGTCGTGAACGGCCGCGGCGACACGCCGAACATGCACGACATCCTGACCGGCTCGAACCCGGACGGTACCGCCTCGGGCCAGAGCTGCGGCGACTGGACCATGGGCGACGCCGAGGGCGCGGCCACCGTCGGCCACAGCGACCGGACCGGCCTCGACGACTCGGCCGCGGCGAAGTCATGGAATTCGTCGCATGCGACCCGTGGTGGCTGCAGCCTCGAGGCCTTCGCCGGCACCGGCGGCGCCGGGCTCTTCTATTGCTTCGCCGCCGAGTGAGGCACGCGCGGCCGGCGCCATCTCCGCCGGCTGCAACACACGCCATGCGGGATCTTCCTTTTGCCGCCTCCCGGGCGTAGGCTGTCGGAAAACACAACCGATCGAGCCCGGAGGCAGGCCTTGCACAAGATCACGCTCGTGGCGCTGCTCGTCGCCCTGGTGGCGGGCGGATGCGCCGGTGCGCCGCTGGAGAAGAGTACCCCCCCGATGGCCCGTGCCGCGCCGAGCCCGCAACCGGAGAGCTTCACCGCCTGGCGCGCCAGCTTCCGCCCCAAGGCGATCGCGGCCGGGATCAGCCCGGCCGTGTTCGATGCCGCCTTCCAGGGCGTCGGCGTCAACGCCGACGTGGTGCGGCTCGACGGCAAGCAGGCCGAGTTCACCAAGCCGATCTGGGAGTACCTCGACAGCGCCGCCTCGCCGACCCGGGTCGAGACCGGCCGGGCCGAGCGGGCGCGGCTCAACGACACGCTCGCGGCCATCGAGGCCCGTTACGGCGTCGACCGCCAGGCGGTGCTCGCGATCTGGGGCATGGAGTCGAACTACGGCAAGAACCGCGGCTCGATCCCGGTGATCGAGAGCCTCGCGACGCTTGCCTACGACGGCCGCCGCCAGAGCTTCGCCGAGGCGCAGCTCATCGACGCCCTGCGCATCCTGCAGGCGGGCGACGTCTCGCCCTCGCACATGGTCGGCTCCTGGGCCGGCGCGATGGGCCACACCCAGTTCATCCCCTCGTCGTACCTCTCCTACGCGGTCGACTTCCGCGGCGACGGCCACCGCGACGTCTGGTCCGACGATCCGACCGATGCGCTGGCCTCGACCGCCAACTACCTCAAGCGCTCGGGCTGGACCCTCGGCCAGCCCTGGGGGGTCGAGGTGCGCCTGCCCGACGGGTTCAACTACGGCAGCGCCGACCAGTCGAACGTCCGACCGGTGGCGGACTGGCGCGCCCGCGGCGTAACATTGGTCAGCGGCGCGCCGCTCCCCGACCACGGCTCGGCGGCGATCATCGCGCCCGCCGGAGCGCGCGGCCCGGCCTTCGCCGTCTACCACAACTTCTTCGTGATCAAGAAATACAACAACGCCACGTCCTACGCGATGGGCGTCGGCCACCTCGGCGACCGGATCATGGGTGGCGGCCCGTTCCTAGCCGGCTGGCCGCGCGACGAGCGCGAGCTGTCGCGCACCGAGAAGATGGAGCTGCAGACCCGGCTGATCGCCCGCGGCCACGACACCGGTGCCACCGACGGCGTCATCGGCCCCAACACGGTCACGGCGATCCGCGCCTTCCAGTCGAGTCAGGGGATGACGCCGGACGGTTTCGCCAACGCCCAGCTCCTGCAGGCGCTGCGCTGATGGCGGACGGCGTCCGGAAGCTCGCCGTCCTGATCGACGCCGACAACACCTCGCCCAAGGTCGCCGACCGGCTGTTCGAGGAAGTGGCAAAGATCGGGACGGCGAGCCTGCGGCGCATCTACGGCGACTTCTCCAAGGGCCAGCAGGCCGGCTGGGAGAAGGCGCTGGCCCGCCACGCCATCCAGCCGACGCAGCAGTTCGCCTACACCACCGGCAAGAACGCCACCGACATCACCCTGGTCATCGAGGCGATGGATCTGCTGCACGCCGGCTGGTTCGACGGCTTCTGCCTCGTGTCCTCCGACAGCGACTTCACTCGGCTCGCGGCGCGGATCCGCGAGCAGGGTATCGATGTCTACGGCATCGGCCAGCAGAAGACCCCCGAGGCCTTCCGCCAGGCCTGCACCCGCTTCATCTTCACCGAGAACTTCGTCGCCGACGACGGACCGGCGCCCGCGAAGACGGCGCTCAGCCCGATGGCGGAGGCGGTCGAGCTGATCGGCAAGGCGCTCGAGCAGATGGAGGAGGACGCCGAAGGCTGGTTCCAGCTCGGCGCCGTCGGACAGAGGCTGCAGAACCTGTCGCCCGAGTTCGACACCCGCACCTTCGGCCAGCCCAAGCTCAGCGACCTGGTCGAGGCGACCGGCAGCTTCGAGATCGACCGCAGCGGCCAGCACGTGCGCATGCGCCCGAAGCGCAGCCGCAAGCGCCGGTGACGGTCGCGCGCTGGGCAGCCCTCGCGGCCGTCTCCGCCGTCCTCGTCCTGCTGCTGGAGCGCGCGCGGCTGCCGGCGGCGCTCTTGCTCGGGCCGATGGCCGCCGGCATCGGCTTCTCGCTCGCCGGGGCCGGGCTCGAGGTGCCGCGGACGGCGTTCCAGCTGGCGCAGGCGCTGGTCGGGTTGATGATCGCCCGCATCCTGACCCTGCCGGTGCTGCAGGAGATCCTCGCCCACTGGCCGCTCTTCGCCGTCGGCGTCCTCTCGGTGACGGTTGCGAGCGCCGCGCTCGGCTGGACGCTGGCGCGGCTCGGCGTCCTGCCCGGCACGACCGCGGTCTGGGGGTCGTCGCCGGGGGCGGCCAGCGCGATGACGCTGCTGTCGACGAGCTTCGGCGCCGACATGCGGCTCGTCGCCTTCATGCAGTACACCCGCGTCGTGATCGTCGCCTCGCTCGCGGCGGTCCTCGCCCGCATCTGGGCGGATCCGGCCCCGGCCGCTGCCGGCGCCGCGTGGCTGTCCGCACCCGCCTGGGGCTGGCTCGGCGCGACGCTGGCGCTCGCCGCCCTGGCGGTTCTGGTCGGGCGGCACATCCCCATGCCCGCCCCTGCCCTGCTGCTGCCGCTGATCGTCGGCACGCTGCTGCAGGACGCGGAGCTGCTTGAGATCGAGCTGCCGCAGCCGCTCCTCGCCGCCGCCTACGCGGCGATCGGCTGGGGGATCGGTCTGCGCTTCGACCGGCCGACCGTCCGGCACGCCGCCCGCGCCTTGCCGGCGGTCACGGCGTCGATTGCCTGCCTCGTCGCGCTCTGCGGCGGCTTCGCGGCGCTCCTCGTCGTCTTCGCCGACCTCGACCCCTTGACCGCCTACCTCGCGATGAGCCCCGGCGGCGCCGACACCGTGGCGATCATCGCGTCCTCCACCCCGGTCGACGTCGCCTTCGTGATGGCGATGCAGACCGCACGCCTCCTCTTCGTGCTGATGACCGGGCCGGCGGTGGCGCGCTTCGTCGCGTCCCGCGTCCCCCCGCCCGCAAGGTGACCCGTCGAGCGAGCCCGCGGGCGGGCAGACGCGCCGGCCCGGAGCGCCGCTCGCGCTGTCGGGCAACCGCAAAGATCTCCATGTCATTCTTACCACTTGACCCAAGGCCACGCAGGCGCGACGGGGTGTGGCTGGCGCCTCGGGCGCGGTCCGAAGGACTGCGAGGGGGCCCTCGGCGCTTTGGCGCCGAGGGCCGCGTGCGCGGGCCTCTGGGCCGAAGGCCGTCGGGGGACTGCCTTGCTCCCGCAGGACTCCGCGAGGTCGCGGGGCGGCTCGAGGGGGGCGCTCGCCGCCTCCCCTCGAGCTCCCAGGCACTGCCCGACGGGTTGAAGGGGGACGCGGGGCGACCGCAGGGCTCGGGCCCCGGCGGGGAGGGGCGGCGGACGGGCTGCCGCGGGGCAGCCGGTCGGCGGAATGGTGATCGCAGCGACGGGCGCGTGGTCCACGCCCGGTCGCCTCGGGCGGGTGCCCCTGGACGCTCCGAAGAGAGCGCCCGGCCTACCCTGCCGAACGCGCTGTAGCTCGGTGCATGAGTTCGCCCGCCGACGCTGCGGGACTTGCGCCGCCGCGGCCTGCGCCGCAAGGATGCCTCCCCATGCCCGCCCTCGCCGCCCGCGTCCGCGCCCGCATCGCCGCCGCCTGGCGCGACGCCGCCGCGGCAGCGGTCGCGGCGTCGCTCGCCTACGCCCTCGCCGTCCTGGCCTTCGGGCATCCGCGGCCGGTCTTCGCTGCGATCACCGCCATCTTGTGCCTCGCGCCCGGCCTGCCCAACCGCGGCCGGCAGGCGACGGGCATCATCCTCGGCGTCGCCACCGGCATCGTCGTGGGCGAGCTCGCGCTGACGCTGCTGCCGGGGGCGCACCCGCTGGTCCGCGTGAGCCTCACCGCCTTCTTCGCGCTGACGGTCGCCGCCGCCTACGGCCTGCCGCCGGTGGTGCCGATCCAGGCTGCCGTCTCGGCCATCCTCGTCCTCGCCCTGGGGCCCGCCTCGGCCGGTGTCGTGCGACTGCTCGACGTCCTTGCCGGGATCGCGGTCGGGCTGCTGTTCAGCCAGGTCCTGCTGACCCCCGATCCGGTGCGGCTGCTCGACGACGCCGCCGAGGCGCTGACCGCGCGCATCCGCGCTGCCCTCGGGCAGGCGCAGGCGGCCCTCACCGCCGCGGACGCCGCCCGGGCGCAGGCGGCGGTCGAGGACTTCTCCGCCGCCTACACCGGCCTCGCGGCCCTCACCGGCGCCATCGACACCGCGCGATCGGCGGCGCGCTGGTCGTTGCGCGGTCGGCTGCAGGGCCGCCGCGTCCTCTTGGTCGCCGATCGCTACGACCGGCGCGGCGCCCGGCTCTACGCCTCGGCGCTCCTCTTCGGCACCGCGCTCGCCAGCGCGATGGCGCGCGGCGGGGAGCCGCCGCCGCGCCTTGCCGGGCGGCTGGACCACGTGATCCGCCTCGCCGATCCCGCGACCCTGACCGAACCCGACGACGCCCCGCCGATCCCACCGATCGCCGGGCTCTCCGAGGCCTGGCGGCCGGTGGTCGTCCGGCTCGAGGAAACGATCGAGGCGCTTGCGGCATTCCATGCCCTCTCCCGGATCGACGCCGGGCAGGCAGCGCCGGATCGAGCCGCGGCTGGCTGAACCGTTCCGCGCGCCGCCATCCGCGCGGCAGGAAAGCTCGTCCCGCCGCCCATCGGGCTCCCGTTAACCGCGTGAAGAGGATGGCCCTCGCCCGCCGTCCGCAGGCACGCAAGACTGGATCGGTGGCTCTTGCGGCGTTAACCAGTTAACCATGTTCGCCCGCCGCATTGCTGCGCGAGGCTGGCTGATCGCGGAGACAGAGGGCTACTGAAGCTCGGCGGCCGTCAGCACCGGCCCCATGTGGCTGCGCTGGACGATGACGGCCAGCGGGCCTGCCCCGGCGTCGTCGTAGCGCAGGTCCATGGCACCGGCGCCATCCCACTGGCCGATCTTCTGCCAGTCGGTGACGATGTTGGTGTAGGTCATCTCCTTGCCGGCGTTCTCGCCACCCTCGATCGACACGCCCTCAGATGGGATGAAGCGGACGAGGAACACGTCGGCGGGTCCCTCGACCGGCGCGTCGCCGGCCGGCTTCACGTGCACCTGCAGCGCTTCGCCGTCGCGCTTGAGGTCGACGTCGGCGACCGCCGGGATCGCCCGCAGACGGGCGATCTCGTCCATCACCCGCGGCGCGTCGTGGCCCTTCAGCCGGTCCTGGCCCTGCACCACCATTTCCGGGGTGAAGATCGACCGGCTGCGCGCCGCCTTGGCATAGGCGCGCTGGCGGGCGGTGTGCTGCGGGCGGGCGAACTGGTCCTTCCAGCCCAGGTAGTCCCAGTAGTCGACATGCAGCGCCAGGGCGATGACGCCGTCGAGCCCGGCGAGCTCGGTGAGGAGCGCGTCCGCCGGCGGGCAGGACGAGCAGCCCTGGCTGGTGTAGAGTTCCAGCACGACCGGAGCCGCCAGCGCGGCCCCCCCGACCGGGGCAATGGCCGTGGCGGCGGCGATCAGGGAACCTGCGAGGCGCATTCTGTCCTTCGGCGAGCGGGCGAGCTTGGTCTCCTCACGTAAACCCCGGCCGCTCCCGCTGGCGAGTCAAGCCTTCGAGAGCGTCCGGAACGGTCGGCCGCCGTTGCACGCGGGGCTCAGCTCCGCGCGAGGTGGCGCAGCACGTAGTGCAGCACGCCGCCGTTCGCGACGTAGTCGATCTCGACCGCGGTATCGATCCGGCACTTGAGCGGAATCTCCTTCACCGTGCCGTCGGCGTACCTGATGGTCGCCCTCAGGATCGTCAGCGGCTTCAGGTCGCCGGCCAACCCCTTGATCGAGATCGTCTCGTCGCCCTTCAGCCCCAGCGTCTTGCGGTTCATTCCTTCGGTGAACTCGAAGGGGACGACCCCCATGCCGACGAGGTTCGAGCGGTGGATGCGCTCGAAGCTCTCGGCGATCACCGCCTTGACGCCGAGGAGCGCCGTTCCCTTTGCCGCCCAGTCGCGCGAGGAGCCGGCTCCGTATTCGATACCGCCGATCACGACGAGCGGAACGCCGGCGGCCTGGTAGGCCATGGAGGCGTCGAAGATCGAGGTCTGCTCGCCGTCCGGCCCGAGCGTGTAGCCGCCCTCGACGCCGTCCAGCATCTCGTTCCTGATGCGGATGTTGGCGAAGGTGCCCCGCATCATCACTTCGTGGTTGCCGCGACGCGAGCCGTAGCTGTTGAAGTCGCGGGGACCGATCTGCCGCTCGGTCAGATACGTGCCCGCCGGCGTCGTCGACTTGAACGACCCCGCCGGCGAGATGTGGTCGGTCGTCACCATGTCGCCGAGGAGTGCCAGGATGCGCGCACCCTCGATGTCGGAGATGACCCCGGGCTCCTTGGACATGCCCTGGAAGTAGGGCGGGTTCTGGATGTAGGTCGAGGTCGGCGGCCAGTCGTAGGTCTCGCTGTCGGTGGTCTCGACCGCGCGCCACTTCTCGTCGCCCTTGAAGACGTCGGCGTACTTGGCCTGGAAGGCCTCGCGGGTCACCGTCCGCTCGACGATCTCCGCGACCTCCTCGTTCGACGGCCAGATGTCCTTGAGGAAGACGTCCCTGCCGTCGGGGGTCTGCGCCAAGGGCTCGGTGGTCAGGTCGACGTTGACGTCGCCCGCGAGCGCGTAGGCGACGACGAGCGGCGGCGAGGCCAGGTAGTTGGCGCGCACGTCGGGCGAGATGCGGCCCTCGAAGTTGCGGTTGCCGGAGAGGACCGCGGTCGCGACGAGGTCGTTCTCGGCGATCGCCTTCGAGAGCGCCGGCTCGCCGAGCGGCCCGGAGTTGCCGATGCACGTGGTGCAGCCGTAGCCGGCGAGGTTGAAGCCGATGGCGTCGAGGTCGTCCTGCAGCCCGGCCGCCTCGAGGTATTCGCTGACGACCTGCGAGCCGGGCGCCAGCGAGGTCTTCACCCATGGCTTGCGGTTCAGCCCGAGCGCGCGCGCCTTGCGGGCGACGAGGCCGGCGCCGATCATCACGTAGGGGTTCGAGGTGTTGGTGCAGGAGGTGATCGCCGCGATGACCACCGAGCCGTCGCGGATGGTGTAGTCCTCGCCCTCGACGCGCGCGGTCTTGCGCACGTCGACCGGCAGCGCGACGACCCCGCCGCCCTCGCCCTGCATCTCCTGCGCCTCGAGGCTCTTGTCGACGCCGCGGTAGTCGGCGACGGTCTTGTAGAAGGACTGGGCTGCCTGGGTGAGAGGGGTGTAGTCCTGCGGCCGCTTCGGCCCCGAGATCGCCGGGACGATCTCGGCCATGTCGAGGTGCAGCGTGTCGGTGTAGACTGGGTCGTAGTCTGGCCCGCGCCACATGCCGTTCGCCTTTGCATAGGCCTCTACGAGCGCGATTCGCGCCTCGTCGCGGCCCGTGTTCCGGAGGTAGCGCAGGGTCTCGTCGTCGATCGGGAAGAAGCCGCAGGTGGCGCCGTACTCGGGCGCCATGTTGGCGATGGTCGCGCGGTCGGCGAGCGGCAGGTGGTCGAGCCCTTCGCCGTAGAATTCGACGAACTTGTTGACGACGCCCTTCTTGCGCAGCATCTGCACGACCTTGAGGACGAGGTCGGTCGCCGTGGTGCCTTCGACCATCTGGCCGGTCAGCCTGAAGCCGACGACCTCCGGGATCAGCATCGAGACCGGCTGGCCCAGCATCGCCGCTTCGGCCTCGATGCCGCCGACGCCCCAGCCGAGCACCGCGAGGCCGTTCACCATCGTCGTGTGGCTGTCGGTGCCGACCAGCGTGTCGGGGTAGGCGACGAGTTCGCCCGCGGGGTCGGTGTCGGTCCAGACCGCCTGTGCGAGGTACTCGAGGTTGACCTGGTGGCAGATGCCGGTGCCCGGCGGAACCACGCGGAAGTTGTTGAACGCGCTCTGGCCCCACTTCAGGAACTGGTAGCGCTCGATGTTGCGCTGGTATTCGAGATCCACGTTCATCTGGAACGCGCGCGGGTTGCCGAACTCGTCGACCATCACCGAATGGTCGATGACGAGGTCGACCGGGTTCAGCGGATTGATCTTCTGCGGGTCGCCGCCGAGCGCCTTGATCCCGTCCCGCATCGCCGCGAGGTCGACGACCGCCGGGACGCCGGTGAAGTCCTGCATCAAGACGCGCGCCGGCCGGTAGGCGATCTCGATCGGGTTCTTGCCGCCCTGCTTCGCCCAGTCGGAGAAGGCCTTGATGTCGTCGGTCGAGACGGTCCTGCCGTCCTCGAACCGGAGCATGTTCTCGAGCACCACCTTCAGCGAGGCCGGCAGCCGGCTGAAGTCGCCGAGACCCGCCTGCTCCGCCGCCGCGATCGAATAGTAGGCGTAGCTCTTGCTCGCCACATCCAGCTTCCGGCGCGTCCTGGCGGTGTCGGTTCCTACGAAAACGGTCATCGTGCCTCCGGGCTGAAGCTTGGCTGGGCAGGAATTGACCTTGGATATGCCGCATCGCGGGCCATGTCGCAAGTACCGCAGGCGCGAAATGCATACCATCGTATGCAGAAAATGCCGGGCGCTTCCCCCCCGGCGGGCGATCGGCTATGCCGGCCGGCATGGGGATCGCCGTCACCGAGCTTTCGTGCGTCCGCGGCGGGCGGCCGGTGCTGCAGGGGCTCGGATTCGGGCTCGCCGACGGCGAGACGCTGGCGGTGCGCGGGCCGAACGGCGCGGGCAAGTCGACGCTGCTGCGGGCGCTTGCGGGGCTGCTGCCGGCCAGTGGCCGGATCGAGCTCGACGGCCGGACGGCGACACCCGACAGCCTGGCCGAGGCCGTCGGATACGCCGGGCACCTCGACGCGGTGAAGCCGCAGCTGACCGTGGGCGAGAACATCGGCTTCTGGGCGGCGCTGCTTGGCGGCGACCCCCGGGCGGCGCTGGCCGGGTTCGAGCTTGCGGGCATCGCCGACCGGCCGGCGCACCTGCTCTCGGCCGGCCAGCGGCGGCGACTCGGGCTCGCGCGGCTGCTGCTTGCGCCGCGCCGGCTCTGGCTGCTCGACGAGCCGACCGTGGCGCTCGATGCCGCCGCCGAAGCCCGGCTCGTCGCCGCGATCGCCGCGCACACGGCCGGCGGCGGGATGGCGGTCGTCGCGACGCACGCACCGCTCGCGCTGCCGGCGCGCGAGCTCCGGCTCGCCCCCGAGGCCGCCGGAGAGCGGACACGCTCCGACCCCTTCCTCGCCGGGCGCTGGACGTGAGCGCGGTCCGGGCGGCGCTCGGGCGCGAGCTGACGCTGGCGCTGCGCTCGGGCGGCGGCGCCGGGCTCGGGCTCGCCTTCTTCGTCATCGTCGCGCTCCTGGTGCCGCTCGGCGTCGGGCCAGATCCCGCTCGGCTGGCGGGGCTCGCCGCCGGCAGCCTCTGGATCGGCGCGCTCCTCGCCTGCCTCTTGCCGCTCGACCGTCTGTTCCAGGCCGACCTCGAGGACGGGACGCTCGACGCGCTCGCACTCGCCCCGCTTCCGCTCGAGGCGCTCGTCGCGGTCAAGGCGCTCGCGCACTGGCTGACGACCGGCGTGCCGCTCGTCGTCGCCGCCCCGTTCCTGGCCCTGACGCTGCAGCTGCCCGGGCCGGCCTATCCGTGGCTGGTCGCCACGCTCGCGGCCGGCACCCCGGCGCTGAGCTTCCTCGGCGCGATCGGTGCCGCGCTCACCGTCGGCATCCGCCGCGGGGGGCTGCTGATCGCGATCCTCGTGCTGCCTCTCTACCTGCCGACGCTGATCTTCGGCGCGCGCGCCGCCGCGGCGGCCACCGAGGGGCGCGACCCCTGGCCCGCGTTCCTGCTGCTCGCCGGGCTGACGCTCTTCGTCCTCGCGCTGGCGCCCTTCGCGGCGGCAGCGGCGCTCAGGGCGAACATGCGCTGAGCTCAGGGGACCGCGACGGCCTTTCCGCCGGCGGCGGCGATGGCCGGCGCGATGCGCTTCTCGATCGTGACCGGATCGAGGGGCCCGGGGAAGCGCAGCAGGATGCGGCCGTCGGGACCGATGACGAAGGTTTCCGGGACGCCGTAGATGCCCCAGTCGAGCGCGATCCGGCCGGTCGGGTCGGCACCGATGCGGGTGTAGGGATCGCCCATCTCGGCGAGGAAGCGCTTGGCCTGCGCCGGCGCGTCCTTGTAGTTGATGCCGATCACCTCGACGCCCTGCGTGGACAGGGCCTTCAGGTAGGGGTGCTCGGCACGGCAGGGCGCGCACCAGCTGGCCCAGAAGTTGACGAGCTTCACTCCCGGAGCGGTCAGGTCGGCCGCCGTCGGCGCCGGATCGTCGCGCAGGGCGACCAGCTGCGCGATGTCCGGCGCAGGCTTGCCGACGAGGGCGCTCGGCAGCTCGTCCGGGTTCTCGCGGTGCAGTCCGACCCAGGCCACGGAGGCGAAGACGAGAAAGACCAGCGGCGGCAACGCCAAGAGCAGATTACGCCCGGCCATGCCCCCTCCCGCGCCGCGCCTCGACCGCTGCGAGCCGCCGCCGAACTGCCGCGGACCGCCACCAGCTGGCGCCGACGAGGACCGCCAGCATCGCGAGCGTGACCGCATAGGCCCCGAGCACCGTCACCGCGTACTTGCCGAGGTCGGGCCACATCAGGCGTGCGCCTCGACCTCGAGCAGCGCCGACAGGCGCCGGAGCCGGATCTCGGTGCGGGTACGCACCAGCACCAGGCTGACGAACAGCAGCACGAACCCCGCGATGGTGATCACGAGCGGGATCCAGAAGGCGTTGTCCATGTTCTCGCGTGCATCCATCGACAGCGACGGCCCCTGGTGCAGTCCCTGGCTCCAGAAGAAGACCGCATAGCGCGAGAGGAGCGCGAAGACCGAGCCGACGAGGCAGAGGACGGCGGTGAGATCGGCCGCCTTGTCCGGCTCGTCGACCGCCTCCCAGAGCGCGATGTAGCCGACGTAGAAGAGGAGGAGGACGAAGAAGGAGGTCAGCCGCGGGTCCCATGCCCACCAGGTTCCCCACATCGGCTCGCCCCAGATCGCGCCGGTCAGGATCGCGATCAGCGTCATCGTGGCGCCGACCGGCGCCGCCGCCCGCGCGGCCAGCGCCGAGACGTGGTGCCGGCGGATGAACCAGATCAGCGACGCGACCAGCATCATCAGCCAGGCGTTGATCGCCATCAGTGCCGACGGCACGTGCACGAAGAGCACCTTGACCGTCGCCCCCTGCTGGTAGTCGTCGGGCGTCAGGAAGAACCCCCAGAGCAGCCCCACCGCCAGCGCCGCGCCGGCCAGCGCCCAGAGCACCGGCAGCGCCGGCCCGGTCACGCGCATGAACTCGGCCGGGTTGGCATATCTCCAGAGCGACATGCCCGACTTTTAGAGCCGCAGCGAAGCCCGCGCAATCGGCCGGCGAGGGCGAGGCCCGCCCGGCCGGATCAGGTATTCGCGACCCGTGCCTCGTTTCCGTGCGCCGGACAGCGCAGCCCGAGCGCCGCAGGAGCGGCGTGGCCGGGGAGGCGCACCGCTTTCCCGAACCGGTCGCCTGCTAACCATTCTCCAGGAAAGCGCATTTCAATCAGGGCTTTCCCGCGGCAAGCTCCAAGATCGGGGGTGCTCGGCCGTTAACCAGTTAACCACAGCGATCGGGGCTCGGTCGATGGCGCCCGACACCTTCTGGCGCATCCGGACGAGATGTAGTGGAGTCTTGGCGGCGGAGGCCGAGATATGTTAACACTTTCCAAGAAGCCGACATCGTGATCGGCAATCGAGGCAGTGGGACCCAGCGCAGAGGAGCCTTTCCACATGACGTCCTGGACGAGACGCAGCTTTCTGGTGGCCGCCGGGTACGGCGGGCTCGCCGCCTGCACCACGACGCCATCGGTCGGCGGCCCTTCGCCGCGCGAGAAGATCGACTCGGCCGTAGACGCGGCGCTGGCCGAGCTCTACTCGAAGGTGCCGGGCGCCAACGATCTCGGGGCGCGCGCGCAGGGCATCCTGATCATCCCCAACATCCGCAAGATCGGCTTCTTCGCCTCGGGCACCTACGGCGAGGGCGCGCTGATGATCGGCCCGGCCAAGGTCGACTACTACTCGCTGTCGGGGGTCGGGATCGGGCTGACCTTCGGCGCCGCCGAGTTCAACCAGGCGCTGTTCTTCATGACCGCCCAGGCGCTGCAGGACTTCCGCGTCGCCGACGGCTGGGAGCTCGGCGCCGACGCGGCGGTGGTCTGGCAGAAGGACGGCGCCGCGGCGGGGATGACCTCGACGCAGATCAACCGGCCGATCTACGAGGTCGTCTTCGGCCAGAAGGGTGCGATCGCCGACGCGAGCCTCGCCGGCGCCAAGTACAGCCGCATCATCCGCTGACCCCGCCCGGCGCGCCCGCGGTCGCCGCGGCGGCGGGGTGCGCCGGCAGAAGCCGGGTCACGCCTTCGGCCCCGGCGCGCGCCAGCGAGGCGTCGAACGACATCGGCACGTATTCGGCCCGGCGCCAGAGCGCCGCGAGGTCGTCGTAGTGCCGTGACAGCGGGTGCCCGCTCTCGCCGGTCGCGATGACGAAGACGCTCGAATCGGGGTCGGAGAAGTCGAAGACCCCGCGGAAGCCCGCCGCGTGCACGTTGCGGTAGGGTTCGGGTCCGTCGCCCGGCGACTGCCCGCGCAGGAGCGTCTGGTCGCCGCCGGCGGTGCTCTGGCGGATGTTCACGAGGTACTTCAGCACCGGGATCCGGCCAAGCGTCTGGTGCAGGTGCACCGCCTGGTGGGCGTCCCCCCATCGCCAGCTCTCCAGCCGGTCGCCGTACGTCTCCGTCAGCTCGACGAGCGCGTCGTCGAGCGCCAGCCGCGCCATCTCGGTGCAGGTCTCGCGCGCGGTCGTCTGCCGCACGTCGCACCAGGCCCCCGCCCCGTCGACGTTGCGGAAGACCCGCTCGACGAAGAGCGGGTCGGAGCCCGGCAGGGTCGCGACCAGCGGACCGAGCTCGTCCTGGGTCAGGCGCCGCTGCAGGGCGCGCAGCCAGGCGGCGTAGATCAGGGGCTCGGGCGTATGCTCGCTCATCTCGCCGTTCCAGGCCGCCAGCCGCTCGAGCGCCACCTGCCGCATGCGCTCGCGGCTGTCGGCGGCCGCGGGCTCGCCCGAGTACCAGAGGTCGCGCCCGATCAGCGGCAGCACGACGCGCGCCGCCTCCGACACGGTGTCGGTCTGGATGTCGATGAAGCTGTCGAGCGTGTGGTACTGGCGGTCGCCGAGGAGCTTGCCGGCGCGGATGATCCGGTAGGTGTCGCCCCAGTCGAAGCTGAGGTTGTCGGGGAAGGCGGCGTCGGTGAGCTTGTTGTTGGTGTTCACCACGATTCCGCTCGGCGGGTCCACGACATAAGGGTTCTCGTCGAAGCTGCGGAACCCCTGCCAGTCGTTGACCGCGAGCCATCCCGGCACCGGGATGCGGCCCTGGCCGGTGTTGCCGGCCTGCCGCTTCGGCGCGGCCCCGGCGGTCATCAGCGCCACCGACTCCCGGTCGGCGAGCGTCACGTTCTGCGACGGGGCGACGAGGTCGCGGATCGCCTCGCGCGCCTCGGCGATCGAATGCGCCTGCATCAGGCCGATCGCGGCGCCCATCGAGCGGTCGTCGGCGGTCAGGGCGGTCCATGCCAGCGCCGCCACGTGGCCGGGCGGGGTGATCGCCGCCGCGCCGAAGGTGTCACCCGGGATGACCGGGCCGTGCCGGGTCCAGCGCAGCTGGAAGCGCACCGGCGGCGCGCCCTTTACGTCGATGACCGTTTCGCGGGTCTCGAGCTTGGTGAAGCCCTGCGGCGTCAGGTACCGGTCCAGGTCGTCGGGGTCGAGCTTCTCGATATACACGTCCTGGTCGTCAACGTAGCTCGAGGTCAGCCCCCAGCCGAGGTGGGGATTGCGGCCGATCAGGATCGCCGGCATTCCCGGGATCGACCCGCCCATGACCGGCCCGCTGGCGAGGTCCATGCGCGCCAGCATCCAGATCGACGGCGCGGTCAGCCCGAGGTGCGGGTCGGTGGCAAGGAGCGGCGCACCGCCGGTCGTGCGCTTGCCCGATGCGGCGAAGGCGTTGGAGGCGCCGGCCATCCCCGGCGGCTGCACCGGATCGAGCGGGCTGCGAACCGCCGCCGCCTCGACCATCCCACCGGGCGGCAGGTCCGGGAAGAGCTCGGAGAACTGCGGCAGCCCCATGACCGGCGCGTTCGGCGAGTCGGGCAGGATGTCGCGCAGCCGCTCGGGCGGCAGCACCAGCGACAGGCGCGCGCGCAGGGTCTCGATCTGCGCCTTGTCGGTGAGCTGCAGCGCCATCAGCTTCTGGATCGCGATCGAGTCGGCGGGGGTCCAGGGCGCGATGTCGGGCGAGAACAGGAAGAACTCGGGCGCGCCGCGGCCGAGGGCATTCTCCTGCACCACCCGCAGCCTTGCGTTGACCCCCGCGGCATAGGCGTCCAGATCCGCCCGCGTCGCGTCGGTCTGCAGCGGCGCCGCCTGCCGGGCGTAGCCGTAAAGGTCGAATGCGCGCATCAGCTCGTCGATCGGCAGCGTCGCCGACCCGAAGATCTCGCTGAGCCGCCCCTGCGCGGTGCGCCGCATCAGCGTCATCTGCCAGAGCCGGTCCTGGGCGTGCACGTAGCCGAGCCCGAAGAAGGCATCGTGGTCGGATTTCGCCAGGATGTGCGGGATCGCGTAGCGGTCGCGGACGATCTCGATCGGCTGCTCGGGCCCGTCGAGGGTCAACGTGCGGTTGTAATCGGGCAGCGATTGGCTGGCCAGGTAGTAGCCGAGCGCGGCGGCGCCGAGGGCCAGCACGGCGAGCGCGAGGATCGCCCGCATCAGCCACCGGAACAGGAACGCCATCCGCGCGGGAGTCCTTTCGCTTGCTTGACCCGGCCCGGATAGCAGGCCACTACCGGCGATACAACGCACGAAGGGTTAATCGGGGGATCGCATGGCGCGTGTCGCTTTCATCGGGCTCGGCGTCATGGGCTTTCCGATGGCCGGCCACCTGGCCGCCGCCGGTCACGAGGTCACCGTTTACAACCGTACGGCGATCCGTGCGGCCGAGTGGGTCGACCGCTACGGCCATGCCGCCGCCGCCTCGCCGGCGGGCGCGGCGGAGGGCGCCGAGTTCGTCTTCGCCTGCGTCGGCAACGACGACGACCTTCGCGGCGTGACGGTCGGGCCGGCCGGCGCCTTCGAAACCGTTGGTCCCGGCGCGGTCTTCGTCGATCACACGACGGCGTCGGCGAAGGTCGCGCGCGAACTCGCCGTGCAGGCGGCCGAACGGGGCGCGGGCTTCGTCGACGCGCCGGTCTCGGGCGGCCAGGCCGGGGCGGAAGGCGGCAAGCTAACCGTAATGTGCGGGGGCGACGCCAGCGACTACGCCCGCGCCGAGCCGATGATCGCCGCCTACGCCCGCTTCTGCCGGCTGATGGGTCCTGTCGGCGCCGGACAGCTCACCAAGATGGTCAACCAGATCTGCATCGCTGGCCTGTTGCAGGGCCTGTCCGAGGGCCTCGCATTCGCCGAGAAGGCCGGCCTCGACGGGCTCGCGGTGCTCGACGTCATCGGCAAGGGCGCCGCGGGCTCCTGGCAGATGGAGAACCGCGGTCCGACCATGCTCGAGGGCAGGTTCGACTTCGGCTTCGCCGTCGACTGGATGCGCAAGGATCTCGCGATCTGCCTCGACGAGGCCGAGCGGAACGGCGCGGCGCTGCCGGCGACCGCGCTCATCGACCAGTTCTACAAGGACGTGCAGGCGATGGGCGGCGGCCGGGGCGACACCTCGAGCCTGATCCGGCGGCTGACGTGAGCCTGCCCCCCTTCTCGCGCGCGCCGATGATCGTGCCCTCGATCCTCTCGGCCGACTTCGCCCGGCTCGGCGAGGATCTCGCCGCGGTCGAGGCCGCTGGCGCGGACTGGGTGCAGGTCGACGTGATGGACGGACACTTCGTGCCCAACCTGACCTTCGGCCCGGACACCGTCGCGGCTCTCCACCGCACCGCCCGGACCGCGCTCGACGTCCACCTGATGATCGCGCCCGCCGACCCCTTCCTCGAAGGCTTCGCCGCGGCCGGAGCCGAATTGCTGACCGTGCATGCCGAGGCCGGCCCGCACCTCGATCGCAGCTTGCAGCGGGTCCGCGCGCTCGGGAAGAAGGCGGGGGTCGCGCTCAACCCCGCGACGCCGCCCGCCGCCGTCGAATACGTGCTCGACGCGGTCGACCTCGTGCTCGTCATGACGGTGAACCCCGGCTTCGGCGGCCAGAAGTTCCTCCCCGCCATGCTGCCGAAGCTTCGCGTGCTCCGGAAGATGATCGGCGACCGCCCGGTCTGGCTGCAGGTCGACGGCGGCATCGCCCTCGACACCGTCCGGCTCTGCCGCGAAGCCGGTGCCGACAGCTTCGTTGCCGGTTCCGCGGTCTTCAAGGACGGCCGGGCCGGCTACGCCGCCAACATCGCGGCGCTGCGGGATGCCGCCGGGTAACGAAACCGCGACTGGATCGGCGCTGCCGCCGGCGCTACTTCCGCAACATGCCGTCCCGTCGGACCTTCCGATCGCTGGTCGCCGCCCTGAGCCTCCTCGCGGCCGTGCCCGCCGCGGCGCAGCCCGCGCCGGCGACGCCGGTGGACGCCGAGATCGTGCTCGCCGTCGACGTGTCGCGGTCGATGGACATGGCCGAGTTCGACATCCAGCGCGATGGCTACGCCGCGGCGCTGCGGCACCCGGACCTGATGCGGGCGGTGACGGCAGGGCGCCTCGGCAAGGTCGCGATCGCCTATTTCGAATGGGGCGGCAAGGCCCAGGACCGTGCGCTGATCCCCTGGCGGATCATCGACAGCCCCGACGCGGCGGCGAGGATGGCCGACGAGATCGACGCCATGCCGCGCATCCAGGCCCGCGGGACTTCGATCTCGCGCGCCCTTGGCTTCGGCTCGGCGCTCATCGACGACGGCAGCGTCGAGGGCGCGCGCCGGATCATCGACATCTCGGGCGATGGCGCCAACAACGTCGGTCCGCCGGTCACCGGCGCCCGCGACGCCACCCTCGTCCGTGGCATCACCATCAACGGGCTGCCGATCATCGCCTCGCCTGGAACGATGCCCGACCTTGACAGCTACTATCGGGACTGCGTGGTCGGCGGCGACGGCGCCTTCGTCCTGGTCGCGCGCAACGCCGCCGAACTCGGCTTCGCCATCCGCCGCAAGCTGGTGCTCGAGATCAGCGGCGCGGCCCCGCCGCTCCGACCGATCCCGGCCGACTATGCGCCGATGGACTGCCTGATCGGCGAGAAGCAGTTCCGCGGGCGCAATCTCGACGGCTTCCGCTAGACCCGCACCGCGAAATGCCTCGGGGCGGAGCTCAGGGCGCCTTCGGGGCAGGCCCGTCGCGATCGGGACCGCGGTCGGGGCGTGGCCCGGGACCGCGGTCGGCGCGCAGGGCGGCGGCGTAGGCCTGGCGCTCGTCCGCGGTCATGCGGCCGATCTGGTCGAGCAGCAGGCCGACGCCGCGTCCCGACAGGTCCTCCGTGACCTCGGTCTGCCGCTGCAGCACCGCCGCGATCGCCTTCGGGTCGTAGGGGTCGGCGGTCAGCGCCGCGGCAAGCGCGGCCTGCTGGCCGCGCAGGGCCTCGCGCGGGCCGATCCAGTCGCCGCGGCTCGCGCGCAGCGCCTGGCCGAGGTCGCGGCGATAGGGCTCGGGCAGGGCGCGGGCATAGCGCCAGAGCGCCGGGCCCGGGACCGGCGCCGGCGGCGGCGGTCCCTTGAACAGTGCGCCGCCGATCACCCCCGCGGCCACCAGGTTCAGCGCCAGCGACACCGGGAGCGCCCAGCGCCGCCAGCCGCGCCAGCCGTTTCCGCGCCCGTCTGCGGGATCGGCCACCTCAGCCCTCCAACGAAGCGAGGTCGTAGAAGGCGCCGAGCTGGTCAACGGCGCCCCCGTCGGAGCCCGCGTCGGAGCTCGCCTCGCCGTCGTAGCTCGCCGACGAGGTCGTCCCGGCCTCGATCGGCAGGTTGCCGGCAATTCCGATCCAGAAGCCCAGCACCGCGCAGGCGGCGAGCGCCGCCAGCCCGCGCCAGCCCCCGAGCCGGCCGCGCGGCGCCGGGGACGCCGGCGCGCGGCGCTCGGCGGAAACGGCGCCGGCGTCGGCGAGGATCGCCGACAGGAGCGCGGTCGTCGGCCCTGGATCGCCGGCGCGCGCCTCGGCGAAGAACGGTGCGAGCAGCGTCGCGTCGCGGTCGGCGCGCGTCGGGTGAATGTCCTTCTCAACCATCGCTGAACCCCAGTTCCGCCCGCCGCGGCGCGAGGCGCGCGGCGAGATCGCGCCGCCCGCGCGCGAGCAGGCTCTCCACGGCCTCGACGCTGACCCCGAGAATCGCCGCGATCTCGGGGTTGGGCCGCTCCTCGAAGTGGCGCAGCACGACCGCAAGCCGCTGCCGCTCGGGGAGGGCGGCGAGCGCCGCCTCGAGGGCGGCGGCGCGGTCGCGCGCCTCGAGCCGTGCCGCAGCGCCCGGCGCCTCGTCGGCCAACTCGGGCAGCGCGTCCGAGCCGACCTCGCGCCGTCGCCGCAGCCGGTCGACGCACAGGTTGGACGCGACGCGGTAGAGCCAGGTGCCGACGGCGGCACGGCCCTCCTCCCAGTCCGGCGCGATCCGCCACAGCCTCAGCATCGTCTCCTGCGTCACGTCCTCTGCCTCGGCCACGTCGCCGAGCATCCGTCGGGCCAGGGCGAACACACGCGGTGCGTGGCGCAGCGTCAGCGTCCGGGCCGCCGACTGGTCGCCGCCGGCATAGCCGCCGAGCAGCTCGGCATCGCTCGGCGCCGCCTCTGCCTTCGGGCTCGTCCCCATGCGTGCGACTATGGCCTCTTCCGCCGGTGGCGTCTCGTCCCGAAAGCGGGGCGCGCGCCCGGTCGTGACGCGCGCCGCCTGGGTCATCCGTCCTGGCCATCCGGGGCGGCCGGAGCGGCCGGAGCATCCGGCGCACCCGGACGCGGCGGCGGCGGGCCCTTCGGCCGGTCGTGCCCGCCGTGGCGAGGCCCGTGGCGGTCACCGCGACCCGCGGCGACCTTCGCCTGCATGGCGTCCGCCTCGGCCTTGGAGATGGCCGCGTCGTGATCGCTGTCGGCGATGACGAGCAGGCGGTTGACCCGCATGTCGGCGAGCGCGGCCACCTCGACCTTGCCGCTCTCGGTGCCGCCGGCGAGCGCCAGCAGTCGGTCGGCCATCACCTCGGCCGGATCGACCGTGAAGACCGCCGCGAACTGGCCGCGGCCATCAGAGAAGACCGCGACGAGTTCGGCCCGGTCGAGGGCGCCGTCGCCGTTGGTGTCGGCGCTGGCCAGCCGTGACACCGCACGGGCCTGCAGCTCGGCCCGGCTCAGCGAGCCGTTGCCGTCGGTGTCGATGGCGGCGAAGTCGAGCGGCATCGGCCCCATCGGGCCGGGCATCCGTCCGAGCGGGCCCGGCATCGGCCCGGCTTGCGCGAGCGCAGCGCCGGCGCCGGCCGCCAGCGCCGCCGTCAGGGCGAGCGCGGTCATCGGTCGTCTCATAGGCTTCTTTCCTCCTGCCTTGGTTCCGGTCAAACGCCGCGCCGCGCGCATTCCGTCGCGGGTCCGCCTCTGGCCGCCAACGGACCTCGGGCGTATGGTCGCACCCATGATCGAAGGGAATCATCCGTTGCCGACCGAACCCGAGCGCGACACCCGCACGGCGCTCCTCCGCGGCTGGCGCCGCCGCTGCCCGGCCTGCGGCGAGGGGGCGATGATGGACGGCTACCTGCAGGTGCGCCGCGAGTGCCCGGTCTGCGGCACCGAGCTCTTCCACCACCGCGCCGACGACGGGCCTGCCTGGGCGACGATCCTGATCACAGGCCACCTCCTCGCGCCGCTGATGCTCGTCGTCTTCATCACCTGGCGGCCCGAGGGCTGGCAGATGGCGATCGGCTTTTCCGTCGTCTTCGTCGCCCTGTCGCTCTGGCTGCTGCCGCGGCTGAAGGGGGTCTTCGTCGGACTGCAGTGGGCAAAGCGGATGCATGGCTTCGGGGCCGGGCCGGGGCGGCTTGTCGCAGGCGGCTGACGCCGCGCCGCCGGTCCGGGACGCGGCAACGCTGATCCTCGTGCGGCGAACGCCGGAGGGGCCGCAGGTGCTCATGGGCCAGCGCGGCGGCGGAGCGGCCTTCATGCCGGAGAAGTTCGTCTTCCCGGGCGGCGCAGTCGATCCCGACGACCGGATGATCGACGGCGATGCCGGTCCCGACCCCGCGACCGCCCGGCGGCTGGCGGTCGATGCCGACCCGGCGCTGGTGCGGGCGCTCCCGCGCGCGGCCGTGCGCGAGCTCTGGGAAGAGACCGGCCTGATGCTCGGGCGCCACGACCCCGCGGCGGCGGCGCGGGCGGTGCCCTCCGGCTGGCGCGGGTTCTTCGCGGCGGGGCTGGTGCCGGACACGGGCGCCCTGCGCTTCGTCTTCCGCGCGGTCACGCCGCCGGGACGGCCGCGGCGGTTCGATGCCCGCTTCTTCCTCGCCGACGCGCGCGGGCTCGCCGGTGCCCACGACGACTTCGCCGGCGCCGGCGGCGAGCTTGCACACCTGCAATGGCTCGGGCTCGCTGCCGCGCGGCGGCTGTCGCTGCCGTTCATCACCGAGGTCGTCCTCGCCGAGCTCGGACCGATCCTCGCCGATCCCGACCCCGACCGGCCGGTGCCGTTCTTCGCGCAGGGGCCGGGCGGCCCCGCGTTCCGGATGCTCTGACCCTTGACAGCCGGGCGCGGAGGCGTAGAAGGCGGGGTCTGATTTCACCGGCCCCTAGGCGGAGCCGAAGGACCGAAGGACTGCGAAGATGGCGAAGCCGACGACGATCAAGATCCGGCTCAACTCGACGGCCGACACCGGTTACTTCTACGTGACCAAGAAGAACTCGCGGACGATGACCGAGAAGATGTCGGTCAAGAAGTACGACCCGGTCGCGCGCAAGCACGTCGAGTTCAAGGAAGGCAAGATTAAGTAGCGCGCGCTCGCGCTGCCGACGCGCACGGGGCGCTGCAGCGCCCCTTTTTCGTTTCCGCCCGCCCGCACGGGATCGAATTTCCGCCGCGGCGGTTGGAGTCGGCAGCTTGGGGAGCATCGAGCCATGAGCGGTGCCTTGGGATTGTGGCTTCGGCGGGGCGTGGTGGCGGCGATGCTGGCGGTGCCGGCCTGCGCCGGCCAGCCGCAGCCGGCCGACAACGCCTATTGCGCGATGCTCTTCGACCAGTTCGACGCCTTCGTCTTCACGCCGCAGGCCTGGGGCCTGACCTACGACTTCCGCCAGATGCAGCTCGCGCGCATCCGGCAGGCGCGCTGCATCACCTTCACCGCCAACCTAGCGAACATGGACGCGGTCGCGAAGTCGCTGGCCGGGCACCGGCCCCCCGCGGGGATGGCGCTGCAGGCGCCGGTGGCGGTGGCGGCGGGAGTGGTCACCAACCCGTCGGACGAGGCGCGCGCGCTCGCCTTCTTCGAGGCCGCCGGCTACCGGGCGCGCTCGGTCGGGTGGGAGTACCTCGGGACGCGCGTCTACGTCCAGGCGCTGACGCTGCCGCAGATCGACGACATCGTGGGAATGGCCCAGCGGGCGGGCTTCGTCGGACCTTATCCCTCGCGCTGGGTCACTTTCTGAGTGCCTCTGCACGAGGGCATTGCGAGACGCCGAGCTAGCTCAAATGCAAGCGATCGCGACCTCCAGGGGCTCGCCCCGGAGCCTTCCCGCTTGCGGTCGGCGGCCGCGAAGTCTATCGCGGAGCGGCCAGCCGCCTCGAGGAACCCATGCCCGACACCTTCGGCCCCGTCGAGTATATCGTCATCCACTTCGACACCGACCGGTTCAGCGCCGGCATCGCGACCCAGCTCGACGATCTTCTCGACCGGGGCCTCGTGCGCCTGATCGACGTCGCCGCGGTCACGAAGTCTCCCGATGGCGCCGTCTCGATCCTCGAGACACAGGAACTCGGTCCCGAGCTCGCCGAGGCCTTCGAGCGCCTGACCGGCGAGCTTTCCCCGCTGCTCTCCGAGGCCGACCTGCAGGAGCTCGGCGACGCCCTCGACCCCGGCACCGCCGCGGTCGCCTTCCTTTTCGAGCACCTCTGGGCGACCCGCTTCGCCGAGGCGGTCCGCGCCGCCGACGGCCGGCTGGTGCTCTCCGAACGCATCCCGCACGAGGTGATCCGCGAGGCGCAGTCGCAGCTCCTCGCCGTCGCCGGTTGAACCGAAGGACAGTCCCATGCTCGGATCCCGCCGCGGCCGCCCCAGCCTGATCGGCCGCGCCGCCCAGACCGCCGCCCGCACCGCCGTCATCGCCGGCACCGCCACCGCGGTCTCCGGCAAGGTCGCCGCCCGCCAGGCTGCCCCGGCCGCGCCCACCGCGCCGGCTGCGCCCGCCGCGCCCCAGGCCCCGGCGACGGCCCCCGCGGCGATGAGCGACGACTCCATCGCCCGCCTCAAGCAGCTCGCCGAGCTGCACCAGGCCGGCGTGCTCACCGCCGAGGAATTCGCCGAGCAGAAGGCGCGCCTGCTCGCCTGACCTTGCCGGCCCGCCCGCGGCACCCCCGGAGGGGTGGACTTCGCTCACCGGAACGGCCCGCCTCCGGCTGATCAAGGACGCGCATCCTTCCACCCCCGCCCAGGCCGCGGAACGATCACGAGCAGCGCGCCGACCCTGCGCCCCTGTGCCCGCCCCGATCCACCGGGCTCGGTCAAGGCCGACTGACGGCCGTTCGATTGCTCGGGCACCCGGAACGTGAGCCGGCAATCGGCGTTGCTTGACCAGTAGCGTGGCGCGCACCCCGGCAACTCCGCTCGTCGCCGTCGATGTGCTGCGAGTGTTCCCTGCGACGCATCGCTCGTGGCCGTTCGCCGACCGCGACCGGCATTTCGAAGGAGACCGATGTGAACACCAACGAGCCCATGGCACCGGCCGGCGAAGCCGCCAGTCCGCCGGAGGCCGACCTCGTGCAGACCGCACGCGAGGCTGGGAGCGCAGCACAGGAGCGGCTGGGCGACCTCAAGGACGCGGCACTCTCCAGCCTGGACGAAGCGAAGTCCGCGGCCGTCGACAAGGTCGAGGAGACCAAGGGTCACGCGGCAGGGAAGATCGCCCGGACCGCCGACGGACTCGAGGCGGCCGCCGCCGAGATGGAAGGGTCGCCCCTGCAACAGGACCTCCTCCGCGAAGCGGCTGCCGGGCTGAAGCAGATCGCGCACGCCGTCGAGGGCAAGAGCATTGGCGCGATGGCGGGCGAGCTCTCGGAGTTCGGGCGCCGCAACCCGATGGCCTACCTCGGAAGCGCCGCGCTCGTCGGCTTCGCCCTCGCGCGCTTCGCCCGAGCCTCCGCGCCGGACGCAGGGACGTCGGATCGATCCGGCGACCGCCGCCTGGCCGAGGCCGGAGGGTGGGATCATGGCTGATCTCCACGAGCGCTCGACGCCCGCCCTGATGGCGGACCTGCTGGATCAGGTCACCCAGCTGCTCCGAAAGGAGGTGCAGCTCTTCCGTGCCGAGATGAGCGACAAGGCCACCCAGGCGATGGTTGCCGCAGGCGGCATCCTAGCCGCGGCCGTCCTCGCCATCACCGCCCTCAACGTCCTCGCCGCGGCTCTGGTCGTCTCGCTGGCGAGGGCCGGCATCCCCGATCCCTGGGCGGCCGTGATCGTCGGGGTTGCCCTCGCGATCATCGCGTTCCTGATGGCGAAGAGGGGCATCGACAATCTCAAGGCCGGCAGCCTCGCCCCGGAGCGGACCACCCGCGCCGCGGCCCGCGACGTGTCGATGGTGAAGGAGAAGATGTGATGGCTGAGCTCAACAAGGATCCGGGCGTCACCGAGCTCGAGCGGGAAGTCGACCGCGAGCGGGGCCGCGTGTCGGCCACCATCGACGAGCTGCAATCCCGGGTCTCGATGGAAGGCCTGGTAGACCAGGTCGTAAAGGCGGTCGGCGAGAACGGCGGCGAGGTCAGCCGCAACCTCGGGCGGTCTCTGCGGGAAAATCCGCTTGCGGCCCTGCTCACCGGCGTCGGGCTGGCGTGGCTCATGGCGGGCTCGGGCAAGCCGCGCGACTACGGGAGCGATCGGGAAGACGGCGGTCGCGGCGGGGTCCGCCTCGGGCGCGACCGGCTTGCCGAACCGCGAATGCCCGGCGCATCGGGATACGCCACCGGTTCCATCAGGTCCGACTACCCGGATCGCGAAGACGGCACGAGCGAAGGCGGTATCCGCGAGCGCGCGGCCGACGTTGCCGGGCTGGTCGGCGAGGGGGTGTCCGAAGCGATGGACGGCATCCGCGAGCGCGCCTCGGACCTGTCGCAAGCAGCGAGCGACGGGCTCCATCGCGCCGGCGACACGATGCGCGACGCGGGCGGCGCGGTTCGCCACGGCGCCAAAGCCGCGCGCCTGGGCATTGCCGACACCGGCAGTGACATGCGCGACGGCCTCGACGCCCTGATCGAAGACCAGCCGCTCGTCATCGGCGCCATAGCCATGGCCCTCGGGGCTGCCGTCGGCGGCGCGCTGCCGCGGTCGCGGATCGAAGATCGGATGTTCGGCGAGCAGAGCGACCGGGCGATGGAGGCGGCGCGCGATCTCGCCAAGGAGCAGGGCTCCCGCGTGCAGGCGGCCGCGGCCGCCGTGGTCGGCGAGGCGCAGGACATCGCCGCCGAGGCTTCGGAGGAGCTCGGAGCGAAGCTGCCCTCGGGCGAGAAGATCGTCGATGCCGCGGAAAGCAAGGTCCGCGAGGCGGCGAGCCGGATCAGGGAGGCAGGCGCGGCGGAGGGGACTCCGGAACCCGCCGACCGAACCGCAGGCTAGTTCCTGCTCGCGAGGGGCGAGGTCGGCCCGACACCGGCACGCCCCTTTCCTAACCCGTCGTCTCCGATATGCAGCGCGCCAGCATCAGGTCGAGGTGCGCACCGCCGCCGTTCTTGTAGACAGTGATCTCGGAGCGTGTCCGCCGCCCCGCCGTTCCCTGCACCAGATCGTAGAGGTCGCCGCGGACGGAGGTGTGCGAGATGACGCCGCTGGCGATCGGGATGGTCAGCTCGCCGATGTGGTGGACGGTCGTCTCGCGGCTGTCGACGAAGAGCGCGCCGACGGAGATAAGCGCGTCGTCGGCCTCGCGCATATCCTCCTTGTAGGCGCCGACGAGGTCCACGTGGGTGCCGGGGCGGATCCAGGCGCCGTGCAGCACGGGCTGGCGTGCCATGGTGGCGCAGGCCACGATATCGGCCTCCCCGGCCGCTTCGGCCAGCGAGGTCACGGCCCGGACCGGAACTGCCGCCTCCGCGAAGCTCCTCGCCAGCGCATCCGCCTGCTCCCGGCGTCGGGCCCAGACCGACACCAGCCGGAGCGCTGGAAAGAGCGCGTGGTAGGCATCGACGAGGCTCCGGGCAACGGCCCCGGCTCCGACCACGAGCAGGTGCGCGCTGTCCTCGCGCGCGAGGCAAAGGGCGCCGAGGACCGAGTCCGCCGCCGTCTTCAGCTCGGTGACGAGGCGGCTGTCGACGATCGCCTCGAGCGCCCCGTGGCTCGGCTCGAAGACGAGCATGGCCCCCTGCACCGTCGGCAAGTCTTGCGCCGCGTTGCGGTCGAACACCGTCACCGATTTCATGCCGTAGCCGAGGCCCTCGATGAACGCGGCCCGGCTCAGCAGCGTCGCGTCGGGCGGCCCCACGAGCATGTCGGTGATCTGCGCCCGCGGAAGGAGGTGGCCCGCCCGCAGCGCCTCGACCGCCTGCGGCCAGGACACCCGCCCGGCCGCTTCCTCGTAGGTGACGATCCTGGGGAGCACCCGCTCACCCCGGCCCTGGCCGGAACCCGATCCGGGCGTTGAAGCGCGCGAGCTCGCGCGCGGCCGGGGGCCGGCCTGCGTAGATCTCGACGTACCCCGCGACCCGCGGCACCCGAACCTCCGGCGATTCCTGCACCTGCATCGCGATGTAGCCGATCTGGACGAGGTAGACCGTTCGCGCCCGCACGTCCGCATCGTCGGCCGCGTAGCCGAACCGCTCGAACATCGCCCGGATCGCCGCGAGGCGCCGCGCGTCGGTGGCGTTCACCCGCGCGGTCACGTCCTCGGACTGGTGCGCCCAGCTGCGGATGGCGAAGTCGAGCCGCGGATCGAACGCCACCTCGTCGTGAAAGACCGCGATCAGGTTCAAGAGCGCCTCGGTGATCGTCTCGGCATAGGCCTCGCAACCTTCCACGAAGGCGCCGGTGTTTCTCGCCTCCCAGTCCGCGAGCAGCGCGTCGAGAAGCTCGGTACGGTCCTTGAAGAACCAGTAGAAGCTGGTGCGCGCGATCCCGAGCCGGGTCGCCAGCGGCTGGATCTTCACCGCGTCGAGCCCGGTATCGATCAGCGCCTGCTTCGCCGCCGCGAGCCAGACATCGCGCGATCCGCGCCAGCCCGACGCCTTCTCGACCTCGCCGCCGATGTCGCGGTGCGTGTTCATGGCGCCGAGCTTACCGGTGTCGCCGCGCGGCAGCAAGGAAAATGCACATCTGTGATCTTTAACTTGACATCAGTGAACATTTCGGGCTTCTACCCGCGGCAGCCACCGGAGACGCGCCACATGTCCAGCGACCCGCTCCTGCAGCCCTACCGGCTCAAGCACCTCGCCCTGAAGAACCGGCTCCTCATCACCAGCCACGAGCCGGCCTATCCCGAGGACGGCATGCCCAAGGAGCGCTACCGCGCCTACCACGTCGAGCGGGCGCGGGCCGGGGTGGCGATGACGATGACGGCGGGCTCGGCGTCGGTCGCGCGCGACAGCCCGCCGGTTTTCAACAACCTCCTCGCCTGGAAGGACGAGATCGTGGGCTGGATGCAGCAGCTCACGGACGAATGCCACGCGCATGGCTGCGCGGTGATGATCCAGCTGACCCACCTCGGCCGGCGCACCCGCTGGGACAAGGCCGACTGGCTGCCGGTCGTCTCGCCGAGCCACGAGAGGGAGCCCGCGCACCGATCCTTCCCGAAGAAGGCCGAGGACTGGGACATCGCCCGGATCATCGAGGATTATGCCGACGCCGCCGAGCGGATGCAGGCGGCGGGCCTCGACGGCATCGAGCTCCAGGCCTACGGCCACCTGATGGACCAGTTCTGGTCCCCGCTCACCAACGACCTCGACGCGCCCTACGGCGGCAGCCTCGACGACCGCCTCCGCTTCACCTTCGACACCCTCCGCGCGATCCGCGCCCGCGTCGGCGAGCGCTTCATCGTCGGCATCCGCTACACCGGCGACGAGGACCTCCCCGGCGGCCTCACCAAGGCCGACGGCCTCGAGATCTCGCGCCGCCTGAAGGCGAGCGGCCTGGTCGACTTCCTCAACGTGGTGAAGGGCCACCTCGACACCGACGCCGGCCTGACCGACATGATCCCGGTCCAGGGCATGCGCTCCGCCCCCCACCTCGACTTCGCCGGCGAGATTCGCGCGGCGACGGGCTTCCCGACCTTCCACGCCGCCAAGATCCAGGACGTCGCGACCGCCCGCCACGCCATCGCCAGCGGCAAGCTCGACATGGTCGGCATGACCCGCGCCCACATGGCCGACCCGCATATCGTCGCCAAGATCCTCCGCGGCGATGAGGAGCGCATCCGCCCCTGCGTCGGTGCCAACTACTGCCTCGACCGCATCTACCAAGGCGGCATCGCGCTCTGCCTGCACAACCCTTCGACCGGCCGCGAACTCGAGCAGCCGCACGCCATCGCGAGGGCCGACGCTCCGCGCCGCGTCGTCGTCGTCGGCGCCGGCCCCGCCGGGCTCGAGGCCGCCCGCGTCGCCGCCGAGCGCGGCCACGAGGTCGTCGTCCACGAGGCGGCGAACGACCCCGGCGGCCAGGTCCGCCTCACCGCCCAGACCCCGCGCCGCCACGAGATGATCTCGCTGATCGACTGGCGCTTTGCCGAATGCACCCGGATGGGCGTCACCTTCCGCTTCAACAGCTACGCCGACGCCGACACCGTCCGTGCCGAGGCCCCCGACGTCGTCGTCATCGCCACCGGCGGCCTTCCCCACACCGAGGTCCTCGAAGAAGGCGACGATCTCGTCGTCTCCGCCTGGGACATCCTCTCGGGCGACGCCCGCCCCGGCTCGAACGTGCTGATCTACGACGACGCCGGCGACTACGCCGCACTGCAGGCGGCCGAGAAGATCGCCGAGACCGGCGCCACGGTCGAGATCATGACCCGCGACCGCACCTTCGCGCCCGAGGTCATGGCGATGTCGCTCACCCCCTCGATGCGCGCGCTGCAGAAGCATGCGGTGACCTTCACGGTGACCTGGAAGCTCGACGCGGTGCGCCGCGACGGCAACGAGCTCGTCGCGACGATCGGCACCGACTACGGCGGCGTGACCCGCGAGCGGCGGGTCGACCAGGTGGTGGTCAACCACGGGACGCGGCCGCTCGACGAAGTCTACTTCGAGCTGCGGCCCGGATCCTCGAACCTCGGCGAGGTTGACTACGAGGCGCTGGTCAACGGCCGCCCGCAGGCGGCCGTGCGCAACCCCGAGGGCGGCTACCAGCTCTTCCGGATCGGCGACGCGGTGGCGGCGCGCAACACGCATGCGGCGGTCTACGACGCGCTGCGCCTCGTCCGGATGCTCTGAGGTGCGCTCGTCCCGGACGATTCACGTGATCTCCGCCCATGCCGAGGGCGAGGTCGGCGACGTGATCGTCGGCGGGGTGCTGCCGCCGCCGGGCGCGACGGTCTGGGAGCAGAGCCGCTGGATCGCGAGCGACCGGCGGCTGCGCAACTTCGTCCTCAACGAGCCCCGCGGCGGCGTCTTCCGCCACGTGAACCTGCTCGTGCCGCCGAAGCACCCCGACGCGCAGGCCGCCTTCATCATCATGGAACCCGAGGACACCCCGCCGATGTCGGGCTCGAACTCGATCTGCGTCTCTACCGTTCTCCTCGACGGCGGGCTCGTGCCGATGCAGGAGCCGGTGACCGAGCTCCTCCTAGAGGCGCCGGGCGGCCTTGTCCGCGTCCGCGCCGAGTGCCGCGACGGCAAGGCCGAGCGCATTTCGGTCGAGAACCTCCCGAGCTTCGCCGCCCGCCTCGGCGCGCCGCTCGAGGTCGAGGGCCTCGGCACCCTCACCGTCGACACCGCTTACGGCGGCGACAGCTTCGTCTTCGTCGACCCCGCCGCCCTCGGCCTCGCCCTCGCCCCCGACGAGGCGCACGACATCGCCCGCCTCGGGGTCCGCATCTCCGACGCGGCGACCGAGCAGCTCGGCTTCGAGCACCCGACGAACCCCGACTGGCGCCACATCTCCTTCTGCCTCTTCGCCGGCGCGATCGAGCGCGGTCCTGACGGCCTCCGCGCCAAGGCCGCGGTGGCGATCCGGCCGGGCAAGGTCGACCGCTCGCCGACCGGCACGGCGCTCTCAGCCCGCATGGCGGTGCTCCACGCCCGCGGCGAAATGGCCGAGGGCGAGCGCTTCACCGCAGTCTCGCTGATCGGCTCGACCTTCACCGGCCGCATCCTCGGCACCACGACCGTCGGCGACCGCCCAGCGATCCGGCCCGAAATCTCCGGCCGCGGCTGGATCACCGGGATCCACCAGCACATGCTCGACCCGTCCGACCCGTGGCCGCAGGGGTACCGCGTCACGGACACCTGGGGTGCCCGCTGAGCGCCCCCGCCACCCGGCGCGCCCGCGCGCCGGCGCTGCCACCAACGCGGTCGGTCTATGCCCGAATCCGGCCGGCGTGTAGCTTCGGGCAATGGCAACAGGGGTGAAGACATGAAACTGACCATCCTCTTCGGAGCCTCGGCACTGGCGCTGATGCCGCTGGCCGCGTTCGCCCAGGACGCACCGCCCTGCGAGAATTGCTCCGACAGCCTGACGATCTCGTCCTGGGGCGGCGCCTACCAGGACATGCAGAAGAACGCCTACGTCGAGCCCTATGCCAAGGCGACCGGGGTCAACATCATCTGGGACGAGAGCTCGAACGAGGCTGTCGCCAAGCTCCGCGCCCAGAACGAGGCCGGCAACGTCTCCTGGGATGTCGTCGACATCCTCGCTGCCGACGGGATCCGGCTCTGCGACGAGGGCCTGGTCGAGCAGGTGCCCTTCGACGAGTGGCTGGCGCCGGCCCCGGACGGCACGCCGGCGAGCAAGGATCTCGGCAAGTACATCGTTTCCGAGTGCCACATCCCGACCAACCTCTACTCGACGACCTTCGGCTACCGGACCGACGTCACCGAGTGGAACGGGGCGGTGCCGACCTCGGTCTGCGACATCTTCGACCTCCAGAAATTCCCCGGGAAGCGGGCGCTCGAGAAGCGCCCGATCAACAACCTCGAGTGGGCGCTGATCTGCTCCGGCGTCGCCCCCGACCAGGTCTACGACACCCTCGCGACCGACGAGGGCGTTCAGAAGGCGCTCGACAAGCTCGCGACGATCAAGGACCAGACCGTCTGGTGGTCCGCCGGTGCGGAGACCCCGCAGCTCCTCGCCGACAAGGAGGTGGTGATCGGCTCGACCTACAACGGCCGCCTCTTCTCGGTGATCGAGGAGCAGCACCAGCCGGTCGCCATGCTCTGGGACTACGAGGTGCTCGACATCGACGGCTTCGTCGTCCCGACCGACCTGCCCGAGGACCGGCTGAACCGCGTCAAGCACATCCTGCGCTGGGTCACCGACACCCAGCACCTCGCCGACCAGACCAAGTACATCTCCTACGGCCCCTCCCGCGCCTCCTCGCAGCCGCTCGTCGGCAAGCACGTCACCCTCGGCGTCGACATGGCGCCGCATATGCCGACCTCGCCGGAAAACTCGAAGACCGGGTTCCTCTTCAACTACACCTGGTGGGCGGACCACCGTGACGAACTGGACGCCAAGTTCCAGTCCTGGCTCGGCCAGTAACGCCCGCCGCCACCCCGGGCGGGCCTCCGGCCCGCCCGGCACGGGCTCCGCTCATGGTTTACCGCTACTACCGCCTGCCGTCCCTTACCGCGCTCGCAGCCTTCGAAGCCTCGGCGCGCCACCGGAGCGTGCAGCGGGCCGCGGGCGAGTTGAACGTCACCCCGGGCGCCGTCAGCCGTCAGATCAAGGCACTCGAAGAAGACCTCGGCGTGCCGCTGTTCGTCCGCTCTTCGTTCGGACTGACGCTGACCGCCGATGCGGAGGCGCTTTACGCAGTGCTGTCACAGGCGTTCGGTCGCGCGGCCGAGACCGTCGAGGTGATCCGCAGCGGCAAACGGGCGCGACGCGCGACCCTCGCCTGCACCCACGCCTTCGCCTCGCAATGGCTGATGCCGCGAATGGGCGAGTTCTGGCGCCGCTTCCCCGACATCAGCGTCGACCACCTAATCTCCGACGACGCCCGCGACTTTCGCCGCGCCGAGGTCGATCTGCGCATCCGCTACGGCTTCGGCGCCTGGCCGGACGAGGTGTCGACGCTGCTGATGACCGAGTCGATCTATCCGGTCGCCGGCGCCGGCTTCGCGCGGTCCCATGCGGATCGGATCACCACCGACCTTCCCGCGCTGCCGCTCCTGCACGTCGACTGGGCGGATGCGGAATGGACCGGGTGGGACGAGCTGCTGCGCCGCGCGGGCGTCCCGCACGGCGCGCTTCCGGGGCGGCGTTTCAGCTCGTTCGGCGTGGTGCTCCGCGCCTGCGAAGAGGACCAGGGCGTCGCCCTCGGCTGGCACCGGCTGGTGCGCCCGCTCGTCGAGGAGGGGCGCATCGTTCGTTTCACCGACCTCTGCATCGCGGCACCGGGCTCCTATTACCTGAGCTGGAATACCAGCCGCGCGCCGAGCGACGCGGTGCGCGTCCTGCAGGACTGGCTGCTCGACGCCTCGGCGCGGGAAGTCGCCTGATCATCCGCAGGCGTTGAGTTTTTCTCCCTGCTCGCTCGATTTTTTCTCGGATTCAGACTCGCCCCGACTTTGCTATGAGGACATCCAGAATGGGCCTTCCCCGCCGGCGCCGCCCAAATTCGCCAGACGCGCCGCGCACTCGTGACCAGGACGTATTGCCATGCTGCAGGAATCCGACGTGCAGGTGCTTATCGCATCACGCAAGCCCAACCATTCGCTGCCGCGGGCCTTCTATACGGACCCCGACATCTTCCAGCTCGACCTCGAGCGAATCTTCTACCGGAGCTGGCTCTACGCGATCCCCGCCTGCGAGATCCCGAAGCCGGGCAACTACGTCACCCACAGGATCGGGCTTTACTCGGTGATCCTCGTCCGCGGGAACGACGGCGTGATCCGCGCCTTCCACAACTCCTGCCGCCACCGCGGTTCGACCCTCTGCCGCGAGTCGAAGGGCACCAAGCCGAAGATTGTCTGCCCCTACCATCAGTGGACCTACGAGCTCGACGGGCGCCTGCTCTGGGCCCGCGACATGGACGCGAGCTTCGACCCGAAGCAGCACGGGCTGAACCCAGTGCACTGCGGCGAGGTCGCGGGCCTCGTGTACATCTGCCTCGCCGACGACGCGCCCGCCTTCGACGCCTTCGCCGCGGAAGCGACCCGCTACCTATCGCCGCACGACCTCGCCAACTCCAAGGTCGCCTACGAGACGACGATCACCGAGCAGGGCAACTGGAAGCTCGTCTGGGAGAACAACCGCGAGTGCTACCATTGCGCCGGCAACCACCCGTCCTTGACCCGAACCTTCCCCGAGGACCCGAAGCTCTCCGGCGGCATTGGCGGCGACGGGCTGTCCGACGTCCTCGACAAGCACGTCGCGCGCTGCGAGCTGATCGGCGCCCCATCCGCCTTCAAGATCGACCCCGCCGGGCGCTGGCGCTTCGTCCGCATGCCGCTGCTCGAGAAGGCCGAGAGCTACACCATGGACGGCAAGGCGGCGGTGGCGCGGGCGAACTCGTCCTTCCCGTTCAAGGACGCGGGCGCGCTCCTCGTCTTCAACTACCCGACGACCTGGAACCACTTCCTCTCGGACCACGCGATCACCTTCCGGGTGACGCCGGTCGGCCCGACCGAGACCGAGGTGCAGACCAAGTGGCTCGTCCACAAGGACGCCGTCGAGGGGGTCGACTACGACCTCAAGCGGCTTACGGAGGTCTGGGTGAACACCAACGACGAGGACCGCGTCGTGGTCGAGAACAACCAGCAGGGGATCCTGTCGCCCGCCTACCGCCCCGGCCCCTATTCGGCGGTGCAGGAGAGCGGCGTGATCCAGTTCGTCGACTGGTACCTCGACACCCTCGGCCGGTCGCTCGGCGACCGCGCCCTCGTCGCCGCGGAGTAGGCGCATGGCCGCAGCTCTCGACGAGCCCGCGACCTGGACCGACGCCGAGCCGCTCGAGTGCTGCGCCGTCGTCCCCGAGGCCCCGGACGTCGCGACCGTCAGCTTCGTCTCGCCGAGCGGCGCCTGGTTCCGCTACCTGCCCGGCCAGTTCGTCACCCTGGAGCTGCCCGTCCCGGGCGGCCCCATCTGGCGCACCTACACCATCTCGTCCTCGCCCTCGAGGCCGCTGACGCTGGGCCTGACGGTCAAGGCCGGGCCGAACAGCATCGGCACGCGCTGGATGCTCGACCACCTCAAGGTCGGCATGCGCATCCGCGCCCGCGGGCCGGCAGGCATCTTCACCCTGCCGATGCGCGGCAAGGGCAAGTACCTCTTCATCTCCGCCGGCACCGGCATCACGCCGTCCTTGTCGATGACCAACTACCTCTACGACCGCGGCCTCGACGCCGACGTCGTCCTGATCAGCTGCGCCCGCCGTCCGGCCGAGATCATCTGCCGGAAGCGGATGGAGCTGATGGTCACGCGTGTGCCGACGATCAAGCTGCACTTCATCGTCGAGCAGGAGGACCCCTACGACGTCTGGACCGGCTACCGCGGCCGGCTGAACCAGATCATGCTCGGGCTGATCGCCAGCGACTACCTCGAGCGGCAGGTCTACTGCTGCGGCCCCGAGCCCTTCATGCAGGCCGTCCGCGACATGCTGATCGCGCTAGGCTACGACATGGCGAACTACCATCAGGAGAGCTTCGCGCTCGCGGTCGAGACCAAGGAGGACGCGCCGGTCCTCGACGACTTCGTCCCCGACGAGGCGAAGCGGGCGGAGATCGTCTTCGCCGATTCGGACGTCACCGCCGCGTGCGACGAAACCGAGACCATCCTCGTCGCTGCCAAGGCCGCCGGGCTCAACATCCCGAACGGCTGCGGCTTCGGCGTCTGCGGCACCTGCAAGATCCAGAAGATCTCCGGCGAGGTGCACATGGTTCACAACGGCGGCATCTCGGCGGACGACATCGAAGCCGGCTTTATCCTCGCGTGCTGCTCGACGCCGATCGGCCGGGTGGAGGTCGCGGTCTAATGAAGCGCCACTGGCTGTTGCTTGGCGTCCCGGTTGCGGACGCCGCGGCGCAGAAGGAATACGCCGCGCTATGGGGGCCGATCGCCCAGCGCGATGACGCCATGCGCAGTACCGAGATCCACTTCTACCAGCACGAGTTGCCCGTCGTGGGCGGAGCCTAGCGCATCGCGTCGAGCCAGGTCTGGTCCTTGACCACGACGCTGGTGAAGCTTGTCGCCGACACCGGTGCGTCGGCTGCGGCGAGGCCTGCCCTGTCGGCCCGACCTATGCCGAGGCCCATTCGCGCGGCGCGGTCGCCGCGCTGATGGTGATAGCGCCCGGGCTTGTCGGCGCCGCCTCGCTCGAGGGTCACCCCGCACGAGGTTGTACTGGATGCTCAGGTCGCCTCCTCTGACACGATGGCGAACGGGCCGTGACACGCCCCAGTGAAGTAAGGGGTTGCCTACGCCCGCCCCGAGCTCCTGCGGAACGCGTCCGGCGTTGTGCCCTCGGCGGTGCGGAAGACCTTGATCATGTGTGGGAGGTCGCAGAAGCCGGTCTCGCTGGCGATCCGGGTGGCGGACCGGTCGGTGGTGACAAGCAGGTGCTTGGCCTGCTCAATCCGGATCAGCCGATCGGCGGCGAGCGGTGTCATGCCGAGGGCGTCGCGGAAGTGACGCTCCAGCCTGCGCCGGCTGACCCCGAGCTGCGCGACGACGCGCCCGATCGAGAGCGGTGCGTCGATCGACTGCTGCATGGCGAGGAGCGCCCGGCGCACCAGCGCGTCGTCGGTGACGAGCGCCAGCGGCATCCCCGGCTGCGGCTCCTCTGCGGCCGCCTCGTCGATGATCATGATGTGCAGGCTCTTCGCCGCCCGGGCGCGGCCGAGATGGCGCTCGACGATGAAGGCCGCGAGGTGCGCCGCCGCGACCCCGCCGGAGCAGGTCAGCCGGTCGCGGTCGACGACAAAGATCTGGTCGGTGACCGGCTTCAGCCCCTCGAAGCGCTCGAGGAAATCTTCGTGGTGGAACCAGCTGACGCAGGCGCGGTAGCCCTGCATCAGCCCCGCCCGGTGCAGTGCGAAGGTGCCGGTGCAGACGCCGACTAGCGGCACCCCGGCAGCGGCGGCGCGCTCGAGGAAGGCGACGGTCTCGGGATGCAGGTTCTCGATCTCGTCGACCAGCCCGCCGACGACGACGAGGTAGTCGAACCGCGCCGGGTCGCCGAGCCGCTCGTCCGGCTGCACCGCGATGCCGGAACTCGACGCGACCGGCTCCATGGTGGCAGCAACGACCCGCCAGGCGCAGAGGATCGGGCGCGAGCGGTCGCCCTCGTCGGCGGCGAGCCGCAGCACGTCGACGAAATTGCCGAGCGCGCAGAGCGTGAAGCGCCGCGCCAGGATGAAGCCGACGGTGAGCTGGGTCATGAATATTTCCTCTCCGCCGCGAGCTTACAACGGAACTGACGTATAGGTACAGGCGCGAGCGCGCGAAATCGACTATTGAAGCGGCAACAAATCTTGGGAGGCCCGCAATGACGCACTTCTCCTTCGCCCAGGTGATCAAGGGGGCGCTGACCGGCCAGAAGAACTGGACGCCGCAGTGGCCGGACCGCGAGCCGAAGGCGTCCTACGACGTCGTCATCGTCGGCGCCGGCGGCCACGGGCTCGGGGCGGCCTACTATCTCGCGAAGGAGCACGGGATCACCAACGTCGCGGTGATCGACAAGGGCTGGCTCGGCGGCGGCAACACCGGCCGCAACACCACGATCATCCGCTCGAACTACCTCTACGACGAGAGCGCGCGGCTCTACGACCACGCGCTCGACCTCTGGGAGAACCTCTCCCAGGAGCTGAACTACAACGTCATGTATTCGAAGCGCGGCGTCCTCATGCTCGCGCACAACGTCCACGACGTGCAGTCCTTCCAGCGCCACGTCCATTCCAACCGCCTGAACGGCGTCGACAACGTCTGGCTGTCGGCGCAGGAGGCCAAGGCCTTCTGCCCGCCGCTCTCGATCGACCCGAGCGCGCGCTATCCGGTGATGGGTGCCGCGCTGCAGCGTCGCGCCGGCACCGCGCGACACGACGCGGTGGCCTGGGGCTATGCCCGCGCCGCCGCCGCCCGCGGCGTCGACATCATCCAGAACTGCCCGGTGACGGCGATCCGCCGCGGCCCGGACGGCCGTGTCACCGGGGTCGAGACCGCCAAGGGCTTCATCGCCGCCAGGAAGGTCGCGGTCTCCGCCGCCGGCCACACCTCGGTCGTCATGGAGACCGCGGGCGTCCGCCTGCCGCTCGAGTCCTATCCGTTGCAGGCGCTCGTTTCCGAGCCGATCAAGCCGATCTTTCCCTGCGTCGCCATGTCGAACTCGGTCCATGCCTACATCAGCCAGTCCGACAAGGGCGAGCTCGTGATCGGCTCCGGCACCGACCAGTACGTCAGCTACTCCCAGCGCGGCGGCCTGCCGCTGATCGAGCATACCCTCGCCGCCATCTGCGAGATCTTCCCGATCTTCCGCCGGATGCGCATGCTGCGGAAGTGGGGCGGCATCGTCGACGTCACCCCCGACCGCTCGGCGATCCTCGGCAAGACCCCGGTCCCCGGCCTCTACGTCAACTGCGGCTGGGGCACCGGCGGCTTCAAGGCGACCCCCGGCGCCGCCCACGTCCTCGCCCATACCGTCGCCCGCGACGAGCCCCACCCGATCAACGCCCCCTTCACGCTCGAGCGCTTCACCACCGGCCGGCTGATCGACGAGGCCGCCGCCGCCGCCGTGGCGCACTAGGGAGACGAGAGATGCTGCTGATCCATTGCCCGTACTGCGACCAGGACCTCCCCGAGCTCGAGTTCGCCTACGCCGGCGAGGCGCACATCGCCCGGCCCGCCGACCCGTCGAAGCTCTCCGACGAGGAGTGGCGCGACTTCCTCTACATCCGGTCGAACCCGAAGGGCGTGCATTTCGAGCGCTGGCGGCACATCAACGGCTGTGGCCGCTTCTTCAACGCCGTGCGCGAGACCGTTGGCGACAAATTCCTCGCCACCTACAAGGCCGGCGAGCCCCGCCCGGATGCCGACGCCCTCCTCGCCAGCCTCAAGGGAGACGCCAAGTGACCACCTTCCGCCTCCAGGGCCGCGGCCGCGTCGACCACGGCAAGCCCGTCCGCTTCACCTTCGACGGCAAGGGCTACACCGGCCGCGCCGGCGACACCCTCGCCTCGGCGCTGCTCGCGAATGGCATCCACCTGATGGGCCGCTCGTTCAAATACCACCGCCCGCGCGGCGTCGTCTCCGCCGGCTCCGACGAGCCGAACGCGCTCTTCGGCACCCGCCGCGGCCCCGGCCGCTTCGAGCCCAACACCCGCGCCACCTTGCAGGAGCTCCGCGCCGGCCTCGACGCGACGAGCCAGAACCGCTGGCCGTCGCTTGCTTTCGATTTCGGCGCCGTCAACGACAACCTCGGTTCGCTCTTCTCGGCGGGCTTCTACTACAAGACCTTCATGTGGCCGCGCTCCTTCTGGGACCGCGTCTACGAGCCGGTGATCCGCAACGCCGCCGGCCTCGGCGTCTCGCCCTCCGAACCCGATGCCGATACCTACGCCTCCCGCTTCCACCACGTCGACGTCCTCGTCGTCGGCGCCGGCCCCGCCGGCCTCGCCGCGGCGCTCGTCGCCGGCCGCGCCGGCGCCTCGGTCCTCCTCGTCGACGAGCACTCCGAGCCGGGCGGCACGATCCTGTCCGAGCCCACCGTCGTCATCGACGGCAAGCCCGCCTGGGACTGGCTCGCCACGACCCTCGCCGAGCTCGCGCAGCTGCCCAACGTCACCGTCCTGCCCCGCACCACCGCCATCGGCTATTACCACCAGAACCTCGTCGGCCTCGCCCAGCGCCTGACCGACCACCTCGACACGCCCCCCGCCGACGCGCCGCGCGAGCGGATGTGGAAGGTCCGGGCCAGGGAGGTCGTCCTCGCCCAGGGCGCGCTGGAGAAGCCGCTGGTCTTCGACGGCAACGACCGGCCCGGCGTGATGCTGGCCGGCGCCGCCCAGACCTACCTCAACCGCTACGGCGTCAAGGTCGGCAACCGCCCGGCCATCGTCACCGCGCACGACTCGGCCTGGTACACCGCCTTCGACCTCGCCGAGGCCGGGGCGAAGCCCGCCGCCATCGTCGATGTCCGCGCCGCGGTGGACCCCGCGCTCATTGACCGCGCCCGCGCCCTCGGCATCGAGGCGCTGCTCGGCCGCACCGTCACCGGCACCTCGGGCCGGCTGCGAGTGAAGTCGCTTCGCGTCAACCGCATGGAGGGCGGCGTGCCCGGCGCCCCCCGCGACGTCGCCTGCGACGCCGTCTTGATGTGCGGTGGCTGGACCCCCTGCCTCCACCTCTTCTCCCACACCCAGGGCAAGCTCGCCTGGGACGAGACGCTGCAGGTCTACCTGCCCGGCAAGAAGACCGAGGCGGTGCAGATCGCAGGATCCGGCCGCGGCCTCTGGGGCGTCGCCGCCGCCCTCGCCGACGGCGCGGAAGCCGGGGCGCTCGCCGCCCGCGACGCTGGCTTTGAGGCGAGCGCGCCCGCTATCATGGTCACCGCCGACCGCCCGGGCGCCGGCATCACCTGCAAGGAGCTGCCGACCGACCGGGACCCGGGGAAGGCCAAGGCGTTCATCGATTTCCAGAACGACGTCACCGCCAAGGACATCCGCCTCGCCGTCCGCGAGGGCATGCGCTCGATCGAGCACGTCAAGCGCTACACCACCAACGGCATGGCGACCGACCAGGGCAAGATGTCGAACGTCAACGGCCTGATGATCGCCGCCGATGCCCTCGGCAAGGCCCCTCCGCAGGTCGGCCTCACCACCTTCCGCCCGCCGTACTCCCCGACGACTTTCGGCACCTTCGCCGGCTACCACAAGGACGCGACCTTCGAGGTCACCCGCAAGACCCCGATCGACGGCTGGGCCGAGGCCCAGGGTGCCGCCTTCGAGCCCGTCTCCCTCTGGCGCCGCGCTTGGTACTTCCCGAAGCCCGGCGAGGACATGCACGCCGCGGTCTCCCGCGAGTGCCGCGCCGCCCGCGCCTCCGTCGGCATCTTCGACGCCTCGACCCTCGGCAAGATCGAGGTCGTCGGCCCCGATGCCGTCACCTTCATGGAGCGGATGTACACCAACCCCTGGGCCAAGCTCGGCGTCGGCAAGTGCCGCTACGGCCTCCTCCTCGGCGAGGACGGCTTCATCCGCGACGACGGCGTCATCGGCCGCATCGCCGAGGACCGCTTCCACGTCACCACCACCACCGGGGGCGCCGCCCGTGTCCTGAACATGATGGAGGACTACCTGCAGACCGAGTGGCCCGATCTGAAGGTCTGGCTCACCTCCACCACCGAGCAGTGGGCAACCGTCGCCCTGCAGGGCCCGAACGCGCGCAAGCTGCTGGCGCCCTTCGTCCCGGACGCCGATCTCTCGGCCGAGGCCTTCCCGCACATGGCAGTGATCGAGACCACTGTCGCGGGCTTCCCGGCGCGCCTCTTCCGCGTCTCCTTCACCGGCGAGCTCGGCTTCGAGGTCAACGTCCCGGCTCGCCACGGCCGCGCCCTCTGGGAGAAGCTGTGGGAGGCCGGCCAGCAGTACGGAATCACCCCCTACGGCACCGAGGCAATGCACGTGATGCGCGCCGAGAAGGGCTACATCATCGTCGGCCAGGACACCGACGGCACGCTGACGCCCGACGACGCCAGCCTCAACTGGGCGATCGGCAAGGCCAAGCTCGACTTTGTCGGCAAACGCTCGCTGACGCGCCCGGACATGGTCGCGAAGGGGCGCAAGCAGCTCGTCGGCCTCCTGACCGACGACCCCAAGGTCGTGCTGCAGGAGGGCGCGCAGATCGTCGCCGACCCGGCGCAGCCGAAACCGATGACGATGCTCGGGCACGTCACCTCGTCCTACTGGTCCGACGCCCTCGGCCGCTCGATCGCCATGGCCGTCGTCGCCGACGGCCGCGCGAGGGACGGCGCGACCCTGCACATCCCGATGCCGGACGGCACGGTCACGGCGAAGGTGGTGAAGAGCACCGTCTTCCTCGACCCCGACAACAGCCGCCTCAGCGCGTGATGGAGAAGCGAGCCATGACCACCACCACCGCCGGCGTCACCGTCACCCTGCTCCCTCCGACGACGCGGATCTCCCTCCGCCTCTCCGACCCCGCCGCGGCAGGCCTCGGCCTCCCCACGACCATCGGCGCCCGCAGCACCGAGGGCGCCCGCACCGCCCTCTGCCTCGGCCCCGACGAATGGCTGATCGAGGCCCCCGAGGCCGACCACGACGCCCTCTTCGCTACGCTGGGTGCCATCGCCCAGCCATCGAGCGCCGTCGAAGTGTCCGACCGCGAGCTCACCTACGCGCTCGAGGGTCCGGCCGTCCTGACGCTGCTGGCCACCGGCGCCCCGCGTGACCTCGCGGCGATGCCCGTCGGCTCCGGTGCCCGCACGATCTTCGACACCGCCCAGGTCGTCCTCGTCCGCGAGGCCGACGACCGCTTCCACCTGACCGTCTGGCGCTCCTTCGCCCCCCACGTCACCGCGCTTCTCGACCTCGCCACCCGCGAGCTCGCTGCCGGCCTTTGAGGACACGTTCCATGCTCGACACCGCCGCACCCCGCCTCTCCGACGATGCCGTCGCCGCCGCCATCGGCCGCGAGCTCGGCCGCCAGCAGCACCAGATCGAGCTGATCGCCTCGGAGAACATCGTCTCCCGCGACGTGCTGATCGCGCAAGGGTCGGTCCTGACCAACAAGTACGCCGAGGGCTACCCGGGAAAGCGCTATTACGGCGGCTGCGAGTTCGTCGACGAGGTCGAGACCCTCGCGATCGACCGGGTCAAGGAGCTCTTCGGCGCCGGCTTCGCCAACGTCCAGCCGCACTCGGGCGCGCAGGCGAACCAGGCCGTGTTCCTCGCCCTTCTGCAGCCCGGCGACCGCATCATGGGGATGAACCTCGCCCACGGCGGCCACCTGACGCACGGATCGCCGGTCACTATGTCCGGCAAGTGGTTCGACGTCGTCAGCTACGAGGTCCGCCAGCAGGACCAGCTGATCGACATGGACGCAGTCCGCGCCAGGGCGCTCGAGACGAAGCCCAAGCTCATCATCGCGGGCGCCTCAGCCTACCCGCGCGAGATCGACTTCGCCGGCTTTCGCGCCATCGCCGACGAGGTCGGCGCCTACCTGATGGTCGACATGGCCCACTACGCCGGCCTGATCGCGGCCGGCCTCTACCCGAACCCGGTGCCGCACGCCCACGTGACGACATCCACCACCCACAAGACCCTTCGCGGCCCCCGCGGCGGCATCATCCTGACCAACGACGAGGCGCTGGCCAAGAAGCTCAACTCCGCCGTCTTCCCCGGCAACCAGGGCGGCCCGCTGATGCACGTCATCGCCGCCAAGGCCGTCGCATTCGGCGAAGCGCTGCGCCCGGAGTTCAAGGACTACGCCAAGAACGTCATCGCCAACGCCCGTACCCTCGCCGCGACGCTGCAGAAGGGCGGCCTCGACATCGTCTCCGGCGGCACCGACTGCCACATGGTGCTGGTCGATTTGCGCCCGAAGAGCGTGAAGGGCCGCGACGCCGAGCGGGCGCTCGAGCGGGCCGGCCTCACCTGCAACAAGAACGCCATCCCCTTCGACCCGGAGAAACCCTTCGTCACCTCTGGCGTCCGCCTCGGCACCTCCGCCGGTACCACCCGCGGCTTCGGCGAGGCCGAGTTCGCCCGTGTCGGCGAGCTGGTGCTGAAGGTTGTCGAGGCGCTTGCCGCCAAGGGAGCCGAGGGCGATCCGGCGGTTGAGGCCACGGTGCTCGGAGAGGTCCGCAAGCTCACCGACGCGCACCCGATCTACCGGGACTGAGCGAGTCCGAACGGGGCAAAGCCGATGTTCCTCAGCGTCTTCGACATCTTCAAGATCGGGGTCGGCCCCTCGTCGTCGCACACCATGGGGCCGATGCTCGCCGCGGCGCGCTTCCTCGACGCGCTGCGCGACGGGTCCGACCGCATCCCCGGCTCGGGCGCGCCCGTACGGGTGGAGGCGGTGCTGCACGGCAGCCTCGCCTTTACCGGCAAGGGCCACGCCACCGACCGGGCGGTGATCCTCGGCCTGCTCGGCTTTGTTCCCGACACCCTCGACCCGGACGACGCCGAGCGCCGGCTGGCCGACCTCGCGGCGACCGGCAGCATCGACGTGCCGGGCATCGGCCCCCTCGCCTTCGACCCGGCGAAGGGCGTCGTCTTCGATTACGGGCCGCCCCTCCCCGGACACGCCAACGGCCTGATGCTGCGTGCCTTCGACGCCGCCGGCAACCTGCACCTGACCGAGACCTACTATTCGGTCGGGGGCGGCTTCGTCCTGACCGAGCGCCAGCTCCGCTCCGAGGCGATGCGGGGCGACGACGCCAAGGTCGACCGCCCGCACCCCTTCGCAACCGCCGCCGAAATGCTGGCGATGGGCGACGCCTCCGGCCTCTCGATCGCTGCGATGAAGCGGGCCAACGAGACGGCCGGCGGCCATTCCGGCGCCCACGCGCCCCTGGACACCGGCCTTGATCGCCTGTGGTCGGTGATGAACGCCTGCATCGACCGCGGCCTCGCCACCGACGGCACGCTACCCGGCGGCCTGAAAGTACGCCGCCGCGCCCGCGCCATCCATCAGGCGCTCCTCGCCGAGGGCGGCAGCAACATCGCCCAGCCCCATGTCGTCAACGACTGGCTCTCGGTCTACGCGATGGCCGTGAACGAGGAGAACGCCGCCGGCGGCCAGGTAGTCACCGCCCCGACCAACGGCGCGGCCGGCGTCGTCCCCGCCGTCATCCGCTACTACCGCGACCACTGCGTCGGCGCGACGCACAAGGGCATCCGCGAGTTCCTCCTGACCGCGGCCGCCGTCGGCGGCATCATCAAGACCAACGCCTCGATCTCCGGCGCCGAGGTCGGCTGCCAGGGCGAGGTCGGCTCCGCCGCCGCGATGGCCGCCGCCGGCCTCTGCGCCGCCCTCGGCGGGACTCAATGCGCAAGTGGAGAACGCCGCCGAGATCGCCCTCGAGCATCACCTCGGCATGACCTGCGATCCCATCCGCGGCCTCGTGCAAGTGCCCTGCATCGAGCGGAACGGCCTCGGCGCCATCAAGGCCGTCGCCGCCGCCTCCCTCGCGCTCCGCGGCGACGGCACGCATGTCGTGCCGCTCGACGCCTGCATCGAGACCATGCGCCAGACCGGCCGCGACATGAGCGTCAAGTACAAAGAAACCTCGACTGGCGGCCTCGCCGTCAACCTCCCGGAGTGCTGAAGCGGTGCCCGAGTCCTCCTTCGTCCTGACCCTGACCAGCGCGCCGTTGCCCGGCATCATCGCCGCCGTCGCCACCGCCATCGCCGATCTCGGCGGCAACATCACCGAGACGCACCAGCACTGGGACCGGGCCACCGACCGCTTCTTTCTGCGCGTCGCCTTCGCCGGCCCCGACGAGCTGACGGTCCCCGACGTCGATACAGCGCTCGCTCCAACCGCGGCGAAGCTTCGCCTCGACCTCCGGGTTGCCGACGGCGGGCGCCCGCCGAAGGTCATCGCCATGGTCTCGAAGTTCGACCACGCGCTGCTGCATCTCCTCTACCAGATCCGTGTAGGCTGGCTGTCGGCCGAGGTCACGGCCATCGTCTCGAACCACGAAGACGCCCGCCGCATCGCCGACCACGAGGGCATCCGCTTCGTTCACTTGCCGGTCACGCCCGAGACCAAGCCGCAGCAGGAGGCGGCCCTCCTCGCCCTCGTCGAGGAAACTGGCGCCGAGCTCGTCGTCCTCGCGCGCTACATGCAGGTCCTCTCAACCGAACTGACCGCTGCGCTCTCCGGCCGGGCGATCAACATCCACCACTCGTTCCTGCCGGCCTTCAAGGGGGCCAACCCCTACAAGCAGGCCTACGCCCGCGGCGTGAAGCTGATCGGCGCGACCGCGCACTACGTCACCGGCGACCTCGACGAAGGCCCGATCATCGAGCAGGACGTCGCCCGCATCAGCCATGCCGACAGCGCCGACGACCTCGTCGCCATCGGCCGCGACACCGAATCCCGCGTCCTCGCCCGCGCGCTGAAGAGCCACCTCGAGCGCCGCGTCCTCCTCGCCGGCAGCCGCACGGTCGTCTTCGGCAAATAGCTTCGGGCCGAGGGGGTCAGCCCTCCCGGCCCGCGCGCATCTCCTGCCAGCGGATCACCGCGCTGGCGCCGAGCCAGGCGAAGGGCTGCGGCGGCAGGCGCTTCGGCTGCGGCTGGTCCGCGTAGCGCGCCAGGTCCTCCGACTGCCGCCCGGTGGCGAGGTCGGCGGCCATCATGCCGGCGAGGGTGCTCTTGACCGTCCCGAGCCCGTTCTCGCAGCAGGCCGAGAAGAGGCCGTCCTCGACCTCGCCGAACGCCGGAACGTGGTTGAGGCTCAGGCACAGCCGGCCGGCCCAGCTGTTCTCGAAGCGAAGGCCGGCGAGGTCGGCGAAGCGCGCGTCGAACGAGCGGCGCTGCTCGGCGGCGATGCCGGCGACGCGCTTCTCGGAGACCTGAACGCTCGGGTCGTAGGTGAAGCGGGTGCGGATGACGATGCGTGCGCCGTCCGCACCCGTGATCTTGCGGACCGTCGCGCCCATCGGGTCGGCCGGCAGCAGGCCCCAGCGGTCGCGGCCGGCTTTCGCCGGGTCGAACGGGGCGGTCATCGACGCGTAGGTGAAGACGTGCATCAGCCGGCCGCGGAAGTGGCCGAACTCCTGCACCAGGCCGTTGACCCCTAGGATGACCTTGGGCGCGGTGACGGAGCCTTTCGGCGTGCGAGCGGTCCAGGCGGGGCCTTGGCGGGTGAGCTCGGTTACCGGCGAGTTCTCGTAGAGGGCGATCTTCGGGGCAAGGCCGGCGGCTAGGCTGCGGATGTAGTCGGCCGGCTGGATCAGGACGGCGCCGGGGGTGTAGAGGCCGCCGCGGTAGTAGGTGGTACCGGTGATGGCGTGCATCTCGGCGGCGCCGATCAGCCGGAGGGGCTCGCCGATCTTCTCCAGCGATGCGGCGAAGCCGGCGTTGAGCTTGTCGCCGCGATCGGTCGCAGAGGCGTTGAGCTTGCCGCAGGGGTCGAAGGTCTGCTGCGGCATCGCGTACTCGGCCGCCGCTTCCTTCGCGAAGGCGATGGCGAGGCGGTTCTGCGCCATCTCGAGCATCGTGCCGCCGGCGTCGCCGGAGGTGTATTCGCCGCCCGACAGGTTGTGCGGCACGTCGATCATGAAGCCGGAGTTGCGTCCGGCTGGGCCCTGCGCCAGCTCGCGCGCGTCGAGGACGACGATGCGCTCGCCGGGCCGCGCCTGGGTCAGGCGGCGGGCGGCGGAGAGGCCGGCAAAGCCGGCCCCGATGACGAGCCACTCGGCGGTCTCGTCCGCTTCGAGCGCGCGCACGGGGAGGGTGCGGCGGGAGATCGCCTCCCACCCCGAGCGCCCGGTATCGACGGGCAGGCGCCTGACGCGATGCGTCGTCACCGCACGGGCTCGGCGACGGGCTGCCGGGTAACGGCGGCGACCTCTGCCTTCAGCGCCGACACCACCTCGGCGAAGCGGGCCTTGTCATCGGCGCCAAGCGGCAGCAGCGGCAGCCGCGGGTTGCCGGCGGCGAAGCCCGCGAGCTCGGCGCCGTACTTGATTTTCTGCACGAAGTTGCCCTCGTCGAGGTTGTTCATCAGCGGCAGCATCGCCGACATGATCTTCCTGCCCTTGGCGAAGTCGTTCTCGACGACGCAGGCTTCGTAGAGGGCGATGTGCTCGGCGGCCAGGAAGTTCGATCCGGCGCAGACCCACGAGGGCGCGCCCCAGGCAAAGAATTCCAGCGCGAGGTCGTCCCAGCCGCAGGAGAGCGCGATGTTCGGGAACCGCCGCGCCAGCATGTGGAGCTGGTTGAGGTCGCCCGAGCTCTCCTTGATGGCGATGACGTTCTTCGACTTCGAGACGCGGGCAAAATAGTCCTCGCCCATCATCACGCCCATCCGGCCCGGGTAGTTATAGAGCATGATCGGAAGGCCCGCGGCCTTGTCGATGGCGAGGGCGTGAGCGGCGTTCTCCTCCTCGCTCGGCACCGCGTAGGGGGGCGAGGCGACGAGGATCGCGTCGGCGCCGATCTCGCGGGCGTGCCTTGCGTAGGCGACCGAGTCCTCGGTGCGGATCGCGCCGGTGCCGACGATCAGCGGCAGCCGGACGCCGATCACCTCCTTGGCGTAGGCGGCCAGGTCGGTGCGCTCCTGCGCCGTGTGGGCGTAGTATTCGCCGGTCGAGCCCGCGACGATGATGCCGTGCACCTTCGCCGCGATCAGGTGCTCCAGCACGGCGGCGAACGCCTTGCGGTCGATCGCCCCATCCCTGTCGAGCGGGGTGATGGCGGGGGTATAGATGCCTTCGAACTTCATCGGGGTTCCTCCTTCTCGGGTTTACTCGACGCCGGCTTTCCACTCGCGGTACGCGAGGGTCGCCTTGGCGCCGATCAGGGTCAGCGGCTTCGGGGGGAGCGCCTGCGGGCTGGCAAAGGCGCGGTAGATGCGGGTAAGCTCGGTCTCGGTGCCGGCGAACGCTTCGGCGGCGGCAAGGCCGGAGGCGGTGGCGTTCGACGCCCCGAGGCCGTTACGGCCGACGGCGGCGAGTATGCCGGCTCGACCTCGCCGAAGGCCAGTACGCCGTTCAGGTCAGCGCCATCGCGCCGCTGGCGGTATTGCATGCGGGTGCCGGCGAGGTCGGGAAGCGGTGGGCGAACTTGCCGTCGTGGACGGCGCCGGCGCGGCGGAGCGTGGCGTCGCCGGCGTCGAGGCCGGGGTGGTAGGTGTAGCGCGAGCGGACGAGCAGGCGGTCGCCGTCCGCGCCCTCGACGCGGCGTAGCGTGGTGCCCATCGGCGAGGCGGGGGGTCGCGGCCCAGGGCGCCGGCCGCCGAATGCTGCGAAGGGCTCGGTCATCGAGGCGTAGGTGTAGACGTGCAGGAGCTTGCCGCGGAGAAGCCGAACCCATCGGCATAGCCGTTGTTGGCGAGGACGACCCGCGGGGACGCGATGGAGCCTTGGGGAGTGCGGACAAGCCAGCCGGCGCCTTGGCGCTCGATGGCGGTGGCGGGTGTTCTCGAAGAGGCGTACTGGCGCGGCAGGCTGTCCGCCAGCGCCGGACGTAGGCGGCGGGTTGGACGATGGTGCCGGGCATGTAGATGCCGGAGGTGAGCCGGGGAGCCGGTGATCTCGGCGACGGCTTTCGCGTCGAGCATGGTGTGGGCTTCGCCGAGGCGGTCGAGCTGGGCGGCGTAGGCGGCGAGGTGGTGGTCGCCCTCGGCGGTGAGCGCGAGGTTGTAGCGGCCGCATGGGTCGAGGGTGTCACGATCGAGCTGGCGCTCCGCCGCCGGCTCTTTCGCGAAGTCGACGGCGCGGCGCTGCAGGGTGATGTGGTCGCGGCTCTTCTGCAGTTGGTCGCCGCCGTAGTCCTCGGACGAGACCTCGTGGGGAAGGTCGATGATGAAGCCGGAGTTGCGCCCCGCCGGGCCGTTGCCCACGACGCCGGCTTCGAGCACGACAACGCGCAGCGTCGGATCGAGCTGCGACAGCCGCCGCGCCGCGGAGACGCCGGCGAAGCCGGCGCCGATTCGTGACGTCGGCGGTCAGGGCGGCGAGCGGTGGGGTGGGAGTGCCGGGGCGGTGCGGCAAGAGCGCCACCCAGCCGCAGGCCGGAATGCCGGGAGCTGGGAGGTCTTGAAGACTGTGGTCACGCCTGCACCGCTTCCCGCTCGCGGGCGACGAGGTCGCCGAGGGCTGCGCGAAGGGTTTCAGGCTTGCCGCGTCCAGTGCCCGGAGCGGGCGGCGCGGCTGACCGGCGCCGTAGCCGGTGATCTCGGCAGCGGCGTAGACCGATTGCACGTAGTCGCCCTGCCAGATAAGGTTCATCACCGGTTCCAGCACCCGCCAGATCTCGCGGGCCGCGTCCCAGCGGCGTTCGCGGGCGGCCTTAGTCAGCGCGACGCAGGTGCGGGGGGCGAAGTTCGCGCCGCCCAGATCAGGCCCTGGGCGCCGGCATAGAGGGCGTAGGGCATCAGCGGGTCCGCGCCGTTCATCACGGGCGAGCCGGTGCGGATCAGGTCGGCCTGACCGGCGAGGTCGCCGGAGGAAGTCCTTGGCGGTGCAGAAGTTCGGGATCTCGCAGAGCCGGCGGAGGAGGTCGGGGGAAATGGCGACGCCGACAGCACCAGGGACGTTGTAGCCGATGATCGGGAGGCCACCCACGGCCGCGGCCTCGTAGAAGGCGAAGACGCCGTCGTCGTCGGTCGGGCCCTCGAAGAATGGCGGCAGCACCATGACGCCTTCGGCCCCCTGGTCGGCGGCGTGGCGGGTGCGCGCGACCACATCCTCGACGAGGAGGGCGGAAGTCTGGACGATCACGTTGGCGCGGCCCGCGATGCTCTTCGCACCGGCGGCGACTAGCGCGTCCGACTCCTCGCGCGAGAGATAGACGTGCATGCCGGTGCCTGAGGAGAGGACGACGCCGTCAACGCCGGCCTCAAGGTAGCGCTCGAGGTGGGCTTCGAGTGCACCGAGGTCGACGCGGCCCGAGGCGTCGAACGGGGTGGTTACGGCGAGGTTGAGGCCGGGGAAGGGGAACATGGGTCAGAGACTTTCCGCGCCGGAGAGGTCGAGCCAGATGGTCTTGAGCTGGGTGTACTGGTCGTGGGCGTGCACCGAGTTGTCGCGCCCGCCGAACCCCGACTGCCGGTAGCCGCCGAAGGGCGTGGTGATGTCGCCCTCGCCGAAGGAGTTCACCGTGACGGTGCCGGCGCGGAGCGCGCGGGCGGCGCGCATGGCGCGGCTCCCGTTGGCGGTGAAGACCGAGGCGGCGAGCCCGTAGTCGGTGTCGTTGGCGATGTCGACGGCTTCCTTGAGGCTGCCGACCGGGATCACGGCGAGGATTGGCCCGAAGATCTCCTCCCGCGCCGGGCGCTCGTCGTTCCTCGCGACCTCGATGATCGTCGGATGGACGTAGCGGCCGTCGGTGATCTCGCCGCCGTGGAGGACCTTCTCGCCGTTGCCGAGGAACGAGCGGACCTTCCTGAAGTGCTCCTCCGAGACGAGGGGGCCGATGCGGTTCGCCGGATCCAGCGGGTCGCCGACCTTCCACTCGTCAAGCGCGGTCTTCAGGTGCCCGACGAGCGCGTCCTTGACGTCGCGGTGGACGATCAGGCGGGAGATGGCGGAGCAGTTCTCCCCCATGTTCCAGTAGGCGCCGGCGACGACGTGGCCGGCGACCGCCTCGAGGTCCTCCGCGTCGTCCATGACTATGCAGGGGTTCTTGCCCCCCATCTCCAGCACGACTTCCTTGATGTTGCTGTCGGCGGAGAAGTGCAGGAAGCGCCGCCCGGTCTCGGTCGAGCCGGTGAAGGAGACGGCGTCGATCCCCGGATGCCGCCCGATCGGCTCGCCGACCTCGGGCCCCGTTCCGGTGACGACGTTGAGGACCCCCGCCGGGATGCCGGCCTCGAGCGCGAGCTCGGCGACGCGCAGCGCGGTGAGCGAGGTCTCCTCGGCGGGCTTCAGGACGATGGTGCAGCCGGCGGCGAGCGCCGGGCCAATCTTCCAGGCGAGCATCAGCAGCGGGAAGTTCCAGGGCAGCACCAGGCCGACGACGCCGACGGGCTCACGGACGACGAGGGCAATGTGGTTGTCGGAGGCGGGCGAGACCTGATCGTAGATCTTGTCGATGGCTTCCGCGTGCCAGCGCAGGCACTTCACTGTCTCGGGCAGGTCAACGGTGGCGCAGTCGAAGATGGTCTTGCCGCTGTCGAGACTCTCCATCACCGCGAGCTCGATAATGTTCTCCTCGATCAGGCCGGCGAGCTTCGCGATCGCCGCCTTGCGCTCGGCCGGGTGGGTCTTCGACCAGCCGTCGAAGGCGGCACGGGCGGCGGCCACGGCGGCGTCGACGTCCTCGGTGCCGCAAGCCGGCAGCGCGGCAAGGATGGCGCCGGTAGCGGGGTTCGACGTCTCGAAGGTGCGGCCAGAACGGGCTGCGACGGTCTCGCCGCCGATCAGGCACCGGGTGGGAAGCGACAGGCCGTCGGCGATCTTGCGGTACGCGTCACGGGTCAGCAGGCCTATTGGCGCGTGGTCTTCAGGGTTCAGCATGTCGTCACTCATGGTGTCGCTCCCGTGTGATTCTGTTGTCGGTCAGATGACGCCCGCCGGCATGTCCATGCCTTCGGGCGCTGCATAGGCGGCCATGTTCCGGCGCGAGAGCTCGAGATGGGCGCGGACGAGGCGCGCGCCCTCCTCGGCGTCGTGGCGGGCGATGGCCTCGATGATCTCGTCATGCTGGTCGGCCGCGACGTCGAGTTGCTCCTGCACAGAGGGGTCGTTGCGGAAGAAGGTCCGCCCGATTCGCCCGTGGTCAATCAGGAGCCGGGTCAGGCTCGGCATCAGGTAGTCGTTGCGCGCGATCCGGCCGATCTCGAGGTGGAACTCGTTGTTGGAAAAGATGCGGCCCTCGACGTCGGCGTCGACCGCGGCCTGGCGGAAGCGGCGCTGGATCGCCCGGAGCCGCTCGACGTCCGGCTTCGACGCGACCTCGGCGGCGAGCTTGGTGGTCGCGATGTAGATCATCGGCGCGACGAGGAAGAAGTCGCGGAGCGCGTTGTAGTTCATCCCGGCGACGCGCGCCGGGCGGTTGGCCTCGAGCTCGACATAGCCCTCGCCGGCCATCTGCCGCAGCAGCTCGCGCACCGGCGGGCGCGACAGGCCGAACTCCTCACTCAGCGCCACCTCGTCAAGGACGGCGCCCGGCGCGATCTGCATGGGTCAGGATGCGCCGGCGCAGCGTGTCGCCGAGCGTCACCTTCCTGTCCGGGCTGCCGCCTGCGGCGGGTTCGGGCCGTTCCGAGGGCATCAGGGAATCTCCTCGATTTCTAGTAGACAATAAGAATACATTTGATAGGATGTCAACATCGGATTTGGGGGAGATCGATTCGTTTCCCCAGCCCGGGTCGGGCGGAAAGCCCCGCAACCGATGCCTGCCACAGCGCCCGGCCCGCGGCCGGACGGCCTTAATCCCTGTTCCAACGGAAAGGTCTCTGAATGAAGTCGATCATGAAGGCGCTCGCCGCGGCTGCGATGCTCGGGATGAGCATGACCGCCGCGCACGCCGACGAAAAGACCATCGAGATGGGCACCATGTCCTGGGAGGACCTGACCCCCATCTCCTACATCACCAAGAAGGTGCTCGAGGACGCCGGCTACACCGTCAACGTCAAGGAATTCGCCGAGTGGGGCATCGCCTACGCGGCGCTGACCAAGGGCGACATCCAGATCCTCGCCTCGCAGACCGACTATGTCGCGCAGGACTACTGGAACAAGAACAAGAACAAGCTCGAGAAGCTCTCGCCGGTCTCGCACGGCCTCTTCGACGGCATCGCCGTGCCGAGTTACGTCGACATCAACTCGCTCGACGAGCTGAACGCCCACGCCGACGAGTTCGGCGGCAAGATCATCGGCATCGAGCCGGGTGCGGGCCTGATGCGCGAGACCGGCGACGCCGTCGACGCCTACGGCATCGACAAGTTGCAGCTCGTCGAGGGCTCGACCGCCGGGATGACCGCGGCGCTGAAGGCCGCCGTCGACCGCAAGGAGCCGATCGCCGTCACCCTCTGGGAGCCGTCGTGGATGGCGCAGAAGTTCGACATCAAGTTCCTCCAGGACCCCAAGGGCGTCTACCCGCCACCGCAGACCTACTACTGGATCGCCCAGAAGGGCTTCGCGGAGGCCGACCCGCAGGCGCGCGAGGTGATCGCCAGCGTCTTCGTGCCGAAGGAGGACATCACCGCGCTGAACGGCGAGGTGAAGGACGGCAAGACGATGGACCAGGCCGTCGCCGATTGGATCTCCGCGCACGGCGACCTGCTGAAGCGCTGGGAAAACATCAAGAAGTACTGAAGCACCCCGGACGGGCCGCGAGGTGAATCCGCGGCCCGTACCACGGCAGCACTGGAGGAAGTCATGGCTATATCCGCACCCGGCGCCGAGGACGTCCTCTTGGACTGCCGCTCGGCCTGGAAGATCTTCGGCAAGCAGGCGCCCGCCGCTATGAAGGCAGTGCAGGAGCGCGGCCTCGGCAAGACCGAGATCCTGCAGGAATACGGCTGCGTCGTCGGCGTTTCCGACGCGACGCTGCAAGTACGCCGCGGCGAGATCTTCTGTATCATGGGCCTCTCCGGCAGCGGCAAATCGACGTTGATCCGCATGCTGAACCGGCTGATCGACCCCACGAGCGGCGAGATCTTCGTCAAGGGCAAGGCGCTCTCGCAACTCGGCGCCGCTGAACTCCGCGCGATGCGGGCGAAGCACATCGCCATGGTGTTCCAGTCGGTCGCGTTGCTGCCGAACCGAACGGTGCTCGAGAACGCCGCCTTCGGCCTCGAGGTGCAGGGCCTTGCCAAGACTGAGCGCAACCGTGCCGCCGAGGCTTCGCTGCGCAAGGTCGGCTTGGGCGACTGGATGCAGCGCTTCCCGCGCGAGCTCTCGGGCGGCATGCAGCAGCGCGTCGGCCTCGCTCGTGCGCTGACTGCCGATCCCGAGATCATCCTGATGGACGAGCCATTCTCGGCCCTCGACCCCCTGATCCGCCGCCAGCTGCAGGACGAGTTCCGCGAGCTGACCAAGTCGCTCGGCAAGTCCGCCGTCTTCATCACCCACGACCTCGACGAGGCGATCCGCATCGGCGACCGCATCGCGATTATGAAGGACGGCGTCATCATCCAGGTCGGCACCGCCGAGGAAATCATCCTCAACCCGGCCGACGCCTATGTGGCCGAGTTTGTCGCCGGTATCTCGCGCCTCCACCTGATCAAGGCGCACTCGGTCATGCTGCCCGTCGCCGAATTCCGCGCCGGCTTCCCCGAGGCCGATCTCGGCAGCCTGCCGACAACGAACCCCGAGGCCGACATCGACGAGCTCATCGACCTCGCGCTCGCGCACCCCGGCCCCGGGATCGCGGTCGAGGACGGCAGCGGCCCGGTCGGCGTCGTCAGCTGGCGGAGCCTGCTGCACGGGATCAAGGGCTCGACCACCAACGAAGCGCGGGCGTGAAAACATGGACACTTCCGTCATCGCCGACACCTTCGACGCGTGGGTCGACAACGCCCTGACCTGGGTGAGCGACAACCTCGCTTTCCTCTTCGACGGCATCCGCGCCGTCTCCGAGGGCTTCTACGACGCGGTCCTCTGGCTCTTGCAGCTCGCGCCCTGGTTCGCCGTCGCCCTCGTCCTCGGCCTCATCGGCTGGCGCGTCGTCGGCCGCTCCTTCGGCATCCTGACCGCCGTTGGGCTCGCGGCCTGTTGGTTGATGGGCCTCTGGCCCGAGACGATGTCGACCTTCGCCCTCGTCATCAGCTCGACCTGCCTCGCGCTGGTGCTGGCGCTGCCAATCGGCGTATTGGCCGGCTTCCTGCCGAAGCTCGACCACTTCGTCGAGCCGATCCTCGACCTCATCCAGACCATGCCGCCCTACATCTACCTCCTGCCGGCGATCGCGCTCCTCGGCTTCGGCCCGGCGACGGCGCTCGCCGCGACGCTGATCGTCGCGATGCCGCCGGCCATCCGGCTGACCTCGCTAGGCATTCGCCGGACACCGGTTCAGTTCGTCGAGCTCGGCCAGGCGACCGGCATGACGCCGAACCAGATGTTCTGGAAAATCCGCCTGCCGTTCGCGCTGCCCTCGATCATGGCCGGGATCAACCAGAGCCTGATGATGGCCTTCGGCATGGTCGTCATCGCCGGCATCGTCGGCTCGGGGGGCCTCGGCGAGTCGATCTACGAGTCGATCCGCACCCTCGACATCGGCAAGTCGATCGACGCCGCAATCGCCATCGTGATCCTCACGATCGTCATCGACCGCCTGACCCAGAACATCGTCCAGACCGGAAAGGACGCGGCATGATCTTCTCCCCTGGCGCCTGGCTCGCCCCCGCCGTCGACTGGCTCAACACCAACTTCCACCCGCTGTTCGATGCCATCTCCTTCGTCGTCAACGCCGTGGTCGGCGGCGTGCAGACAGCACTCCTCTTCCCGCCGGCACTGGTGGTCATCGCCGTCGTCGCCGCTCTCGCCTGGCTGCTCCTCGGCTGGCGGCTGGCCGTTCTCGCGCTGGTCGCGCTCGGCTTCTGCTTCGTCATGGACCTCTGGAAGCAGTCGATGGAGACCATTGCCCTGGTCGTCGTTGCGGTGACGATCTCGGTCCTGATCGCCGTCCCGCTCGGCATCCTCGCCGCCCGCCGCCCGCGGCTCGAGGCGGGGCTCCGCCCCATCCTCGACATCATGCAGACGGTGCCGCCCTGGGTCTATCTGATACCCGCCGTCATCATCTTCAGCCTGGGCCAGGTTCCCGCGATCATCGCGACGATCGTCTACGGCGTTCCGCCGATGCTGCGCCTCACCACCCTCGCCTTCAAGCAGGTGCCGAAGGACCTGATGGAGCTCGGCCAGGCGATTGGCGCCGAGCCACGGACGATCCTGACGAAGATCGAGGTGCCGGCGGCGATGCCGACCCTCGTCGTCGGCCTCAACCAGTGCATCCTGCTCTCGCTCGCCATGGTCGTCCTTGCCGGCCTCGTCGGCGCAGGCGGCCTCGGCGCCGAGGTCACGCGCGGCCTCACCCGCATGGAGATGGGCCTCGGCCTCCGCGCCGGCCTCGCCATCGTCGCCGTCGCCATCCTTCTCGACCGCCTCTCCCGCGCCGCCCTCCAGCGCGACCGGGTGGCGGCCGCGGCCCACTGACCGGAGGTTATGTCCATGGACACCCCCCGAATCGGCATCGTCGGCGGCAACGGCTGGATCGGCGGCGCGCTCGCCCGTGCGCTGGTGGCGCGCGGCGTCCTGCCCGCGTCGCGCCTCACCCTCTCCTGCCGCAGCGCGTCGCCAGGCTGGCTGCCGGATGCAGCCTGGACCAACGACAACCGGGCCCTCGCCGAGGCCTCGGAGGTGGTGATCCTGTCGGTCCGACCGCAGGACTGGCGCCAGGTCAGCCTCGCGGCGGAGGGCAAGCTAGTGATCTCGGTGATGGCCGGCGTCCCGCTCGCCGACATCGCCGCCCGGACCGGCGCCGACCGCGTGGTCCGCGCGCTGCCGAACGCTGCGGCCGAGGTTGGCTTCTCCTACACGCCCTGGACCGCGAGCCCCGGCGTCACCGATGCCGACCGGGCCCTCGTCGCCCGCATCTTCGCCGCCTGCGGCACCGGCGACGAGGTCCCGCGTGAGGCCGACATCGATTATCTGACCGGCCATTCCGGAACCGGCCCCGCCTATCCCGCGCTCCTCGCCGCCGCGATGACGCGCGACGCCGTCGCCCACGGCATTCCGGAGGAAGTCGCCCGCCGCGCCGCCCTCGGCATCCTGATCGGGACTGGCCGGTTGTTCGAGAAGACCGGCGAGGACCCCGCCGACACCGTCGCCGCCTTCGTCGACTACCGTGGCGTCACCGCCGCCGCGATCGAGGCGATGCGCGCCGCGGGCTTCGATGCGATCGTCGGCGCCGGCCTTGCCGCCGCGCTGAAGAAATCCGAAACCCTCAATCCGGCGTAGGAGAAACCCCATGCAGCGAGACCGCGCTCTGCAGCACTTCACCGACGCGGTGCTTGCAGCCTACCGCGCGCATACGCCGTCCGCCGACTCCGGTGCCTCCCTCGACCGGATCGCCGCGGCCCTGGCTACGCCCGCGCCGCGGCGCGAGCGCCCCGGCAGCCGCCTGCCGGTCTGCGCCCATCTCGATGCCGCCCTCGCCGTCGAGACGCAAGATCCGGTCCTCTGCGCCCTGATCAAAGCCTTTCGCGCGGTCGAGCCAGACCTCGAATGGCAGCGCCGAGCCAGCTACGACGAGACCGCCAGCGCCAACTTCGCCGACGGCCATGCCAACGCGATGATCCTTGGGCCCGCAGGGCTCGAGAACCGCACCGACGTATGGCTCGGCGTATCGCTGCTGGCCCCCTCGGTCCGCTACACCGACCACGCCCACGCACCCGAGGAGACCTACCTCGTTCTTTCGGATGGCGAGTTTCAGCAAGGCGACAGCGACTGGTTCACGCCGGGGGTGGGCGGCTCCTTCTACAACCCGCCATGGATCAGGCATGCGATGCGCTCCGGGCGCGCACCCCTCTTCGCCCTTTGGGCGCTGTGGGTGGAGCGAGGCGCCTGAGGAGCATCGAGCCGGAGTCGCGCCGACCGATACCTCGCACTTGCCTTCACGTCCGTCCGGTCGTCCTCTGACTGCCACGCGCGCGAGCAAAGGGAGGTTGCATGTACCGGCTTCGGCTCTTTGCGGTCCGCCACGCTGCCGGCTACGAGCGGCTCTACCGGCTGGTCGAGCGGGCGATGGTCGGCCTCGACCCGCTGTTCGTGCGCATCGGCTACGACCGCGTCGAGCGACCGGTCGCCGTCGTCGAGCGCGCCGCGAAGCGGCTCCTGTTTGACTGCCGGATGTGCGGCCAGTGCGTACTTTCGTCGACCGGCATGTCCTGCCCGATGAACTGCCCGAAGGAACTCCGCAACGGCCCGTGCGGCGGCGTCCGAGAGGGGGGCTTTTGCGAGGTGAAGCCAGCCATGCGCTGCGTCTGGGTCCTCGCCTGGGAAGGGGCCGGCCGGATGCAGGGCGGCGACCGCATCCGAGAGGTGCTGCCGCCGGTCGACCGGCGCTTAGCCGGCTCCTCGTCCTGGCTGCGCGTCAGCCGCGAGAAGTCTGCCGGGCGCCGCCAGGCGAGCGACAACGCCCGGACGGCGCTTGCCCGCGCCTTTCCCAAGGCCCGCGCGATCGAGCCGGCGACCACCCCGCTCGCCGACGAACCGCCGCGTGCGAGCCGCTGATGGCCGAGCTCCCCGGCGACCACATCCGCCCCTACGAGCCGCCGCCCGCCGCCATGTCTTCGGGCAGCCGCCTCGAGCGCGCCCTACGCGCCGGCAAGTTCGCCGTCACCGCCGAGCTCAACCCGCCCGACAGCGCCGACCCGGCCGACGTTTTCGAGGCCGCGCGTCCCCTCGCCGAGGTCTGCGATGCGATCAACGCCACGGACGCCTCCGGCGCCAACTGCCACATGTCCTCGATAGGCATCTGCGCGCTGCTGACCCGGGCCGGGTACGGCACCATCTACCAGATCAGCTGCCGCGACAGAAACCGCATCGCCATCCAGGGCGACGTGCTGGGCGCTGCGGCGATGGGGGTCCGGAATGTCCTCTGCCTCACTGGCGATGGCACCGGCGTCGGGGATCAGCCGGGCGCCAAGCCAGTCTTCGACTTAGACTCACTGACGCTGCTCCGCACCATCCGCACGATGCGCGACGACGGCGTGTTCCTCTCCGGGCGCCCCATCACCCGCCGCCCGCATATGTTCCTGGGCGCCGCCGAGAACCCCTGCGTGCCGCCCTACGAGCTCCGCGCCGAGCGTTTGGCCAAGAAGATCGATGCCGGCGCCGAGTTCATCCAGACCAACTACATATTCGACCTTGCCCGCTTCGAAGTCTTTATGGACCGGGTGCGCGAGCTCGGCCTCGACAAGCGCGCGTATATTCTGGCGGGTGTCGGCCCGCTGGCCTCTGCCAAGGCGGCGCGCTGGATGCGCGCCCACGTTCCCGGTGTCCAAATCCCAGACGCGGTCGTCGACCGTCTGGAACGCGCCGCGAACCCTGGCGCCGAAGGCACCGCCCTCTGCATCGAACTCATGCAGCGCATCCGCGAGATTCCCGGCGTCGCTGGCATCCACGTCATGGCCTATCGCCGTGAGCAACTCGTCTCGGAAATAGTCCTGCGCTCGGGCGTTCGGGGAGGATCGCGGCAGTCAGGTCGGATTGGTCGCTAGTCCGCTGGGAATGCTATTGTTTGCCATGTCTCACTTTGCCCGGCCGTAGATGAATCGCTCTCGGACGGCGATCGACGTCGGGGGATCTGAAGCGGGATCATCACCGATTCCTATCCAAAGGCGAGCGCAAATCCGAGCGCTCGCCAGTTCGCTCATCCGCGATGGCTAGTGCTGGCTGGTGTCCAACCACCCCGGTCCGCGACAAGCTGCCTCAAACACGTCGTAGGCATGCCCAATTTCCGCCTGCGTCTCCGGCGTGTCGGCGTCGTTGCGCGTCGGTAGGCTCGCCGCCCAGGCCTCGCAGCGCGCCTGCTCAGTCGCGGTAGCCTCGACGATCGGCCGGGTCGCGCACGCGGCTGTCAGCAGCAGCGACGCGACGGCGCAACGCACCGGCAGCCTTGCGGTCTGCATCGGTAATCTCCTTCTCGAGGGTGGCCGCCCCTTCGGAGCGGCCGAGCTTGCGGAACCCGACCGCGGCGGCGATTGCCGCCACGATCGCGACGATGAGGGCGGTCACTTCAGCGGCCCGAACACGACCAGCCGGCGCGCCGGCTTCAGCCGCTCGTGCCAGGCGAGAAGCGGCGCGAGAAGCGAGACAAGCGGCATCAGGAGATCGAGGACGCCGGCGGGGTCGGGCACGCCGAGTGCGGCAGTGAGATCGATGCCGCGGGCCCTGAGCAGGCCGCAGAGCAGCGACACGACGAGGAGCCAGAACGATCGGGCGCCGAATATGGAGAGTGGGGCGAGGCCGTGGTCGTCGGCGGCGTGGAGGTCCATTCGAGCAGTCCTTTCGAGGGAGAGGGTGTCAGGCGCGACGCGACGCGAGGAGCCGCCCTTCGGCGGTGAAGGCCGCCCGGCGAGCGACGTCGTGCAGGTGGCCGCGCAGCAGCCGCCAGATCACGCAGCCGAGCGCGAGGACGACGAGGGCCGTGATCGCGAGTGCGATGCGGTCGGGAAGCAGGGTGACCGCACCGGCGATCGCCGTGGCGGCGGCGCCCGACGAGCCCGCCGCCTGGGCGTCGCGAGTAGCATTGGCCTTCTCGGTCCGCTTCGCCTCGGCGCCGAGCAAGGGCGCCGGGTCGTGCCCGGCGGTTTCGAGCCACATCCGCGTCGCGCGCGCCTCGAGGAGCGCCACCCGCTTCGTCCAGCCGTTCTGGTTGCGCGACCAGTTCCGGAGTCCGTGCATGTAGGCGAGCCGGGCGGCACAGGCGCGCCTGATCGCCGCCGGGCCATCGGCACGTGCCGCGGCCGCGAGCGTCTGCCTACCCAATCGCCCGTCGGCATCGATGCCGCCGAGGCCTCTCTGCAGCAGGCGGATGGCGGTCTTCGGTCCCGAGTGGACGCCGGTGTCGAAGGCGAAGAGATCGAGCCCGGTCGGCAGCGCGTCGCCGCCGACAGGCCGCCAGTATCGGTCCTGGTAGATCGCCGCCGTTTCGGCGCGCGAGAGCCCTCGCACCTCGCCTTTGGTGACCGCACGGCCGCGCCATGCCGCGAGCGTCGCGAGGGTGATGCCCATGTTGGTGGCGCCGCCCGGGTCGTGCGGGTCGTCGACGTAGCCGCCCTCGCGCTCGAAGACGAAGTCGAGGCACGACTCGAAGTTCTCCCGGCTCACAGGAAAGGCTCCTTCTTGTGGAGGATGATCCGCCAGCGGACCCACTCGACGAGGCGGATCAGCGACCAGAGGATGGCGAGGAGGCTCGCGATCGCGGGCAGCCAGTTCTGCGCCACGCCGGCGACGACGCCGAGGCTGACGATGTCGCCGAGCTGCTTGCCGTCGTTGAGGATGTGATGCGGCGGGGGCGGTGGAGGTGCAGAGGTGGCCAAGGATGGTCTCCTTCAGAGGATGTGGCGAATGATGACGATGCCGTCGGCTCCGGCGCCGCTGTCGCCGGACCGGCTGCCGCCGCCGCCGGCGCCGATGCCGGTGCCGGCGCCCCCGCCGCCGTTGCCGCCGCCCCCGGTGCCGCCGGCGCCGTAGTGGCCGGCGGTGTTGTTGACCGAGACCCCGCCGCCGCCGGCGCCGTACCAGGTCGGGACCCCGTCGAAGGCGAGCTCGAGGCCGGGTCCGCCGCTTCCGGCGTAGCCCGCACCGAGGGTCCCGGCAGCGACGCCCGGGCCGCCGGCGCCACCACCCCGCCGCCGCAGCGGTTGGTGGTTGTTCCGGCGTCGCCGTTGCCGGAGCCGCCCGGGTAGCCGCGGGCGGTGATCGAGCTGCCGCCGGGATAGGTGCCGGCCGCGGTCCGACCACCCCCGCCGCCACCGTTGCCGCCATTGCCGCCGGTCGCGGTCGAGGAAGCGGCGCCGCCCCGCCGCCGCCGCCCGGCGCGGTGTAGCCGAGGCCGGAGGAGCTGCCGCCGGCGTCGCCGCGGGCGCTCGCTCCCCGCGACGGAGTCGCCGCCGGCGCCGACTACGATCGGGTAGGTGCCGGGGCGGGCGTCAGCCCGTACTCTGGATGCACGTCCCCGCCGCCACCGCCGCCGGCGGACGTCGAGGTGGCGGTGCCGCCCGACGCCCCGCCGCCGACGAGCAGGATGTCGAAGGTCTTCCCGGCCGCATCGGCGAGGATGAAGCTGCCGCTGCCGGTGAAGGTGTAGGTCCGGTATGCGACCCCATCGATGACGGCGTCGGCGATGACGCCGCCCGAGGCGACCACCTCTGCCTTCGACGGCACCTGCGAGGCAACGACTCCGACCAGCATCAGGCGACCTCGAGCAAGCCGAAGAGCCGCCAGGTGTCGGTGGCGACCTTGGCGAGCGAGACGACGGCCTCGGGCCCGAGGGTCTTTGGGCTGAAGTCCGCGTGGAGCTTGATCGTGACGCCAGCGCCCGGCGCGATCGTCACCTGGCCGGCGCCGGCCTGCGCAACGTGCACGACGGTGCTGATCGGGAAGGCGACCGAGCTCTGCGGTGGCACGGTGACGGTGATCGCCGCCGCGTTCGAGCATTCGACGAGCTTTGATGCGTCGCCGAGCGCCAGGGTGTAGCTGGTGGCGGACTGCGGGTTGATGCCCGCGAGGGTGGCGCCGTCGGCGCCGTTCGTCCCGTTCGTCCCGTTGCTGCCGGCCGCGCCGCCGGGGCCGGTGATGTCGGATAACACGACGAGCTGGGTCCAGTCGGCATCGCCGACGTGCTGGTACTCGATGTGGGTCGCGGTCTTGCGCAGGTTGACGGTGGCGCCGGCAGCGCCCGCGGCGCCGACCAGCGAGGTTCCCGAGCCCCAGGCTCCAGCGGTCTTCGGGCCGTGGAGCGATCTCGCCGCGGTGTCGAAGTACCAGTCGCCGTCTGTGCCGGTGCCGCTCGCCGGCGTTCCGGCGCCGGAGAAGAAGGCCGCACCGTTGCTGCCGTTGCTGCCGTTCGTCCCGTTGCTGCCCGCCGGACCGATGAGCGGGACAGGCTCGCCCCAGGAGCCGGCGGCCTTCGGGCCCCAGATCGTCCAGTCGGAGGTGCGGATGTAGAAGTCGTCGGTGTTGCCGAGCTCCGACGCCGGTGCGCCGCTGCCGTGCAGGACGGTGCTCGCCGAGCTGCCGGTGCCGCTCCCGCCGCCGCTGCGCCAGGCATCGCCGCCGAGGAGCGCGTCGATGCCGGCGGCGATCAGCGCGGCGGTCGCGGCCGCAACCGGATCGAGCTTCTCGACTTCCAGCGCGGCGCCGGTGCCGCGGGTGATCATGAGGAGGTCGCCGGCCTCCGCGGTGGCGATGGGCTTCGGGCCGAAAGGTGCCGACATCTCCTCAGGCCTTTCCGCGCGCCCGGAGGGCGGTGCCCGCGAAGAGCCCGGCGGCGACGAGGAGCCACAGCAGGAGGCAGCCGCCGGAGACGGTCCAGACCGCACCCGCCATGACGAAGGCGAAATCCTGCAAGCCATCGATGAGCGTGCCGCCGCGGCGGAGCTGCACTAGTTCCAGGCTGCCCGAGACAAGCGCTGCGGCGAGAAGCCCGAGCAGACCCGGCGCGTTCACCGCCCGCCGGCCATCTTTCCGAACGCGCTGCCGATCAGCCCGGCGATCGTCGCGAGCGTCAGCACCAGCCAGGCGCCGGCGAGGCCGGCGAGAACGTGGCTCATCTGGTTGGTGAGCCAGCCATAGGGATCGCCCCGGAACGCGTCCGGGGTGAGGAGGTCGCGCATTCGGGTCTCCGGGGGTGTTAGGGGACAGGAACCGTCGCAAGCGCGGCGGCGCAGGCGGCGAGCGCGGCATCGATCGCGGCCGGCGTCTCGGCCGCTTCGATCGCCGCAACCGTGCCGAGCCGAACCGCTTCGAGCGCGGCACCGGCGGCGCGGAAGGTGGCGGCGCCGACAACGTAGATGCTCGCAACGGCGTGGGCGCTCGGCGCGGTGATGCCGACCTCGGCGAGCACGAACGGGTAGCCGAGCTCGGGATCGGGGCTGACCTCGGCCGGCACGTCCTCGGGTGTTGGCCAGGCGGTCAGGAACCGGCGTGCCTCGGCCGCCTTCTCGAGGTACACCATGTCCTGCGCCGGGATGACCGTGACGAAGCTCGACCGGACCGCGCCGACCATGGCGTTCGCTTGCGTGATGCCGGCACGGCGGAGCGCCGCGATGTCCTTGCGGATCAGGAGCCTCATGACGCGACGATCTCCGCGCGGAAGTCGCGCCAGGGGAAGTGCCGGATCACCACCCGGTAGGTCGCCGGCATGTCGCTGGCGATCTCGAGTAGGTCCGTGAGCTCGTAGGCGACGCCGTCGATGACCGCGACGAAGGGGCCCGGGAGCAGCAGCGTGGCGCTGTCCACACCGTCGGCCGCGACCGCGAGCGTGTCGAAGGCGAGTACCGGTCGCGGCGTGGGCGTGCCGGAGACGAGGTAGTGGGTGCCGGCGTCGACGGCCTCGAGGATGACCGCCTCGCCGTCGCCGGCCTGCAGGGCGGCGTCTTCGGGCGAAGCGGCGCCGGAGCGGCGCACGGCCCCGGTCGCGAGGTCGTAGACGGTCCAGTCGACCATCGGCGACACCCGCGGCGGGTCGGGTTCGATATCGATCACTTGACGAGCTCCTGCAGGTAGACGGTGGCGTCGAGGCAGGAGAAGCCGCTGTCGTAGCCGCTCGGGATCCAGATATCCATCGTGTAGCTCTGGGCGCCGGAGACGCTCGCCGAGTCGATCCACTGGTGGATGGCGTTGCCGCCGTCGCGCGCCGGGCGCTCGATCGAGAAGGTGTTGAGGACGCCCGACCCGCGCTTGAAGCGTACCTGGGTGTTGCCGGGGTTCGAGCCGGCACCGTCCCAGCCGAAGGCGCCGATCATCAGCATCGAGCTCCCGGCCCGGCGGGTCATCGTGACGGTCTGGATCGTCGCCCAGGCGTTGCGCGCCGTCGGGACTGAGGTGCCGGTCGCCGCCCAGGCGGTGCGGCTGACCGCGAAGTTCGCCAGCGCGTCGGTGATGACGACGCCATCGGCGAAGTTGAGCGCCGAGGTGATGGTGCAGGACCCGAGCGTCGCGCAGACAGCCCCGAGGTCGCTGAAGTTCGCCTTCGCCGCAGTGATCGCTCCATCGGCGATCTCGACCGTCTGCGCCTGCCGCCGGACCACCGGGGCGGAGAAGAGGAGCACGAGTGCTGTCGTCTGTGCCCGGTCGACGACCCAGCGCCAGCGGGCGGTCCAGGCGCCCGCCGGCACGGTGACCTCCTTGGTCGGCCAGCTGACGTTGCTGTTGTGGGTGATGACCGTCGGCGTCGAGAGCGCGACGGTCGAGGGCGAGGCGATCGCAGCCCCGTCCTTGTCGAGGAACTGGAGCTGCGCGTAGGCATAGTACTGCGCGGTGCCGGACGTGTTGCGGGTCCGGAACGAGCAGGCGAGGACGTCGCCGGGCCTAACCGGGAAGGCCTGCCCGGCGGTGAGTATCGCGCTGCCGGTCGTCACCCCGGTGTTGTTCCACTTCAGCACGCCGAGGGTGCCGGCGGTGCCGAGCGAGGAGACGTCGCCGCTGACCGGGTAGAGCGTCCATTCGGCCGACTTCGACGGGTTCCAGACCGCATTCGTCTGCAGCTGCTCGTCGGGGACGAGGTTGGTCGAGTCGGAGATGACGAGATCGCGCGCGCCGACCCGGCCGTCGAGGTCGATGTAGTCATAGCTCCACTTGAGGGTGGAGATCGCCGCCCCGCCGGGCGTGTTGAAGGCGACGGCCTCGGCGACGCCGACGGCGGCGCCGGCCTTCTGCCGCATCACCCAGGTCGAACTGAGGGCGTCGACCCGCGCGACCGCACTCTGGGTCTGCGAGACGAAGGCCGACTGGGTGCCGAAGGAGGCGGTGATCAGCCCGGAGAGGGTCGAGATCGCACCCTGGGCGCTCGTCGCCACCGCCTCGGTCGCGGTGATCCGCGCCAGCGCCGCCGGGTCGCCCTTCCGGACGTCGACGCCAGTGACGTAGGCGTCGCCGACGCCGCCCGCGAGCCGCGAGAGCTCGATGCGGACGAAGGCGGTGCCGGCCGGCGCCGGGCCGAGCGTGTCGCTGGTGAACCGCGCCCAGGCGGTCCCGGCGTAGGCGTCGATCCCGACCGACGTTACCCCGAGGCTGGTGCCGGCGGCGTCGAGCCAGCGGATGACGATGCGCAGGCTGACCGAGGGCGTCGTGCCGCCGGCGGCGTACATGAAGCCGGCGCTGACCCGGTCCCCCGGGTGCGCCTCGAAGCGCTCGTTGACGACCGTCCGGGTGGTAGTGGCGTCGATGGCGATCTTCGCCATGAACGCTGCCGGCGCATTCTGCTGCGCCGAGACGGTGCCGCCGCGGGCGACGACGCTGAACTGCGCCGGGACAGTCGCCCCGCTCCAGCCGGTGAAGAGGCCGTCCGCGAAGCTGCCGTTGCTGACGACGGCACCCGGGTCGCGCCGCGCCTCGAGCGTGCCGATCCGGCCGGCGAGGGTGCTGTCGCCGGCGACCCGCAGGGCGGCCTCGTCGCTGATCGCGGCGGCGTTCGCGCCGATCTGCGCGCCGAGGGTGGTGTTGAGGGCGGCGACCGCTGAGGTGATCCCGGCATCGGTCTGCACCCGGGTGTAGTAGTTGGTCGCGAGGTTCGAGGTGACGCCGGCGATCGAGGCGGACAGGCTGGTCGAGGCGGCGGAGATCGCCGTATTGGTCTGCGCCGCGGTCAGGTAGGTCGAGGCGAGGAGCGACACGACGCCGCCCGGTGCCGTCGTGGCAAGGCTCGCGGAGAGCGCCGCGAGCGCGTCCGAGATGCCGGTGATCGCGGTCTGCTGCGTCGCAATCGCTGCGCTGAGCGCACCCGGCGCCTGCCCTGCGAGGACCTCCGCCTCGGTCGCCTTCCGCAATCCGAGCAGATGGAGGTCGCAGTCGACCGCGGTGGTGACCGAGGAGACCTTCTCCAGCACCAGCCGGACGCCGTCGGCATTGGCGCCGAGCGCCGGCGGCCGCTTGACCAGCACCTCGAAGCCCTGCGCTTGGCCGGGCCTGGCAGCGAGTCCGTGCTGGCTGAACGTCGCCAGCGGTGCTGTCAGCCCGAGCATGTCGCCGCGGGTCCAGGCGCTCGCGCCGTGCGCCAGCCACTCGGCGCGGACCCGCAGTGCCTCGGGGCTCCCTGCGGTGAAGGTCACCAGCGCGTAGAGGACGAGCCAGGGCGCCTCGGCATCGGCGGCCGGCATCTGCCCGGATACGGCCGAGCTCGCGATCAGCGTCGCCGCGCTCGCACCGGCAGGGATGTCGAGCGCGAGGCCGCCGCCGTAGACACCGGCGAAGGGCGAGGCACTGGTCGACAGCCCGGCGGTCGACCAGCGATCCAGCGTGCCCGAGCTCCAGAGCTGGAAGGTCGGGTCGGCGTTCCAGCCGGTCTGCAGCGCCGCAAGCGCCAGCGTGCGGGCGGCAACGATGTCGCCGGTATCCATGCCGCCGAGCTCTTCGAGCAGGTGCTCGAGATCGGAGATCGTGTCCCCGGCGAGCGTCGTCACCTGGTCGAGCGCATCCTGCGCCATGCCGAGGGCAGCGGCAGCATCGGCAGCAGCGGCTTCAGCCGCCGATGCCGCGGTGTCGATGCGGCTGTTCAGCGCCGCATCGAGGTCGATCGCCGAGACCCGGGTGTCCGGGGTCTCGACGTCGATCCAGGGACACCAGCCGCCGTTCGGCACGTAGCGGGCGCGGATGCGGTAGCAGGCCGCCGGCAACACGTTGGCGGTGATGATCGTGGTGCCGGCCAGGATGTCGGAGAGGGTATCGGCGACGAGCGGCGCATCCGCCTCGACCTCGAGCGGGACACCGGCGAAGACCTCGAGGTAGCTCGGAGACCAGTCGTCGTCCGACGTGTCGTGGCCGCCGAGAAGCGGCAAGTCGTCCGGCCGGTCCAGGAGCTGCAGCTGGTAGCGGACGCCCGTGGCCTGCCGGAGCGGGTTCCAGTCGAGCCTGATCCCGGGCCGGCGGGCATTGCCCGCGGCATCGGGCAGGCTGACCCCCTCGGCGCCGAAGTCGAGCGGCTGCGGCAGGCGGTCCGGTCGGCCGAGAAAGCCGACGCTGGTCGGCAGCAACTCGCCAGCGGCGAAGTCGTAGTCGGAAGGATCGACCTCGCGGAGCGCGAGCGCGACGCAGCCGCTCGGGAGATCCTCGATCAGGTCGACGGTGAACTGCTTGCCGTCATAGCCATGCCGGTCGCTGGTCCAGGCGACGGTGTCGAGCGGCCCGAGCGCTCGTGCCTCGGGCGGCAGTACCACGGTGTGGCGGCGGAAGCGGCGGCCGTCCTTCAAGGCCGAGGCCATCAGCCGCTGCACCTGGGCGCGAAAGGGAACGCTCGGGAAGCTCAGGGAAGCGACGCGCAGCCGTCCGCCATCCTCGATGACGTAGCCGGCATTCACTCGGCGCGGCGCGTCCTTGTCGTTCCAGCCGTCTTCGGGCTCGGGGTAGCGGGCACTGATGCCGCTGAAGACCTGGTCGAGGCCCGGGAACGGGTCGAGCTCCTCGGGACTCGTGACGATGACGTCGTCGTCGGAGAAGGCGAAGACCGGCGCCGCCGGCGGGCCGGCGCGGATCACCCAGGACCCGGCGGCCTCGGCGATCTGCCCCTGGCATCCGGCGAGCAGCGTCTCGATGACGTCGGCCGGCGCCGTCTCCTCCTCGAGCGCGATCTCGATGCCGGCGCGGTATTGCGGCTCGTCGCCGTCCGCGCTCGGCATCTCGCGATCGCACTCGTTCATCGCCGCGAACCAGGAGGCGACCGGGAGATCGCGCTGAGGGATGTCGCTGCCACCCCAGAGATGCTCTCCGGTCACCGGGTCCTTCAGCCCGAGCATCAGGTTGTAGATCTGGACGACCGGGTTCTCGTTTGCCGCGTCCCCGAAGCCGCTCCAGGTTGCCGGGTTCGTCCAGCGCTGCGGGCCGGCGCCCCCGATCGAGCTGTCGCGCCGTGGATCGTAGAGCCGGGCGCCGTTGAGCTCGAACAGGCACTCAGGGATGCCCCGGTGGATCTTCGGGTTGAACTTGGCCGAGACGACCGCATAGGGGATGCCGCGGCCGACCATGTCCGCCTGCCAGGGGCGGTCGGGATCGTCGCCGAAGACCTCGAGCAGGTAGGGGCTCGTCGAGGTCTGGGTGCCGTCGAAGACCTTTATCCAGAGGGTGTCCTCGCCCTTCTTGTCGCGGTACTCGACGACGCCACGGCCCTTGTCCGTCTCGGTCGCCGAAAGCGTCACCCACTCGCCGTTGACCATTACACGGTGGAGCCGCGCCGGCAGGTCGCCGAGCTCGAGCACCAGCACGTAGGTGGCGTTGTTCGGGCCGTAGCTGCCGGCGTAGACGAGGTCGCCAGCGGTGGCGTAGCGGCCGAGGACGATCGACGCCGGCGCGTCCTCGCCGAAGCCGACGCTCGTCCGCACACCCTGCCGTGCCAACTTCGGCTTCGGCGCGAGCATGCGCCCGACCGCCGAGAGCATCGAGCCGACCGCGATCTGCGCGAAGGCCCGGGCAGCGAAGCCCGAGAGGGCGGCGCCGCCGAGCGCGGTCGAGATCGAGGCGCCGAGGCCAGAGAATGCGCCGATGGCAGCTCCAACAGGAGGCATGTCAGACCCTGAATGCGGTGACGGCAGCGGTCCGCGGCAGGACGACGAGGCCGCGCTCGGGCGCGACCGCGAAGAGCTCGGCTCCGCCGACGACGGCGAGGGCCGGACCGGCGGCGGTCTCGACGACGGCGAGGTCGCCCATGCGCGCGAAGGACGGCGGGATCTCGGCGAAGTTCGCGCGGACAAAGGCAACCGGGTCGCGGTAGCCGCGCTGGCGCAAGGCCCGGTGCCCGCCCGCGAGGGTGGTGTAGCGGATGCCGAGCTCTGCGATCGGATCGGTGCCGGTCAACGCCTCGATCGCCCCGGCAGCGAAGCGGGCGCAGTCTTGCTCGCCATAGCGGAACGGTCTTGTCCGGGCTGCGGCGAGGTAGTCGCCAAGCCGGCTGCGCCAGTCGGGAAGGCGGGTAAGCTGGCCGGTCATCGACAAGGACCTTTCCTCTCTTCCGCCTCGCCGAGTGGCCGGTTCTCCAAACCTGCAAGAACCCGTGAGCGCCTGTCCTCGGTGCCGACCTGACTCTGAGAGTGTTCGCGCAGGCGACCCGATTGGAGGTTGCTCCAATTGAAGACCGCCACATTCCATCGAGCCTCTCTGCTGGCTCGACCGCCAGACACTGGGTAATGTGCCGCCTCGGGGGAGGGACGCGATGCCACTCAGCGTGATCGGAACCGGGTTCGGTCGAACCGGCACGGACTCGATGCGTGAGGCCTTGAACATCCTTGGGTTCGGGCCGTGCCACCATATGTCCGAGGTTGGCCGCGATCCGGAGCAGAAGCGGCTATGGCGTGCCCTTGCGAAGGGCGCTCCTCCCGATTGGGAGCAGCTCTTTGCCGGCTACCAGTCCTGTGTCGACTTTCCGTCAGCCTGGTATTGGCGCGATCTCGTCGCAACCTACCCCGACGCGAAGGTCATTCTGACCTGGCGGTCGCCGGAGAGCTGGTGGGAAAGCTTTCGCAATACCATCGCAGCGTTCTCCTCCGGAGACCATGATCCGGAATCCCTCGGGGTCGCGCTCGTCGGCAATCAGGTCTTCGGGGGCCGCGTGCACGACCGGGACCACGTGCTCGCGGTCTACAAAGCGCATGTGGCCGATGTGAAGACGACCGTGCCGGCGGAGCGCCTGCTGGTGCACACGCTCGGCGATGGCTGGGAGCCGCTTTGTGCCCACCTCGGGGTGCCGATTCCGGACTGCCCGTATCCCGCACGCAACTCCACGGCGGAGTTCGCTGCGAGGACCGGGCGGTAAGGCTGCGCGACATCTGGGTCACCGCCCGCCGATGACCCGACCATCCTTCTCGCCCCAGGGCACGTCGATGGTGCGGGCGATCGCCTTGTAGCGGCGGAAGCGGTCGTCCGGATCGCGGGTGCGCTGCGCCGCATCCGACTTCCTCCGCCCGTTCGGGATGGCGACGAGCCGGGTCGTCGAGACGAGCTCCATCGCGAGCACCGCCTCGCCGCCGGGCTCCGGCCGCGGGATCGGGGCCTTGTTGCAGAAGCCCTTGAACCAGGGCTCGGGCACGCCGACGGCGAGCCCGGTGTCGGGTGAGAGCGTGCGTCTCCAGATCTGAACCCGGGCCCCGCGCGGGTCGTAGAGCCGCACGGCATCGATGACCGGCGCACTCAGGGCCGAGAGCGAGAGCCGGACCGGCCGCACCGAGAGCCCGGCCTCGTGCTGAACGCCTGCGATGCCGAGGGTCGAGCCGGCGCCATGGAAGACCCGCGTTGCCGGCGCGCCGGTCCACATGTCGGTGACGGTGATCGTCTCGCTGTCTTCGCCAGTCCAGAGCCCGAGCGCTTCGGTCTCGCCGGTCAGCCGGTGCCGGGCCTCGATCCAGATCAGCATCCGCTCGGCGAGGCCGCCGCGGGCTTCGCGGAGTGCCTGGGCGGTCGGGTCGATCGCACGCATCAGCGGACCTCGATGGCGGTGAAGGACATGCCCGCGGTATTGACCGGACCCTCGGTGCCGGGATTGAAGGAGCCAGGCTCGAGCATCATCCTCGCCGCGGGCCGGACCAGCGTCACGAGGAGGCCGGTCGTCGTGCCGGCCTTCAGGAACGGCCGCACCTCGAAGAAGCCGGTGGTGCCGGAGCCGTTGGCGGTCGCGTCCTCGACGATCCGGTGCAGTGCGCGCCTTGTCGGGCTCGGGCCATAGTCGAAGTGCAGCATGTCGCCGCGGCGAAGGGTGTAGCCCGCCGGCAGACCCGAGAGCTTCAGCACCTTGTTGTCGCTCGTCGCGTTGATCGCGACGGCATAGCCGGTGACGGCACTCCCGGTCGGATCGTCGCGCGGCCCGAGCTGGGCCGGGTTATGCAGGTAAAAGGTGCCCGACGGTCCGATCGCATCGACGAGCGCCTGGATGTCGGCAGCGTCCGCGTGCGGCATGCGGGCGAGCTCGACCTCGGCGCGCCAGCGGCGCGGGGAGATCTCATTGGTGATGACCTGGCCCAAACCGGTGCCCGAGCTCTCGACGAAGGGCTGCAGCTGCCAGCGGAAGGCCGCGATCTTCAGCCGGTCGGCGAAGACCGACCGTGCCAGGGGAAAGACGATCGCCATGGCTATCCCCGGAACCGTGGATCGGCGCCAATCCGCGCCACCCGGTCGGCAAGCCGGGCGTCATAGGCGCGCAGGCCCTGCGCGACCCCCGCCTCGACCATCTGCCGGATCTCGGCGTTGCCGCGCGCGCCGGTCACCTGCACCGTGATCGCGACTGGGGTGCCCTGAGCCGACGACGATCCGAGCGCATGGTTCGGGATCACCCGGCCCGGCGCCCGCGGCACGATCAGCTCGGGGCCGCGTTCGCCGACGAGGTAGGGCATGCCCGCCGCCACCGGCCCGCCCGATGCCCTCGGCGTCGGCAAGAGGAAGCTCGCGAGCTGGCCGAGCGGCCCGTTGCCGAAGCCGGCTCCGGCGAGCAGCGTCTCGAAGCCCTTGGTCAGGGCCAGTTCGCCAAGGCGGGAGATGACCGAGCCGAGTGCGTCCCGGAGCGAGGTCGCGCCGCTGATCAGCCCTGTGAAGAGGCTGCCGAGGCCTTGCGCCACGTTGCTCTGCAGCGTCGTCGCGAGCTCGGTTGTGCGGTCGTCGACCTCACCGATCGCGTCGGCCGCGCCGCCTGCCGCCTGCTTTGCGGTGTCGAGGGCATCGGCCATGCCGCGGAGCCGCCCGCCGACACCGGCGCTGCTGCCGTCAGCGGCGCCAGGGACCCCGGCCGGCGTCGGCTGTGCTGTCTCGGTCTCCGCGGCCGCCGTTGCCATCGCGTCACGCAGCGCCTCAAGCGACCGGAGCGGGGCGGTGGCGGCGGAAGCTGCAGCCGCGGCAGAAGCCGCCAGATCGTCGGCGCGGGCGCTGGCCTCGCCGGCGGCAGCTGCTGTCTCGTAGAAGGCCGAGCCGGCGCGGATGGCGGCCTCGCTCAGGCCGAGCGTCGCCTCCTCCATCCCGGGCACGGCGTCGAGTCCGTTCGTCACCGCATGCAGGAAGTCGGCCCAGCTCCGCTGGATGCCGGAGAGGGTCTTCAGCCAGCCGGCTTCGATCCTCGCCCAGACCGACTGCAGCGACAGCGCGAGCGACGCACCGCCCGCCTTGATCCGCTCCCAGACCTCGGCCGCGACGTCGCCCAGGAGCGACATCGCATTGCCGAAACCACCGGCGCCGGCGACGAGCCGGCCGAACTGGTAGACAAGCTCACCAGCTCCGACGAGGAGCGCGCCGATGCCGGTGCGGATCAGCGCGCCGCGCAGCACCACGAGGGCGGTCGCGAGCGAGCGCACCGAGACTGCGGCGGCGACGAGCCCGGCGACCGAGCGCCCGGCCATGATGCCGGCGAAGGTCGCGGCGTAGGCTGCGAGCCGGCCGAGATTGTCGAAGAGGCCGTGGATCGCGATGCCGACCGGACCGGTGGTGCGGGCGAACTCCGGCGCATGGCGTTCGCCACCCGCTCCAGCGCCGGCGCCGCAGCGGCGGCGAGCTGGTTCGCGAGCCCGCGCCAGACCAGCCCGAGCCGGGAGACCGCGGCATTGGCGCGCTCGATGCGCTCGGCGTCGGTCTCCGAGACCGCGAGGCCGAAGTCGCGCACGTCCTGGGTAGCCTGGCGCAGCGTCGCGGTGTCGAGCCGCGCCATGGCGGCCGCGCCCTTCGCGCCGAAGACCTCTCCGGCGACGGCGGCGCGCTCGGCCGCAGGCACGAAGCCGTCGATCGCCGCGTTGATCCGACTCGACCCGCTCGTCGAGTGGCAGCGCCAGGAGCTCGGTCGCCGAGAGTCCGAGCCGGGCGAGCGCCGCCGCAGCGGGACCGGCGCCGTCGGCGGCCTCGCCGAGCCGCCGGGTCAGCTCCCCGGTCGTCTGCTCGATCCCGGACATCGCGACGCCGGCGAGCTCGCCCGCCCGCTCGAGCACCCCGATCGAGGCGACCGTGGTACCGAGCGACCGGGCGAGCTTCCCCTGCGCGTCGACGGCAGCGAGGCCGGAACGGACCAGCCCCACGCCGGCGGCCGCAGCGGCGGTGACCGCGGCCGTCATCGCGATCGTCACCCGCCGCGAGAAGGCGGCGAGGCGCGCGTTCGCCGACTCCATTTCGCGGCCAAGCCGTCCGAAGGCGTGGTTGCCGGCCTCGCCAATGCCCTCGAGCTCGGCGCGCACCTCGCGGCCGCCGACGACGGCGAGCCTGACGCTGACCCGCTTCTCGGTCATCTCGTTCCCTTTCGTGGGCCAAGGATGCGGTGCTAGCCTCCAAGCCGAAGCATTGGGGCTGTTGGTCGGATGCTGGAACGAGCGACTACGCGCGCGGGGGTCTGGGCTCGCGCGGTCAAGCGCGACGTACGAGCGCTGTGGATCGCCGCGCGCGATCCGCGGACGCCCTGGTATGCGAAGCTGCTGGCGGGGGCGGTCGTGGCCTACGCCTTGTCGCCCATCGACCTCATTCCGGACTTCGTGCCGGTCGTCGGCTACCTCGACGACCTCATCCTTGTACCCCTCGGCGTCCTGGTCGCGGTGCGGCTGATCCCCGCGCCGCTGATGAACGAATACCGGGCAACCGCGGCGCAGCTCGAAGGCCACCCGACGAGCAAGACCGGCGTGGTGATCATCGTGGCGATCTGGCTTTCTCTCACCCTGATGGTGATCTGGTTGCTCGTTCCAGGGCTGCTCAGGGTTCGCCCGCCTGGTTGAGCTTGCGCACCATCACCGCCTCGATTTCCGGAAGCAGCTCGGCTGCGACGGTCGGCGCGATGCCGAGGGCGGATGCGAGCCGGAGGGCGGTACCCAGGTCCCAGCCGATGACCGCACCGGGAACGACCCGAAGCTGGCCGCCGAGGCGAAGCACGAGATCCCAGACCTGCCAGCCGTCGAAGGTCTGCGGGCGGTTCAGCCGCGCCGGGCAGTCTGGGCAGGGTTGCCCGAGGCCGTCGCACGGTCGGCACGCTGCGCAGTAGCGGTCACCCCCACCGAAGTGCCAGTCGGCGAGGGCGCGGAGGCGTTTTTTTCCGCATCCAGCAGCAGGCCGCCGGCGACGTAGCGCGCCTGGAAAGCCTCGAAGATCGGCCAGACCTCGAGAAGCGCGTCGAGGCCTTCGGGCGTGACGGGCACCGGGTTGCCGTCGGCGTCGCCAACGCCCTCCCAGTCGCTGACCGCGATCCGCGCGATCGCCTTGGCGAAGACGAGCGCCCGCGCCTCGTCGGAGGCGGTCTCGGGCAGCGCTTCGAGTGCCGGGTCGCTGCGGGCGGCGACCATCAGCGCGGTGGTAAGGGGGGCGGTTTCCAGCCGCACGCCATGGCCGAGGTCGAGCCAGCGCGGCCCGGCCGAGAGATCGAGTCTGAGCATGTGTGCTTCCTGTTGATGACGGGATCGGTTTCCGCAGCAGCCAATGCGAGTGTCGGTGGCGAGGCCGGGTGGAATCGGCTAGGCTGCGGGAAAGGCGTCGTCGCTGTTTCTCGTGCTGTTCGATTTTGCACCGGAGGGATAGACGGATGAGGCGTTTTTGCGCTGCCGCCGCTGGTCTTCTGGTTCTTTCCGTGGCGGCCTGCGATTCGGAGAAGCCCACCTCCCGAGATGCGGCTACCCGGATCGTCGCGGGACTAGAAACGTTGCCGCCGGGCCCGACACGCGAAGCGATCGCGGCCGTCGTCTTCAACACCATGTGCACGATCGGCCGGCTCGGTGCCGGCCAGGCGGACGGCCGGGTCGAGACAGCGGTCAAGGGCCTGGTCGCAGACCAGCCTGACGCGGTCCGCGCGCAGCTGGTCGGTTACCGGGAAACGCTCGCGGAGATCCCGGCCGCGAAGCGCATCGAGCTTCTGGGCGATCTCCGGGCCCACGACCCCGGCGCCTGCGATGCGGCGCCGGCTTGGGACCGGCTTCGCACCGGCGTCCTGTTCAACAGCCAGCCGATCCCGCACCTGCGGTTCAACTTCTGCTCGAACAACTTCAGCTATCCCGACGGGGAGCCCGGCGGTCGCGCGATCACCGTCGGATCGATGCTGACAAAGATCGAGACCGATCCGGACGGCACCTTCGCGACCCAGATCCTGGCGTCGCTTGCGACGCCGTCCTTCACCGGGATCGAGCTCGGCGGCGGCGTATTCGCCCGGGACCCGGCACTTGCCGCGACCGGCAACGCCGGCGAGGGGATCACGCCCTACGGGGTCGACACCGGTATCAGTTGCGAGACCAACAGCAACATCTGCAATGCGTCGCTCGGACAGATGTGCGTCGGCGCGACCTGCCTGGCGTTCCCGGTGGTCAAGAAGGACGCGACGATCGTCCTGCGCGGCTACAATTTCTGGGATGCCACGGACGCGCGGCTGGTGTTCGATCCGTTCTTCCCAGGACAAGGCAGCCAGTCGACGGCCGTCATTCGCGACTTCGACACCAACGAGCCCATTGACCAGGTTGCCGCCTGCGCCTTGCCGTCCGCCCCGCAAAGTTCCACCTTCAACCGCGCGCATTTCCGAGTGCCGGCGAACGAGGGGGCATTCTACAAGCTCCGCCTTTTCAACCACAATGGCACCTTCCTGACCCAGGCGGACGGGCTGGATGACGGCGAGCCGCGGGTCATCCACACCTGCTTCCCGGCCTCAACGGTGGCCGACAACGTGCCGCCGGGCACGGTCCGCGACTGCACTCCGCCAGTTGAGACCTGCGTCCAGGACGGCCTTCCCTGCGCTGCCACCTGGAGCGCGCCGCCTCGCAAGCTCGACGACTGTCGGCACCAGCCCGGGCAGACCCCGCCCTGCGGCGAGACCCCGGAATGGTACGAGGCGGAACTCCTGAGCCCGCGGGTCCTGGGGCCGAAGATGTTCGATCCGGTCGTTTTCGTCGAAGGCTCGACCACTCCGACCTTCACCCTGAGCGGGACGATGCACGCGCTGGAGACGATCGACGAGACCGGCTTCCAGAACCTTTTCGGCAGCGACGAGCCGCTGGTGGCCGTGGTCGGCGCGGACCTGAGCTCCCCGACCGTTCCCGACACCGCCACTGCGAGCAACGTCTACGCGGGCGAGGACTATGATGCCGGCGACCGCGAGATCCTCGACAGGTTGATGGTCCAGGCCGATCTGCCGGCGGACGGGGCCGTGACCCTCATGGCACTTTTGTCGGAGGACGACGGTTTTCTCGGAGCGTTCGTTGCGGGGGTGGTCGCCATCGGCGTCGCGACGGCGATCATTATTGCCACGGGCGGCGCCGGGCTGATCGCGGCCCTCGGCGGCGCTGCCGGCGTCGCGACGATCTGGGGCCTCATCGTCAACAATGAGATCGCAGGCGACGACACCATCGGCGTCGAGACCTTCCAAGCGACCGCGGTCGATGTCACGCAGCGGATCGGCTTAACACACGCGCCGACCTTCCTGTCGCAGCCTCACGCCATCGGCGTGCTGCCGGCTGTGCCGGCAGCCCCTCGCGACCACGCCCGCGAGGGGTTCGTGCTGCATCCCTTCGCTGACTTCTCCTCCCACCCGTCCCCGCAGCCGCAATGCAACCCCGGCGGCTGCGGCGCCGGCAAGGAGTGCCAGGTCAACATCTGCGTGCCGGTCGGTTTCGTCGATCCGATCGCAAGCACTGGCTTCCGCGAGCGTCGTGAATACACCGGGGCCGACGGCCACTACGCCCTGGATCTACAGTGGGAGCTGAAGCCAAAGCAGTAGCTTGGGTACCCTAACCCTCGGAACCCGGCCTCGGGTCGTGCGGATTGCGCGTGAGGTATGGCGGGCTCCCGTGAGGATCAGTACTCCTCGATGTCGTTGACGAGGGTGGCGGTGCACATGCGCCCGACGGTCGCATCCCGTGCCGCCTGCCAGTCGAAGGTCGCCTGGACGCCTTGCGGCCCGGCGATCTCGATCCGCGGCCGCGGCAGGTAGACGGCATGCACGGCGAAGGTGAAGCTCTCGCCCGACGGCAGCGCGTAGCCGAACTCGAGCTCGCAGGGGTCGCCGGCGATCGCCTGGTTGACCATCCCCTGGTCGGCGAAGCGGACCTCGATCTTTCCGGACAGCGCCGCGATCGAGGGATCGGCGCCGTCGATCTTGCCGTCGCTCCGGATGGTCTCGATGCGGTCGAGGTTGTTGGAATAGCTGATCTCGGCCGAGACCACGTTGCCGAGCGCCGCCCCATTCCGGGTGATGCTGCCGTTGAAGTGGCCAAAGCGCTTCAGCGCCGGCTCGGCCGGCGTGCCGGCGGCGGTCGTGGTCGCGACCGCCTCGCCTTGGGCGATCAGCTTGGCGGTGGCGGTCAGCAGCCCCGAGCGCTGCATCTGCCAGCTGAGCTGGTCGAGGACGCAGCCCGAGTACATTGCGAACCGCGGCACCTCCGGCATCGCCGTCTCGATCGAGAGTGACGGCAGCGTCAGGTTCCCTGAGCGGAACTCGTGCGTCGAAGGACCGGTGCCGGAGGTCACGGGCTCGCCGAACGCGGCCTGCAGCCAGAAGCCGAAGGCCTCGGCATCGATCGGCACCACGACATCCCCGTCGGCCGTCACCGAATCCTTGATCGGCGCGCTCGGATCCCGGCCGTAGCCGAGGAGCTCCGAGCTGAGCAGCGGCTGCTCGGAGCCGAGCGTCGTGCTGGCGAACGGCACCCGGGTGTAGCCGCTGATGGGTGGGGTGCCGTAGACCGTCTCGAACGCGAGCGCCATCCGCGCTCGCGCCCCCTGTGCGCGTGCCATTTGGGTGTGTCCTTATCTAGATCATGCCGGGTCGGGTGGGCGGCCATCGAGGCCTGCCAGTCCGGTGCCTCAGCCTCGCAGGAATGAATCGCGATCTATGGCAGCTTCGCCGCGACTGCTTTCGCAACGGTCATGGCCGCCGGCAGAGCCGCCTCTGCCGGTTCCCCGTCCTCCGCGTAGACGGTGACGGCGATCGTTGGGGGGCCGTCCCCGAAGACGACGAAGGCGCCGTGATCCTGATATTTGTCCTCGGGATCGAACAAGACTGAGAACGCGCCATCGCCGAGCCCATCGACGGGCGTCCGCGGCGCCACCAGGTCTTTCTCAGCGCTCTCGAGAAACCCCTCCATCACCTGCGTGGCGTTGGCCTCGGTCAGCAGAATAATTTGCCCATTGCCGAAGCCGCAGACCGTACCGCCGCCCCACGGCATTCCCGTCGGGTCGGTGTATTCTGTCTTGCCCGTAAACCTCTGGAAGTCGTCCCGGCTCATGAGCCCGCAGGCGTCGGTGGTCGCCTGCGCCCAAGCCTCGCTCAGCGGGCAAACCAGGACTGCCACGTACACGGCCAAAAGCGGTCTTGGGCCGAGCGTCATCGTCTTTCTCCGCAATCCGCGTGATGATGCCACGATAGTTCGGTCTCTGCAGCAAGGATGGATGGCCGCTGTGCTTGGGCAGGCATTCAGTTGAACCTTAAGGCCTCACTCAACCCAACGGATCGGCGCTGGCGTAGTGCAGGACGATCGAGACAATGGCTGCCTTCACCATGGCGGCTCCATCGACGGCGAGGTCGACCGGCCGCGGCGCCTCCGCCTCGACCCAGTCGCACAGGCCGCCACGCGTCCGGTCGGCCGAGAGCGCCGCGCCAACCCCGATGGCGAGCCTGTCGAACGTTTCGTTACGCTCCGGGCCGGATTGGACAACTGCCTCGAGCTCGGCGCGGTGCTGGTAGTGGTAGCGGAGCGGCGAGAGCGTGACCGCGGGCTCACCCGGGTCGCCGTCGCGCAGGATCAGCAGACCGGCGGCGGGCACGCGCTCGGGAAGTACCTCGCCGCGCATCACCGGCGCCGATTGCGTCTGCAGGAGAGCGTGCAGCGCACCAAGGATCGTTTCGCGGGTGGTCGGCATGGGTTCCGTCGCGGCTGCTATCAATTGTCCGGGCGCATTTTCTTCCGGATGGCTCGGGCCTCTATTCGCAGTGATCCGGCCTCCTCGTCTCGACCCAGAGAAGACAGTAGCTGTGCGAGGTCCGCCAGCGCATGGCAGTAGACCTTGCTCCCGGGCCCATAGGTGCGTGACGCAATGTCCAACGCGGACCGAAGCAGCGGTTCCGCTTCGTCCAGGCGGCCTTCGGCCCGCAGGAACGTGGCGAGGTTGTCGACGATGACCGCGTAAAGCCCGTGATCGGAGCCGAGCTCGGCTATGGAAAGGGCCTCACGATATGTCTGGTCGGCCTCCGCGCATCTTCCCATGGAGAAAAACAGGCCGGCCAGCTTGTTCAAGTAGCGGGCGGAATCCAGGTCATTGCCTCCGAGGCTCTTTTCTCGAACTGCAATGGCCTCCCGATACAGCCGCTCTGCCTGCCCCTGTCGATCCGTCGCTTCCACGAGCTCGGCGTAGTTGAAGAGCACCCTCGCCCGATCCGGATGGTCCGATCCCATCGATCGCTCGAAGATCTCCAGCGCCTTGCTGTAAAGCGGCTCGGCTTCAGCGAACCTCCCCAAGGCCACCAGAAGCCGCGCGTAGTTGTTGAGGTCGATTGCGTAAAGCGGATGTCGCGGTCCGAGCGTCCTCTCATCGATCGCGAGGGCCTGGCGATAGAGTGGGGCCGCCTCTTCGAACCGTTCCATCGCGCAGAGCAATCCGGCCAGATTGTTGAGGTCGGTGGCATAGTCTGGGTGTGCCTCGCCGAGCGCCTTGCCGTCGATCGTCAGCGCCTCTCGGTACAGGGTCTCGGCTTCCGCGCCGCGGCCGGTGGTTCGCAGCACGCCGGCAAGATTGCTGAGACGCGTGGCGTAGGCCGGATGGTCGGGGCCGAGAAGTTCCAACGTCCGCTCCAGGGATGCGCGAAAGAGCGACTCGGCCTCGTAGGTTCTCCCGGTCGTGCGGCACAAGTTGGCGAGATTGTTGAGCCAGCTTGCGGCATCGCTCAGCGGGACCGCCGGGTTGGTCGCGGCGATATCGATGGCGCGTCGATAAAGCGTCTCTGCTTCCGCATACCGACCGAGCGCATCGAGTGTGAGGGCATGTTCATTGAGCGCGGCCGCCTGTTGGGGGCTCCCCACGCCGTGCTCGGCCTCGGCTGCCTCGGTCAGATCCTCGCCAAGCCGAAACGCCCCGATGTAGTCGCCGCTGCGCCACGCATATTCCCGTGCCTTGAAGAGACGGGGGAAATTGGGCGCAAGCCTCGCCGCCGTCGCGTAGTGCCTTGCGGCGTCCGCCCACCGGATGTCGGTTTCTGCGAGCTTGCCGCGTTCGAACGCTGCAGTTGCCGCTCTGTCGATGGTAGCCGAGGCCATGGCCTCGACCTGGGCAAAGAGCGCGTCCGCAGCCGCCGTCTCTCCTTGTCCAAGCGCCCGATAGGCCTCGTCGAGCCGAACGGTGGGGACTTGCCCCGTAAGGCGATCGACCGCCGCCTGCGCCTCGACGAGCTCGGACCGGCGGTTCTCGAAGGAGCCCTGCAGATCCCCCATCTGCCGACGAATCTCCTCGAGCTCTCGCTGCAGCAGCGCTTTCTCCGCCGCGTGCGCCCGTTCAAGGTCCGCTCGCACCCGCGCTTCGCGGCGTTCGAGCGCCATCTCATGTTGCTCGATCGTGTAGCCGATCGTGACATCGCGAGCGTCTCCGCCGACGTTGATCCCCCCGTCGGTCGCTCTTTGGTCAGGCCGGATCATCGTTTCGACCCGCGCCAGTCGTGACATCGCGAGCGTTGCCGCCGACGTTCACTCCGCCACTCTCTGCATGCTGGCTTCGACCGGTCGACGTCGACCCTGCCTGATCCTTTCCGCGCAGGCGGCGCGCGACAAATCCGAGGAGACCGGAGAACCAGGCACCAAGTACCGCAATGATCGCAAGCAAGCCCTGGACCGCGGCGCGATTGTCACCGTCGCGAAACCACTCCAAGACCGCTGAAAGAACTTTCATGGGGGCCCGGCCGCACCGACTGCTCGCGATGCTAACACGTCCAGCGCAGCCGCCCAATCGCGGACGGAGTCTGGGACGAGCGTTCCGCGAACTATTGGTTTCGCGGCTCCCAGTTCGCTAGGATCAACCTAGGCAGATCCTCGTGAGCTCGCTCAGCCTCCCGCGCCAGATCGAGCCGCTTTGGCAGCTTGACCTGCGGCACCAGCAGGAACATCGGCACCATTGGCGCTCTGCGCTGACCCGGCGCAACAAGGAGGCTCGGCCCCGTTCGCCGGAGCACAAGCCGCAGCCGGAGTCCAGTGCTGCGCTCCCACGCCGCCGGTGTGATCCGCCGCCCGCCGAGCGCCTTTCCTGCTGCCGGCGTCGGGATCGCCAGCCAGAGCCCGTTCCGCGCCCGGATCAGCGGCCCGGCGTCGTGCGCGCCAATGATCACCGGCGCCTTCGACCAGACCACCGCCGCGGCGTTGAGGCTGGCTCCGGTCTTGGGGAACACCTCCGCCCGGATCGAGTTGGCGAGCCGCGCCCCGAGGCCGGCACTGGCGATCTGCCCGCGCCAGCCGAGCTTCAGCCCCGTGCCGGCCTCGCGGACCGCCGCGGTCACCGCCCGCTCGCCGGTGGCGATCTCTTCCGCCATGAGAGAGGCGAGATCCGGTCGGATGTCGATGCTCAGCCTCATTCCGGTCTCACATCGAGAGTCCAGACCAGCCTTTCGCGGTCGCGCACCGCCTCGCCCTGCACGACGAAGGCATTTCCATTGGGCAGGACGAGCCGGTCGCCCGGTCGGGGCTCGGCTACCTCGGCGACCCGGATGTCGAACCGCGTCGTCTCCGACCAAAGCCGGGCATCGCCGAAGCTGGCGACCGCATCCGCCCGCCGCGCCATAACGCGGACCGGGAGAGGTGCTCCGCCCGCCGGCTCGTACGTGGCATCGAGCGCGAGGTTCGGATCGGCGAAGAGCCGGTCGACAAGGCCGGTGAAGGTGGTCACGTGCTAGAAGGCGCCGTTGAGCCGCACCCGACCGATCGTCTCGTCGGCGCCGCCGCCGACGGCGAGCACCGCAACGCCGACGAGGGTGTTTCCCGAGGCGACGTTGGTGACGCGCTTCGCGGTGTTGTCCCAGTAGACCTTGGCGCCGGCGGTCCATGCCTGGCTGGCGGTCTTGGCGAGGTCGAGGACGCCGGTTAGCTGGGTCTCGACCTCGGCGCCCGAGGCGGCATCGTGGCTGGCGACGCCGAAGATCGCGCCGACGAGCAGGCCGTCGCCGGACGCGACCGCATAGGGCGCGATCAGCGTGAGTGCGTGTCCGGGCTGGATGTAGGTCTTCATGGGGATGGTCCTCGGGATGTCGGGAGGATGGAGAGGCTCGGTCTCCGGGCCTCCGTTGTCGGGTCGGTGACGGCTGGCCGCCGGCTCAGTTCGGGGCGACGCCGGGGTTCTTGTAGAGGCCGCGCCAGTCGATGGCCTTGGCGCCGAAGTCGAGGCGCGCGCGGATCTCGATGCCGTCGACGTCGAAGCCCATGCGGGTCTCGAGCGCGACGCCCTCCTGGCCCTCGAGGTAGGCGTACTCGATCGTGTCGATCGCCGCCGGGCTCGCGACCAGATACCAGGGGACCGCACCGCTCGCCGGGTCGAGCCGCGGCTCGGCGATCACCGCGAGGCTGCGGATCGACGAGGGCACCACGTCGGCGGCCTTGGCCGGCACGATGTTCTGCGCAAGCAGCTGCTCGGCCGAGAGTTCGAGCGAGGTCGGGACGACGAGAAAGCTCGGCCGCACGTTGAGGATGGTCTTGCCGTCGAGACCCCGCTGCTGTGCCATCGCGGTCCGGGCCTTGGCGAGGCCGGCGACATCGAGGGCCGCACCGGCGCCGGCGAGGTTCTTGTGGTTGGCATGGAAGAGGGTCGACCCGTCCGCCATGGCCGGGTTGGCGGTGAAGATGCCCCAGACGACGTCGCTCTCCAGCGTCGCCGCGGCGGTGCCGAAGAGCGAGGGGACGCGGGTGAAGGCGTCGAGGTCGTCGTTGATGATGACCTGACGGGTGATGCCAATCACCTTGCCGAAGGTCTCGATGCGGTAGGTCTCCTGCGCCTCGCCGATGGTGCCGCGCTTGAACTCGCCCGACTCGTTCACCTTCTCGAGCTGCGGCGCCTCGCCGAGCTGCAGCCGGTGCACAAGCTTGAAGTCGGCGACAGTGGTGCGCCGGGCGATGGCGGTGTAGGTCCGCGGTGCCGTTTCGTAGGCGCTCCGGAGGGTGCGGTTGGTGACGCCGGCGAGGATGGCCGGGAAGTCCGAGGTCGTGTGGAGCGCGCGGGTCGCGATCTCGTCGCGGCTGAGGCCGCGGACCCGGACCCCCTCTGCCTCGAGCCAGCCGCGGGCCATCTCGATCAGCGACAGGCCACGCCACTCGCGGGCGGGCTCGGAGAGGGCGAAGCGGGCGGGGTCGTAGCGGTGCAAGAGCGCCGCCTCGACCGCCGACCGCCGGGTCTCGGTGGCATCGAGACCGCCGGTCCGGACGTGCGGCCGGGTCTCCCGGGCGGCGTCGCGGGCGGCGGCTACGTCGATCAGCGCGGCGCGGGCGGCGTCGAGCGCCATGCCGCGGGTGACGAGGTCGTCGGCGACCGAGGCCTCGACCCCGAGCTTGCGGGCAGCATCGTGGATCGTGGCGATCCGGTGCCGCTCCTCGGCGCGGGCCCGCTCCGCCGCTGCCTGCACATCCGCCTCGCCGAAGCCCGCCACGCCGGTGGCGGGCACGACGCCTGGCGTCGGCGTGGCCGCCGGCGTGGGCCAAACCGCGGGTCAGCGGGGCCTCGGCAGCGGTGCGCACCGGGTCGGCGGGCTCCGCCGGAGCGGCCGAGGCCGCTGCAGCCGGCGAGACGGGTGGAGCAGCGTCGGTAGCCGGCGGCGTGGTCTCGATGTCGACTTCGCGGGTCATCGGGGGCTCCTCGGGGATAGGCGCCGGGACACGGCGCGACAGTTGGCAGGGGGTGGTGGCGAGATCGCTGGGGGTGTCGCGCTCGCGATCGCCCGCGGCGCGGAAGCCGGCGGCGGCGTCGGCGCCCACCGGGACTGCGGAGAGCTCGAGCGGCTGCCAGTCGACGGCACGCCAGACCGCGGGCGCGCCGTCGGTCTCGGTGATCTCGTAGCTGCGGACGCTGTAGCCAACCGAGACGTTGCGGATGATGCCGGCGGCGACGTCGCGCCAGATCGGCTCGACAGCGGCCCGGTCGGAGAAGCGGACCCGCGCCCGGCCGACCAGCGCCGCGCCCTCGCGTGCAATCCAGGCGCGTTCGACGACGCCGATGACGTCGGAGAGGTTCCAGGCGCCGTGGGTGTTGAGGAGCGGCGCGCCGCCGTTGAGGCGCGAGAGATCGACGTGGGTCTCGTCAAGCGACAGCACCTCGTCATAGCGCTTGCCGGTCCAGGGATCGCGCCGGCGCACCGCCGCACCGGTCGACCAGACGACCTCGACCGAGCGATGCTCGGCGTCGACGGTCTCCGGCAGCATGCGGACGTCGGCGCGGGTCTGCATCGCCAGGTCGACGAGGCGCGGCGTGCTCGCGTCACTTCCGCTGCCGGCTCGCGGCTCAGGCGGTCTCTCCGGCATCGGGCCTCTCCTCGGGCTGCTGCTTCCACTGGCCGGTGCGGGTCGACCGGCGGGGATCGGTGTCGAGGGTGATGCCGAGCTGATCGAGCTCGGCGTTGATCGCGGCGATCTCGGCCAGTACCTGGGCCGGCTCGTAGCCTTGGCGCGCGATCGCCTCCTTCAAGGTCATGACCCCAGCGCGCACCGCGAGGATGTCGGCCTGGATGTCCTTCATCGGATCGACCGCCTCGAAGCGCGGCGCCGTCCAGTCGGCGGCGATGTCGCCGTCGGGGAGCTTGCCGGCGGCCTGCGCCGCCAGGACGAAGCGCCGCCAGACCGGCTGGCAGAGGCCGGGGACGAGGAGCTGCCACTGCAGCGCCTCCATCCGGCGGCGGAACTCGATCAGTCCGGCCCGGATCGAGGAGTAGTTGACCTGGCTGAGGTCGCCGGTCAGCAGCTCATAGGTCAGCCCGACCCCGGCGGCGATCGCGTGCAGCTGCATCCGCATGTACTCGGCGTAGCCGCCAGAGGCGGACGGGCTCGCGAACTTCACGTCACGGCCGGGCTCGAGGTACTCGATCATCCCGGGCTCGAAGGTCTCGACCCGGCTGCCATCGGCGGCGGTCTTCGCTTTCCCGAGGGTCTCCTCGTCCTGCACCCCGGTGACGAAGGCGGCGAAGCAGGCCTCGATCTTCTTCCGCACGAGCTCGGCCTCGTCGTAGGCGTCGAGGTCGCGCAGCTTCAGCATCACCGGCGCGAACCACGGCACACCTCGCACCTGCCCAGGCCGCAGCCGCTCGAAGAGGTGGAGGACCCTGTCAGCGGGCACGCGGTGTGAGTTCAGGGACCCGCGGCCGTCGCCGGGGTGGGTCGGGTAGAGCCAGTAGGCCCGTCGGCGACCGAGCCGATCGAACTCGACTCCCTGCACGACAAAGCCGCCATCGCGCAGCTCCTCGGTCTTGCCGCTGTCGAGATGGTCGGCCTCGAGCACCTGCAGTTGCAGCGGCACCGGAAGCCCGTCCTCGGCGCGGCGCTCGCGCAGCCGCACCAGAACCTCGCCGCTCTCGAGGAGGCTCCGGACGATCAGCGCCTGCAGCCCGGCGAAGTCGGTCAGGCCGTCGGCGTCCGCAGAGGCTGAGAACGCCGACCAGAGCCGGTCCGCCAACCCTGCAACCTCCGGATCGCTGGCCCGCGCGCGTGGCAACAGCCCGGTGCCGACCATGTTGCTGACGAGCGCGCCGACCGCCTTGGCGGCATAGGGGTTGTTGCGAACGAGGTCGCGCGAGCGGTCACGGAGCCGGGCGAGCGCCGGGGCGATCTCGGCGTTGGCGCCGCTGCCTGCGGCGATCCAGCCGTCGGTGCGCCGGCCGAGCTTCGCGCCCTCGTAGGCGCGGGCGAGCACGCCCATCGCCTGCCGCTGCCGGGCCCGGCGGAGGCCGGCGCCCGGCGCCACCGCGCCGATCGCCCGATCCAACCAGTTCATCGGTGCTACCCCTTGCTGAAGGCAGCGAAGCTGCGGCGGACCTTCGGGCGGCCGGCGGCGCTGGCGATCTCGGCCTCGATGGTGCGGATGCGGGCGAGGAGGTCGGCGGCCGAACCGTACTCGACGCTCTTGCCGTCGTAGCTAACGCGCAGCGTGCCGCTGGCGTAGGCGCGCCGCAGCTCGGCGAGCTCGGTCTCAGTCCAGGCCATGTTGGTCGTCCTCTACTTCAGCCAGCCGCGCCGCCGTCCGAGCCAGGCGTCGGGCGCTGCGTTCGGGTCGGGCTGTGCGGAGCGCCGCGGCCGCGCGATCGCCGCCTCGACCCGGACCTCGCGCTCGGCTTCGGCCCAGCGCTCCTCGGACCAGCGGTCGAGCCCGGCGATCCACGCGGCGGCTCGGGCATAGACCCGGGTGTCGAGCGCCTCGTTCCGTTCCCGGAGCTTCTGCCATTCGAGCCGGGCGAAGCCGCGCTTTGTCTTCACGGTC
>JAXMDH010000018.1:0-272317 GCA_046348915.1 Amaricoccus sp.
ATGCTAGCGGCGCGCCGCCGGGGCCTCAAGCGGCTCGTGGACGGACGCCCGCAGCGACGCCGAAGGCGACGCTTCCGTTAACCCGTTAGGAACGTTAAAGTTGTTGCGCGAGGTGCCCGCGGGCATCCTGCGGGCGAAGGTTTTGGGAGGCATCATGCTCATCGCACGCCTCGACGAAAGGATCGCGCTTGGCCGGGCCATCCGCGACCGCGCCGCCGCCACCGTGCGCACCCGCGGCCGGCTCGCGGAGTCCGCAGCCTGGATCGCGGCCCGCGATCCCGGCCTCGACGACCGCGAGCGCGCCTTCCGCGAGGCGGTCGCCGTTCGGGTCTCGCGCATGTTTGCCTTCGTCGGCCACGACCGGCAGCACTGACCAATCAAGCCGGCGGCACGCCGACCGGCTCCCAGTCGAAGCTCGCCCGCACCTGACCGTGATCGGACATCGTCCGGTCGGCGACCGGGACATGGTCGTTGAAGAAGCGCATCTCCCTGAACGCCCAGAGCCGCTTGTCCGACCAGTCGTAGAACTGCTCCGACACGAGCACGTGGTCGATGACCTCGCGCACGTCGCGAAACTCGTGGGTGTAGTAGACGTCGCGCAGCGAGCGGAGCTGCTGCAGCTGCACGCCGGCGAAGAGCCCGGTGTCGCTGCGCTTGCCGGCGGTGCTCGCCGCCACGACCCGGAACGTCGGCTGCCCCGACAGGACCGCGAGGGTGTCGGAGAACTGCCCGTCGTTGAAGTCGCCGAGCGCCACCACCGGCGAATCGCCGCCGGCCGTCGCGCCGTCGAGGATGATCCGGAGCGCCGCCGCCTCGGCGACGCGGCGGATGGTCGACAGCGCCGTCCCGAGCGCGACCCGATGCGGACGCACCTCCGGATCGTCGTATTCCGGGTCGTCGAGCGGTGTCGCCAGCTTCGACTTCAGGTGCGCGCAGAAGACCTCGACTGGCGGCACTGCCGGGTCCCTCGCCCGTCCGTGCCCGACCGTGACCTGCAGCACCGTCCGGGCGAACTCGTCGATCTCGACCCGGACCCCCTCGTCCTCCTGGCTCGGGCCGACCACGCGGGCCGCCGCGGCATCGCGCTCGCGGTCGGCCGCAGGCGGCGCCGCCCGGATCTCCGCCATGCTCTGCTTTCGCTTCCGGAGCCGCATCGCCGCCGGGAAGGCCTTGTGCCGGGCGACGGCGCGGATCTCCCAGGGCGACCGCACCGCGCAGGCGACGGCCACGCCGTCCCAGTCCCCGTCGGCAATGAACGCCAGCCGGTAGCTGTCGGCGAGCCCGGCCTTCGCGAAGATCGCCTCCAGCGCCCCGCGCGCCCAGACCTCCTGGAAGGCGACGACGTCGGCGTCGAGCCGGTGCAGCATCGCCGCCGCCCACTCGATCTTCGCGGCATACTCGTCGTCGGAATAGGGCCGGCTCCGCGGGTACATCGGCGCGCCCGGAAGCTGCAGGTTGTAGAGGTTGAAGCTCGCAAAGACGATGTCGCGGCTGTTGGCAGCCATGGCCTCCCCCTTTCGTCTGGCCCCGCGCCACACCGGCCGGCGTTTGGCACCGTGAAAGAATCGGGCGCGGCGCCACTCGCCATGCTACCATCCCCGGCGATTGTTCGCCCCGCCCGAACGCATTTCATCGGTCCCGTTCGAAAGCCATTCGATGACCCTTTTCGCGGCCTATTCGATTCTGCTGGTGGCGATCGCCTTCGAGGTGATCGGAACCTCAGCGCTCCTCGCCAGCGAGCAGCTGACCCGTCCGGGCCCCACGGCGCTCGTCGTAGCCAGCTACGCGATCGCGCTGGCGCTGATCTCGGTAACCTTCCGCGCGATCCCGATGGGCATCGTCTACGCCATATGGTCGGGCATCGGCATGGTGCTGATCGTCGCGGTCGGCTGGATCGGGTTCGGCCAGCGGCTCGACCAGCCGGCGCTCCTCGGGATCGGCCTGATCCTGGCCGGCGTCACCGTCCTGAACCTCTTCTCCGGCTCGCTGGGCCACTGACTCAGCCGCGGATCGTCCTGACCAGCGTCTCGACCAGCGCCGGATCGGCGTCGGGGGTCAGCCCGTGCCCGAGGTTGAAGACGTAGGGGCCTCCGGAGAAGCCGTCGACCATCCGCCGCGCGGCGTCGCGCAGTGCCGGGCCGCCGACGACGAGCAGCAGCGGGTCGAGGTTCCCCTGCACGCAGAGCCGCGGCTGCAACTCGCGCGCGGCCCACGCCGGATCGACCCCGGTGTCGAGCGCCACCGCCTGCACGCCCGCCGCCGCAGCAAAGCCGGCATAACCGGCCCCGGCGCCGCGCGGAAACCCGATCACCGGGACGTCCGGATGCGCCGCTCGCACGGCCGCGGCGATGCGCCGCGCGGGCTCGATCGCATACCGCGCGAAAAGCGGCCCCGGAAGCGCACCCGCCCAGCTGTCGAAGAGCTTGACCACCTCGGCGCCCGCCGCGACCTGCGCCAGGAGGTAGGCGATCGTCGCCTCGGTCAGCCGCTCGATCAACGCGTCGAAGGTCCGCGGATCCCGATACAGCAGCTCCCGCGCCGGCTGCTGCCCCGGCGTCCCGCGCCCCGCGGTCATGTAGGTGGCGACCGTCCAGGGCGCCCCGGCAAAGCCGATCAGCGGAACCGTCGGCGGAAGCGACGCGCGCACCAGCCGAACGGTCTCGTAAACCGGCGCCAGCGTCGCGTGTACGGCCTCGACCGGCCGGAGCCGCGCCAGGTCCCCGGCCGAGGTAACCGTAGAGAGCCGCGGCCCCTCGCCCTCGACGAAGGAGAGCGCACAGCCGAGCGCGTGCGGAACGAGCAGGATGTCGGCGAAGAGGATCGCGGCGTCGAGCCCGAAGCGCCGCACCGGCTGCAGGGTCACCTCGGCCGCGAGCTCGGGGGTATAGCAGAGGTCGAGAAAGCTGCCGGCCTTAGCCCGGATCGCCCGATACTCCGGCAGGTAGCGCCCGGCCTGCCGCATCAGCCAGATCGGCGGCACCGGCAGCGCCTCGCCGCGCAGCGCCCGCATCAGCGGCCGGTCGTCCCTCGCCATCGCAGCGCCACCCCCGTTTTCCGGCCCGCAGACTTAGCGGCGTGGCGGGGAAAGGAAAAGCCCGGGGACGAACACGTCTTTACGATGGACGCCACCGCCGGCAAGGCTACGCTGCGCCGAAGACCGCAAGAGGAGAGCTCCCATGCGCCACGCCCTCTTCGCCGCTGCGCTCGTCGCGGGCGCCGGCAGCGCCGCGGCCCAGGACGCGCAGGATGACGCGCAGGATCTCGCCAAGCAGGTCTCGAACCCGATATCGAGCCTGATCAGCGTCCCGTTCCAGTTCAACTACAACGACGGCTACGGCCCGCAGGGAGGCCACCAGAGCTACGTCAACATCCAGCCGGTCGTCCCCTTCAGCATCAGCCCCGACTGGAACCTGATCCTCCGCACCATCGTGCCGGTGGTCGACCAGAGCGACGTCGTGCCCGGCACCGGCTCGCAGTTCGGCCTCGGCGACACCACCCAGAGCCTCTTTCTCTCGCCGAAGGCGCCGGGGCCGGGGGGGCTGATCTGGGGCGTCGGACCGGCCTTCCTGTGGCCCACCGCAACCGAGGAAGAGCTCGGTTCCGGAAAGTGGGGCGCCGGTCCCACCGGCGTCGCGCTGGTGCAGAAGGGCCCCTGGACCTACGGCGTCCTCGCCAACCACATCTGGTCCTTCGCCAACGCCGGCGACGAGGACCGGCCGTTCTACAACCAGACCTTCGTGCAGCCGTTCGTCGCCTACAACACGCCGAGCGCCTGGACCTACACGCTGAACTCGGAATCCACCTACAACTGGGTCACGCACGACTGGTCGATCCCGATCAACGCGCTCGTTACCAAGACCACCCGCCTCGGCAAGCTGCCCGTCCAGTTCGGCCTCGGCGCCCGCTACTGGGTCGAAGCGCCCGAGAACGGTCCCTCAGGCTGGGGCGCCCGCGCCCTCGTGACCTTCCTGTTCCCCACCGGCAAGCACCCGTGAACCCCGTCCGTTGACCCACGATCCGCCTTCGGCCGAGCGCCCGCTGCGCATCGGCACCCGCGGCAGCCCGCTGGCGCTCGCGCAGGCCCGCGAGGCCCGCGACCGGCTGATGGCGGCGCACGGCCTCCCCGAGACCGCCTTCACGATCGTCCCGATCCGCACCGCCGGCGACCGCATCCAGGACCGGCCCCTCGGCGAGATCGGCGGCAAGGGCCTTTTCACGCGCGAGATCGAGGCGGCGCTCCTCGAGAGCCTGATCGACGTCGCGGTGCACTCGATGAAGGACATGCCGACGCTGCAGCCCGGCGGCCTAGCGATCACCTGCGCCCTGCCGCGCGAGGATCCGCGCGACGCCTTCGTCTCGCCCGCCGCCGCCTCGCTCGCGGCGCTGCCCGCCGGCAGCGTCGTCGGGACGTCGAGCCTGCGCCGCCGCGCGCAGCTCTTGCACCGCCGCCCCGACCTCGCCGTCGTCGAGTTCCGCGGCAGCGTCCAGACCCGGCTGCGCAAGCTCGCCGAAGGCGTCGCCCAGGCGACTTTCCTCGCCATGGCGGGCATGCACCGGCTCGGTCTCGCCGAGGTGGCGCGCGGCCCCATCGACCCCGACGAGATGCTGCCGGCGGTCGCCCAGGGGACGATCGGCATCGAGCAGCGCCTGGACGACGACCGCGTCGCGGCGCTCCTCGCCCCGATCAACGACACCGCGACCGGCATCCGGCTTGCCGCCGAGCGCTCCTTCCTCGCCGGGCTCGACGGCTCCTGCCAGACCCCGATCGCGGGGTTGGCCGAACTCGACGGCACCACCCTGCGCCTTCGCGGCGAGATCATCCGCCCCGACGGCTCGGAGAGCCTGTCCGACGACCTCGAAGGCGCGGCGGACCAGGCCGAAGCGATCGGCGCCGAGCTGGCCGCGACACTCCGCGGGCGCGCGGGGGAGGGGTTCTTCGCCGGTTGACCCGCGCCACTCGGGCGCCTCGCAGCGCCCAGCTCCAGAGGTCAGAGACCGGCCAGCCGGCGCAGCACCGGCAGCGCTGCGGCCGCAACCAAACCGACGACGGCGCCGAGCACAACTCGCATGAACGACGGGCTGACATGGGGCGAGACATAGCCGAGGCCGCCGCAGATCAGTGCGTAATATGTCATCGTCACCGGGTCCATCGGTCCAGCCTGCACGGAGCATCGCCGCTTGTAAATCTCCGCCCCGCCGCTCGAACGTGGTAGAGAAGTCAAAAAGGGAGGACGCGATGGAAGTGGTTTCCGAGCGCGTCGTTGCCGCCGGCCGGGAGCTCGCCGTTATGCGGGCGTTCTTCGACCGCGTCGCAGCGGCGGGCGCCAACCCCGAGACCGCCGACTTCACCTTCGGCAACCCGCACGAGATGCCGCTCCCCGGCCTCGTGGCCGCACTCAAGACCAACGCCGAGCCGCTGCGCGAGGACTGGTTCGCCTACCAGACCAGCCGCCCCGAGGCCTGCGAGGCGATCGCCGCCGGCCTGTCGCGCGAGCTCGGCCTGGCCTTCGAGCCCGCGGACATCGTCATGACCCAAGGCGCGTTCGGCGCCATCGCCCTCGCCTTCCGCCTGGTGATGGATGCCGGCGCCGAGGTGGTGATCCCGGTGCCCGGCTGGTTCTGCTACCCGCCGATGCTGCGGGTCGCGAACCTCGTCCCCGTCCGGGCCGCCCTCGATCCCGAAAGCTTCGGCCTCGACCTCGCGGCGATCGATGCGGCGATCACTCCGAGGACCCGCATGGTCGTCGTGAACACCCCGCACAACCCGACCGGACGCATCTACCCGCGCGAAGCACTTCAGGCGCTCTCCGACCTGCTCGAGCAGGCCTCACGGCGGATTGGCGCCCGCATCTGGCTCCTGTCGGACGAGCCCTACCGGCGCATCCGCTTCGACGGCAACGGCTTCACCAGCCCGGCCGCGGTCTACCCCTGGACGCTGATCGACTACAGCTACGGCAAGGTGCTGCTCGCGCCCGGGCAGCGCCTCGGCTACCTCGCCTTCTCGCCGCTCCTGCCCGCCGCCGAACGCGCCGCCCTGCGCGAGGCGGTCTTCCCCGCGCAGATGGGGATCAACTGGGGCTTTCCCGACGCCGTGATGCAGTATTCGGTCCCGGCGCTCGAATCCGTCTCGATCGACATCGATGCCCTCGCTGCCCGCCGCGACCGCCTGCTCGCGTCGCTCGGCCAGTGGGGCTACCGCATGACCAGGCCCGAAGGCACCTTCTACCTCTGGGGCAGCGCCCCCGGCGGCGATTCCGCCGCCTTCGCCGACCGCATGGCCGAGCGCGACGTCCTGGTCATGCCCGGAACGCTCTTCGACCGTTTGGGCGAGTTCCGCCTGTCGCTGACCGCGAGCGACGCGATGATCGAGCGCGCGCTGCCCGCCTTTCGCGACGCCGCCTGACCCAGGGCAGCTCCGTGCCGACGTCGGCACGGCTTAACGAAGTATGTAAGCGGCACCAGTAAATCGCAAGATTTCAACGGGTTGCGATTTCCCCGATACCCTTACCGCGCTCAATCCGCGTGCGGGATGCATCCGCCCCTAGTCCTCGCGCCAGGCGTCCGCGACCCAGGGCGTCGGCCGCAGGTAGTGGCGCAGGTAGCGCAATGGCCGGTCGGGCCGGTCTGCGGCGAATAGGCCGCGCAGGTGCGCGGCAGCGCTGCCCGGGCGATAGGCGCGGCCCCAGTGGCCGGCGATCGCGTGCGGCGGCAGGAGCGCGCCGGGAAAGATGACGACCCGCGCGTCGGACGGCAGCCGCGGGGCCATGAAGAAGTTCAGCGGCAGCGGCCGGGCGCAGTGGTAGCGGAAATGCCTGACCCATGGCGCCGGCCAGAAATGCACCCCGCCCGGCGCCTCGCGAGTCACGTAGCGCTGCTCGAACTGATAGGTGTCGGCGACGCCCTGCGGGTCGGCGAGGAAGCGCTCCTGCAGCGGCAGAAGCTTGCCGACCGGAAAGCGGAAGATCGACGTCTGCCCGAGCCGCTCCAGCGGCGTGTTGGGGTTGCGCGCGAGGATAACGTCCTCGGGATCGCCGAAGCTGAAGAAGTCGTCGAGCGACCCGACGACGACGAGGTCGAGGTCCATGAACAAGACCGGCCCCGTCAGGTCGGCAAGCGTCGCGCTCCAGAGCCGCGCCTTCGGCCAGATCCCCTTTGTGCCGGTCGGCATCTTGACGTCGAGCGGCGGCAGCGGCTCCGCCCGCACCTCGGGGCGGAAGCCCTCGGCGCTGTCGGTGAAGCAGGTGAAGGAGAAGGGCGGCGTGATGTTGCGCGCCACCATCGCGTACAGCCGGTTCACGTAGGGCGCACCGTACTTCGTGCCCCAGCTGATGCAGATGACCTGCTTCACCGCGGCGGCGCCGGCCGGCTCAGAAGTCGACCGCGATGCCGCGGCGCTCCCAGTCGCCGTAGCGCACCGGCTCCGGCCCGTCGCGCCCGCCGACCTCGACCGGGAGGATGCCGACCGGAGCGGCGGCGCGGCGGGCCTCGGCCTCGGCGAGCGCCCGCGTCGCGGCGGCCGCCAGACGGGCCTCTTTTTCGCGCGCTGCGTCCACCATATATTCCCCCCGAACCCGCGGCCCGCCGATCATAGGCGCGCCGGCTGGCGCGGCAAGGGGGCGAGGCCCGATGAACTTCTTCCGAACGATGCTGCTGCTCGCGGCGATGACCGCGCTCTTCATGGGCGTCGGCTACCTGCTCGGCGGCACCGGTGGCATGATGATGGCCTTCGTTTTCGCCCTCGGCACCAACGCCTTCGCCTACTGGAACTCGGACAAGATGGTGCTCCGGATGCACAACGCCGAGCCCGTCACGCGGGCGAGCGCGCCCGACTACTACGACATGGTGGCGCGGCTGGTGAAGAACGCCGGCCTGCCGATGCCCAAGCTCTACATCATCCGCGAGGACCAGCCGAACGCCTTCGCGACGGGCCGCAACCCGGAGAACGCCGCCGTCGCCGCGACGACCGGCATTCTCCGGGTCCTCGACCGCGACGAGCTCGAGGGCGTGATCGCGCACGAGCTCGCGCACGTGAAGAACCGCGACATCCTGACGATGACGGTAGCCGCGACCGTGGCCGGCGCCATCTCGATGCTCGCCCAGTTCGGCTTCTTCTTCGGCGGCGGCCGCGACCGCGATAACCCGATGGGCCCGCTCGGCGTGCTCCTCGCCGTCCTCGTCGCGCCGCTGGCCGCCGCGGTGATCCAGATGACGATCAGCCGGACGCGCGAGTATTCCGCCGACCGCGGCGGCGCCGAGATCAGCGGCAAGCCGCTGGCGCTCGCGAGCGCGCTCCGCAAAATCCAGGCCTACGCCGGTCGGATCCCGATGGAGACGGCCGAGCGCAACCCGGCTTCGGCGCCTCTCTTCATCATCAACCCGCTCAACGGGCAGCGGATGGACAACCTCTTCTCGACCCACCCGAGCACTGAGAACCGCATCCGCGCGCTGGAAGCGATGGCCGGGAACATGGGTCCGCGCATGGCCGAGCGGCCGAGCCCGATCCGGTCGTCCGGCGCCGCTCTTGACCGTCCCCGGCCTCGCCGCCCGCGAGGCGGCGGGGCCCTCCTCGCCGGCGTCCTCGACCACCACTGCAGCCTCACCGACCAGGTCGAGTCACCCGACGGCCCGCTTGCGGGCCGCGCGCCCGACGAACGCGCGCGGGCGCAACGCCTCGCCGCCGAAACGCTGCGCCACCTCGGGCGGATCGACGCGGTGCTCCAGGGCTTCCTGGCCCGCCGGCCGCCGGCCGCCGCGATGAACGCGCTGCGGCTTGCCGTCACCGAGCTCTATCTCGACGGCACCCCGCCGCACGCGGTGATCGACGGCGCCGTGCGACTGGCACGGAGAAATGGCGGTCCCCGCCTTGCCGGCCTCGTCAACGCGGTCGGCCGGCGCGTCGTCGAGAACCCCGCGCTGTGGGAGGCCGCGCCCGAGGCGAGCCTGCCGGACTGGCTGGCGCAACCCGTCGCCGCGGCCTGGGGCGCGGGGGTGGCCGAGGCGATTGCCGCCGCCCACCGCCGCGAAGCACCGCTCGACCTGACGCTCCGGAACGGGGCGGAAGCCGACGCCTGGGCGGCGGCACTCGGCGCCAAGCGGCTGCCGACCGGCAGCCTGCGACTTGCGCGCGGCGCGCAGGTGTCGGCGCTTCCCGGCTATGAGACGGGCGCCTGGTGGGTGCAGGACGTGGCCGCGGCGCTACCGGTCCGGCTGCTCGGCGACCTCGCGGGACAGAGTGCGCTCGACGTCTGCGCGGCGCCCGGCGGCAAGACGCTGCAGCTCGCCGCGGCGGGCGCCGACGTCGTGGCGCTGGACGCCTCCGAGGCCCGGCTGGCGCGGCTGCGGGCGAACCTCGCGCGAACCGGGCTCGCGGCGGAGGTCGTCGCCGCGGACGCACTGGCATGGGAGCCGGAGCCGCGGTTCGACGCGGTGCTGCTCGATGCGCCCTGCACCGCCAGCGGGACGATCCGCCGCCATCCGGACCTGCCGTTCCTGCGCCGCGACCGCGAGCTCCGGCGGCTCGTCGAGTTGCAGGCGGTGCTCCTCGAACGTGCCGCGACCTGGCTGAAGCCGGGGGGACGACTGGTCTATTGCGTCTGTTCGCTGCTGCCTGTCGAGGGGGAGCGGCAGGTGGCGCGCTTCCTCGCGACGACGCCCGGGGCAAGGGTGGTGCCGCCCGAGGACGTCGCAGGGATCGAGCCGGAGTGGGTCGACGCGGCCGGCGGGCTGCGGCTGCGGCCCGACTTCTGGCCGGAGCGCGGCGGGATGGACGGCTTCTACGCCGCCTGCGTTACCATCCCGGGGATTGCCGCGTGACACGAGGTCGCGGCGCGGGATAAGATCCGCTGAAACATCGGTTTACGGTCCGACCCATAGATGGCATCCCGATCCGCTCTGACGCTCAGTGCCCTGCGCGAGCGGATCGCCAGGCAGCCGCGCGCCTGGCGGAACCGGATTTGGGCGCACCGCGCACGCCTCGGCGGGAGGCCCGACGTGGCCGAGGCGATGCCGGAGCCGGTCTTCCTCGGAGACGCCGGACGCGGCGAGGAGCTCGTCGCCGGCAGCTGGCGCGCGCTCGGTCAGTCGGTCGCGGTCGGCCGCGGCTCGATCTGGACGGCGCCGATCCCCGACCCGCGGCTCGAGGCCGAGCGGCAGGCCTGCCTCTGGCTCGACGACCTCGCCGCGCTCGGCAACCCGGCGGCGCGCGTGCTGGCACAGGCCTGGGTGCAGGACTGGATCCAGCGGTTCGGCAGCGGCGGCGGACCCGGCTGGGAGGCCGAGCTCGCCGGGCGACGCGCCAAGCGCTGGGTGGCGCACGCGGCGCTCTTGACCGAGGGGCTCGACAGGGGCGGCGCGGACCGCTTCTGGCGCGCGCTCGCCGCGCACCAGCGCTATCTCGTGCGCGCCTGGTCGCTGGCGCCGGTAGGATTGCCGCAGCTCCGGGCGCTGGCGGGGCTGGTCTGGAGCGGAGTCGTCCTGCCGCATTCCGGCCATGCGGCGGCGCTGGCCGAGATCGCGGCGCTCGCCGACCGGCTGATCGACGCCGACGGCGGCACGCCGTCGCGGGCTCCGGAGGATCTGGCCGAGACGGTGATCCTCCTGATCTGGACTGCGCGGCTGCTCGAGGATTCGGGCCAGCATGCGATGGCGCCGCACCTGGCGGCGATCGTGCGGGCGATCCCCGTATTGCGGCCGCTTCGCCTGGGGGACGGCGGCATGGCACGGTTTCATAGCGGCGGCGCCGGCACGCCAGAGCGCATCGATCAGGCATTGGCCGAGCTCCGGCTGGTGGCGCAGCCGAAGCCGCAACTGCCGATGGGATATGCGCGTCTGACCGGTGGGCGCGTCGTCGTGGTGATGGACGGTGCCGTTCCGCCCGCCGCCGAGGGGCAGGCGGTCCGCGCACACGCGTCGACGCTGGCCTTCGAGTTGGGGGTTGCGCGGCAGCGGCTGGTGGTGAACGCGGGACCGGGGCAGGTCTTCGGCGACGCCGCAGCGCTCGCGAGCCGGCAGACGGCGGCGCATTCGGCGGTCGAGGTCGATGGGCAGTCATCCGCGCGGCTCGAGACGGACGGGCTCGCCGCGCGCACGTTTGGCGCCCGGCTTACCGACGGGCCGGCGCTGGTGACGGTGCGGCAGGCGCAGGACGCGAGCGGGCAGTGGCTTCTCGCCACCCACGACGGCTACGTCGCGAGCCACGGGCTGCTGCACGAGCGCCGGCTCTTCGTCGACGCGCGCGGGCAGGAGGTGCGCGGCGAGGACATACTCACCGTGCCCGACGCGCGCGCCCGCGAGGCCTTCCAGCGCAACGCGAACGACGGACGGATCGGCTTCGCGGCCCGCTTCCACCTGCACCCGCGCATCGCGGTCGAGCACGACGAAGGGGAGGGGCTGGTGATCCTGACCCTCCCGAACGAGGAGGCATGGATGTTCCGCGCCAGTGGCGGCGCCGTGGCGGTCGAGGAGTCGGTCTACTTCGACGCCGGCGCCGCGGCACCCGAGCCGACGCGGCAGGTGGTTGTCCGCGCCGACGTCACCGGCTATCTCGGCCAGGTCACCTGGTCCTTCGCGCGCATCGCCGAGCCGCCCACCGCGCCGTGACGGACCGCCGGCAGGAGCCGCCCGATGCCCGCTGATCTCGTGCCGGTCCGGCGCGCGCTGATTTCCGTCTCCGACAAGGAGGGCCTCGAGCCCTTCGCCGCCGCGCTGGTCGCCCGCGGGATCGAGCTCCTGTCGACCGGCGGAACGGCCAGGGCGCTGCGCACGGCCGGGCTGCCGGTCCGCGACGTCGCCTCCGTGACCGAGTTCCCCGAAATGCTCGACGGCCGGGTGAAGACGCTGCACCCGATGGTGCACGCGGGCCTGCTCGCCGTCCGCGACGACCCCGAGCACCAGTCGGCGCTCGACGGCAACGGCATCGCGCCGATCGATCTCCTCGTCGTCAACCTCTACCCGTTCGAGGCGACGGTCGCGTCCGGCGCCGGCTACGACGACTGCATCGAGAACATCGACATCGGCGGCCCGGCAATGCTGCGCTCGGCGGCGAAGAACCACGCCTGGGTCGCCGTCGTCACCGACGTCGAGGACTACCCGGCGCTCCTCGCCGAGCTCGACCGCACCGGCGGCGCCACCGGCCTCGACTTCCGCCGGGAGCTGGCGCTGACCGCCTTCGGCCGCACCGCCGCCTACGACGCGGCGGTCTCGGCCTGGATGGCCGGCGCGCTCGGCGACACCACCCCACGCCGCCGCGCGTTCGCCGGCTCCCTCGCCCAGCCGCTCCGCTACGGCGAGAACCCGCACCAGTCGGCGGCCTTCTACCGCGACGGCAGCGACCGGCCGGGGGTCGCGACCGCGCGCCAGCTGCAGGGCAAGGCGCTCAGCTACAACAACATCAATGACACCGACGCGGCCTTCGAGCTCGTCGGCGAGCTCGACCCCGCCGACGGCCCGGCCTGCGCCATCATCAAGCATGCCAATCCCTGCGGCGTCGCCCGCGGCGCCACGCTCCTCGACGCCTACCGCACCGCCTACGACTGCGACCGCACCTCGGCCTTCGGCGGCATCGTCGCCCTCAATGGCACCCTCAACGCCGCGACCGCCGCCGCCATCGCCGAGATCTTCACCGAGGTCGTCATCGCCCCCGACGCGACCGCCGAGGCCGCCGAGATCTTCGCCCACAAGAAGAACCTGCGGCTCCTCGTCACCGGGGGCCTGCCGGACCCGCGCGCGCCGGGCCTCGCCTGGCGGCAAGTCGCGGGCGGCTTCCTGGTCCAGTCCCGCGACGACGGAGCCCTCCCCCCCGCCCAGCTCCGCGTCGTAACCCGCCGCGAGCCGACCGCGGCCGAGCTCGCCGACCTGGGCTTCGCCTGGACGGTCGCCAAGCACGTGAAGTCCAACGCCATCGTCTACGCCCGCGGCGGCGCCACCGTCGGCATCGGCGCCGGCCAGATGAGCCGGGTCGATTCGACCCGCATCGCGGCCCGCAAGGCCCGCGACATGGCCGAGGCGCTGGGCCTCGCCGAGCCACCGACCGTGGGCTCGGTGGCGGCCTCCGACGCCTTCTTCCCCTTCCCCGATGGCCTCCTCGCCGTCGCCGAGGCCGGCGCGACGGCGGTGATCCAGCCCGGCGGCTCGGTCCGCGACGAGGAGGTCATCGCCGCCGCCGACGAGGCCGGGTTGGCGATGCTGTTCACGGGCATGCGGCATTTCCGGCACTGACCGGGGTCCTTCCTGCGCCGGAGACGCGTGCGGCGGCGCCGGTTGCCTCCAGCGGGAGTATTTGAGGCAAGAGGAAGGGCGAGAGAGGCGGGATCAGCCCGCCTTCTTCCAGACCAGCGTGCGATGCGGGCCGCGAGCGGCGATTGCGGCGGCGCCGGCGTCGAAGTCGATGCCGGGGAGCGGGCTCAGCGCGTCGAAGAGGCCCTCCGCGCCTTCCGCGCCGAGCGGGATGACGAGGCGGGTGCCGTCCTCGGTGGTGATCACCCAGGCGTGCGCCGACGCCTGCGGCACGTGCGGCCGCGACACGATCTCGACCCGCACGACCGACGGCAGGTCGACGACGCCGCCGGTCCGCGGCCCGAGGTAGGCGATCCGCGCCTCGTCGATCATCACGACGCCCTCGGCCGGGGCGTCGGCGCTGAGCCGCAGCCGCCGGATCGCCCCGCGCATCAGCCCGAGCCCGGCGGCGGCCAGCAGCAGCCCGAACGCGAAGAGCGCCGGCTCGACCTGCGCGTAGCCCCGGGCGGCGATCCAGACCCCGACGGCGAGCAGCGCGCCCCAGCCGATCGGCTCGCGCCACCGCCGCAACCCTTCGGCGAGCTCGGGCCGAAGGAAGCTCATCGCCAGTCCCCGAGCAGCGCCTGCCAGAGCGCGATCGCCGCCACCGCCGCCGTGTCGGCGCGCAGCACCCGCGGCCCGAGCGTCACCGGAACGACGAACGGCAGCCCGCGCAGCCGCTCGGCCTCCTCCGGCGCGAAGCCGCCGGCGGGCCCGGTCAGGATCGCCCAGGGGCTCGACGCCGCCGCCTTCAGCCCCTCCGCCGCTGGCGGCGCGGTCCGCGCCTCGTCGCAGAAGAGAAGACGCCGCCTCGGGTCCCAGGCGTCGAGCAGCGCCTCGAGCCGGACCGCCGGCGCCACGTCGAGCACGTGGGTCTCGCCGCACTGCTCGGCCGCCTCGATGGCATGCGCCCGCAGCCGGTCCGCCTGGACCCGCGTGGCGCCCGAGTATCGGGTGAAGACCGGCAGGACCCGCGCCGCCCCGAGCTCGGCCGCCTTCTCGACGATGAAGTCGGTGCGCGCCTTCTTGACCGGCGCGAACACCAGCCAGAGGTCCGGCGGATGCCGCTGCGGCTGCCCCGGCGCGCGGCAGTCGACCGCGCCACCGAGCCGCCCGGTACGGGTGACGGCACCGAGCCACTCGCCGTCGCGACCGTTGAAGACCGCGACCTCGGCCCCGTGCCCGGCCCGCATCACGTTGAAGAGGTAATGCGCCTGCTCCGGCCGCAGTGTGACCCGAGCGCCGGGACCGAGCGGGGCCTCGACAAAAAGCCTGATCTTCGGCGCGGTTTCTGCCATACCTCCCCCCATGACCGACGACACTATGCCGAGCGCAGCGACGGAGGGAAGCGTCGCGGACGCCGTTCGCGGCAACTGGGTCGACCGGCTGGCACCGCCGGCCTGGCGCCCCTACCTTCGCCTTTCGCGCGCCGACCGGCCGATCGGGACCTGGCTGCTTCTAATCCCCTGCTGGTGGGGGCTGTTGCTGGCTGCCGTCGCCGATCCGGCTGGCCTCGGGCCCGGCGATGCCTGGATCGCCGCGGGCTGCGCCCTCGGGGCAGTTCTCATGCGCGGCGCCGGCTGTACCTGGAACGACCTGACCGACCGCGGCATCGACGGCCGCGTCGCGCGCACCCGCTCGCGCCCGCTGCCGTCGGGGCAGGTGACGCCGCGGCAGGCGGCGGCCTGGATGCTGGCGCAGGCGCTTGCCGCCGCGCTGATCCTCTTCACCTTCGGCCCGACCGCGATCCTGCTCGGCGTCGGCTCGCTGGCGCTCGTCGCGATCTATCCGTTCGCCAAGCGCTTCACCTGGTGGCCGCAGGTCTTCCTCGGGCTCGCCTTCAACTGGGGCGTACTTCTCGCCTGGGCGGCGCACGCCGGCCGGCTCGCGCCGGCGGCCTTCGTCCTCTACGCCGCCGGCATCGCCTGGACGCTCTTCTACGACACGATCTACGCCCACCAGGATCGCGAGGACGACGCGCTGATCGGGGTGAAATCGACGGCGCGGCTGTTCGGCGAGGACACGAAGCCGTGGCTTGCGGGGTTCCTCGCCGCAGCGTCGGCGCTCGCGAGCCTCGCGGTGCTCCTGGCGGCGGCAGGTCCCGCGGCGCGGGCGGCGGGGTTCCTCGGCGTGCTCGGCCTTGCCGCGCATCTGGCCTGGCAGCTCCGCCGTCTCGACATCGACGACCCAGACGGGTGCCTGACGCTCTTTCGCTCCAACCGCGACGCTGGGCTGCTGCTCGCGGCCGGGCTGCTCCTCGCTGCGATTCTGTGACCGCCGCTCGCCTTGATCGGGCGAACGATTGTCCCTAAACACCGCTGGCTGACCGGGTGGGAGGCCTTATGCGCGCTCGCGCGATTCTCTTCGCCGTAGTCGTGCTCTGCGGCGCGGGCTTCGGGGCCTGGCGGCTCGCCCAGGCGGCCGTCGGCTGGTACGAGGGCGCGGTCGCTGGCAAGGCCGGCGATGCGCTCGCCGCCGCCGGCCAGGACTGGGCGACCGTTTCCGTCAATGGCACACGGGTAACGCTGAAGGGCGCGGCCCCCGACGAGAGCAGCCGCTTCGGTGCGCTCGAGATCGTCCGCCAGCTGGTCGATCCGTCGCGGATCGAGGACACGACCACGGTCGCGGTCGCGGCACCGCTGCCGCCGGCGCCGATCGCGCTCGAGCTGCTCCGCAACGAGGCCGACATCTCGCTGATCGGGCTGGTGCCCGAGACCGGCGGGCGCGACGTCATCCGCTCGGCGCTCGGCGCGGGCGGGCTCAGCCAGCATGTCACCGACATGCTCGAGGCTTCGTCGGAGCCGGCGCCGGCCGGCTGGTCCGAGGCGCTCGGCTTCGGGCTGTCGGTGCTTGCCCAGCTGCCGCGTACCAAGATCAGCGTCGCTGCCGGCAGGGTCAGCGTCGCCGCGGTCGCCGACGACGATGCCGGGCGGGAGGCGCTCGAGGCGCGGCTGCGCCGGGCGGTCCCGGACGGCGTCGCCCTCGACCTCGACATCTCGGCGCCGCGGCCGGTGATCGCGCCCTTCACCTTCGACCTGGCGTTGCGAGACGGGTTTGCGACGCTCGCTTCCTGCAGCGCGGACAGCCCCGAGGCGGCCGCGCGGATACTGGCGGCCGCCCGCGCCTTGGGGCTCGACCCCGCGGCGGACTGCCGGATCGGGGTCGGGTCGCCGTCGCCGGACTGGGCGGCTGCGGCCGCCAGCGGTGCCGACGCCCTCCGCCAGCTCGGCGGCGGCGAATTCACCCTCGACGACCTCGCGGGCCAGCTCAGCGCCCCCCCGGGCACGCCCGTGGACAAGGTCGCTGCCGTCGCCGCGTCGCTCGCCGCGGCACTCCCCGAGAAGTTCACGCTGACGACGATCGCCGTGACCGCCGCGCCCGCACCGGCACCGGCGCCCGCACCGGCCCCGGCGGCGCCGCCAGTCTTCGAGGCCGCGCTGCAGCAGGGCGGCGGCGTGCGCCTCACCGGTCCAGTCCGCAACCCGACCTCGCAGCAGGCGATCGTCAGCTACGCCGCGTCGCTCTTCGGGCACGACCGCGTCACCGACGCCACGGTCACCAACCAAGCATTGCCGGAAGGCTGGCCGGGGCGCGTGCTCGCCGGCATCGAGGCGCTGGCCGAGCTCGAGCAGGGCGACCTGCAGGTGACGCCGGACCGGGTGGTGCTCACCGGCTGGGGAGTCGAGCCCGACCTCGAGGCCCGGCTCAAGGCCGAGCTGGCGGCAAAGCTCGGGGAGGGCGCCGAGGTCAACGTCGGCTTCAACGCCGGGGCAGCGGCGGCGCAGGACGCCGCGCAGCCGCGGCCGGAGATCTGCGCCGACCAGATCGCCGGCATCCTCGACGCGGGCTCGATCCAGTTCGCCGCCGGCTCGGCCGAGATCGCGCCGGAGAGCCGCGGTGTCATCGCCGCCGTCGCCGACGTGCTGCGCGGCTGCCCGGGTGCCGACTTCGAGATCGGCGGCCACACCGACTCGCAGGGCACGCCCGAGGACAATCGCCGGCTCAGCGAGGCGCGCGCGCAGGCGGTGCTCGACGCGCTCAGGCAGGAGAACCTGCCCGACGTGCGGCTGACCGCGCGCGGGTTCGGCGCCGACGACCCGGTCGCCGACAACGCCGACGAGACCGGCCGGGCGAAGAACCGCCGCATCGAGTTCACCCTGGTCGGGCCCCAGGCCGCGCCGGCCGACGCGGCCCCGACCGACGCCGCCTCCCTTGACCCCAAGCCGCTGCCGGGCGCTTCGGACGCCGTGGCCCCGGCGCCGGATGGCGCGGCCGCCCCGGCTGCGGCAGGGTCCGGCGCGCAAGCCTGCGCGGCGTCGATCGAGCCGATCCTCGCCGCCAGGCGGATCGACTTCGCGCCCGGCTCGGCCACCCTCGCTCCCGAGAGCGCCCCGGTCATCGCCCAGGTCGCGCAGGTGCTGCGCGGCTGCCCCGACGCGGCGATCGAGGTCGCCGGCCACACCGACTCGCAAGGGTCGGAGAGCGGCAACCTCCGCCTGAGCCAGCAGCGCGCCGACGCCGTGCTCGCGGCGCTGCGCGCCCCCGACCTGCCGCTCGCGGCGATGACCGCGCGCGGCTACGGCGAGGCCGACCCGATCGCCGACAACGGCACCGACGCGGGGCGGCAGCAGAACCGGCGCATCGCCTTCACCGCCCTTGCCGTTCCGGACGCGGCGCCGGTCGCGGAGGGCGCTGCCCCGCCCGCCGACGACGCAAGCGCAGCCTGCGCCGCCGGAATCGACGCGGCTGAGGCAAAGGGCAAGATCGAGTTCGCCGTAGGCACCGCCACCATCGCCGCCGCCAGCAAGCCCGTGATCGCCGCCATTGCCGACGCGCTGCGGCAATGCCCCGACGTCGCGCTCGAGATCGGCGGCTACACCGACTCGATCGGCTCGGAGGAGGGAAACCTGCGGCTGAGCCAGCAGCGCGCCGACGCCGTCCTGGCGGCGCTGCGATCGCCCGACCTGCCGCTGCCGGCGGCGACCGCGCGCGGATATGGCGAGAGCAACCCCGTGGCCGACAACTCGACCTTCGAGGGCCGCAATCGCAACCGGCGGATCGCCTTCAGCCTGACGCCGGCCGACGAAACCGGAGAGGGCGATGGATCGGAATGACTTGACGATCGCCTTCGCGGCCGCGCTGGTCGGGGCGTTCCTGCTCGGCTGGATCATGCGCTGGCTGTTCGAGCGCATCAACGGCGGGGCCCGCGGTTCGCACGTCACCGACCTCGTCGCACAGCTGCACGCGGCCGAGGCCGACCACCGCCGGTCAGAGGCGCTGCGCGACGAGTTCGAAGCCGCCGCCGCCCACCGCATCGTCACCCTCGAGTCCGAACTCGAGACGGCTCGCGCCGCCCTGGCCCGCGCCCGATCGGACGCCCCCGAAGGGCAGGCCTGAAGCCGCCTGACTGACGCCGGCGCGCCTGACTTGACCGGGATCAATGCATCGCCTCTGCGAACACCGCAAGTTTGATCGGCAACGGCCGCCGATATGCGGCGATTCCAGGAGATCAAGCCAGTGAAACGTGCTCTTCTCGCGGCCGCTATACTGCTGCCGAGCTTCGCCGCCTTCGCACAGCCCCCGGGAGTTCAGGGGGTCGTCAATACGCTGAAGGCGCAGGGTTATACCGGCATCGAGGTCAGCACGGCGCATTCCGGAAGGATCACGGTCGAGGCCTATCGCCAGGGTGCCGAGCGCAAGCTCGTGTACGACGCGCAAACCGGCCGCCTGCTCTCCGACCAGTCGCACCGCACCTCGCAGGCAGCAGGCGACCACGGCAGCAGCGGGCACGATGCCGTCGACACCCACAACACCGATGACGACCACAGCGGAAGCGGCCACGACGCCAGCGATGACCACAGCAGCGGCGGGAGCGGGAGCAGCAGCGGCCACGACGCCGGCGATGACCACAACAGCGGCAGCCACGACGCCACCGATAGCCACGGCAGCGGCAGCGGTGCCGGCGGGGCCAGCAGCGGCCATGATTCCGTCGACGACCACAGCGCGAGCAACAACAGCCACGACGCCGGCGACGACCACGGCAGCGGCAGCAGCGGTGGCAGTGGCAGCAGCAGCGACCACGATTCCACCGATGACCACGCCAGCGGAAGCGACAGCCACGGTTCCGGCGACGATCACGACGGCGGCGACGAGTAGAGCCGCCTCCGTCGTCGCCGAACACGAAGCTGACAGCGCACACGGAGGAGACCGATGATGAAGCAACTCGCCCTGGCCCTTCCGGCTCTGGCCCTTCTGGCCGCGGCGTCCGCGGCCGGCGCTCAGCCTGCCGGCTGTCCGATGATGGGGTCTGGGGGCGGCATGGCCCCTGGCATGATGGGCGCCGGAGGGATGATGCACGACGGGATGGGCCCGGGCATGAAGGATAGCGGAACGATGGGCGCGGGCCCGGGAATGATCGGCGGGCCAGGCGCCATGCGGATGATGATGATCCTGATGGACGCCGACGGGGACGGGGCGCTGTCGCTCGAAGAGGTGCAGGCCGTCCATGCCCGCCTGTTCAAGGCGATCGACGCCGACGGGAACGGCCGCGTGACGGTCGAAGAGGTCGAGAGCTTCATTAGCCCCGGCGGGCAGGGCGCCGCGCACCGGTAGCTCCGCCGGCGGCAGCCGTCCCGAGGCCGGGGAGGCGGCGCACATGGCGGCAAAGGGCAGCGCTCAGGCCGCCAGCCGCCGCCCCTCGGCGTCGAAGTGGAACGCCCGCGCCGGGTCGGGGGTCAGGTGCACCGCCTCGTCGACGCCGTACCGGTGCTCGCCGAACCGCCGCACGGTGACGAGACCGTGCCCGTCGGTGCGGACATAGACGTTGGTCTCTCCGCCCAGGTGCTCGACGTGGCTGATCGTGCCGGCGATCCGCCCCGCCTCGCGGCTGATCTCGACGTGCTCGGGCCGGATCCCCAACGTCTTGCCGGGAGCGCCGAGCGGTCCGGCGTCGAGGAAGTTCATTTGCGGCGAGCCGATGAAACCGGCGACGAAGGTGTTAGCCGGGTCGTTGTAGAGCTCCATCGGCGCGCCGACCTGCTCGACACGGCCAGCGTTCAGGACCACGATCCGGTCCGCGAGCGTCATCGCCTCGACCTGGTCGTGGGTCACGTAGATCATCGTCGCCTTGAGCTCGCGGTGCAGCCGCGCGATCTCGATCCGCGTCGCGACCCGCAGCGCCGCGTCGAGGTTCGACAGGGGCTCGTCGAAAAGGAAGAGCTTCGGCGTCCGCACGATCGCCCGTCCGATCGCGACCCGCTGCCGCTGCCCGCCCGAGAGCTCGGCCGGGCGCCGCGCGAGCAGCGGGTCGAGCGACAGCATCCGCGACGCGCCCGCGACCCGCTCGGCGACGACGTCGGCGGCCGCCCCTGCCTGCTTCAGCCCGAGCGCCATGTTGTCGCGCACGGTGAGGTGCGGATAGAGCGCGTAGGTCTGGAACACCATCGCGATCTCGCGCTTGCTCGGCGGCACCATGTTGACGCGCGCGCCGTCGATCAGGATGTCGCCGGCGGACGCGTCCTCGAGCCCGGCGACGATCCTGAGCAGCGTCGACTTCCCGCATCCCGACGGCCCGACGAAGACGCAGAACTCACCGTCCCGCACTTCGAGGTCGACCCCCTTGATGACGTCGGTCGTCCCGAACGACTTCCGGATCCCGACGAGGTTCAAGGCACCCATGGCTACCCTCAGAGCTTGACCGGCAGTCCCGAGCGCACGCTCGCGTCCGCCGCGAGGCAGACACGGAGCGAGGCGATCGCGTCCTGCATGTGGCGGGAAAGGTCGAGGCCCTCGGCGATCGCACGCGCGACATAGGCCGCCTCGCGGTCGCACAGGTCCTGGTGGCCGGGCTCGTCGGCCATGGACAGGTCCTCGTCGGGCTGGCCAACCCGGTGCAGCCGGATCAGCGAGGTCTTCGTGTGGGTGTCGATGTCGTCCGACCGCGCCGACTCGGGCATCCGGATCGAGACAGCGCCCTTCGGTGAAACCACGTCCTTCACGAAGAACGCCGCGTCCGACATCATCGGCCCCCAGCCGGCCTCATACCAGCCGAGCGAGCCATCGGCGAACAGCACCTGGAAGTGGCCGTAATTGTACATCTCGGGCGCGATCTCGTCCGAGAGCCGCACCCCCATGCCGCGCACCTCGACCGGCGCCGCGTCTGTGATCTGGCACATCACGTCAACGTAGTGCACGCCGCAGTCGACGATGGGCGAGGTCGTCCGCATCAGCGCCTTGTGCGCCTCCCAGGTAGGCCCGGAGCTCTGCTGGTTGAGGTTCAGCCGGAAGACATACGGCCCCCCGAGCGCCCGTGCCTCGGCGATCAGCCGCTGCCACGACGGATGGTGCCGCAGGATATAGCCTACCACCACCTTCTTCCCGGTCGCGTGCGCCGCCGCCGCGACCCGCTCGGCATCCTCGACGGTGGTCGCCAGAGGCTTCTCCACGAAGACGTGGGCGCCGGCCTCCATCGCCGCGACCGCGTAGTCGGCATGGCTGTCGGAATATGTCGCGATCGAGACCAGGTCAGGCTTCAGCCGCCGCAAGGCCTCGCCGAAGTCGGGCGTGACCTCGTAGAGCCGGAGCTCGGGCGGCAGGGCCGGGTCGGAGCGGTTGACCAGCCCGACGATCTCGAACGCGGGGTCGCGATGGTAGGCGAGCGCATGGCTCCGCCCCATGTTGCCGAGCCCCGCCACCAGCGTCCGGATCGCGCTCATCGGATCGCCGCCGGCAAGACGCGGGGTGCGGCGCCGGCGTTCCCGTGATACCAGGTCGCAAGCTGCAGGAAAGGTGCCCGATGGCGATCGAAGGGATAGCCGAAGCCGAGGTCGAGACGCTGATAAGGCGCACCGAGGAGGCGACCAACGCCTTCCTGAGGGGCGACATGGCACGCTACCTCGAACTGACCCCGCACCGGGCCGGGTTCACGCTCTTCAATCCGTTCGGCGGCGAGCCGAACCGCTATGCCGACCGCCGCGACAGTCTGATGGCCGCCGCGAGCTTCTTCCGCAGCGGGGAGGCGCGCATCGACCTGATCGACGCGCACGCCTCGGGCGACCTCCTCGTCCTCGTCATTGTCGAGCGGCAGCACGCCGAGGTCGGAGGCCTTCCCGACCAGGAGTGGTCGCTCCGCGTCACCCAGGTCTACCGCCGCGAGGGCGAATGGCGCCTCGTTCACCGCCACGCCGACCCGCTCATGACCAACATCGGTCTCGAGCGTGCGGCCGAGCTCGCCGACGGCTGAAGTCCGCCTCATTTCACCGCCCCCGCGGTGATGCCGCGGATCAGCTGCCGCGAGAAGATCAGGTAGAGGACGAGCACCGGAAGGATGGCGAGCGAGAGCGCCGCCAGCACAGCGTTCCAGTTGGTCACGAACTGGCCGATGAAGACCTGCGCCCCCAGCGTCACGGTCTTGGTCGACTCGGCCGGCGCCAGGATCAGCGGGAACCACAGGTCGTTCCAGATCGGGATCATGGTGAAGACGGCGACCGTCGCCATTGCCGGGCGGACCAGCGGCAGCACCAGCCGGAAAAAGATCGTGTATTCGGAGAGGCCGTCGATCCGACCCGCGTTCTTCAGGTCGGCCGAGACCGAGCGCATGAACTCGGCGAGGATGAAGATCGCGAGTGGCAGGCCCTGCGCGGTATAGACCAGGATCAGCGCGAGCAGCGTGTTGACGAGCCCGGTCGCCACCATCAGCTGCAGGATCGCGACCGTCCCGAGCCGGATCGGGATCATGATCCCGAGCGCCAGGTAGAGTCCGGTCAGCCGGTTGCCGCGGAATGGATACTCGCTGAGCGCGAAGGCAGCCATCGCCCCGAACAGGAGCACGCAGAAGAGCGACGCCAGCGTCACGACCAGGCTGTTCTGGAAGTAGTGCAGGAAGTCGCCCTGAGCGAGCACGGTCTTGTAGCCGACAAGGTCGAAGCTCGACGGCCCGGGCAGCGCCAGCGGTTCGGCGAAGATCGCCCGGCGGGACTTGAACGAGTTGATGACGACGACGAAGACCGGGAAGAGCGCGATCATCGTGTAGAGGATCAGGATGCCGTGCGCGGCGAGCGTGCGACCGAGCGAGCTGCGGGCCTGCGACATCGGCGTCCCCTGGCGATCTCCCAGGCATCTCACGCCCGCGGCCGTCCCGCAAGGGCGGCGCGAGGGCGATCGCGCGGTCGAGCCCGTTGCCACCGAGGCCGCTGCTCGCATAGGCTGCGACCCGCCGAAACCGCCTACGGGGGAGCGGGACCGTGCCCAAGAATTACTCGCGTAAGGATAGCCGCGACGCGGCCCTCATCGCCGGCTGGCGTGCGCGCCCCGAGCGGGAATTCACCGACCTCGGCCTGAGGCGCGAAGCCCTCGAGGCGGCGCAGCTGGCGATGATCGGTCGGATCATCCTGCCCGGCGATGCCGACTACGACCAGGAGCGGCTGCTGAGTAACCCCGCGTTCAACCCGTTCCCGGCACTGATCGTGATGTGCGAGGTCGAGGGCGACGTCGCCATCGGCCTCGCGATCGGCGAGCGGGCACCGATGTCCTTCACCGTGCGCTCGGGCGGCCATTGCACCGCCGGCTTCTCCTCCGGCTACGGCGTGCTGATCGACGTCTCCGGGCTCGACTCGATCCACATCGACGTCGCCAGCATGCAGGCGGTCGTCGGCGCTGGCTGCAACTTCGGCGCGCTCAACAAGGCACTCGACTCCTACGGCGTCCACCTGCCCGCCGGCGAGTGCGACGACGTCTGCGTCGGCGGCTTCGTCCAGGGCGGCGGACTCGGCTTCACCTCGACCACCTTCGGGATGAACTGCGACAACGTCATCGAGCTCCGCGTCATGCTCGCCGACGGCTCGATCGTGATCGCGAACGAAGGCGCCAACCGCGACCTCTGGTGGGCGATGCGCGGCGGCACCGGCGGCAACTTCGGCATCCTGCTCAGCGTCACCTACCGCATCCGCCCGCTCGGCGACGTCACCGGCCTCGCCGTCGCCTGGCGCCTCGACACCCCGAACGGCGCGGCGCAGGCGACCGACGTCCTCCTGCTGCTGCAGCAGAGCTACATGCGCGGCAGCGCCTACGCGCCAAGCCTCAACCTCCAGGCCCTCTGGGTCTACCAGTCGATCGTCGACCCGTCGCTGCCCCCGCTGCCGCAGCCCGTCCCGGTCCTCCTGGTCCGCGGCCTCTGGGTCGGCGACCCCGCCGGCGGCACCGCCGCCTTCCAGCCGCTTCTCGCCATGCCCGGCGCGGTGCCGCAGTTCACCCTGACCGACCGCTACCCGGTCGTCCTCGATGCGCTCCTCGGCAAGCCGCAGGACCAGCCGATCATCCCCGACGGCATGGGGATGCCCAACGAGGACAAGGCCTCGCGCTACGTCTCCCGCGACCTCACACCTTCTGAGTGGCGCAGCCTCGTCGACCTCTACCTCTCCGCCGCGCCGACCATGCTCCCCTACATGTACCTCGAGCTCTACGGTGGCGCGATCGCCAGCTACCCGATCGCCGACAGCGCCTTCATCCACCGCGACGCGGTCTTCAATGCCGTCCTCGACGTCTTCTGGTACCCGCCCAAGGACCGCGCTGCCGCCGAGGCCTTCCTCAACAGCTGGATCCGACTGCTCGAGACTTTCTGGAACGGCGAGGTCTACCAGAACTACGCCAGCATCAACGTCCCCGACTTCGCCGACAACTACTGGGCCTCCGCGCTCGCCGGCCTCGTCTACGTCAAGAAGAAGTACGACGGGACCCGCCTCTTCACCTTCGCCCAGGCGATCCCCGCCGACGCGCCGTCGGCCGAGCTGCCGGCCTGGCTGACGCAAGCGCTCGCCCAGCCGATCGACCGCCGTGGCGGCGCCGCGCCGCCCTCGTCCTGACAGCGCTCCCTTGTCCGCGTCCGACATCGAGGCTTGGCTCGCCGCGATCGGCCTGCCCGAGTATGCGGACGCCTTTCGCGCCCACGACATCGACGCCGACGTGCTGCCGCTGCTGACCGCCGACGACCTGCGCGAACTCGGGGTCGCCTCGATCGGCCACCGCCGCCGCATCCTCGCCGCCGCCGCGGGTGCCGCGCCGCCCGAGCCGGCCGCCGAGCGGCGGGTCCTCAGCGTGATGTTCTGCGACCTGGTCGGCTCGACAGCGATCTCGATCGCCAGCGACCCCGAGGACTACGCCGAGCTCATCACCGGCTTCCGCCGTGCCTTCGAGGCCGCAACCGCCCCGTTCGGCGGCCACGTCGCGCGCTTCCTCGGCGACGGCATCATGGCGAGCTTCGGCTACCCGGCCGCCTCCGACCACGACGCCGAGCGCGCCGTCGCCGCCGGCCTCGAGGTCGTCGCGCGGGTCCGGACGCTGCCCGCCTTCCTCGGCCGCCCGATCCGCGTCCGCATCGGCATCGCGACCGGCCTCACCGTCGTCGGCGGCTTCGATGCCCTGAGCGCGCTGCAGGACGACAGCGCACTCGGCGAGATCCCGAACCTGGCCGCCCGGCTGCAGGCCGCCGCCGAGCCCGGCACCGTCGTCGTCGCCGAGCGCACCCGCGAGCTCGCCGGCGACGTCTTCGACTGGCTCGACCTCGGCGAGACCGAGCTCAAGGGCATCGCGAACCCGGTCCGGCTCTGGCAGGTCCTTGGCCGCAGCAGCAAGGCGAGCCGCTTCGACGCCCTGCGCAGCGGCCGCCCCGCCGCCGGCTTCGTCGGCCGCGCCACCGAGCGCGCCATCCTAGCCGACGCCTTCGACGCGGCGGCCGCCGGGCGCGGCGGCGTCGTCGCCGTCACCGGCGACGCCGGCATCGGCAAGTCGCGTCTGGTCCGGCACGCCCTCGCCGAACGCGGGATCGAGCCCGACGCGGCGGTGATGCTGCAATGCTCGCCCTATCATCAGGGCGCCCCCTTCCAGCCGATCCGCCACTGCCTCGCGCGCGAGTGCGGCATCGCCGGCGCCGATCCCTCCGAGGCGGCGGTGGCGAAGATCGCCGACCTCCTCGATCGGCTCGGCCTCGGCACGCCGGCGAACCGCGGGCTGGCGGCGATCCTGCTCGAAACCCGGGCCCCTCCCGACCCCGCGCTCGCCGCCCTCGGCCCCGACGAGCTGCGCGCCCGCGTGATCGGGCTCATCGAGGCGCTGCTCCTCGCCCGGGCGCGCGACACCGGCGTCATCGTGCTCGAGGACGCCCAGTGGATCGACCCCTCGACCGCCGCGCTCTTCGCCCAGTTCGCGCCCGGCTTCGCCGCAGAGGGTGGCCTCCTCCTGGTGACCAGCCGGCCCGGCGAGGGCATGGGCTGGCTCCACGGCGCCGGCGCGCGCATCCTGCCGCTCGACCGGCTCTCGGCGATCGACGTCGGCACGCTGGTCGACTCGATGGCCGGCGGTGTCGAGCTGCCGCAGGAAGTCGCCCAGGCGATCGCCGCCCGCTCGGACGGCGTTCCTATCTTCGTCGAGGAGCTGCTGCGCGGGTACCTCGATGCGCCGAGCGACGGCCGCGGCAGCCTGGCGCAGGTGCCGGTCTCGCTCGCCGAGTCGATCCAGGCCCGGCTCGACCGGCTGAACCACGGCCGCCGCATCGCCTCGGTCGCGGCCGCGATCGGCCGCGAGATGCCCACCGCGCTCTTGGTGGAGGCGACCGACCTGCCGCCCGAGACGGTGCGCGCCGGCCTCGCGAGCCTCGTCGCCGCCGACGTCGTCGCCGCGAGCCGCGGCCAGTTCGGCGACGGCATCCGTTTCCGCCACCACCTGGTGCGCGACGCCGCCTACCAGCTCTTGCTCAAGCGCGACCGGGTCGAGCTGCACGCCCGCATCGCCGACGCGATCGAGCGCAGCTTTCCCGAGATCGCCGCCGCGATGCCGCACGTGCTGGCGATCCAGCGCGCCGAGGCCGGACAGCCGGCCGAGGCCGCCGCGGCCTGGGAGCGCGCCGGCCGCGACGCGCTGCGCCGCTCGGCCTACCCCGAAGCCGTCGGCTTCTTCCGGCAGGCGACCGGCGCCCTCGGCACCTCCCCGCCGGCGCCGAGCCGCGACGAGGCCGAGCTCGAATTGCGCATGCACCTGATAAGCGCGCTGATCTGCGCCGAGGGCTACCGCGCCCCCGCGGTCGCGGTCGAGACCGAGCGCGTGCTGGAGCTGGGCCACCGGCCCGGGAACCGCGCCATGCTGCTCGGCGCGATGCAGGCGCGCTGGGTTCAGCTCGGAACCGCCAACAACGTGCGCGCGGCGATCGCCTTCGCGCGGGAGATGCGCACCATCACGGCGGACGGCGCCGAGACCGAGCGCCTGATCGCGCACCGGACCTGCGCAACCTCGCTGCTCTTCGGCGGCGAGCTGGCAGAGGCGCTCGACGAATACCGTGCGTTCATGGACCTGTTCGACGCGGAGCGGCACGGCGACGCCCTGCGCAGCGGGCACTCCGACCACGCCGTAATGGTGATGCTCGGCCTGGCCGAGACCCACCTCTTGAAGGGCGAGGCGGCGGCGGACGTCTGGCGCACCCGAGCGCTGGCAACGGCCCGTGCCTCGGGCCGCGACCACGACCAGGGTCATGCGCTGGTCTTTGCCGGCTGCCTCCACCCCTACCTGCTCGGCCGCCACGATGAAGCCGCCCGCCACGCGGCCGAGCTCGGCGCGCTGATCGCCCAGCGCAGCCTGCCCAACTGGAGCCCGTATCTGGACCTGTTCGGCGGCCTGCTCGCCACCCGCGGCGGCGACGTCGAAGCGGGGCTGGCGGCGGCGCGGCGCGGGGTCGAGGGCTTGGTCGCGGCACGGGCCTTCGGCGGCTGGTGGTACCTGCTCTACGCCGACGCCTGCATCGAGCACGGGTACTGGGACGAGGCCGAAGCGAGCCTCGCGCCGATCCGCCCGATGCTCGAGCTCGGCGCCACCGAGTTCGCCGCCGAGTATCACCGGCTGCAGGGCCGGCTCGCGCTGCGCCGCGACGCAGACGAGGCCGCTGCCGCCACCGCCTTCGCGACCGGCCTGGAGCTCGCGCGCGGCCAGGGAGCGGCGCTCTTCGCCGACCGCATCCGGGCCGAGCTCGCCGCGTCCCTCGCCGCCGACCCCGAGCGGGCGGCGGGCTGAGGAGGGACGTTTTGGCCTACGAGGACGTTCTGGCCGACATGGTCGGCGTGGCGCGCGAAGCCGGGGCGCTGACGCTCCGGCACTTCGCCCGCTTCCGCGACATCGAGATCGGGATCAAGGGGCAGGCGGACTTCGTCTCCGACGCCGACCGCGAGTCCGAGTTGCTGATCCGCGAGCGTCTCCTTGCGCGCTATCCCGACTGGAGTCTGACCGGCGAGGAATTCCCGCCCGAGGAGCGGCCGGACGCCGAGCATCGTTGGCTGGTCGACCCGATCGACGGCACCACCAACTTCGTCAATGGCATGGACTACACGGTCTCGATCGCGCTGCGCCGCGGGCGCGAGACGGTCGCCGGGGCGCTCTACAACCCGGTGCGCGACGAGATGTTCAGCGCCGTCCGCGGCGGCGGCGCCTGGCTGAACGGCGAGCGCCTGGGCGTGAGCCGGCGCACGGAGGTCGGGCTGATGGCGATCGGCACCGGGCTCCCTATCCACACGCTGCATACCTTCGCCGGCTACTACGCCCGCCTCGAGCGGATCCGCGACCGGATCGGCGCCATCCGCATCGTCGGCAGTTCCGCCAACTCCTGCGCCCACGTCGCATGCGGCCGCCTCACCGGCTACTTCGAGGAATCGGGGCTCGTCGACTGGGCCGTCGGCGTGCTGCTGGTCGAGGAAGCCGGCGGCATCGTCACCGACTGGTGGGGCCGCGGCCCCGAGGTCTACGAGCGCAGCGGCACCGTCATCGCCGCCAACCCCGCGACGCACGCCTTCCTGCTCGAGATGCTCGCCGACGCGCCGCGCAAGGACGCCTGATCCCGCGCAACCCGCCGGACCCGCCCGCCCTCCGCCGCCCCTACCCGCCGGGCCCCGAGCCCTGCGGCTGCTCCATCCCCTTCACCCTATCGGGCAGTGCCTGGGGGGGTCGAGGGAGCGGCGAGCGCCCCCTCGGGCCGCCCCGGGACGTGCCTCGTCCTCCGGGAGCAGGGGAGACAAGGCCAGGGCCTTCGGCTCAGAGACCCGCGAATGCGGGCGACGGCGCCAAAGCGCCGCGGGCCCCCTCCCGCCTCTTCGCACGTCACTCGCACGGTCACTTCCCCGCAAAGCTGCGGACAATCGTAAACGCCACACTAACGCCATGGGCGAAATCGTTACAATTCAGCGGCTTGCAAAATTGTCCGCACGCGGACACACGGACCCCGCTTCCTTCGTCAGCCCTCCGGCGGACGCGCCATCGCCGGGCCGCCCGAGGAAACCCCCACCTGGGCCGGGCGCAGCAGGCGGTCGCCGATGGTGAAACCGACCCCCATCACCTGGATGATGTCGCCAGCCTTGGTCCCGGGCACCGGTGCCTCGAACATGGCCTGGTGCAGCTTGGGGTCGAAGCGCTCGCCGGGCAGCGGCTCGATGCGGGCGATCTTGTGCTTCTCGAAGGCGTTCAGGAGGTCACGCTGGGTGAGCTCGATCCCCTCGATCAGCCCAGGGGCCGCCGCCCGGGCCGCGTCGGTGACCGCCGACATCGCCCGGTCGAAGTTGTCGTAGACCGAAAGGAGGTCGCGCGCGAAGCGGGTCGAGGCATAGAGCTCGGCGTCGCGCCGGTCACGCTCGGCCCGCTTGCGGATGTTCTCGACGTCGGCGAGCGCGCGCAGCAGCCGATCCTTCAGGTCGGCCACCTCGGCGCGCAGCGTCGCGGTCTCGTCGCGCGCGGCGGCCTCGACGATATCCTCGCCGTCCTCGGCCGCCTCGGCCTCGGGATCGTCGAGGAACGGGTCCCCGAGCTCGTCCATCAGGTCGTGCTTGTTCTTGCTCTTCGCCATCTCGCTCATTCGCCCCTAGCCCTGGGTGCGGCTCGACACCAGCCGACCGACCAGCTGCGCGGTATAGTCGACGATCGGCACGATGCGCCCGTAGTTGAGCCGCGTCGGCCCGATCACCCCGACCGCGCCGATGATCCGGCGGTCCGCATTCATATAGGGAGAGACCACCAGAGAGGAACCCGAAAGTGAGAAAAGCTTGTTCTCGCTGCCGATGAAGACCCTGACGCCTTCGCCCCCCTCGGTGAGCTCGAGGAGCTGCGCCAGATCCCGCTTGCGCTCCAGGTCGTCGAAGAGCTCGCGGATCCGGTCTAGCTGGCCCGCGTCCTCGGCCCCTTCGAGCAGGTTCGCCCGCCCGCGCACGATCAGCCGGTCGCGACCGCCGTCCGGTCCGTCCGCCCAGGAAGCCGTCCCCGCCTCGATCAACTCCCGCGACAGCGCGTCGAGCTCGACCCGCCGACGGGCGATCTCCGCCGCCACCACCCCGCGCATCTCCCCAAGCGTCCGGCCCTGCAGGATGGCGTTGAGGAAATTCGCCGCCGCCTGCATCGCCGAGGGAGTCAGCCCGGCCGGCGGGGTGAAAAGCCGGTTCTCGACCTGCCCGTCCGCGGTCACGAGCACGACGAGCGCCCGCCCCGGGGCGAGCGAGACGAACTCGATATGCCGGATCGGCGCCGCGGTCTTCGGCGCCAGCACCAGGCTCGCCCCATGGGTCAGTCCCGACAGCATGTCGCCGGCCCGGTCGAGGATCGGGCCGATGTCGGGCTCGTTGCCGCCGAGCGACCGCTCGATCTCGGCCCGCTCGCTGCCCGAGACGTCACCGACCTCGAGGATGCCGTCGACGAAGAGCCGGAGCCCGAGCTGGGTCGGAATGCGCCCGGCCGAGACGTGCGGCGCGTCGAGCAGCCCGAGGAGCTCGAGGTCCTGCATGACGTTGCGGATCGTCGCCGGCGACACCCCCTCCGTCAGCGACCGGGACAGCGTCCGCGACCCGACGGGCTCGCCTGTAGCGAGATAGGTCTCGACCAGGCGCCGGAACACCTCGCGCGAGCGTTCGTTCATCTCGGACAGCGGCGAAGCGGGTACGCTCAACGGCGACATTCCGGGCGAGGGCTGGCGCAAGACTTAGGGAGCCGCCTCGCTCGGGTCAATTCTCCCGCGCTGGACGCGGCCGCGGGCGCGGGTTAAGACGCGGGCCGCAAGCACTGCCCGAAGGAGAGAAGCATGCGCCCCTCCGGCCGCGCCGCCGATGCGTTGCGCACCGTCAGCATCGAAGCCGGCGTCAGCCGCCATGCCGAGGGCTCGTGCCTGATCCGCATGGGCGACACCCACGTCCTCTGCACCGCGAGCGTCGAGGAGACGGTGCCGCCGTTCCTGCGCAAGTCGGGTCTCGGCTGGGTGACCGCCGAGTACGGCATGCTGCCGCGCTCGACGACGACACGTACGCGCCGCGAGGCCGCCGCCGGCAAGCAGTCCGGGCGGACGCAGGAGATCCAGCGGCTGATCGGCCGGAGCCTCCGCGCCGGCATCGACCGGGTCGCGCTCGGCGAGCGCCAGATCACCGTCGACTGCGACGTCTTGCAGGCGGACGGCGGCACGCGCTGCGCGTCGATCACCGGCGGCTGGGTCGCGCTGCGACTGGCGGTCAACAGGCTGCTGAAGGCCGGCACGATCAGGAGCGACCCGATCACCGCGCATGTCGCGGCGGTCAGCTGTGGAATCTACGGCGGCGTCCCGGTCCTCGACCTCGACTATGCCGAGGACAGCGCGGCCGGTACCGACGCGAACTTCGTGATGACCGATGGCCTCGGGCTGATCGAGGTGCAGGGCAGCGCCGAGGGGGCGACCTTCAGCCGAGACCAGCTCGCGACGCTGCTCGACCTCGCCGAGAAGGGCACTGGAGAACTGGTCGCGGCGCAGCAGGCGGCCGTGGCGTGACTCGGCGTCTCGCCGGATCGCGGCTCGTAGTCGCGACCCACAACCGGGGCAAGCTCACGGAAATCAGGGCAATGCTGGCGGGCTTTCCGCTGGAGGTGGCATCGGCGGGCGAGCTAGGGCTGCCGGAGCCGGCCGAGACCGAAGAGAGCTTCGTCGGCAACGCCCGCATCAAGGCGCACGCGGCGGCGAGGGAGTCCGGGCTGCCGGCACTGGCCGACGATTCCGGGATCGAGGTCGACGCGCTCGGCGGCCGGCCCGGCGTCCATACCGCCGACTGGGCGGAAGGTCCGGGCGGTCGCGATTTCGTGCGCGCGATGACCCGCACCCGCGACGCCCTCGCGGCGGCGGGGGCGCCCGAGCCCTGGACGGCGCGCTTCCGCTCGACGCTGGTCCTGGCCTGGCCCGACGGTCACGACGAGGTCTTCGAGGGCAGGGTCGAGGGCCGCTGCGTCTGGCCGATGCGCGGCGACCGCGGGCACGGCTACGACCCGATGTTCCTGCCCGATGGTCACGCCGTGACCTTCGGCGAGATGGATCCGGAGCTGAAGAACCGGATCAGCCACCGTGCGCAAGCCTTCGAGCGCTTCGTGGCGGGCTGCCTTGCCTGACGGCGGAGGCATCGCCGAAGACTGGCGCACCGGCGGCTTCGCGGTCTACGTGCACTGGCCGTTCTGCCTCGCCAAGTGCCCCTATTGCGACTTCAACAGCCACGTCCGCAATGGCGTTGAGCACGACCGCTGGCGGCGTGCGCTGGTGGCCGAGGTGGGGGCGGCCGCGCGCGCGGTACCGGGACGCGAGGTCGCGAGCGTCTTCTTCGGCGGCGGCACGCCGAGCCTGATGCCGCCCGATACGGTGGCGGCGGTGGTCGAGGCGATCCGCACGGGCTGGCGGCTCGCCCCGGACGCCGAGATAACCCTCGAGGCGAACCCGACCTCGGTCGAGGCGGGCCGGTTCCGCGGCTATCGCGACGCCGGCGTCAACCGGCTGTCGATGGGCGTGCAGGCGCTCGACGACGCCGATCTCAAGGCTCTCGGGCGCATGCACACGGTTGCCGAGGCGATCGCCGCCTTCGAGGTCGCCCGGTCGATCTTCGCCCGGGTGAGCTTCGACCTGATCTATGCCCGGCAGGGGCAGACGCTCGCCGGCTGGCAGGCGGAACTGTCGCGCGCGCTCGCGCTCGCCGTCGACCACCTGTCGCTCTACCAGTTGACGATCGAGCCCGGAACGCGCTTCGGCGACCTCGCGGTGCGCGGCCGGCTGCGCGGGCTTCCCGACGGCGAGCTCGCCGCGGCGCTGTTCACGGCGACGCACGAGGCGTGCGAGGCCGCCGGGATGCCCGCCTACGAGGTTTCCAACCACGCCCGGCCAGGGGCGGAGAGCCGGCACAACCTAGTCTACTGGCGCTACGGTGATTATTGCGGCGTCGGACCAGGGGCGCACGGCCGGGTAAGCGTCGGCGGAACGCGCTGGGCGACCGAGGCGGTCCGCTTGCCCGAAGCATGGCTGGCGGCGGTCGAGGCCGGCAACGGCGGCGAGGCCGCGCGGACGCCGGTGTCACCGTCCGACCAGGCCACCGAGATGCTGCTGATGGGCCTCCGGCTCACCGACGGCATCGACCCCGCACGATTCGAGGCGCTCGGCGGCGTCCCCCTTCTCGAGACGCGGATCGCCGAGCTCGCGGAGATGGGCCTCGCCGAGCACACGCCTGACCGGCTGCGCGTCACCGCCGCGGGCCGGCCGCTGCTCGAGGCGGTGCTGCGGACCCTGCTCGGGGCTTGACCGGTGTCCCCGGCACGGCAAGGGTCGCTCGGCTCCGGCGCGGCCGCCGGCCCGGACTTGGCGTCGTCAGCGCGAGAGCAGCTGGCAGAGACCGTCGAGCTCCTCGAGGTTGCCGTAGCGGATGCGGATCTCGCCGGACCGCTGGCCGGGCTTGTGATCGATCGTGACCTTCAGCCGCAGCGTGGCCGTGAGGTCCTCCTCGAGCGCCCGGGTGTCGGCGTCCTTGACGGGAACCCGCAGCGCACTGCGGGGCGGGGCTGAGGGGGCCGCGGCGGCGCGGGCGAGCGCCTCGGTCTGGCGGACCGAGAGCTCGCGCTCGACCACTTGCCGCGCGAGCGACTCCGGGTTCGGCGCCGTGACGAGCGCCCGGGCATGACCGGCGGTCAGCTTGCCGGCCCGGACGAGGTCGAGAACCGCCTCGGGCAGAGTCAGGAGCCGGAGCAGGTTCGCGATGTGGCTGCGGCTCTTGCCCAGCGCCTCGGACAGGCGCTCCTGGGTATGCCCGAAGCTCTCCATCAGCTGCCGGTAGCCTTGCGCCTCCTCGAGCGGGTTCAGGTCGGCCCGCTGAACGTTCTCGATGATCGCGACCTCGAGCATCTCGGCGTCGGAGAGCTCGCGGACGACGGCCGGCAGCGCGTGCACGCTGGCCATCTGCGCGGCGCGCCAGCGTCGCTCGCCGGCGACGATCTCGAAGCGGTCGGGCTCGACCGGGTGCCGCCGCAGGATCAGCGGCTGGATCACGCCCTTCTCCCGGATCGAGGCGGCGAGCTCCTCGAGCTCCCTCTGGTCGAACTCGCGACGCGGCTGCGCCGGGTTCGGGCGGATCCTGTCGATCGGCACCTCGTCCGACGGCGCGGCAGCCGGCGTGCGGCGTGGCAGCGGCTCGACGTTGGTGGACACGTCGGCGAGCAGCGCCGACAACCCGCGACCGAGACCCTTCCTGTCCATTCCGTCCTCCGCTTCAGGCAGGCTCGGCGATCTCACGGGCAGCGCCCAGGCGCGCGAGCAGCTCCCCAGCCAGCCGCTGGTAGGCGAGGCTGCCGCTCGAGGACCGGTCGTAGATCAGCGCCGGAACCGCGTGCGACGGCGCCTCGCTGAGACGGACGTTGCGCGGAATGACGGTGTCGTAGACCAGGGTACCCAGGTTCTCCCTCACGTCGGCGGCGACCTGCCCTGACAAGTTATTGCGTCGATCGTACATAGTCAACACAATACCTTGTATCTTGAGCTGCGGATTCGAACTCTGCCGAACCGTCTGGACGGTGCGCATGAGCTGCGACAGGCCCTCGAGCGCGAAGAACTCGCACTGCAGCGGGACGAGCACCGAGTGGGCGGCGACCAGGGCATTGATCGTCAAGAGGTTCAGCGAAGGCGGACAATCGATCAGGATGAAATCCTGCTCGGCGACCTCCGGGCGATCCGTCGCGAGCGCCTGGCTCAACTTCTGCAGCCGCCGGGCATCCGACACCATGTCGACGTCGGCGGAACTCAGGTCCGGAGTCGCCGGAACGAGGGTCAGGTTGGGAACAACGGTCACCGCCACCTGCAGCGCCTCGCTGTCGCCGCTGAAAAGCAAGTCGTAGGCAGTGAAATCCCGATCCGACACCGCGACGCCCAGCCCGGTCGAGGCGTTGCCCTGCGGGTCGAGGTCGATCACCAGCACGCGATGGTCGAGGGCGGCGAGGGCGGTGCCAAGGTTGATCGCCGTCGTCGTCTTGCCGACGCCGCCCTTCTGGTTCGCGATCGCAATGACGTAGGGTGCGCTCCCGGTGTCAGACACGGTCGATCGCTCCGATTTGTACTATGACTGCCTTCTGCTCGACGAGGCTTGCATAGATTTTGTGCTCGAACCTCCAATGCGCGGCCGCATCGGACAACTCCTTATGCGCCGTCTCCCCCTTGGGAAACAAGCCAATACCGCCCAACGCCCGGTGTTTTTCCAGCATCGGGAGGAGGTCCGATAACTGGGCCAGCGCCCGCGCCGAAACGACATCGGCCTCCTGTCCCGGCAGGCTCTCGATGCGGCTGTCGAGAACGGTCGCGCTGAGCCCGGCCACACGCGCCACTTCGCGCAGAAAGGCGGCCTTGCGCTGGTCGCTCTCCACCAACCGCACCTCGATCCCGGGCGATTCCTCTTTAGCGAGTGCCGCGATCACCAGCCCGGGAAATCCGGCGCCGCTCCCGAGGTCGACCCACCGCCGCGCATCGGAAGGCCGCAGGCGCCAAAGCTGCGCCGAATCGGCAAAATGCCGGCTCCAGGCATCGCCCAAGGTCCCGCGCGCCACGAGGTTGATCCTGGGGTTCCACTTCTCGAGCAGCGCCAGGTGGGTTTCCAGCCGCTCCAATGTTTCACGTGAAACACCAAAGGCCGCACGAAACTCCTCCGGACCGGAGATGCGCGTGTCACCCCGCTGCCCGCGCACGTCGTGCCTCGAGCAGGAGGAGGGTGAGCGCCGCCGGTGTCATGCCCTCGATCCGCGACGCCTGTGCGATGCTGCTCGGACGGACCAGTGCGAGTTTGCCGCGAAGCTCGTGCGAAATTCCTTGAACCGCGGCGTAGTCAAGCTCGGCGGGCAACGCCACCGCCTCGTCCCGCTGGAGCCGCTCGGCTTCCAGCGCCTGCCGCGCTAGGTAGGGCGCATAGCGAGCCTCGCGCGCGATCTGCGCAAGGACTTCCGCTTCGATCCTGCCCAGCTCCGGAAAGGCGTCGAGCACCGTCTCCAGAGTGAGATCGGGATGCCCGAGCAGATCGAACGCACTCCGTCGCACCCCGTCCCGGTTCACCTTCAGCCCCCGTCGATCCGCCTCGTCCGGCGTAACCTCGACCCCTCGCGCCAGCGAAGTCGCCCCCGCCAACCGCTCTCGCTTGGCGTCAAACAAGCGTCGCCGCCGCTCGCCGACACAGCCGAGCGCGATCCCGCGGGGCGTCAGCCGCTGGTCAGCATTGTCGGCCCTCAGCTGCAGCCGGAACTCTGCGCGCGACGTAAACATGCGGTAGGGCTCGGTGACGCCGCGCGTAACCAGGTCATCGACCATGACGCCGATATAGGCTTCGTCGCGGGAGAAGATCACCGGCTCCCGCCCCATCGCGGCGGCCGCGGCATTCAGCCCCGCGACCAGGCCTTGGCCGGCAGCCTCCTCGTACCCGGTTGTCCCGTTGATCTGCCCGGCGAGAAAGAGCCCTGGCATGGCCTTGACGGCAAGAGTCCTCTCCAGCGCCCGAGGGTCGACGTAATCATACTCGATCGCATATCCCGGCCGGAGAATGCGGGCCCCTTCCAGGCCCTGGATGGAGCGCACATAGGCCTCCTGCACCTCGGCCGGCAGGGACGTCGAGATCCCGTTTGGGTAGACCACCGGATCGTCCAGCCCCTCGGGCTCGAGGAACACCTGGTGCGTCGTCTTTTCGGCGAAGCGCACGACCTTGTCCTCGATCGAAGGGCAATAGCGTGGGCCCGCTCCCTCGACACGGCCCCCGTACACCGCCGACCGCGCGAGGTTCGCGCGGATGATCGCATGCGTTCGCTCGTTGGTCGCGGTTACCCCACAGTTCACCTGCCGCTGACAAACCCGTTGCGACAGGAAGGAGAATAACACCGGATCGTCGTCGGGCGGCTGTGTCCCGACCATTCCCCAATCGACCGTGCGCCCGTCGATCCGGGGCGGGGTTCCGGTCTTCAACCGCCCGAGCGGCGCGCCCAGGTCTTCAATGCGGGCAGCGAGCCTCTCCGAGGCCGGATCGCCAGCCCGCCCGGCAGCTCGCCTTTCCTCGCCGATGTGGATCACACCGCGCAGGAAGGTGCCCGTCGTCAGAACCACCGACCCCGACGAGATCGCGCTGCCGTCGGCGAGAACGACCCCGGTCGTGCTTCCGCCGGGGATGAGATCCACCACCTCGCCCTCGACCACCGAAACCCCCGGTTCCGCACGGAAGGCCGCCTGCACCGCTTGCCGGTAAAGCCCACGATCCGCCTGCGTCCGGGGCCCTTGCGCGGCAGGTCCCTTGCTGCGGTTGAGCAAGCGGAATTGGATGCCGGCAAAGTCCGCTGCCCGCCCCATGACCCCGTCCATCGCGTCGATCTCCCGCACGATGTGGCCCTTGCCAAGCCCTCCGATGGCGGGATTGCACGACATCTCGCCCAGGCGATCGAATCGATGGGTCACCAGGGCGGTTCTCGCCCCCATTCGATGCGCCGCCATCGCCGCTTCCGTGCCGGCATGGCCGCCGCCGACCACCACGACGTCGAACGCGCGATGTTTCACGTGAAACAGACCTACTTGCCGATGCAGAAGCTTGCGAAGATGACGTCGAGAACGGCCTCCACATCCACCTTGCCGTCGAGGAAATCAAGCTCCCGCAATGCCCGCCGCAACTCTTCGGCCGCCAGCTCCACTCGCGGCGCCGATCGCTCGAGTTCCTTCAGCGCTGCTGCGCCAGCCGCAGCCGCAGCCGCAGCCGCGGCGCGCTGCCGTTCGTGCGACAGCGTCCCCGCCGCGGCCACCCGACCCCTTAGCGCGGAGCCGATTGCATTGAGGAGGTCGTCAATTCCGTACCCCGTAACCCCGGAGACCGCCAACGTCTCCGACGAGTCCCGAAGGTCGGCCTTGGCGACCACCACCAGATCGTCGGGGCTGACCGCCATCCCGAGGCCGGCGGCTTCCTTGGGGTCGTCCACCAGGAACACCCGCAGGTCCGCCGCCGCAGCGCGGTCGCGCGCACGCGCAACACCCATCCCTTCAACCGGGTCGCAGGAGTCGCGCAGGCCGGCCGTGTCGAGCAGCGTCAGCGCCAAGCCCCCGAGGTCGACCCGTACCTCCAGGACGTCGCGCGTCGTTCCCGCCACCGCCGAGGTCAGCGCCACGTCCCGCCCGGCTAGGGCGTTCAACAAGGTCGACTTGCCAACGTTCGGCCGGCCCACGAGGGCCACCTCGAAGCCCTCGCGAACCCGCTCGGCGACCCGTCCGCGCGAGACCTCGGCTTCCATCGCCACGACCGTCCGCGAGACGTCGGCTGCAAGCCGCGCGATCAGGTCGGGCGGCAGCTCCTCGTCGGCAAAGTCGATCGTGGCCTCGACAAGGGCAAGCACCCCCAGGAACTCGCCCCGCCACCCCTCGACCAGGCCCGAGAGCACGCCCCGCATCAGCGCGACGGCCTGGCGCCGCTGCGCCGCCGTTTCCGCGGCCAGCAGGTCGCCCAGACCCTCGACCTGCGCGAGGTCGAGACGGTCGTTCAGCAACGCCCGGCGCGTGAACTCGCCGGGCTCGGCCGCGCGCAGGCCCGGCAGCGCGGCGAGAGCGGCCAGCACCCCGCGCACCACCGCCGGGCTCCCGTGCAGGTGAAGCTCCGCCACGTCCTCCCCGGTGAAGCTCGCCGGTGCGGCAAAGAAGACCACCAAGGCCTGGTCGATGGGTTCGCCGCTCGCCGGGTCGACCAGCCAGCGCAGCACCGCGGTGCGCGCGGCCCCGGGCGGCGGGGCGAGCGCCGCGACGGCCTCGAAAGCGCGCGGCCCGGAAATCCGCACCACTGCAATTCCGGCCCGCCCGGGCGCTGTCGCCTGGGCGAAGATCGTGTCGATCATAGCAAGTAAAGCTGAAGAACTCAGCTGTTCATGGATTCGAAGAATTCCTGGTTCGTCTTGGTCTGCTTCAGCTTTCCAAGCAGGAACTCGATCGCATCCGTAGTTCCCATCGGATTAAGGATGCGCCGCAGCACGAACATCTTCGTTAGATCGGACTTGTCCACCAGCAGTTCTTCTTTCCGAGTGCCGGACTTGAGGATGTCGATCGACGGGAAGACGCGCTTGTCCGCGATCTTGCGGTCGAGCACGATCTCGGAGTTGCCTGTGCCCTTGAACTCCTCGAAGATCACCTCGTCCATGCGCGACCCGGTGTCGATCAGCGCCGTGGCGATGATCGTCAGCGACCCGCCCTCCTCGATGTTGCGTGCCGCGCCGAAGAACCGCTTCGGGCGTTGCAGCGCATTCGCGTCCACACCGCCCGTCAGCACCTTGCCCGACGACGGCACCACCGTGTTGTAGGCCCGCCCGAGCCTGGTGATCGAGTCGAGCAGGATCACCACGTCGCGCTTGTGCTCGACGAGCCGCTTGGCCTTCTCGATCACCATCTCGGCGACCGCCACGTGCCGCGTCGCCGGCTCGTCGAAGGTCGAGGAGATGACCTCGCCCTTCACCGAGCGCTGCATGTCGGTGACTTCCTCGGGCCGCTCGTCGACCAGAAGCACGATCAGGTAGCACTCGGGATGGTTCTTCGCGATGGCGCTGGCGATGTTCTGCAGGATCACCGTCTTGCCCGACCGCGGCGGCGCCACGATCAGCCCGCGCTGGCCCTTGCCGATCGGCGCCACCAGGTCGATCACGCGGGCGGTCTTGTCCTTGATCGTCGGGTCCTCGATCTCGAGCGTCAGCCGCTCGTCGGGATAGAGCGGGGTAAGGTTGTCGAAATGGACCTTGTGCCGCGCCTTGTCGGGGTCCTCGAAGTTGATCCGGCTGACCTTCACCAGGCCGAAGTAGCGTTCGCCCTCCTTCGGCGCCCGGATGACCCCCTCGACGGTGTCGCCGGTTCGGAGCGAAAAGCGCCGGATCTGGTTCGGGGAGACGTAGATGTCGTCCGGGCCCGCCAGGTAGTTCGCCTCGGGCGAGCGCAGGAAGCCGAAGCCGTCCTGCAGCACCTCGAGCACGCCGTCGCCGGAAATCTCGACGCCTTCCTCGGCCATGTCCTTGAGGATGGCGAACATCATGTCGCCCTTCCGCATGGAAGAGGCGTTCTCGATCTCGAGCTCCTCGGCAAGCTGCAAGAGATCTGCGGGGCTTTTCGCCTTCAGCTCGGCAAGCGAAAGTTGTTCGAAATCAGCGGATAAATCCATCGGGGAAGCTCTAGATTCCAAGGGATGGGGGAATTGGGGGATGGTCTGCCGGATGCTCTGAAGATCGGCGTCTTTCCCTCCCTTGTCACAAGTCAGGGGGCGTGTCAAACGCATTGCTCCTTCTAGAAAGGCCGGACGATTACCATGATCGCGATGATCACGAGCGCCACGGTGGGCAGCTCGTTCGCCATCCGATAGGTCCGGCCGGAAAAGCGATTGCGGTCCGCGGCGAAGTCCTTCTGCCGCCGCAGCAGCCAGTGGTGAAACCAGGTCAGCACCAGCACCGTCGCGAGTTTGATATAGATCCAGCCGTCGCTTTTCCAAGAGATCACCCCCGGCGTCAGCAACAGCGCGATCCCGAGCACCCAGGTGGCGACGAAAGCCGGCCGCATGATCAGCTTCAGCAGCCGCCGCTCCATGACCTTGAACGTCTCCGACAGCTCCGAGCCCGGCGTCCCCAGCTCGGCGTGGTAGACAAAGATCCGTGGCAGGTAGAGCAGCCCCGCCATCCAGCTGACCACCGCCACCACGTGGAAGGCCTTCACCCAGGGATAAATGACAAGCAAGGCGTTCAATGAAGCTCGGCTCCGGCCGGATCGGCTTCCGCGCCTCTAGCACGCCCGGGCCCGGGCGCAAACTCGCCGCCGTCCTCTTTCTTTCCCGAGATGAATCTTGAAAAAGGATGAAGAGCTTAGGTCGCTGAATTACGGGGATTAACGTTCGTGATTCTTTGCCCACAAGGTTTTCCACAACCCTCGGTTCGCGGCACTGGAATCGTCTATTCAACCCTTGGTTGAATAATGACGAAAATATCGCAACGATATCAGACTATTACGAAACGGGCTTTCGTTTTTCCACAGATCTGGGGCCTGGAGAACGACTCGTGACCGGTGAGGTTTCAGCGAGTTATCCCGAAAGCCCGTTTCGTTAACGCGGGGCTGTCCCGGACTGTGGGCAGACGGCACGCCAGCGTGCACCGATTGGCGTCCGGCTGGTTTTCCACCGCGGAACTCGCCGGCTCTGGCTGACTTATCCACCGAACTGTCCGCAGGAATCTTCCCGCCCATGGCCTTGCGTGGTGCGGAGCCGACGCGCAAGAGTGCCGCCGACTTCGCAACGGAGACGACCCGAGGAAGATGCCGCCGCTGATTCTCGCATCCGGATCCGCCGGCCGCGCCTCGCTTCTGAGGGGCGCGTGGGTTCCCTTCGAGACCATGGTTGCCCGGGTAGACGAAGCGGCCGTCAAAGCGGGTATGCAGGCGGAATCGGCCCCGCCGCGCGACATCGCCGATGCGCTTGCCGAGCTGAAGGCGCGCCGGATCGCCGGCCGCGCGCCCGGTAGGCTCGTTCTCGGTGCCGACCAGGTGCTGGTCTGTGGCGGCCGGCTCTACGACAAGCCCGCCGATCGCGCCGAAGCCCGCAGGCAGCTGCAGGAGCTGCGCGGCCAGCGCCACGAACTGCTTTCCGCTGCCGTCGTCTTCGAGCACGGCGCGCCGGTCTGGCGCCACGTCGGTCGCGCCCAGCTCACCATGCGCCCGTTCACCGATGCCTTCCTCGAAGCCTATCTCGACCGCGAGGGCCCGGCGATCCTCGACAGCGTCGGCGCCTATCGGCTCGAGGACGGCGGCGCCGAGCTCTTTGCCCGTGTCGATGGCGACATCTTCACCATCGTCGGCTTGCCGCTCCTCGAGCTGCTCGGCTTCCTCCGGACGCGCGGGATATGCCTCGAATGACCAGTGCACCGCCCCTCGCCGGCGTGATCGGCTGGCCCGTCGGCCACTCGCGGTCGCCGCGGCTGCACGGCCACTGGCTCCGGCGCTACCGCATCGACGGCTACTACATCCCGATCGGGCTCTCCCCCGAGGCCTTCGAGTCCGGCCTGCGCGCGCTGCCACGGCTCGGCTTTCGGGGCGTCAACGTGACGATCCCGCACAAGGAGGCTGCGCTGGCGCTTGCCACGACTGTCACCGAGCGCGCTCGGGCGATCGGCGCCGCGAACACCCTGACCTTCGGCCCGGACGGCGCGATCCACGCCGACAACACCGACGGCTACGGCTTCGTCGCCAACCTGCGGCAGCACGCCCCCGACTGGGATCCGGCCGCGGGCCCGGCGCTTGTCCTCGGCGCCGGCGGCGCGGCGCGGGGGATCATCGCGGCGCTCCTTGCCGAAGGCGCGCCCGAGGTCCGTCTCGCAAACCGCACCGGCGAGCGCGCGACTCAGCTCGCGGACCACTTCGGACCCCGCGTCGGCGTCCTTCCCTGGAACGAGGCCCTCCAGGGCGCCGGCGGCGCCGCGATGGTCGTCAACACCACCTCGCTCGGCATGGCCGGCGAGCCCGGGCTGCCGTTCCGTTTCGATGCGGGCGGCCGCTACCTCGTCACCGACCTCGTCTACGGCGCCGAGCCCACCCCCTTCGTTCGCGAGGCGCGCCGGCTCGGCCTGCCGGCGATCGACGGCATCGGCATGCTGCTGCATCAGGCCGTACCGGGCTTCGAGGCCTGGTTCGGCCGCCGCCCGGAGGTCGACGCCGAGCTGCTCGCCGCCGTTCTGGCGTGACCCGACCCTACCGCCTCGGTCTCACCGGCTCGATCGGCATGGGAAAGTCGGCGACCGCCGGCTTCTTCGCCGAAGCCGGCGTCCCCGTCTGGGATGCCGACGCCGTCGTACACCAGCTCTACGCGCGGGGTGGGGGCGGGGCCTCGGCGCTCGCCACGGTGGTGCCGGCCGCGATCGTCGGGGACGCCGTCGATCGTGAGCGGCTGCGCGCCGCCGTGCTCGCCGACCCCACGCTGCTCGGGCGGATCGAGGCCCGGATTCACCCCCTCGTGGCCGCGGACCGCGCGGCTTTCCTCGGGCGCCACCGCGAGGCCGACGTCGTGCTCCTCGATATCCCGCTCCTCTACGAGACTGGGGCCGAGCGTGAGCTCGACGGGGTCCTCGTCGTAACCGCGCCCTCGGCGGTGCAGCGCGCCCGCGTGCTCGCCCGCCCCGGCATGACCGAGGCTGCCTTCGACCGGATCCTCGCGCGCCAGGTGCCCGATGCCGACAAGGTTGCCCGGGCCGACTTCGTCATCGACAGCGGCGGGGGGCTCGACGCCGCTCGCGCCGCCGTCCTATCTTTGCTCGAGCGGATCAGGAAGCGGCATGCGTGAGATCGTCCTCGACACCGAGACGACGGGGCTCGACCCCGAGGCCGGCGACCGCATCGTCGAGCTCGGCGCCGTCGAGCTTGTCAACCACATGCCGACCGGCCGCACCTACCACGCCTACGTCAATCCGCTGCGCGACGTCCCCGCCGAGGCGGCCGCCGTCCACGGTCTGACCACCGCCTTTCTCGCCGACAAGCCGGTCTTCGCGGCGGTGGCGCCCGAGTTCCTGGCCTTTCTCGGCGACGCGCGGCTGGTCATCCACAATGCCGCCTTCGACATCAAGTTCCTGAACGCCGAACTCGGCTGGGCCGGACATCCGATCCTGCCGTGGGCGCGTGCCGTCGACACGCTCGAGCTCGCCAAGCGGCGCTTCCCGGGCGCCGGCAACACCCTCGACGCCCTTTGCCGACGGTTCGCCGTCGACAACTCCGGCCGCGACAAGCATGGGGCGCTGCTCGACTCCGAGCTCTTGGCCGAGGTCTACCTCGGCCTGATGGGCGGCCGGCAGCCCGACCTCACCCTGACCATCGTCGCGACCGGCGACGTCAACGCAGCCGGCGGGATCTGGGTGGCGCCGCCGCGGCCGCGGCCGCTCGCGCCGCGGCTGACCGAGGCCGAGGCCGCCGCGCACGCCGCGTTCGTCGCCACGCTGGGCGCGACGGCGCTTTGGCGTCAGGCCTGAGCCGGCGCGTCGGAAGCCTCGGCCTGCCGCCGCGCCAGCTCGGCCCGATAGAGCGCGAGAAAGTCGATCTGCTCGAGGTTCAGCGACGGATAGCCGCCGTCCCGGGTCACGTCGCCGACGATCCGCCGCAGGTAGGGAAAGATCAGCCGCGGACATTCGATCATCAGCAGCGGATGCATTTGCTCTGGGGGGATGTTCTGCATCACGAAGAGCCCCGCATAGTCGAGCTCGAGGATGAAGAGCTGTGCGTCGCCGACCCGGCTGTCGGCCTTGATCTTCAATCCGACTTCGAAGCGGTCGGGCCCGCGCGACTGGGCGTCGAGGTTCACCTGCACCTGCACGTCCGGCTTGCCGTCGGACGATGCCAGGCCCTTCTGCGCCGCGATGTTCTCGAACGAGAGGTCGCGGATGTACTGGTTGACGATCTGGATGCGCGGGGCGGCGTCGGCGCCGTTGGGTTCGTCGGCCATCGGGGCCTCCTCCATGTCGGACGGTCGGGCCGCGGGTCTAGCATGGCGTCCGGCGGCTCACAACGCTCGGCTGGCGCGCCTCAGGACTGCGGCCGGGTCCAGCCCGAGGTGCCGCGCCGGACAGGGGAGGCGGACTCGACGATCTCGTACTCGACGTCGATGGCATCGCCCGCGCCGGCGGCACGCTGCCGCTGCGGCCGGACGTAGCCGGCGGCCTTGACGGTCACCCGCGAGGCGCCCCAGCGGATCAGCTGCCGCCGCACCGGCGGGAGCAGCAGCAGGAGGCCGATCGCATCGGTGAAGAAGCCCGGGACGATCAGCAGCATCCCCGCGACCAGGATCAGCGCGCCATGCGCGATCGGCCCGCGCGGGTCGCCGCCGGCCTCGAGGCTCGAACGCAGCCGGTCGAGGCTCGCGAGGCCCTGGGTGCGCATGACCGCGGTGCCGACCACTGCCGAGAGGATGCAGAGCATCACGGTGGGCAGGACGCCGATCAGGCTTCCCACCTGGACGAAGAGCGCCACTTCGATCAGCGGCACCGCGAGAAAGATCAGCAACAGCCCCTTGGCCACACCGGGATCCCTTCATTTCGGGGTGCTCCGATGGACTTCGGACCCCCGAGCCCTTACATAGGAACGACAACCATGCGCCGCCATCGCCTGGGTCGGAAAATTGGAAGGTTGGCCGATGGGCTCGCAAATGATCCAGATCATAATCCTCGCCGGCATTGCCCTGTTCCTGATTCTGAGGCTCCGCAGCGTGCTCGGGACCCGCGAGGGATTCGAGAAGCCGCAGGAGACCCCGTTGCCGCTGCCGCCGCGCACCCGTGACCGTGCCTTCGACGTGATCGAGGGGGGGTCGACCGACCCGGACGTGGCGGATTTCGCCGATCCCGAGAGCGCGAGCGGCGCGGCGCTGGCGGCGATGAAGCGTGTCGACCACGACTTCGCCGTCGCCGAGTTCACCCACGGGGCGCGCGCCGCCTACGAGATGATCCTGATGGCCTACGAGAACGGCGACCTCGACACGCTGCGCCAGTACCTCTCGCCCGAGGTCTACGAACCCTTCGCCAGGGCCATCGAGGAGCGCCGGGCCAAGGGCTACACCGTCGAGGCGAGCTTCGGCGGCGTGCGCGAGGTCAAGCTCGTCGAGGCGCGCTTCGACCCCGCCACCAGCGAGGCCGACATCACCATGCGCTTCGTCGGCGAGCTGACCTCGGTCGTCCGCGACCCCCAGGGCCGCATCGTCGAGGGCGCTCCGGACGAGCTCAAGCAGCAGAAGGACGTCTGGACCTTCACCCGGACGATGACCTCGGACAACCCGAACTGGCTCCTGACCGGGACCGGCGGCTGAACCCCGCCCCCATGCCATGGCAGGCCGCAGGCGCCGGAGCCTGACCCCGGAGGAAGGCCGGCTCTGGCACGAGGTGACCGCCAGCGCCCGGCCGATGCATTCGCTCGCGCCGACGGATGCGCCCGTGCTCCTTTCCGAGCCCGCGCTCGCCCTCCCGCCCGCGCCCCGGCCGAAACCGGCACCCCCTCGTGCGCCGAGACCGCTGACGCCGCCACCCGATCCCGGGCTCCTCGACCGTGCCCACCCGCACATGGACCGGCGCCGCTTCGAGAAGCTCCGCCGCGGCCGCCTCGATCCCGATGCGCGCGTCGACCTGCACGGCATGACCTCCGAGCGGGCGCACGCCGTCCTGACCGGCTTCGTCCGCGACGCCCACGCCCGCGACCTCCGCCTCATCCTCGTCATCACCGGCAAGGGCCGGCCCGACGAGACCGCCCTGGCCCCCCGCCGCCACGGCATCCTGCGCCACAGCGTGCCGCACTGGCTCGCCGCGCCGCCCCTCGCCCCCCTGATCCTCCAGGTCGCTGCCGCCCACCAGCGCCACGGCGGCGCCGGCGCCCTCTACGTCTACCTGCGCCGCCGCCGGGAGTGACCCGCGCCCGGCCCCTTTCTCTCTAGCGGAGCAAAGTCTCGGCCCGTGCCAGCCGCTCCTCGATCAAGCCGTAGTCCTCGACCGCGACCCGCGCGACGCCCACCAGCCCAAGCTCCTCCTTCGCCCCTGCGTCCAGCCCGTCGATCCCCGCCTTCACCGCGCGGGCATGCCGCACCGCATCGGTCCCGGCCGCCGCGATCAGTGCGAGGCCCGGGGTCGGATCGGTCGGCAGCAGCACGCGCAGCCGCGCCGCCTCCGGCAGGAACCGGCGCGCCAGCCGCCAGCTGACCCAGTCGATCGCCGCGAGGTCGGCCCCACCTTCGGCCACCATCGTGGCCGACTCCCGGTGCGCGCCGCTCACGACGACATCGCCGAAGAACCGTCCGCCCCGCGCGAGCGGCGCTGCGTGGTGCAGCACTGAGCCCCAGCCCGACTGCGAGTCGAACCCGTTCACGGCCAGCCGCGCCCCGCGGAACCCTTCGAGGGCGTCCCGCGGATCGTCCTTCCGCACCACGACCGCGCTCCGGTACCAGCCGGGCGCGCAGCCCGGCAGCCCGTAGTCCGCGGCCCCGACGAGCGCCACCCGCCCGGCGAGACCGCGCACGAACGGCAGCCCACAGGCCTGGCCGAGGACCAGCCCCGGGTGCGTCCAGCCGGCCATGAGCCCGATCCCGCGGTCGAGGCCGTCGGGCGCCGCCATACCTTCCGCTCGCAGCGCGTCGCGGACCGCGGCCCAGAGCCGGTCGGTCGCCCCGGCGACCTCCGGCCAGTCGTACATCGGCAGCGCGGCAACGCCGTCGGTCACGGCCCCATCAGCCGCCCCGACACCGGATGCAGGCGCGGCCCGGCCTCCGGCGGAGTCCAGATCGGGTGCGCCACCGGATCCTTGCGGCGGAACAGGTGGCGCGCGAAGATCTCGCCATACGAGCGGTAGGCGTAGCCGCTGTTCCGGGTCAGCCACCACTCGCGCCGCCGGGCGAACTCGGCCGGCAGCTCGTACCAGGGCAGCTTCGGGTTGCCGTGGTGCACCGCATGATAGTTGTTGTTGAGGAACAGCACCGACAGGGGGCCGCGATCCTCGATGATCACGCTGCGCGCCGCCGCCCGCTCGTGCGCCTGGTGCTCGAGAAAGGTTCGGATCCGCAGGATCGACAGCGCCAGCCAGCAGCCGAGCAGATACTGCCACCAGGGCATCGTGCCGAACGCCCCGAGCCAGAGCACGACCGGCACGATCCCGAGGAGGTGGTGCATCCAGGCGTTGGCGACCGACCGGGAGCCCTCCCGCCACGCCCGGACGTCGTCGCGCCAGAGCACCGCCATGCCGAGGAACGGCCCGATCAGCATGCGTCCGGCCAAAGTGTTGTTGAGCGCGAGCACCGCCCGGACCGGCCGACGCAGCCGCACCCAGACCGCGGGGTCCAGGTAGTTCGACTCCGGGTCGTCGTGCGGGTCGGTCAGCAGCGGGTCGTAGTGGTGCGCCAGGTGCAGGTCGCGGAACCGCCGGTAGGGGATCCAGAGACCGATCGCGGGATAGACGAGCGCCTCGTTGAGCCACTCCCGCCGGGTCGGGTGACCGTGCAGCGCCTCGTGCTGCAGCGAGGAATGCTGGGCGAGGACCAGCGCCAGCGCCGGCACCGCCAGCCACGGCCCGAGCGCCGCGGCGAACCCGGTGATGCATGCCCAGGCGAGGTATGTCGCGGCGAGCAGCGCAAGCGTAGGCCACTCGATCCGCGCCCCTCTCCGGGCCGCCGACCGCCGGTCGTTAACCATTTTCCCTTGCACCTGAACGTTTTAACCGATCCTACGGCAGCCGATCGGCGCAGACAATTACGTGAGTTCTCTTGTGGGAACCCCTTTTTGATGCGATACCGCAAGAGTTAACGCTTTCCCGCAAGGACTGTGCGGATCATGGACAAGCGTGAGATGGCCGCGGCCTTCCGCGAACGACTGCAGACGCTCCTCGGGGACGAGCGCGGCGGCATCGCCGCCTTCCTGCGCGACACCGGCATCGACCGCTCGGCGCTCAGCCAGTTCCTCGATCCCGGCATCGACCGCCTGCCGCGCGCCGAGACGTTGCGGCGGATCGCCGAGGCCCGCGGGGTGACCGCCGACTGGCTGCTCAGCCTCTCGAACGCCCCGCAGGGCCGGCAGGAGGTCACGCCCTCGGTCCAGATCGAATCGGCCGAGGCGGCGGCCGGCGGCTCGCCGCTCGAGGAATGGCGCCGCGAGGCCGCCGGCATGAAGCTGCGCTACGTCCCGTCCAACATCCCCGACATGCTCGGCCTCGCCGACGAGGAGCCGGCGCCCGACAGCCCGGCGCTGGCCGGCCAGCCCGAGAAGGTCCTAGGCGGCTTCCGCCTCGGCGACATGGACATCGAGATCGCGATGCCCATCCAGACCCTGCGCGACCTCTCACAGGGCAGTGGGCTGTGGCTCGGCGTCGCCCCGCGCCTCCGCCGTCGCCAGCTCGCGCACATGGCCGCGATCTGCGCCGAGAGCTACCCGACGCTGCGTCTGCACCTCTACGATGGCCGCACCACTTTCGCCGCCCCCTTCACCGTTTTCGGCCGGATCCGCGCCGCCGTATACCTGGGCGAGGCCTATCTGGTGGTGACCTCCACCGACCAGGTGGCGGCCCTTTCCCGCCTGTTCGACAACCTTGTCCGCAAGGCGATCACCGGTCCGGAGCGTGTCCACGAACTGCTCGCGGAGCTTGCCGGCGCGTCGGCCTGAATCGTTGACGTGCGGTTAGCGAGCTTAGCATATGTTCAAATAAATCAGCGGCTTGATCTTTGAGCGCGCCCCGCACGAAGGCGCAGATCCGCCGTGCAGCTGACGTGTCAGCCAACGATCGCCAGGGCGAAGCCGTCCCAGCCCTTGGCGCCGACGGTCTGGATCGCAGTTGCCGCCAGCCGTGGCTCGGTGGCAAGGCGGTCGAACAAGCGGCGCGTGCCGACGACGTCGCCGGCCTCGCTCGCGGCATCGGTGACCCGGCCGCCTCGGATCACGTTGTCGCAGACGATCGCCGTGCCGGGCCGGGAGAGGCGAAGCGCCCAGTCGAGATAGTCGGCGTTGCTGGCCTTGTCGGCGTCGATGAAGACGAAGTCGAAGGGCGCGATCTCTGCCACGCCCGGCAAGAGGTCGAGCGCTGCCCCGACCCGTATTTCGACTCGGTCTTCGAGGCCGGCGCGCGCGAGGTTCGCGGCGGCGACGGCGGCGTGCGCAGGCTCGCGCTCGAGCGTCACCAGGCGACCGTCCTGCGGCAGCGCTCTGGCGAGCCAGATCGTCGAATATCCGCCGAGCGTCCCGATCTCGAGGATGCTACGGGCGCCGGTCATCCGGGCGAGAAGTTGCAGGAGCCGACCCTGCAGCGGCGAGACGTCGATCGACGGCAGCCCCGCCGCGGCGTTGGCGGCGAGCGCCGCCTCGAGCGCGGGGTCGGCCGGCAGCAGCCGCTCGGCGAGCCAGGCGTCGACGCCTACCCAGTTTTCGGCCACCGCGTCCTCCTCAATCCGGCGTGACGAGCACCTTGATCTCGCCCGGCACCGCCGATCCAATGATCGAATCCGCGGCGGCGGCCAGCGGGATGGTGCGCGAGATCAGCGGTTCGACCGCGACGCGGCCCGACGCGATCAGCTCGACGGCCCGTGCCTGGGTGAACGGGTTGATGAAGGCGAAATGCAGCTGGATCTCGCGAAACAGCAGGTCGAAGGGCTCGATCGGCACCTTCGCTCCCTGTGCCAGCACGCCGATGACGACGATGCGTCCCCCGGCGCGGGTCAGCGACGGCGCCTCGGCGACGGTCTCCGGGACGCCGGCGCATTCGAGGACGAGGTCGGCGCCCTCGGGCCAAATCGCGCGGACCTCGTCGGGCGTCGCCGCCGTCGCCGCGGCGCCGAGGGTCATGGCGAGCGCGCGCTTGTCGGCGGTGCGGGTCAGGAGCATCGCCTCCGCGCCGGCGAGGCCGGCGAGCTGCAGCGCGAGAAGCCCAATGACGCCGCCGCCGATCACCAGCACCCGCTCGCCCGACTTCGGCGCGCCGATGTCGACGCCGTGCAGCGTGCACGCCAAGGGCTCCGAAAAGGCCGCGTGGCGGGGATCGAGTGCGTCCGGTACCCGGTGCGCCCGACGCGCCGGAAAGGTCGCATACTCGGCGAATCCGCCGTCGCGGTGCAGGCCGGTCGCGACGTTGTTGGGGCACAGGTTGACCTTACCGCGGCGGCAGGCATCGCAGGCGCCGCAGCAGTCGTTGGGGTCGCAGGTGACGCGGACCCCGTCCGGGATGTCGACCCCTTCGCCGCGGCCGACCACCACGCCGGCGAACTCGTGACCCAACGTGACCGGCGGCTTCGCCGGGAAGGTGCCGTGGAAGAGATGGCGGTCGGTGCCGCAGATCCCCGCCGCCTCGACGCGGATCAGTACCTCGCCGGGCGCAGGGTCGGGAACGCGGATTTCATCGAGGCCGAGGTCGTGGATCCGGTGCAGACGCAGCGCCTTCATGGCATTCCCCCCGTCGTTCGCCCCAGTCATATGGCCCTCCCGAGGCGCGGTCAAAGGTAAACGCCGCACTAATACCGGCAACCAGAAACCAATGATTTCAGTAGCTTGACGATTTGTCCGCACGCGGCCGGCTGCGTTGCTGGCGCTAGTCCGGTGCCAGCATGTATCCCGAGCCGCGCACGGTCTGCAGGTAGCGCGGCGCCTTGGGGTCGTCCTCGATCTTGCGGCGGAGGCGGGTGATCTGGACGTCGACGGCGCGCTCCTGCGCCTCCGCGACGCCGCCGCCGAGGTCCTCGACCAGCTCCTGGCGGGTGACGGGCTCGTGGGCGCGGGCCGCGAAGATGCGCATCAGCATCGCCTCGGTGGCCGTGAGCCGGATCAGGTCGCGGCCGCGCCAGAGCTCGCCCCGCCCCATGTCGTAGCGGACCTCGCCGAGCTGCAGCGTCTTTGGCGGCTCGGTCCTCGGCTGCGGCTTCGGGACGCGGCGCAGGATGGCGTTGATCCGAAGCAGGAGCTCGCGTGGCTCGAACGGCTTCGGCAGGTAGTCGTCGGCGCCCGCCTCGAGCCCGCGGATCCGGTCGTCTGCGTCGCCGCGGGCGGTGAGGAGCAGGATCGGCGTCGTCATCGTCTCGCGCAGCCCGGCCGTCAGCTGCAGCCCGTCCTCGCCGGGCATCATCACGTCGAGCACCATCAGGTCGAACTCGAGGCCGGCGAGCAGCCGGCGCGCGTGCGCTGCGTCGCGGGCGGTCGTCACCATGAAGCCGTTGCGGGCGAGGAACTTCTGCAAGAGCGCCCTCAGCCGCTCGTCGTCGTCGACCACCAGGACGTGCGGCTGCTCCTCGCTCACGGCTTGCCGGCCTCGAGCCAGCCGAGCACGCGGTCTCTGATCTCTGGGTCGATCATCTGCTCGAGCACCTTGCGGAACCCGTGCACCGCCTCGGGCCCGGCGGCGGAGAAGGCCGCGCGCATCCGCCGCCGCTGCGCCGCCGACAGCTCCTTCTCGAGGGCGCGGCCCGCCTCGGTCAGGTGCAGGTTCCGGTGGCGGCGGTCCTCGACCCCGACCCGGCTCTCCACCAGCCCGTCGTCGACCAGCTGCCGCAGCACGCGGTTCAGGCTCTGCTTGGTGACCCCGAGCAGGTCGAGGAGCTCGTTCACCGTCAGCCCGGGCCGGCGGTTGATGAAGTGGATCGCACGGTGATGCGCCCTCCCGTAGTTGCGCATTCCGAGAATGCGGTCGGGGTCGGCGGTGAAGCCGCGATAGGCGAAGAACATCAGCTCGATCCCCTGCCGGAGCTGATCGTCGGTCAGGAACAGCAGCTGCTCGCTTCGCGTCGGGTTGGTGCCGTAGCCGCCGCGCATTTGTGGCCCCCGTGGTCGCGCACGCTCACAGTTTATGTCAGGCATGTTGACATTCCAAGGGTCAAATGGTAGGCAAGACCCTCGGTTTGACGCCATAAACGGTCGCGTCGTGCGGCTCGAGCGCAACATCACGAAAAGCGAGTGGGGAATCGGCCATGGCTGGCGCATACGACGATCGCGACGGGGTCATCTGGATGGACGGCGCCTTCCAGCCGTGGCGCGACGCCAAAGTGCATGTCCTGACGCACGCGCTGCACTATGCCAGCGCCGTCTTCGAGGGCGAGCGGGCCTATGGCGGCGAGATCTTCAAGAGCGGCGCCCATACCGAGCGGTTGCTGAAGTCCTGCGACTACCTCGAGATGCCGCACCCCTATTCGTTCGACGAGATCGAGGCGGCGAAGGCTGCGGCGCTGGCGAAAAGCGGGCTTTCGGACGCCTACGTCCGTGTGCTGGTCTGGCGCGGCTCGGGCCCCGACATGGGCGTCGCGAGCGCGCGCAACCCGGTCAGGATGGCGATTGCGGTCTGGGAGTGGGGTGCCTACTACGGCGACGCCAAGATGAAGGGCGCGAAGCTCGACGTCTCGAAGTGGAAGCGGCCGAGCCCGGAGACGATCCCGTCGTTCGCCAAGGCGAGCGGGCTCTACATGATCTGCACCATGTCCAAGCACGCGGCCGAGGCCAAGGGCTGTTCCGACGCGATCATGATGGACTATCGCGGCTACGTGGCTGAGGCGACCGGCGCCAACGTCTTCTTTGTCAAGGACGGCGAGGTGCACACGCCCGAGCCCGATTGCTTCCTGAACGGCATCACCCGGCAGACCGTCATGCAGATGCTCAAGGAGAAGGGCATCCGGGTGAACGAACGGCACATAGAGCCGCACGAGATGGCCGACTTCCAGCAGTGCTGGCTGACCGGCACCGCCGCCGAGGTGACGCCGGTCGGACAGATCGGCCCCTACAGCTTCGAGGTGGGCGAGCTTACGCGCGCGATCGCCGGCGACTACGAGAAGCTGGTGCGCGGCAAGCTAAAGGCGGCCTGACGACCATGTCCGGCGACGGGCCTCCCGACGATCTCGCGGGGATGCTCGCCGCCAACCGGCGGCATTGGGACGAGCTCGTCGGCATCCACCTCGACCCCGGCGGGTACGACCTCGACCGGCTTCGCGCTGGCGACGGATGGCTCGGCCCGATCGTCGAGGCCGAGCTCGCTGCCGCTGCGCCCGACCTCGAGGGTCGGCGCGTCGTTCACTTGCAGTGCCATTTCGGCGCCGACACCCTCGTCCTCGCCCAGCGCGGGGCGGCGGTGGTGGGTGTCGACTTCTCGCCGTCGGCAATCGATGCCGCGCGGGCACTGGCGGCGGAGCTCCGGCTGGCGGACCGAGCGCGCTTCGTCGAATGCGACCTCTACGATGCCCCTCTCGCAATTGCCTAGGAGGGATTCGACCTCGTGCTCGTGACCTGGGGCGCGATCGGCTGGCTGCCCGACATTCGAGGCTGGGCGCAGGTCGTCGCCGGGCTCCTCCGCCCCGGCGGGCGGATGCTGCTGGTCGAGGGTCACCCAACGGCATACGTGTTCGACGACGAGAGTGCGTCACCGGACGGAATGCCAGGCTTCTTCGTCCCCTATTTCAACCCGGCTCCACTCCCGGCCGACGAGGCCGACTACGCGAACCGGGAGGCCGTGCTCGTCCATTCGCGGACCTACACCTGGCTTCATCCGCTCGGAGCTGTAGCCTCGGCCCTGGTCGGCGCGGGGCTCGGCCTGGTGCGTCTGCAGGAACACGACGCGGTGCCCTGGCAGATGCTCCACCGGCTCGTCCTCGACCGCGACGGCCTCTGGCGTTGGCCGGACCAGCCCTGGCTGCCGCTCTCGTACTCGCTGGTCGCCGAGCGGCGGCGCTGACGCTTCCCTTCCGGCGTCGGGCGTGAAATCCTCGAAGCGCACCAGCCGACGAGGTACACATGCCCAGCGGACGCAGACCGTTCGCCGCCGCTGGAGCTTTTCTTCGACCTCGTCGCGGTGCTGGCGATCGCAGCAGCCGGTGCAGGATTGCACCATGCCCTTGCCGAGGGCCACGCCTTGCAGGGGATCCTCGGATTTCATGCCGCCTTCTTCGCGATCTGGTGGGCGTGGATGAACTACACTTGGTTCTCCTCGGCCTACGACAACGACGACAGCCTGTTCCGCCTGCTGACGCTCGTGATCATGGCCGGCGCCCTGATCCTTGCAACCGGGGTGCCCGACTTCTTCGGCGGGCCGAGCGCACTGCCGCTCGGGGTCGGTGGCTACATCCTGATGCGGGTCGGAATGGTAGCGCTCTGGCTTCGCGCAGCTGCCGGTCACCCCTCGCAGCGACGCGTGGGGCTTCGCTATGCGCTCGGGATCACGCTGGTGCAGGTCTACTGGACGCTGCTGCTGCTGGCCGGGCCGCTCGCGGGCCTCTTCAATTTCTGGGCTGTCTTCGTGGTCGGCGTCGTCCTTGAGCTCGGGGTGCCGGTCTGGGCCGAGCGTCGAGACGCGACGCCCTGGCACCGCCACCATATCGTCGAGCGGTACGGACTTATGAACATGATCGTCCTCGGCGAGACGCTGCTCGCAGCGGTCCTCGCCACCCGCGCGGCGATCGACAATGGTGTCGTCTGGGGCGAACTCGGCGTCGTCGCGGCCTCGGCTGTCGTCACCGCCTTCGCGCTCTGGTGGCTCTATTTCACCGAGGACGAGCAGCTCGGAAGCGAGACGACCGACGCGCGCGCCTTCGTGTGGGGCTACGGTCACTTCCTGATCTTCGCCGCCGGCGCCGGCGCCGGTGCCGGCTTCGCGGTGCAGGTCGACGTTCTGACCGAGCACGCCCACCTGACGGAAGTTACAGCCGACTTCGCGGCAGCGATCCCGATCGCAGTCTATCTCCTCGGCCTCTGGCTGGTGCGCGACCGCTTCTGCCTGACCGGTGCGGCCAGGCCGGTGCTTCTGGTCGCTGCGGCGCTGGCCCTTCTGACGCCGTTCGCGCCACATTCGATGGCGGCGCTCGCACTGCTCACCATCGCCTGCGTGATCGTCCGCGGCGAGCTCGCCTGCCGTACCCGCCGGGCGGTCGAGGGAGTGCGCGCCGTTTCCGATGCGGCTTCAAGCTGATCGACTCTAGAAATCGAGAGCCCGGCGGCAGATCGCTCTCGGCAAGCGCGTTGGCGATTGTCGAGTTGGGCGGCCAACGATGAATAGCCGGTTAAGGCTATGAAAGAGAATGCATAAATATCAGGAACTTGCGTTTTGAGCGCGGCTTGAATGCGCTCTACCCGCGGCCTTGGAGCGCACATCTTGCTGCGGTCCCTCTGATACGGAACGCACCGACCGCAGGTTGCGCGCTCCGTGTCCCGGCGACCGCCGATTCCGGCTAACCATCTCGATCCTTGAGAGAAGGACCCATCTGCACTACATTCCGCGAGCCGGCGCCGGGTGGGATCGGCGCGAATGATGGAGGAGTCGGACCTGACTCATCAACCGTCGGCGGTGCATGCCGCCAATCCCGTCAGGGCCCTCGGGCCCAGGGCGGGCACAGTCGACAGCGCCGAGTTGCTGTCCGCCATCCTCGCTTCGCTCGAGGACGACAAAGCCGAGGACATCGTCAGCATACCGCTCGCGGGCAAATCCGAGATGGCCGATCACATGGTCATCGCCTCCGGTCGCTCGTCACGGCAGGTGTCGGCGATCTCCGAGAAGCTGGCCGATCGGCTGAAGCAGGACCTCGGGCTCGTCGTCCGCACCGAGGGCAAGGATCTCGGCGACTGGGTGCTCATCGACGCCGGGGACGTGGTGGTTCACGTGTTCCGTCCCGAGGTGCGCGAATTCTACCAGCTCGAGAAGATGTGGACGCCGCAAAGCGCGGCGCGACCCCGGGCTGCCGGCACCGCTTAGGCCCCCTTGCGGGTGACGATCCTCGCCGTGGGCCGGGTCAGGGCCGGCCCCGAGGCCGCACTCGTCTCGGACTACCTGGCCCGATTCCAGCGCACTGGGCGGCCGCTCGGGTTGGGGCCTGCGCGGGTGGTCGAGGTCGATGAGCGCAAGGGCAGCGGCCGCGCCGCCCAGGCAGCGCTCCTCGCCGCTGCCGTGCCGGTCGCCGGGCTCCTGGTCGCACTCGACGAGCGCGGGCAGGCGCTCGATTCGCTTGGAGTGGCGGCGCTGCTCGAACGGGCGATGCAGAGCGGGCGGCGCGACCTCGCCTTCGCGATCGGCGGCGCCGACGGGCTGGACTCCGGCTTTGTCGCCCGGGCCGATCTTACGCTATCCTTCGGACGGATGGTGTGGCCGCACCTTTTGGCCCGCGCGATGCTGGCGGAGCAGCTGTACCGGGCCGCCTCGATCCTCGCCGGAACGCCCTACCACCGTGGCGATCGGGGGCGTGCGAACGACGATCCCGAATGATGAGCACCCTTTGGCCGCTCGGCCGCGCCGCTACCGGGTTCAGGTCCACCGCAATCGGCGCTAGAACCGGTGCCCCGGCCATCCGATCGGACCGCAATGCTCGATGCGCTGACCAGCCTCCTCACACTGACGGTGCTCGAGGTGGTGCTCAGCCTCGACAACCTCGTGGTGATCGCCGTGCTGGTCGGCAAGCTGCCGAGGGAACGGCAGGCGACGGCGCGCTACACCGGGATGACGCTCGCCCTCGTGCCCCGTCTCGTCCTGCTGTTCTTCATCGGTTGGATCATCGGACTGACCGAGCCCCTCGTGACTGTCTTCGGGCACGGCGTATCGGGCAAGGACATGATCCTCAGCGCGGGCGGGGCCTTCTTGATCTACAAGGCGACCCAGGAAATTCACGCGAGCCTCGAGGGCGAGGAGGGCGCGGCGAGTGCCCGCGTCACGGGCCGTTTCGGTGCCGTGGTGGTGCAGATCGCGCTGATCAACCTCGTCTTCTCGATCGACTCGATCGTGACCGCCGTGGGGATGGCCAACGAAGTCTGGGTTATGGGGGTCGCGGTGGTGCTGTCGATGATCGTTCTGATGTTGGCTTCAGGCCCGGTCGCCTCCTTCGTGGAGAAGCACCCGACGGTCAAGATACTTGCGCTCGGTTTCCTGATCATGATCGGGATGGCGCTCGTCGCCGACTCTTTCGGGGCGCATGTTCCGAAGGGCTATATCTACTCGGCGATGGCCTTTTCCATCTTCATCGAATGCATCAACATGCTTGGCCGCCACCGGCAGCGGCAGCGGCCGGTGCACCTGCGAAATCCGTACGGCGAGGAGACCGGCGCGTCGGGAGACGAGCGGGAGGCGTTGAAGAAAGCCGGGATGGCCGACCGATCCTGGCGCGGATGATTCGTCGGGCAGCAGAGTCTGCTCTCCGGCCGACTCGCGGCGGGCCCGATTGGTGCATCCGGGGAGCTGGTTACTGGCGCGGCGTACGCAGAAGCGAGCGCGCGGCAAAGGTCGGAACTCTAGGGAAAGCGGCTACTTGGGTGGGGATGAGCGCGGCCGCCCGCGGTCGCGCGGGGGAGCGGGAGGCGGGCGATGCGGGCTTGACGGAACCGCGGGCAGCGGCCAGCGTTCCCGTCGGGCCACAGGGGAGAAGCCGATGGCAAGCGCACTGCCCGCTCACGATCGGATGGCGCATGTCCTGGTGGATTTCATCCGCCACCGCGCGCGCAGCATTCCCGACGAGATCAACCGGACGGTGGCGGCGATCAACGCCTTGCCGGGATTCACGCTCTCGGCCGATGGCGAGCCGAGCGACCACGAAGCCTGGTGCATGCTCTGGGAACTGCACGAGCACGTGGAGCGGCTGAAGCAACTGGCGGCGCTGCAGACAAGCGAGCCGGACCGGGAATGACCCGGCGCTTTCCGCCGGTTGCGCGCGCACGGCTGGCAGCCCCTACGGGAGTCGAACCCGTCTTTCCAGATTGAGAATCTGGCGTCCTAACCGATAGACGAAGGGGCCAGGGTGCCGTGAGTCGCGTGCCCTTATAGAGCTTTGGTACGCCCTACGGGAGTCGAACCCGTCTTACCAGATTGAAAATCTGGTGTCCTAACCGATAGACGAAGGGCGCGGACCGGGGGGTATGTACAGTCGGGTCGGGCAGGGATCAAGGGTGTCCGTGGCCGTTTCCGGAATGCTGCCGATTTCAGCGCTTTGGCGGAAAATCGTCACGTACAACGCGTGTACATCGCATGTACAATGCATGTACACGATTCAGCCCTCCGGGGCCGCGTCCTCGACGTGGAGCTTGACCCGGGGGCGGCCGCCCCAGTCGTCACGCTCAAGGCGGCCGGCGAGGTGGGTCGGCGCGCCGGCACGGGACTCGAGGAAGGGGCCGAGCGGGCCCTCGAAGGCGCGGAAGGCGACGGCGTCAAGATGGCCGCCGAGGCGGTCGGCGAGGGAAAGCGCCAGATGACCGTCGCCGATGCGGCGGGCGCCGGCGATGCGGGCGCCGGCGACGGCGAGGCGCGGGGCGGGTGCCCCGGCGCCGTAGGGGCCGGCGGCGGCGATGCGCTCGGCGAGCTCGGGCGTCGCGCCGCCGGCGGCGAGGAGCCCGTCGACGCGGAGGCTGCGCGCCGGGCGCGTGCCGGCTCCCTGCGCGGCCAGGAGCTCGGCGAGGCGAGCCATCGCCGGCTCGAGCTGGCCGGGGGTCAGGCTGACACCGGCGGCCATCTTGTGGCCGCCACCGCGGGCGATCAGGCCCTCTCGCGCCAGCCGGGCGACGGCGGCGCCGAGGTCGACACCGCCGACCGAGCGGCCGGAGCCGCGGCCGTCGGCACCCTGGAAGCCGACGACGACGGCGGGACGGCCGAAGGTCTCCTTAAGCCGGGCGGCGACGATGCCGACGACACCGGGATGCCAGCCGTCGCCGGCGGCCCAGACCAGCGGGCCGTCGGCCCGGGCCGAGGCCTGCGCCTCGGCCTGGGCGCGAACGGCGGCCTCTATGGCGCGGCGCTCGGCGTTGAGCGCCTCGAGCCGGCCGGCGAGGGCGGCGGCTTCGTTCTCATCGACGGCGGCGAGGAGCCGCGCGCCGAGGTCGGCGGCGCCGATGCGGCCGCCGGCGTTGACCCGCGGGCCGAGGACGAAGCCGAGGCCGTAGGCGGTGGGCGCGCCGGTCAGGTTCGCCGCCGCCGTCAGGGCGGCGATGCCGGGCCGCTGCGCGCGGGACATCACGGCGAGGCCCTGTCGGACCAGCGCCCGGTTCAGGCCCGTCAGCGGCGCCACGTCGGCGACGGTGGCTAGCGCCACGAGGTCGAGAAGGCCGAGGAGGTCGGGGCCGGTGGTCCCCCCGCGACGCAGTGCGCGGTTGGCGGCGACGAGCATCAGGAAGACGACGCCGGCGGCGCAGAGGTAGCCTAGACCGCTGATTTCGTCCTGCCGGTTGGGGTTCACCATGGCAAGGGCAGGGGGCAGGGTCTCGCCGGCGAGGTGGTGGTCGAGGACGATGACGTCGCAGGCGGCGGCGGCGATCGGCTCGTGGCTGAGCGTGCCGCAGTCGACGCAGACGATCAGGTCGTGGGTCTCGCCGAGCCGGCGCATCGCCGGGACGTTGGGGCCGTAGCCCTCCTCGATGCGGTCGGGCACGTAGAGGGTGGCGTCGCGACCCATGCCGCGCAGCCAGGTCAGGACCAGCGCCGCCGAGGCGCCGCCGTCGACGTCGTAATCGGCGAAGACGGCAATCCGCTCGCCGTTGCGCGCCGCCCGCACGAAGCGCTCGGCGGCGACGTCCATGTCACGCAGGCTCGACGGGTCGGGCATCAGGTCGCGCAGGGCCGGGGCAAGGTGCGCGGCGGCCTCGCCGACCGGGACGCCGCGCCGGGCCAGCACTCGGCCGACGATCTCCGGCAGCCCGGCGGCCTGGGCAATCGCCGCTCCCAGGCGGTCGTGCTCGGCCGACGGCCCGAGCCAGCGGCGGCCGGTAGCGGAGGCGTCGACGTTCAGGAACGGGGGAAGCTGAGGTGATTCGGGCACCCGTCACTGATGCCGGCAATCGCGCCGGCCCGCCAGCCCGCGGGGAGGCTTGGCGGAACGGCTCGCGCTCGGAACGCACTGTCGTCTTTGCAAGCGTCATGCCCGTTCGTCCCGGACATCGAGGGCCTGGCCGGCGCGGCGGCGTTTCGAACGCGGGTCGCTGCATGCGCGGCTCCGCCTTCAGGCCCGATTGGTTCCCGATTGCCCTTGCTTCCCGGCGGCTCGCGTGTGGCCAATAGGGGGCGCCCTCGCCGGCCCCCCTTTGATCCCCTCCGGCACTGCCCGATGAGTAGGAAGAGAAGGGAAGGTGGCACGGGCCGGGCGGGGCGTGGAATGCCACGAGTTCAGCCGGGCGCGCGCAGGGCGGGACGTTGCTGCGGGACGAGGGGGCCGACGGCGGTACGGCGCGATCATGGGGAATGGCAGCCCACCCGCGGCTGCATCCTGCGCAAGGGACGCGACCTCTGTGCGCGGTTTGCCGTCGTCCGTCCGATCCGGCCCCGGGGCGGTACTCAGCTTCCAACCGATGGCCCGGGGCAGTCGAGCGGCGCTTCGTCGCTGCCGGCGAGGCGCAGGGTGAAGCCGGTCTCGGCGCCGTCCCTGACCAGCGCTGCCGCGACGTCGTCGCCGGCTCGATGGAACCGCCAGCATTCGGTGCCAAGGGCGTCACCGTAGTCGAAGCAGATGCGGTCGCCGTCGGCCCACCAGCGGCCGGATTCGCAGCTTCCGTCCTCGAAGCGCCAGAGGCTGCGCTGGCCGTCGAAATACTGCTCGGCGCCGAAGGGGATGCCGTCGAGGGTGAAGTGCAGCGTGTGTCCGGTGACGAGCGCGGCGAAGGCGTCGGGGGTCAGCGTATCCTCCGCCGCCGCGGGGGCGGCGAGGAGGGCGAGGAGGAGCGCGGCCTTCGGGGCGGGCATCGGTGGTCCGATCGGTTGCGGGCCGCAGTTGATGCCCGGCGTCCGCGCCGCGCAAGGGGCCGCGGGATTGGTCGTGGAGGGCGGCCGGACGCTGTGCTATCGGCAGCCGATCGGAGGTTGCCCATGGATTTGTTCGCGGAAGTGAAGGCGCTGGTCATCGCCGCCATCGGGCGGCTGGCGGCCGAGGGGCGCCTGCCGGAAGGGCTCGATCTGGGCGCGGTGACGGTCGAGCCGCCGCGCGATCCGGCGCACGGCGACATGGCGACGAATGCCGCGATGGTACTGGCGCGGCCTGCCCGCATGGCGCCGCGCGACATTGCCGAGGCGCTGGCCGAGGCGCTGTCCGACGGCCCCGGGATTGCCGGCGCCCAGGTCGCCGGACCCGGGTTCCTGAACCTGCGGCTCGCGCCGGGGCGCTGGTTCCAGGTCGTGCCGCAGGCGCTCGCAGCCGGTGTCGACTTCGGACGGTCGGACGGCGGCGCCGGGCGGAAGGTCAACGTCGAGTTCGTCTCGGCCAACCCGACCGGGCCGATGCACGTCGGGCACGTGCGCGGCGCGGTCTTCGGCGATGCGCTGGCGAGCCTGCTCGACTTCACCGGCCACGACGTCACGCGCGAATACTACATCAACGACGGGGGCGCGCAGGTCGACGTGCTCGCCCGCTCGGCCTATGAGCGGTATCGCGAGGCCTGGGGGCTAGACCCCGAGATCGCCGAGGGGCTCTACCCGGGCGACTACCTGATTCCCGTCGGCGCGGCGCTGAAGGCGAGGTACGGCGACAGCCTGCTCGACAAGCCGGAGGCCGACTGGCTGGCCGAGGTGCGCGAGTTCGCCACCGCGGCGATGATGACGATGATCCGCGAGGATCTGGCGCGGCTCAACGTGCGGATGGACCACTACTTTTCCGAGCGCTCGCTCTACGGCACCGGGCGGATCGAGGCGGCGCTGGCGGCGCTCGAGGCCAAGGGGCTGCTCTACGAGGGAACGCTCGAGGCGCCGAAGGGGAAGCTGCCCGAGGACTGGGAGCCGAGGATCCAGACGCTGTTCCGCTCGACCGCCTATGGCGATGACACCGACCGGCCGGTGAAGAAGTCGGACGGGGGCTGGACCTATTTTGCGCCGGACATCGCCTATCACTTCGACAAGATCGAGCGCGGCTACGACGAGCTCGTCGACGTGCTCGGGGCGGACCACGGCGGCTACGTCAAGCGGATGAAGGCGGCCGTGGCGGCGCTGTCGGACGGGCGGGTACCGCTCGACTGCAAGCTGTGCCAGCTGGTGCGGCTCTTCAAGGGCGGCGAGCCGTTCAAGATGTCGAAGCGTGCCGGGACCTTCGTGACCTTGCGGGACGTGGTCGAGGAGGTTGGGCCGGACGTGACGCGGTTCGTGATGCTGACGCGAAAAAACGACGCGCCGCTCGACTTCGACTTCGACAAGGTACTGGAGCAGTCTAAGGACAACCCGGTCTTCTACGTGCAGTACGCGCATGCGCGGGCGCAGTCGGTGTTGGCGCGCGCGGCAGAGGCGGGGTTCGCGGTCGATGACGGGGCGCTGGCGGCGGCCGACCTCGCCGGACTCGGCGCGCCGGGCGAGCTCGCGGTGGCGCGCAAGGCGGCGGAATGGCCGCGGCAGGTGGAGATCGCCGCCGCGAACCACGAGCCACACCGGATCGCCTTCTACCTCTACGACCTGGCATCGGAGTTCCACGCGCTGCAGCACCAGGGCAAGCTCGACCCTGAGCTGCGCTTCATCCGCGAGGAAGAGGCGGCGGTAACCCGCGCCCGGCTGGCGCTGGTGCGCGCGACGCAGGTGGTGATCGCGGCCGGGCTGGGGATCCTGGGCGTGGTGCCGATGAACGAGATGCGCTAGCGGCCGGCCGACGCCGCTTCCGGGCGCCTGCCCCCGTGCGAATGGCCCGGAGATTCCAGGGAGTTGCCGGTTGTATTTGCTGCCGGGATCGCTATCCTAGCGGCCGACCTCGCGGCCGAGATGCGGTCAACGCATCCACAAGCTTAGGGGTTGGAGCAGAGGCACCTACAGGATATAGTGTGTCAACACAGGCAAGCACCCAATGCACGATACCTATAGCGACGACTATTCGTCGGTTGCGATCGACGACCGGCTGATCCCCGAGGGCGCGCGACGGCTGGCGGGCGCCGCGGTCTTCGTCGCCCTGGTGGCGGGGATGGGCCTGTGGTCCTACCGCCTGGGGACGCGTGACGCCGGCGAGGTGCCGGTGATCAAGGCGATCGACGGGCCCGCGCGCATCCAGCCCGAGGATCCGGGCGGACTGCAGGCCGCCCACCAGGGGCTCGAGGTCAACCGCGTGCTCGGCGGAGCGCCGGCCCGGCCAGCCTCGGAGACGGTGGCGGCGGCGAAGGCCTTTCCGTCGCCGATCACCACTGAGGACGAGCCGCAGGGCGAACTGGTGACCAAGGCGCCGGCGGCGCTGGCGGAACGGCTGGCGAAGGAGGCGCCGGTGGCGAACGAGGCGGCCGTCGCGCCGGACCTCGCGGTCGCGGCAGTGCCGGCCGACGCCGATCCGGAGCCGGCGGCGGCGGTCCTCGGCGACGCAGACGTCACAGCCGACGAGGAGGCCGCCGCCGCGGCCGAGCCGCGGCCCCGCAACCGGCCGTCGAACCTGAGCTTCGCCCGGGCCACGGCGCCAGCGACGGCCGAGCGGCCTGCGGCAGCCGAGCGGCCGGCGACCGCAAAGCCCGCGGCGCTGGCGACCGCGTCAGTCGCGACGGCCGCGCTGCCGACGCCGACCCCAGCGGTAGCCGCCGCTCCGGCAGCGCCGAAGGACGGCGGCGGGCGGCCGGCGGCAGGTGCGCGGCTTGTGCAGCTCGGGGCGTTCGACAACGAGGCGATGGCGCGTACGGCCTGGAACCAGCTCCTGGCGAAGAACGGCGATCTCCTGGGATCGAAGAGCCTCTATGTCGAGCGCACGACGGCGAACGCGCGGGTCTTCTACCGGCTGCGGGTAGCAGGGTTCAGCAACGCCGACCAGACGCGGGCGATGTGCGAGCAGCTCCGGTCGCGCGGGATCGCCTGCATCCCGGTGACGCTGCAGTAAATGAGCGCCCGCGCCGTCATCTTCGGCTGCGCGGGGACAGGCCTCGGGAGGGGCGAGCGGCGCTTCTTCGCCGAGGCCGAGCCCTGGGGCTTCATCCTCTTCGCGCGCAACATCGAGGACCCGGCGCAGCTCCGCCGGCTGTCCCCGGGGCTGCGCGACTGTGTCGGGCGCGATGCGCCGGTCCTGATCGATCAGGAGGGCGGACGGGTCGCGCGGATGCGCCGGCCGGCCTGGCGGGAGTGGGCGCCGGCGCTCGATGCGTGCCGGGCGCAGCCCGATCCCGACCTGCGGACTCTGGCAATGCGGCTGCGCTACCGGCTGATTGCGGCGGAGCTGGCCGAGGTCGGGATCGACGTCGACTGTGCGCCGGTCCTCGACATCGCCGGGCCGGATACGCACCCCGTCATCCTGAACCGCTGCTACGGAGACGACCCTGCGGAGATTGCCGCGGTGGGCCGTGCCGTCGCTGAGGGGCTGCTCGCTGGCGGCGTGTTGCCGGTCATGAAGCACGTGCCGGGGCAGGGGCGCGCAGCGCTCGACAGCCACCTTGCGCTGCCGCGGGTTTCGGCGCCGCGGGAGACGCTGGCTGCGGACTTCGCGCCCTTCCGCGCGCTCCGCGACCTGCCGGTCGCGATGACGGCACACGTCGTGTACGACGCCATCGACCCGGAACGCCCGGCCACTCAGTCGCCGGCCGTGGTGGAGGTAATCCGCGAGGAGATCGGGTTCGGCGGGCTCCTGCTGACCGATGACCTGTCGATGAAGGCGCTCGAGGGCAGCTTCGCTGTGCGCGCGGCGCGCGCCCTCGGGGCAGGATGCGACGTGGCGCTGCACTGCAACGGCGACCCGGCCGAGATGGCCGAGGTCGCCTCTGCCGTTCCGGCGCTGGGCGGAGAGGCTGCGGCGCGCGCAGCACGGGCGCTGGCGCTGCGTCACGCTGTCGCGGGCGACACTGCAGCGTTCGGCGCCGAGCTCGCCGACCTCGGAGGGCTCGCGCGTGCCTGACGACTTCTTCGACGCGGAATCCGTCACCGCCCGCCTCGCCGCCGAGGCGCTCGTCGTCGATCTCGACGGCTACGAGGGCCCGCTCGACGTGCTGCTGACGCTCGCGAGGGGTCAGAAGGTCGACCTCCGTCGCATCTCGATCCTGCGCCTCGCCGAGCAGTACCTGAGCTTCGTCGAGGCGGCGAAGCGGCTCCGGATCGAGCTTGCCGCGGACTATCTGGTTATGGCCGCCTGGCTCGCCTTCCTGAAGTCGCGGCTGCTCCTGCCGCCCGACCCGACCAGCGAGGAGCCGTCCGGCGACGATCTTGCCGCCCACCTCGCCTTCCAGCTGCAACGGCTCGAGGCGATGCGCGACGCGGGCGCGCGTCTGATGGGTCGCGATCAGCTCGGCCGCGACATCTTCGCTCGCGGCGAGACCGAGCCGGTCACCCGCGAGCTGCGCATCATCCATACCGCGACGCTTCTCGACCTGATGCGCGCCTATGCCCGGATCAAGACGAAGGACGACTTCACGCCGCTGCACCTGCAGCGGCGGCCGGTCCTTACCATGGAGCAGGCGCTCGAGCGGATGCGCGGGTTGCTCGGCACCGGCATCGGCTGGACCGAGCTCGCGGCCTTCCTGCCCGAGGATTGGCGCGGTGCCCCCGAGCGGCGCCGCTCGGCCACTGCCGCGAGTTTCGCCGCGGCGCTGGAGCTCGTGCGCTCGGGAAGGCTCGAGCTCAGACAGGAAGGGGCGTTCCGGCCGATCTGGCTGCGCCCGACAACGGGGGGCGACCGATGAACGAGACCGTCCACGGCTTCTTCGGCGACGGCGCCTTTGCCATTCCGCCGCTACCCGAGCAGGAACGCATGGTCGAGGCGGTGCTCTTCGCCAGCCGCGAGCCCATGACCGGCCGCGAGATCGCCGAGCGGCTGCCGCAGGGCTGCGACGTGGCCGAGGCGCTTGCAGGTCTCCGCCGCCGCTACGAGGGGCGCGGCGTCCAGCTCGCCCGAATCGGCGAGGCGTGGGCCTTCCGCACGGCCGCCGACCTCGGCTTCCTCCTGAGCCGCGAAGTGGTCGAGACCCGCAAGCTCTCGCGCGCGGCGATCGAGACGCTGGCGATCGTCGCATACCACCAACCCGTCACCCGCGCCGAGATCGAGGAGATCCGCGGGGTGTCGGTCTCGGGCGGCACGCTCGATCTCCTGGTCGAGCTCGGCTGGGTCAAGCTCGGCCGCCGGAAGCTCGCGCCCGGCCGGCCGATGACCTTCGTCGTCACCCAGTGCTTCCTCGACCACTTCGGCCTTGAGTCTGACCGCGACCTCCCGGGCGTTGCGGAACTGCGGGCGGCTGGCCTTCTCGACAACCGCCCCAATCCCGAAGCCACTGCTACTGGTGCGACAACGGAGCCGGCCGAGAACCTGCTCGACTGAGGTCGTCGGGTTGAGGGGTTCGCCGCTTTCTGCTACGGTCTGATCTCCGGTGAAAAAGTCGTCGAGGCGGTTAGCTCGTTCCCGAGGGGGTGTTTCATGCGTCTTTCATTGCGGCTCGCGCTTGCGTGCACACTGATTTTTGTCTGCTTTTTGAACTTTGGGGCCCAGCCCGCGGCGGCCCAGGCGGTGCGCAAGTCAGTTGCTGACCTTACTCCGGCCGAACTCATGACCTTTCGGCGCGGAGTCGCCCAGATGATGGCATGGAACAGCGCGGGGCGCGGCAGCGCCAACTTCCGGCGCAGCTGGATATACTGGGCCAACATGCACAACCATTTCGGCGACGATTGCAGCGGGCCCATCGCTGGGAACAGCATGAACGGCGTTCAGCTGTGGACTGCCTCGAATCCGAACGAGACCAGAACCTGGTGCGCATGCCAGCACCACAACGAGTATTTTCTGGTCTGGCACCGGATGTACATCTGGTTCTTCGAGCGGGTGATGCAGCAGGCATCGGGCGATCCCAACTTCCGACTCCCGTATTGGGACTATTCCTCCAACGGCCGGCTCCCTCAGGCTTTCCGCGATCAAACCTATGTGAACCAGAACGGGCAGACCGTGCCCAACCCGCTGTACGTCGCGGCGCGCAAGCCGAATCTGAACAACGGAACGCAGGCGCTGCAGTCGGCAGCCACCTCCTCGACCAACGCCATGGCGGCCAACAACGAGGCGACCTTCCGCACGCGCATGGAGTCGACCCCGCACGGCTCGGTTCATTGCGGCCTCAGTGCCGGGGGCTGCCCGAACGGCTACATGGGCGCGCCCGCTACGGCGGCCCTCGATCCGATCTTCTACGTTCATCACGCCAACGTCGACCGGCTCTACGAGTGCTGGCTGCAGGTCAACCCGGCGAACCGCTTGCCGTCTTCGTCGACGGTGCTCAACACCAACTTCTCGTTCATCGGCGCCAACGGCAGCGTCCAGACCCGCCGGGTGCGCGACATGCTGACGACGAGCCAGCTCGGCTACAGCTACACCGCGGGCGGCGGCTGCCCAGCCGGCGGCGCCTCGTCGGCGCTCGTGGCAGCGGCCGAGCCGTCCGCGGCGGCCTCGGCTGCGGCCGCGCCCGCAGCGGGTGGTGCGGTGACGACGCTCGGGCGCGGCACGACGGTGGTTCCGCTTCAGGTGCAGTCCACGGCCGCCGCTGCTGCACCTGCGTCGGCCGCGCGGTCCGCGGGCAGCGTTCCGGCGACCGTGACCATCGTGGACCTGCAGGCCAAGGGCGCGCCGGGAACGATGTTCAACGTGTACCTCGTCAATGACCAGGGCAAGCGGGTGCAGATCGGCGTCATCAGCTTCTTCGGCTTCGGCGAGGGCAGCTCGTCGAACGGAATGCGGGGGATGCAGGGCATGCGCCACGCGATGCCCGAGCAGCCGAGCCGGACGCTCGACTATGACGTGACCGACGCGGTCAAGACCCTGGGCCTCACCCCCGGCACGAAGCCCAAGCTCGCCTTCGAGCCGACCACCGGAACGACCGACTCCACCCCGGAGGCGGCGGCGAAGACGATGCGGTCCGATGTACCCGTGACCTTCCGGGCTGCCCGCCTTCAGTTCGGCAGCTAGGCGGCCGTTCTCCTCGCTGGCGGTGGAGGACCATCGTCCGCTCGGTTGGCCGCCGCCTCCGTGAGTTCGCGCTGCCTCCTGCAGGCTCGTCCGGCGGTGTCGAAAGCCCCCTCGTAGGTGTCGAGCCGTGGCCGGGCTGATTGAACCGCACGGGCGTTTGGCTTAAACCGGGCGCCCGGGCCGGTGTGTGGGGAAGGAAGCGAAAATGGGGCAGACCCACGACGTCGCTATCCTTGGCGCGAGCGGCTACACCGGTGCCGAGCTGGTGCGGCTGATCGCCACGCATCCCGCGATGCGCATCCTGGCACTGACCGCCGACCGCAAGGTCGGGCAGAGCATGGGCGAGGTATTCCCGCACCTGCGCCACCTGGACCTGCCGGTGCTGACCACGATCGATGCGGTCGACTTCGCCGGCGTCGACCTCGCCTTCTGCGCGCTGCCGCATGCGACGACGCAGGAGGTCATCGCGAAGCTGCCGCTCGACCTAAAAATCGTCGACCTGTCAGCCGACTTCCGACTGCGCGACCCCGAGGTCTACGCGCGCTGGTACGGGCATGAGCACATGGCGCTCGATCTGCAGGCGGAGGCGGTCTACGGACTGACCGAATTCTATCGGGACGAGATCCGGGCGGCGCGGCTGGTCGCGGGGACCGGCTGCAACGCGGCGACCGGGATCTACGGCATCCTGCCGCTGCTGAAGGCGGGCGTCATCGATCCCGACGACATCATCATCGACCTCGCGACCGGCGTCTCGGGCGCCGGGCGGTCGCCCAAGGAGGGGATGCTGCACGCGGAGGTGTCGGAAGGCTACCATGCCTACAACGTCGCCAGGCACCGGCACCTTGCGGAATTCGACCAGGAGTTCTCCAAAGTCGCCGGGCGCAAGGTTGAGGTGACCTTCGTGCCGCACCTCCTGCCGCAGAACCGCGGGATCCTGGCGACGATCTACGTGCGCGGCGAGGGCGAGACGATCCACCGCGCGCTGGCCGAGGCCTATCGCGCCGAGCCCTTCGTCGTGGTCCTGCCGTTTGGCGAGGCGCCGTCGACCCGGCACGTGCGGGGGTCGAACTTCGTGCACCTCGGCGTCATCCCGGACCGGAGGCCGGATCGCGCCATGGTGTTTTCGGCGCTCGACAACCTGACCAAGGGGTCGTCGGGGCAGGCGATCCAGAACGCAAACCTGATGCTGGGGCTCGAAGAAACCATGGGGCTGATGGCGGCGCCCCTGTTTCCGTGAAGCGGATCCGGCGGCTCTTCCGCGTCCTCTGGGTTGCCTACGACCGGTTCAACCGCAACGACGGCTGGTCGATGTCGGGGTTCATCGCCTTCTCCGGGCTCTTGTCGCTCTTTCCGTTCCTGATCTTCGCGGCCACGCTCACCGGAATCATGGTTGGACCCGAGCGTTCGGACACGATCATCGAGTCCCTGTTCCAGATCGCCCCGGAGCACGTGGCGCTGACGCTGGCGCCGGTGGTGCAGGAGGTGCTGAGCAAGCAGTCGGGCGAAGTCCTGACGCTGTCGGCGGTCTTCGCCATTTGGGTCGCCTCGAGCGCAGTCGAGGCCTTCCGCGTTGCCTTCGATCGCGCCTACGCGGTGCCGGACCCGCGCGGCTTCATCCACAACCGCGCCCTCGCGATCACACTGGTCTTCCTCGGTGCGATCGTCGCGGCGCTGCTCGGCTTCACCATCCTGTTCATGCCGCTGATGCTCCGCCTCGCCGAGAACGTTCTGAAGGTGCCGATCCCGCCGATCGCGAGCTACACCACGAGCTTCTTCGGCGTGCTGGTCTTCGTCGGCTTCCTCCTGGTCATGCACCGGGTGCTGCCCGGGCGGCACGTCAAGGACTCGCGCCTCTGGCCCGGTGTCTTCGTCACGACCGTTCTCTGGCTCGCCGCCGCCTCGGGCTTCTCCATCTACCTGAGCTACACGCCGACCTATACCGTGACCTACGGCACGCTCGCCGGGGTGATCATCACGCTGATGTTCTTCTACCTCACGGGTCTCACGATTATATTTGGCGCGGAGGTGAACGCGGCGCTGAACCAGTTGGGCCCGGTCACGGGCTGGTAGGGGCATGGCGGTCGGACTACGGAAACGGCGGCGGATCCAGCTGGTCGTGCTCGGGGCGGCGCTCCTGGCGCTTGCGACCGGGCTGGTCGGCTACGCCATGCGCGACGGCATCGAGTTCTTTCGCAGCCCGAGCCAGGTCACAGCGGCGCCGCCGCCGGCGGGCGAGCGCTTCCGGCTCGGCGGCCTTGTCGCCAACGGCTCGGTCGAGCGTGACGGCGGCGTGGTCCGCTTCGCGGTGACCGACGGGGGCGCCAGCCTGCCCGTCGTCTTCCGCGGCATCCCGCCCGACCTCTTCCGCGAGGGCCAGGGCGTCGTCGCCACCGGCGCGATTGAAGACGGGACATTCGTGGCCAGCGAGATCCTCGCCAAGCACGACGAGCGCTACATGCCGAAGGAAGTCGCGGACGCTCTCAAGGCGCAGGGTATGTTCCACCCGGAGCGCGACGCCGCGGGCAAGCCCGGGAGCTGAGCGACTGGCGGCCCGGGGCTACTCGGCCGAGTAAATCGTTGCGCCGTCCTTGATCGTGCGCAGGACCTTGATGTCCTTGATCGCCATCGGGTCGACGGTCAGCGGGTTGTCGGAGAGCACCACCAGGTCGGCGCGCTTGCCGGGCTCCAGCGATCCCTTGCTGGCTTCCTCGCGGTACTGGTAGGCCGCGTCGATCGTGATCGCCTTCAGCGCCTCGAGCGGGGTGATGCGCTGGTCGGCGCCCATCACCACCCCGGCGCGCGAGATGCGGTTCACCGCGGTCCAGACCGTCATCATCTGGTCGATCGGCACCACGAAGGCATCGGTATGGTTGGTGGGGTGCAGCCCGGCATCGATCGCGGCCCGCATCGGGCTGATGAAGAACGCCTGTTCCTTGCCGCGGTTCAGGATGTGGGTGTCGCCGAAGAAGAAAGTGTGTTCGGTGAAGAACGACGGGATGATGCCGTATTCCTTGAGCTTGGCGATCTGGTCGGGCCGGATGAACTGGGCGTGGACGGCGACTGTACGGCGGTCCGCCGACAGGTCGCCCGCGGCGGCGGCCTCGTGCGCCTGGATCAGGAAGTCGATCGCCGCGTCGCCGTTGGCGTGGAACAGCACCTGCAGCCCGAGGTCGTAGCATTTCTTCGTGCCGGCGAGCATCAGGTCGATGGGCAGGCCGGGCTCGCCCTTCCAGTCCTTCTCCCCCGCCGGGCCGCCGGTCAGGTAGGGGGTGGTGAACCAGGCGGTCTTACCCTGCGGGGAGCCGTCCGGCGTCAGCTTGCAGCCGCCGAGCTTCAGGTGGTTGGCATAACTGCCGAAGGTCGAGGGTGGGTTCGTCTCCAGAACCTTGTCGAGGTCGAGGATGAAGGGATAGGCAACGACGTCGATTAAGAGCCCGCCCTTCGCCGCGATGCGCTGCAGCTGCGCGACCTGCGGCGCGTGGGTCGCGCCCTCCTGCGCCGTGGTGACGCCGGCGGCGGCGTAGAGCATCTGCCCGGCCTTCGCTGCCGCCATCTCCGTCGCCTCGGTCGGCGACGGCATCTGCGAGAACATCGGCAGGAAACCCGTCTCCATCACCAGCCCCTGCAGCTCCTCCGTGCCCGGCTTGCGCAGGATCACCCCGCCCGGCGGCGTCGGCATACCGTCACGGTAGCCGTACTTGGCGAAGGCAGCCGAGTTCAGCACCGCGCCGTGCATCGAGACGTGGATCACCGCGACCGGGTTGTCCGGGAAGGCGGCGTCGAGCAGGTCGCGGGAAAGCGTCTGTCCCGCCGGCATCAGGTTCTCGTCGTAGCCGTAGCCGAGGAAGAGTTCGCCCGGCTTCAGCCCACGTGCCTCGGCCGCGGCACGCAACGTCGCGATGATCTCGTCGGGGGTGCGCGCCGGACCGACCGGTGGGGCGGAAACGTTCACCCGGTCGGAGAGCGAGAGCGAGTCGATGAAGTGGCTGTGCGGGTCGACGAAGCCCGGCAGCAGCGTCCGGCCGTGCAGGTCCTCCATGGCGGTGGCACCGGCCGCCTCGGCGGCGCGCACGTCGGCGAGCCGGCCGACCGCGGCAATGCGCCCGTCCTTGACGGCGACGGCCTCGGCCTGCGGCATGGCGTCGTTCATGGTCAGGATCGGCCCGCCGAAGAAGATGGCGTCGGCGTTGGCCGCCAGCGCCGGCCCGCCGAGCAGAACGAGCGCGGCGGTGGCGAAGACCTTCGGGAGCATCGAGAACCTCACAGGTGGGCTGGCGACGCCGAAGGGGGCTTGTCGCGACTCGGGCGCTTGCTCGTCTGATAACCGGTTCCTGGGAACCGCGCCAAGATCGAAGCGCGGGCAACGATCGGCCTGCGATCGTCGCCGCGGGTGCGGCAGGCGCCGCGGCCGTTCAATGGAATCTTAGCGGTTCCGTGCCAGCGTGCCCCACTTTTCGCACATCACAGGAGTTCGCGATATGCACTCGGTGGAGAGCATCGCGGCGGAGATCGTGCGCCGCGAGGGGGGGTACGTGAACGACCCCGACGATCCGGGCGGCGCGACCAACCATGGCGTCACGCTCGGGACGATGCGGCAGATCGGTCGCGACGTGACCGGTGACGGCAAGGTCGACGTCCGCGACGTGAAGGCGCTTGGTCCGGACGAGGCCGCGCAGATCTACGTCCGCCACTACTTCCGGGAACCGCGGCTAGACCTGCTGCCGGAGCCGCTGCAGGCCAGCGTCTTCGACATGCAGGTGAACGCCGGCGCGAATGCCGTGAAGATCCTGCAGCGGCTCATGGCAGCCTTCGGCTTTCCGCTCCGGGATGACGGGGTGATCGGGCGGCTGACCGCAGCCACCGCCGCGCAGGTGATGCAGCGGGCGCCGAACCACCTGGTCGATGCCTACGGCATCGCCCGGCGCAACTACTACTACCGGCTCGGCGACCAGCGGCCGGCGAGCCGCAAGTACGCTCGGGCGCGGGACGGCGGCAAGGGTGGCTGGATCGTCCGCGCGGAGGAGTTCATTTCCGAACGGTTCCGCCTCTCGCGGGCGGAGCACGACGCGAGGGTGGCGGCATGGGGATGATCGGGTCCATACTAGGCGCGAGCGGCGCCATCCGGCAGACGGGCGAGGCAGTCGGCGGGGTCGCCGAGGTCTTCGTCGGCAATGAGGCAGAGCGCGAGGCGGCTGCCTCGAAGCAGACGCTGGCCGCCGTCGGCGAGTTCGGCGCCGAGTTCGCGCTTCCAACGCAGGGACGCTTCGACGGCTTTGTCAACGGGCTGAACCGGCTGCCGCGGCCGATGCTCGCGCTTTCGACGCTGGGGCTCTTCGTCTACGCGATGGCGGCGCCCGCGGGGTTCTCGGTCAGGATGCAGGGACTGGCGCTCGTACCCGAGCCGCTCTGGTGGCTGCTTGGCGCCATCGTCTCCTTCTACTTCGGCGCCCGCGAGTTGCACCACCAGCGGACCCGGCAGCAGGTCACGCTGGGCATCGCCGCGGCACGACGGGCGGCCGCGGTGCTCCGGCCCACGCCGGTCGCCGACATCCCGGCGCCGGCCGTGACGCCGGAGCCAGAGGTCGCAGCCGTCCCGGTTGCCGCCGCCCCAGCGGCGCTCGATCCCGTTGCCACCGCGCCGGCGGCGGCCGGGCCGGACTACAACGCCGCCGTCGAGGAGTGGAGGCGGCTGCAGCGCTGACGGCGGCGGCCGGGCGGCGCCCGGCCTCCCGACCGCCTCACGACGGGTTCGTTTGCCCCTCCCTCGATTCCGCTCCATAGTGCGGCGCCAGTCGGAGGAGCCGGAAATGAGCGTCGAACTCGGGCATTTCGCCCTCATCCTCGCCTTTCTGGTCGCAGGCATCCAGATGGTCGTGCCCATGGTCGGCGCGAGCCGTGGCTGGACGGACTGGATGCGGGTGGCGGTTCCCGCCGCCGTCGTCCAGTTCGCGCTGACCGCCGCGGCCTTCGCCGTGCTGATGCACGCCTTCGCGGTCTCCGACTTCTCCGTCCGCCTAGTCGCCCTCAACTCCAACTCGGCGCAGCCGCTGATCTACCGGGTCGCCGGCACCTGGGGGAACCACGAGGGCTCGATGCTGCTCTGGATGCTCATCCTGACCCTTTTCGGCGCCATGGTCGGGCTCTTCGGCGGCAACCTCCCCCCGGCGCTCCGTGCCCGCGTCCTCGCGGTGCAGGCGATGATCGCGGTCGCCTTCTTCGGCTTCATCCTGCTCACATCGAACCCCTTCCTGCGGCTGGCGAGCCCGCCCGTCGATGGCAACGACCTCAACCCGTTGTTGCAGGACCCCGGTCTCGCCTTCCATCCACCCTTCCTCTACCTCGGCTACGTCGGCCTCTCGATGGCCTATTCCTTCGCGATCGCCGCCCTGATCGAGGGCCGGGTCGACGCCGCTTGGGCGCGCTGGGTCCGCCCGTGGACGCTGCTCGCCTGGGTGTTCCTGACCATCGGGATCGCGATGGGCTCGATCTGGTCCTATTACGAGCTCGGCTGGGGTGGCTGGTGGGCCTGGGACCCGGTCGAGAACGTGTCGTTCATGCCCTGGCTGATCGCCTGCGCGCTCCTCCACTCGGCGATCGTCGTCGAGAAGCGCGGAACATTGAAGAGCTGGACGATCCTGCTCGCCATCCTCGCTTTCTCCTTCAGCCTGATCGGCGCGTTCATCGTTCGCTCGGGCATCATCACCTCCGTCCACGCCTTCGCCGACGACCCCGAGCGCGGTGTGTACCTGCTCTGGATCCTCGCGGCCTTCATCGGCGGGTCGCTGACGCTCTACGCCTGGCGGGCTCCGGTGCTGCGCGCGGACACCGCCTTCGCTGTCGTCAGCCGCGAGAGCGGGCTCGTGATCAACAACCTCCTGCTCGTGACCGCCACCTTCGTGGTTTTCTTCGGCACTCTGTGGCCGCTCCTCGCCGAGGTCACCACCGGCCGAAAGGTTTCGGTCGGGCCGCCGTTCTTCGACCTCGCCTTCACCCCCTTCATGGTCGCCCTCGCGGCCATTCTGCCGCTCTTCGCCGCCCTGCCGTGGAAGCGCGGCAGCCTGCGGCGGGGAATGGAGCCGCTCTGGGGGCCGCTCGCCCTCTCGGTCGCCCTCGGCGCGCTGGCCTGGTCGTTGCAGACCGGCGGCTCGATGCTCGCCCCGATCGGCGCCACCCTCGCCGCTTGGCTGGTCCTCGGTGCCCTCGCCGACCTCGCCACCCGCGTCCGTCTGCGCGAAGCGGGCGCCGCCGAGGTCCTTCGCCGCGCCCGCAACCTCCCGCGCGCCGACTGGGGCAAGGCCCTCGCCCACGCCGGCCTCGGCGTCTCGATCTTCGGGATCGCCGCGATCGGCGCCTGGTCCGCCGAGGACATTCGCCTCGCCCACCCCGGCGACCGCTTCGACGTCGACGGCTACGAGATCCGCTTCGACGGCGTCGCGCACGCCCGCGGCCCCAACTATGCCACCGACCGCGCCACCGTCACGGTCTCCCGCGACGGCCGCGAGGTCGCGACCCTCCACCCGGAGAAGCGCCTCTATGACGTGCAGCAGATGGCGACGACCGAGGCCGGCATCGGCCGCGGCGCGCTGCGCGACATCTACGTCTCGCTCGGCGACCCGCAAAGCGGCGGCTGGGCGCTCCGCACCTATGTCAAGTCCTTCGCCAACTGGATCTGGGCCGGCGCCTTCCTGATGGCCCTGGGCGGCATCGTCAGCCTCAGCGACCGCCGCTACCGTGTCGGCGCCCCCGCCCGCCGCGCCCCTCCCGCCGCCGTACCGGCCGAGTAGATGCGCCGTTTCCTCCTCGCCCTGGCGCTCGTCCTCGCCCCCCTCGAGGCCGCCGCCGTCGAGCCTGGCGAGATGCTCGCCGACCCGGCGCTCGAAGCCCGCGCCCGCGCCATCACCGAGGAGCTCCGCTGCGTCGTCTGCCAGTCGGAATCGGTCGACGAATCGAACGCCGCCATCGCCCACGACATCCGCATGCTGGTCCGCGAGCGCTTGCAGGCCGGCGACAGCGACGAGGAGGTACGCGCCTATCTCGTCGATCGCTACGGCGAGTTCGTGTTGTTCCGCCCGCCGTTCAGCTGGCGCAACGCCCCGCTCTGGCTCGCCGGGCCGGCGCTGCTTCTCCTAGGCGGAGGCATCGCCCTGGTCTTCGTCCGGCGGCGCGCCCGCGCCCCCTTCGACCCGCCGTCTCCCCTTTCCGAGGAAGAGGAAGCACGGGTCGCCCGCCTTGTTCGGGAGTAGACACGGCATCCGTACGGCTCCGAGCCGCGCGGCCGCCGGCAGGGCACCTACCCTCCGCTGAGCGTCGGCCCCCCGTCGAAGCGGTTCGGGGTGCGGATTAACTGTATGAACGGAGCGCCCTTCTCCGGACCACCGGCAGCATGCGACGATCGGAATGGGGGCCTTCGGCCGTTAACCCATACCTGGAGCCGATCGGCCCTGTCGCGGGTTCCCGCCGCGCCCCGGCACCGCTATCGTCACACGACGATGAACGATGCCGCCGCCCGCCAGCCCCCGGCTCTCGCCGCTCGCATCGCCCGCGCCCCCCGTCCTTGGGACCCGGCGCAGGCTCGGGATGCCGCCGCACGCTTCGCCGCCCAGCCCGCCCCGGTCCGCGCGCTCATCGAAGGCACCGCGGCCTGCTCGCCGTTCCTCGCCGGCCTGATTGCCCGCGAGGCCGACTGGCTCGAGCAGGCGCTTGCCGCTCCCCCCGAGGCGACCCTGGCGGCCACCCTCGCGGCGATGCCGGCCGAGACACTCGCCGACCTCTCCGCCAGCCTTCGCGTCGCCCGCCGCCGCAGCGCCCTTCTCGTGGCGCTGGCCGACCTCGGCGGCGCCTGGGGCCTCGCCGAGGTCACCGCCGCCCTGACCGCGCTCGCCGACCGGGCCGTCCAGCTCGGCCTCGACGCGCTCGTTCGCGCCGAGGCTGACCGCGGCAAGCTCCCGGGCGTCACCCCCGACGCCCCGGAAGCCGCCGGCATGTTCGTCATTGCAATGGGCAAGATGGGTGCGCGGGAGCTCAACTATTCCTCCGACATCGACCTCGTCGTCCTCTTCGACGAAACCCGCCACGACCCGGACGCTTACGCCGACCTCCGCCGCGGCTTCATCCGGGTCACCCAGGGGCTGGTGAAGCTCCTCTCCGAGACCACGGCCGAGGGCTACGTCTTCCGCGTCGACCTCCGGCTGCGCCCGGACCCGTCGGCGACCCCGGTCTGCATCGCGTCCGAGCCCGCCGAGCACTATTACGAGAGCCTCGGCCGAACCTGGGAGCGCGCCGCCTACATCAAGGCCCGCGCCTGCGCCGGCGCCATCCCGGCGGGCGAGGCGTTCCTCGAGCGCCTGCGCCCGTTCATCTGGCGCCGCCACCTCGACTTCGCCGCCATCGAGGACGCCCAGGACATCCGCAAGCGCCTGCGGACGCACAAGGGGCTCACCGGCCCGATCCGCGTACCCGGCCACGACGTCAAGCTCGGCCAGGGCGGCATCCGCGATATCGAGTTCTTCACCCAGACCCGCCAGCTCATCGTCGGCGGCCGCGATCCCGAGCTGCGCCAGCGCGCCACCCTCGACGCCCTCGATGCGCTTGCCCGCAAGGGATGGGTCGAGCGCGACGTCGCAGCGAGCCTCGGCCAGGCCTATGACGCCCACCGCGCGCTCGAGCACCGGCTGCAGATGCTCGACGACGCCCAGACCCAGCGCATTCCCGAGGACCCGGGCCAACTCGCCCGCCTCGCCGCGTTCTGCGGCCAGCCATCGCCGGAGGCGTTCGAGGCGGACCTCGCCCCGCGCCTCGCCATGGTCCGGGACCTCACCGAGCCCTTTTTCGTCCAGGGCAGCGGCAGCTCCGATGCACCGGCGCCGGCCGAGATCTTTGCCGACCCCAAGGCCGCGACCGCGCGCATCGCCGCCTGGGTCCGGCTGCCGGCACTGCGGAGCGAGCGGGCGCGCGCCATCTTCCGCCGGCTCGAGCCCGAGCTTCTCCGCCGTATCGCCGGCGCCGCTAGCCCCGACGCAGCGCTCGCCTCGCTCGACGCCTTCCTGTCGCGGCTGCCCGCGGGGGTGCAGATCTTCTCGCTGATGCAGGCGAACCCGCCGCTCCTCGACCTTCTCGTCGACGTCTGCGGCACAGCACCCGAGCTCGCCCGCTACCTCGGCGCCAACACGGGGGTTCTCGATGCCGTGATCAGCCGCGATTTCTACCTGCCGCTTCCGGGCACGCAGGAGTTGCGCGCCGACCTCGCCCAGCGCATCGCCGGGATCGCCGACTACGAGGCGGCGCTCAATACCGCCCGCGTCTGGATGAAGGAGCGCCATTTCCGCATCGGCATCCATCTCCTGCGCGGCATAGCCGAGCCCGAGGCAGCGGCCCCCGCCTACTCGGCCGTCGCCGAGGCCGTCATCGCCGCGGTCTGGCCGGTCGTCATCGCCGACTTCGCCCGCCGCCACGGCGACCCGCCCGGCGCCGGCGCAGCCGTCGTCGCCATGGGCAAGCTCGGCAGCCGCGAGATGACCGCGAGCTCGGACCTCGACCTGATCGTCATATACGACCGCGAGGGTGCCGATGCCTCCGACGGTAAGCGACCGCTCGCCCCGGCCGTCTACTACGCCCGCCTGACGCAGGCGCTGATCGCCGCCCTCTCCGCCCCGATGGCCGAGGGCATCCTCTACAAGGTTGACATGCGCCTGCGGCCATCCGGCCGCTCCGGCCCCGTCGCCACCTCGCTCGCCGCCTTCCGCCGCTACCAGGCCGAGGAGGCCTGGACCTGGGAGCACCTGGCGCTGACCCGCGCCCGCGTTGTCGCCGGCCCCGAGGCGGTGGGCACCGAGGTCGCCACGGCCATCCTTGCCGTCCTCGCCGTGCCGCACGATCCCGCGAAGGTGCTCGCCGACGCCGCCGACATGCGCCGTCGCCTCGCCGAGGCGCACGAGGCCGCCACCGGCAACCCTTGGGAGGTCAAGCTCGGCCCGGGCCGGATGATGGACATCGAGCTTCTTGCCCAGGCCGGCGCGCTGCTGAACGGCCTCGGATCCCTGCGCAGCCCGCGCCGCATGTTGCTGAAGCTCGGCGCCCTCGGCTGGATCGGCAAGGAGGACGCCGCCTTCCTCCAGGCGGCCCTCGCGCGCCTCGCCGCGCTGCAGCAGATCGGCCGCCTCGCCAGCAACCACACCATCGACCCGGCCGAGGGCGGCGCCGGCCTTGTCCGCCTCGTCCTTGGCGCGACCGGCGAGGACGAGCTCGACACCCTACGGCACCGCCTCGCCGCCGACGCCGTGCGCTCGGCCGCGATCATCGCGGCACGTCTGGAGCGCCGTTGATGCTGCCGCTGGTCTTCCACCCGCAGTACCTGGTCCCGCTCCGCCGCGGCTACCGTTGGCCGACGAGCAAGAACGGCTACCTGCGCGCGGCCCTCGTCGCCCGCGGGCTGATGCCCGAGCGGGGCGGCTATCTCGCACCCGCCCCGATCGGCGCGGCGCGCGCGGCCGCCGTGCACGCCTTCGCCTACGTCGAGCGGGTGATGAACGCGACGCTTTCGCCCGCCGAGGAGCGGACGATCGGCTTGCCCAACGGCCCGGCGCTGGCCGAGCGGGCGTTCCTGTCCTCGGCCGGCACGCTGCTCGCCGGCCGGCTGGCGCTGGCGCACGGGCTCGCCTGCCACCTCGCCGGCGGTGCGCACCATGCCGGCCCCGACGGTGGGGCCGGCTTCTGCGTCTTCAACGACGTCGCCATCGCCGCGCAGGCGCTGCTCGACGAAGGCCTCGCGCGCCGGGTCCTCGTCGTCGACTGCGACGTGCACCAGGGCGACGGAACCGCCCGCATCTTCGCCGGCCGGCGAGACGTCCTGACGCTGTCGCTGCACGCCGAGCGCAACTTCCCCGCCCGCAAGGCCCGCTCACACCTCGACTTTCCGCTTCCGGACCGCCTTGCCGACCGCCCCTACCTCGAGCTCCTGGCGCACGCGCTCGCCTCGGTCGAGGGCTTCTCCCCCGATCTCGTCTTCTACAACGCCGGCGTCGACCCGCACTCCGCCGACCGTCTCGGCCGGCTCGCGCTTACCGACGCGGGCCTGCGCGCGCGCGACGCCCTCGTCATCGGCTGGGCCCGCGCCCGCGGCGTCTCCCTCGCCGGCGTTCTCGGCGGCGGCTACGACGACGACCCCGAACGCCTCGCCGCCCGCCACGCCATCCTGTTCGAGGAGGCGGCGCGGGCGGTCGAGACTTGACGGCCGCGAGCCGCCCTCCTACCCCGGCCGGGGAAGCGGGAGGAACGAGCATGGCGACCGGTGAGCGGCTGCGGATCGGCTGCTGGCTCGAGCTCCCGAGCCCCGAGATCGCCGAGATCACCGCTGCCGCCGGCTACGACTTCGCCGTCCTCGACGTAGAGCACGGGGCCATCGGCATCGAAACCCTCGGCCGGATGCTGGCCGCCTTCGCCGCCTCGCCGACCGCGACCGTCGTCCGCGTCCCGGAAGCGGGAGAGGGCTGGATCAAGCACGCGCTCGACGCCGGGGCCGGGGCGGTCATGGTGCCCCGGGTCGAGGACGCCGCAACCGCCGCGCGGCTCTCTGCCTTCGCCACCTACGGCCCTGCCGGGCGCCGCGGCGAGGGCCTCGGCGTCGCCCGTGCCAGCCGCTGGGGCCGGGAACCCGGCGCATACCGCGACCGGTGGCGCGCCACCGGCGGGCTCGTGCTGCAGATCGAGTCCCCTGCCGGGCTCGCGGCCGCCGCAGCGATCGCGGCGACGCCGGGGGTCACCCAGCTCTTCTTCGGACCCGCGGACTTCGCCGCCGCGCTCGGCGTCGATCGCGGGGACCCGCAGGTCGCGGCCGGTGCCCGCGGAACGGCCGAGGCAGCCCGCGCCGCCGGCCGCGAGGCCGGCGTCTTCCCCTTCCCGGGCGCGGGGTTTGCCGCCCTCGCCGCCATGGGCTTCACCCATGCCGCCGAGGTCTCCGATGTCGGCCTCCTGGTCGGCGGCCTCGCCGACCACCTGGCCGCGACCCGCGCCGGCCTCGCCGATGGCTGAGCCCGCCGACCCGCGCGGCCTGATGCGCGAGGCCTTCGCCATGGACCTCGGCCCCGAGGACTGCCGCACGATCTTCCTCGACTGGATGCTCGGCCTGCCCGAAGGCGCCGGCGCCCCCGAGATCGGTGCCGTCCTCGACCGTTATGCGTCGAGCCACCCCGGTCATCCGATGCTCGCCATTTTGCGCGAGGGGCTGGGGACCGCGCCCCTTCCGCGCCGCCGCCGCCGGTCGGACCCGACCCGTTAGCTCGCCTCGCCGAACCGCCCGGCGACCAGCGCCCGCAACGCCTCGGCCAGCGGTGCCGCCTCGGCGCCCTCGACCGTCACCTCGATCGACGTCCCGGGACCGGCGCCGAGCATCAGGAGCCCCATGATGGAATCGCCGGAGACTTCCATGCCGTCGCGGCTGACGAGGGCGCTGGCGTCGAAGCGCTCGACGGTTTCGACGAACTTTGCGGACGCCCGCGCGTGCAGCCCCTTTTCGTTGACGATCTCGAGAAGGAGATGCATCCCTCGTCCGGGCTGTTGGATCAGAGGGCGACCGGCATCCCGTTCGAGCCGAGCCCGTCAACGCAGTTGATGTATTTGCGCCCGGCGGTCAAGGCGGAAGCGACGGCATCGTTCAGCGGCTTGTGGCGCGCCTTGGCGAGCTTGACGAGCAGGGGGAGGTTGGCGCCGTAGAGGATGCGCCGGTTCGGCCGCCTGCGACAGGCGCCCATGGCGAGGTTCGACGGCGTCGACCCGAACATGTCTGTGACCACGACGACGCCCTGGCCCTCGTCGACCGAGGCCACGGCCGCATCGACCTCGGCCTGCTTCGTGCTGCAGCTGTCGTTGGCATCGATGGATACGGCCCGCGTTCCGGGATGCTTCCCGACCACATGCTCCATCGCCAGCAGGTATTCCTGCGCGAGGCCGCCGTGCGCGACGATAACGATTCCGATCACGCTATACCAACTCCCAAGCCCGAAGCCACGTCGCCGGCCGTCGGCTCCAGGTCGCGGTGCCGAATAGACACCTGCCATCCGCCGTCTGCAAGCGATTTCGCCAGCGCCTCGATCAGCGCCACCGAGCGGTGCTTGCCGCCGGTGCAGCCGAGTCCGAGGCCGAAATAGCTCTTCCCCTCCGCGCGGTAGGCCGGCAGCAAGAAGACGACGAGGTCGACCAGCCGCGCGTAGAAGGGCGCGTAGGCCGGGTCGGCCTCGATGAACTGCCGCACCTCGGGGTCGCGCCCGTCGAGCGGCCGCAGCCGCTGGTCCCAGTGGGGGTTCCTGAGGAAGCGCACGTCGATCACCATGTCGGTGCCCCAGGGCACCCCGCGCTTGTAGGAGAAGGATTGAAGCATGATCACGAGCCCGCCGTGGCGGCCACCCTCGCCGAAGTAGCGCGACATCTCTGCCCTGAGCTCGCGCGGCGCCATCGTGCGGGTGTCGACGAGCAGGTCGGCACGCGCCCGGAGCGGCGCGAGCAGCTCGAGCTCACGCTCGATGCCGACGATCGGCGATTCGAGCCGGCTCAGGGGATGCCGCCGCCGGGTCTCGCCGTACCGCTTGAGCAGCGTCGCCGCATCGCAGTCGAGATAGACGAGCGTGGGCCGCACGCCGGTCTCGGCCTCGATCTCGGCGATCGCGAGCAGCAGGCGCGCGACGGTGAAGTCTCGGTTGCGCGGGTCGATTCCGACGACTACCGCCCGACCGCCGGAACCGCCGGAGAAGAGCCGCGGCACGAAGCTGATCGGCAGGTTGTCGATCGCCTCGAATCCGAGGTCCTCCAGCGCACCGATGGCTGTCGAGCGCCCGGATCCGGCCGGCCCGCTGACGACGACGATGTGCTGCTTCGAATTGGAGCGAACTGCTTCAGCCACCTCGTAACCTCGTGCCCAAACAGCCGGTCCGGGCTTGCCTTCATTCCGGAAAGGCGCGGCCGTTCTGCACGTAAAAGGTCAAGACGAGTTCAAGATTTGGGAATCCGGCCCCCGAAATCAACTCGACCTCCGCTCCCAAGTACGTGATTGTCACAGGTTGTGGCATTCGTGCCGCGGGTGGCCTGTCGAGGTCTACCGCCAGGGCGAGCGGCGTTTCCGGCAGGGACGGGAGCCGCAGGATGCCGACCCCGCGCGCCTCGACGAGGCCGGCGAGCGCCGGGGGCGCCGACGCGACCAGCGCTGCGCCACGCCTGGAAAGCACGACCCTGTCGTCGGCGACGAGCGCGGCGCCGCGCCCGATCAGCGCGAGCGCCAGCCGCGACTTCCCGGCGCCCGATGCGCCGAGGATCAGGATCCCCCGCCCGGCAAAAGCCACCGCCGAGCCGTGGATCGTCAGCGAATCTGCCGGCACACCGTTCATCGGCCTCCCGCCGCCTCGGTTCCCTTCGGTGCGATGCGAACGCAAGCGAACGCCAACATCAACAAGACGAGACACGACGGTCGCGAAATTTTGTGTCGCAGCGGCTGGTTAACCCTCTGTCCCGCAGCAGGGCCGGCCACGGACGTGATATAAGTGCCGCGTCGGCTGGTGCTGCGACGCGGCAATCTCCGGCGAGGTTTCATTGGTTCCATCCCGGGCGGTCGGCGCCCGAGTCAACGGGGGTATGCAGCGCATGACGACGGTGTTCAAGGTGCAGCACGAGGTCAATCCGCGGGTCACGCTGGAGAACACCGGCTTCGCCGGCGCTGCTCAGGTCCACTACAATCAGCTCGAGCCGGCGCTCCTGCAGGCCGCCGTCGGCCGCGGAGAAGGCGACCTCGGCCGCGGCGGGGCGTTCCTCGTCTCGACCGGCCGCCACACCGGCCGCAGCCCCAAGGACAAGTTTGTTGTCCGCGAGCCCTCGGTCGCACCCCACGTCTGGTGGGAGAACAACGCTCCGATGACACCGGCACAGTTCGCGGCTTTGCATGCCGACATGCGCGCCCACATCAAGGGCAGCGAGCTCTTCGTGCAGGACCTCTACGCCGGTGCCGACCCCGCTTACCGGCTGAACGTCCGCGTCATCACCGAGCTCGCCTGGCACGCGCTCTTCATACGCCATCTGCTGCGCCGGCCCGAGCGGTCCGAGCTCGCGCGGTTCCTGCCCGAGTTCACCATCCTGAACTGTCCGACCTTCAAGGCAGACCCCGTCCGGCACGGCTGCCGCTCCGAAACCGTGATCGCCATCTCCTTCGAGCAGCGGCTGATCCTGATCGGCGGCACCGCCTACGCCGGCGAGAACAAGAAGGCGGTCTTCACCATCCTCAACTACCTCCTGCCCGACCGCGGCGTGATGCCGATGCACTGCTCGGCCAACCACGCCAAGGGCGATCCCGACGACGTCGCCGTCTTCTTCGGGCTGTCGGGTACCGGCAAGACCACGCTCTCGGCCGATCCGGCGCGCGTCCTCATCGGAGACGACGAGCACGGGTGGTCCGACCGCGGGACGTTCAATTTCGAGGGCGGCTGCTACGCCAAGACGATCAACCTCAGCCCCGAGGCCGAGCCCGAGATCTACGCGACCACCAGCCGCTTCGGCACGGTCGTCGAGAACATGGTCTACGACCCGGTCACCCACGTCCTCGACTTCGCCGACGACAGCCTGACCGCGAACACCCGCTGCGCGTACCCGCTCGAGGCGATCTCTAACGCGAGCCCGACCGCACTCGGCGGCGAGCCCCGCAACATCGTGATGCTGACCTGCGACGCCTTCGGCGTGCTGCCCCCGATCGCGCGGCTGACTCCGGCGCAGGCGATGTACCACTTCCTGTCCGGCTTCACCGCCAAGGTCGCCGGCACCGAGCGCGGCGTGACCGAGCCGACGCCGACCTTCTCGACATGCTTCGGTGCCCCGTTCATGCCGCGCCGCCCTGAGGTCTATGGCGCGATGCTGCGCGACCGCATCGCGCGCGCCGGTGCCTCCTGCTGGCTGGTCAACACCGGCTGGACCGGCGGCGCGCATGGGACCGGCCGGCGGATGCCGATCGCCGCGACCCGGGCGCTTCTCACCGCCGCCCTCGACGGCTCGCTCGCGAAAGGCGCCTTCCGCCGCGACCCGAGCTTCGGGTTCGAGGTCCCCATCGCGGCCGCGGGCGTCGACCCGGCGCTGCTAGATCCGCGCAGCACCTGGTCGGACCCCGCCGCCTACGACGCGCAGGCGCAACGGCTCGTCGCGATGTTCGCCGAGAACTTCGCCCGGTACGAGGCGCACGTCTCCGATGACGTCCGCGCGGCGGCGCTCTCGGCCTGACGCGGCATTCCGGCGTCGCCGACCGGCGTCGCCGGGGCCTCCCGGTTAGTTCAGGGCACGCGCCGCTCGGCGACGGCCTTGCCTCGGCACCGCGCCGCTTCTAAGGCTGGCGCGGAAACCACGCTACGGGCGAGTCCAAGATGTCGATCCCCCAGTCGGGCGGCGGCCTGATCGAGAGCCGCGACCAGCTTGCCGCCTATCTCGAGGCGGGCAACAAGCCGCCCGAGGACTGGCGGATCGGCACCGAGCACGAGAAGTTCGGCTACCGGACGGCAGACCACCTGCCCCTGCCTTACGAGGGCGATTGCTCGATCCGCGCGATGCTCGAGGGGCTGCGCGACGGCTACGGCTGGGCGCCGGTCGAGGAGGCGGGTAAGCTCATCGGCCTGACCAAGGACGGCGCGAACGTGAGCCTGGAGCCTGGCGGGCAGCTCGAGCTGTCGGGGGCGCCGCTCCGGACGCTGCACGAGACCTGCGACGAGGTGAACGAGCATCTGCGCGAGGTGAAGGCGCTGGCCGATCCGATGGGCGCGGGGTTCATCGGTCTGGGCGCGGCGCCCGAGTGGCGCGCGGATCAGATGCCGGTGATGCCCAAGGGACGGTACGCGCTGATGACGCGCCACATGCAGCGTATCGGCTCGCACGGGACCCAGATGATGTATCGGACCTGCACCGTGCAGGTGAATCTCGACTTCGCCTCCGAGGCGGACATGGTGAAGAAGTTCCGCACCTCGCTGGCGCTGCAGCCCGTGGCTACGGCGCTCTTCGCCAACTCGCCGTTCTTCGACGGCAAGGTCAACGGCTGGCAGTCGTGGCGGGCACGCATCTGGCAGGACACCGACCCGGCGCGGACGGGCATGCTGCCGTTCGTGTTCGAGGACGGCATGGGGTTCGAGCGCTACGTCGATTATGCCCTCGATGTGCCGATGTACTTCGTTTATCGCGACGGCCGCTACGTCGACGCGCTGGGCATGAGCTTCCGCGACTTCCTCGACGGGCGGCTGCCGGCGCTGCCGGGCGAGCGGCCGACGCTCTCGGACTGGGCCGACCACCTGACGACGATCTTCCCCGAGGTGCGGCTGAAGAAGTTCCTCGAGATGCGTGGGGCCGACGGGGGCCCGTGGCGGCGGATCTGCGCCCTGTCGGCGATCTGGGTCGGGCTCCTCTACGACCAGGCGGCGCTCGATGCGGCCTGGGACCTCTGCAAGGGATGGAGTGCCGAGGAGCGGGACCGGCTCAGGCACGACGCCGGCAAGTTCGGGCTCCGGGCGCAGATCGCGGGCCGCGAGCTGCGCGATGTCGCCCGGGACGTCCTGGCGATCGCCGACGCCGGGCTGAAGGCGCGGGCGCGACCGGGCGCCGGCGGGATGATCGGCAACGAGGCCCACTTCCTGAACGCGCTGCACGAGATCGTCGCCACCGGGCAGACCGCCTCCGACGAGCTCCTGGCGCATTACCGCGGCGACTGGGGCGGCGACCTCGGGCGGATCTACGCGGAATACAGCTACTGACTGGACCTCGGGCGTTCCGGCCGCGCGTCGGAAGGTTCACGATGATGCGAGGCGGCTCAGGCGAGCGGTACCACCGGCGATTTTCGCGCGGAAGATGACGGCCGGCTCACGCTGCTATCACGCAGGTGCGGGATAACCGGCCTCGTACCGAGACCTGGGACGCCCGTCATGTGCCGAATCGCCGTCATCAACCCCGCCGAGACCAGCCAGCCGATCCGTTCGGCGGTCATCGATCTGCTCGCCCAGGCCGCCCCGCGGCCGGCGGCGCTGGGCGCTCCCAACCCCGACGAGCAGGAGTTCCTCGACACGCTCCGCCGCATCGTCGCACGGGCGGCGCGGGACGCCTGCGCCGGGCAGCGGGCCGGCTGAAACGGCTGCAGGGCTACCGGCCACGAAACGGCTATGCTCGCAAGTAATTGGATAACTTATAGTATAGATAGATCTCTGTAAATGGAGGGCAAATCATGGCACGCCGCCCCGCCGGTCTACCTCAATCAGAGTCGGACTCGGAAGAAGATGCGCCGACCGGTACGAGCTCGGATACTGCTCCTTCCGTAAACGAGCAGACCGACGATGAAGATGAAGGCGGAATCGAGCACGCCGAAGTCGCGGCGGTCCTGCAATCCCCAAGGACCGATGTCCATACGACGACTGCAAGGGATGGATTGAATCTTCGCTCCGGTCCGGGCACCGATTTTCCGACCCTCCGCTCGCTGCCTTTCGGCACGCGCGTGCACCTGGTCAGTCGGGAGGGCCGTTGGGGCCTGATCGACGAACAGGGCGACGGCGCGACGGACGGCTTCGTCCATCTGGCCTTCCTCAGACAAGCGGCGGCGGTCGATTCCCGCCCCGGTTCGATGCTCGTCGAGGACGACGTTCGGACGTTCTGGGCACAACGGAACCCGCGCAATGGCCGGCTCTACGACAGCGCCGGCAATCCTCGCGTCGACCCGCAGCTCCTCCGCGCGAGCGCGCTGGGAACGGTGAAGCTGGAGGGGATCAACCCGAACCACCGCGTCGAGATCTACGGCCCGAGTGGCGGGTTCCGCGCGAGCGGAAGCACGGGGAATCATGGCGCTCAGCCAGGCACCGGACGCGGCGCCGCGGTGGATTTCGTGATCATCGATCGCCGCACGGGCCGGATGCTGACCAATCATCCGGCTCCGCAGCATCAGCATCAGGGCACGGTCGGGGAAAACGCGCCGGCGTATCAGATCTACTTCAACGAGGTCGTGAGGGCGGGTTCTCAGCTCTATCCGCTCTTTGCCGGCAAGGCCCGCTTCGGCGGCTACTTCCGGTCCGGCGACAACGCCATGGATACGATGCACATCGACATGCGCGGTTTGCAGGTACCGATGGCGGGCGGCAGCCTGAGGGGCGGATTCACGGCCGACCAGATCAGGCGGTGGGGCATTTCCGACAACCATCCCTATTCGTAGCGGCGCGTTGGATGGGGAGCCAAGTAATGAACGACCGGAGACAGCTTCAGAGTAAGCTCTCTACTTTCAGTATATTACGTCTCGATCCCTTGAGTGCGGCTCGGATCGCCGACTGGCCCGACTAGCGGCCCGCCAGCGCGTCGGGCACCTCTACGCGCTCGACGCCGTTGATCTCGACGACGGTCTTGCCGTCGGCGCGTGTGGCGGTCACCTCGTCGGTCGGATCGGGCGAGAAGACGTCGCTGTCTCCGTCGCCGAAGTCGAGGATGCGTTCGAAGCCGTCGGCGAAGGTCACGATGATCTCGACCCCGCCGTCGTCGCTGGTGCGCCTTGCCGCCTGGCAGGACTGCGCCGCCTCGCCGTGCAGGCTGCAAGCGACGGTTCCGGCCGGCTCCGGCGGCGCTGCTTCGCCCGCGGCAGGCCCGGCGGCGGGCGTCATCGCGACATCCGCGCCGGCCGAGGGATCGGGGGCGACGGTGGTCGGCGCGGGAGCGGGCGTCGCGGCGTGGGCGACAAGGTAGCGCGCGGCGGCCCAGCCGCCGACGCCGCCCTCGCCGAGCGCGACCTGGCACCAGCGTTGCGGGCCGTCGCCGGTGCAGCCGAGGTTCTTCAGGACGGTCCCGCGGGCGAGCTCGGCCACGACGGCCTCGCCCGTCGAGGGGCCCTTGCGCAGGTTGACCGTGGCGCCGCCCTCGACGCCGGTGATCTCCCAGTAGGCCGGATCGGCGGCCTCGGCGGCGTGCAGGCAGCCGGGAGCGGCAATGGCGAGGGTGACGAGAAAGCCGAACAGGCGCAGCAAGGGATACCTCCGCAGGGAACCTGTCATCCGACCACTTCGGCGCCGCGCCCGCAAGGCCCGGCGGGGGTCACGTTGCCGTGCGGCGCCCTCTCGCTCTCAGCGGCGCCCGATGCGGGGTTCGCTGCCGTCGAGGAGCCGGCGGACGTTGGCGTGGTGGCGCACGAAAACCAGTGCCGCGAGGGCGATGCCGAGGGGCACGAGGTCGCCGCGACCGAAGAGCGCCAGCCAGACCGGGCCAGAGGCAGCGGCGGCGAGGGCGGCGAGGGAGGAGAAGCGGAAGAGTAAGGCCGTCGCGAGCCAGGTGGCGCAGGCGGCGAGGCCGGCGGGCCAGCAGAGCGCGAGCGTGACCCCGAGGAAGGTCGCGACCCCCTTGCCGCCGCGGAAGCCGAGCCAGACCGGGAAGAGGTGGCCGAGGAAGGCCGCGAGCGCCGCCACCATCGCCGCCGTCTCGCCGGCGAAATGGCGGGCGAGGAGCACGGCGACCGCACCCTTGGCGCCGTCGAGGAGGAGCGTCGCGGCCGCGGCGCCCTTGTTGCCGGTGCGGAGCACGTTGGTGGCGCCGATGTTGCCCGAGCCGATCGACCGCAGGTCGCCGAGCCCCAGGGCGCGGGTGATGAGGACGCCGAACGGAATCGAGCCCAGCAGGTAGGCGAGGACCGCCGTGATCGCGAGCGTCATGTAGCCTCCGCGTCGAAGACCCGCCGGCCAGCAACCCACGTCCCGAGGACGCGGCCCTGCATGCGGCGGAGGTCGTAGGGGGTGTTCTTCGACTTCGAGCGCAAAGCTGCGCGGTCGAGGACGAAGGGGGTGTCGGGGTCGAAGAGGATGAGGTCGGCGGGCGCGCCCGTGGCGAGGCGGCCGGCGGGAAGCCCGAGGAGGCGCGCCGGGTTCAGCGCGAGCGCGCGCCAAAGCGCGGGAAGCGCCAGGTGGCCGGCGTGGGCGAGCTGCATGGCGGCGGGGAGCAGGGTCTCGAGGCCCACGGCGCCTGGGGCGGCTTCCTCGAAGGGGAGGCGCTTCTCCTCCTCGTCCTGCGGGGTGTGGAACGAGCCTATGACGTCGATCAGCCCGGCGGCCAGCGCCTCGACGGTGGCGATGCGGTCGTCCTCGGAACGGAGCGGTGGGCGCAGCTTGAAAAAGGTGCGGTAGTCGCCGATGTCGAACTCGTTGAGCGTCAGGTGGTGGATCGAGGTCCCGGCGGTCACCGCCAGCCCGGCGGCGCGGGCGCGGGCGAGGGCGGCGAGGGCCGGAGCCGTCGTCAGCTGGTCCACGTGGTAGCGGACGCCGGTCGCCTCGACGAGCGCGAGGTCGCGCTCGAGCCCGATCCGCTCGGCGACCGGGTCGGCGGCGGGCAGGCCCAGCTGCGAGGCGAACTGGCCGGACGTCGCGCAGGTGCCTTCGGTGAGGCTGCGCTCCTGCGGGTGGCCGAGGACGAGCGCGCCGAGGCCGGCGGCATAGGTCAGGCAGCGCTGAAACACGCGAGCATCGGCGACGGCGCGGCCGTCCATGAAGGCGACGGCGCCGGCGTCCATCAGGAAGCCGATCTCGGTCATCTCGCGGCCGTCGCGCCCCTTGGTCAGGGCGGCCATCGGCAGGACGTTGACGGGGCTGGTGGCGACGGCGCGTCGCTGTAGGAACTCCAGCGCCTCGGGGGTGTCGATGGCCGGCAGCGTGTCGGGGCGGGTAACGATGGTCGTGACGCCGCCGGCGGCGGCGGCCGATCCGGCGGTGCGGAAGCTCTCCTTGTGGCGTTCGCCGGGCTCCCCGACCTTGACGCCGATGTCGATGATGCCGGGGGCGAGGTGCCGGCCGCCGCAGTCGAGGCCGGGTCGGCTGCCCTCGAAGACCTCGGCGATGCGAGCGTCGCGGATGACGAGGCCGCCCTCGAAGACGCGGTCCCCCTCGGGGTCGACGAGGCGGGCGTTCGCCAGGGTCAGCGTGCCGGTGCTCACGATATGACCGCCGTGATGTCGTTCCTGGCGCGCATGTTTCGGGCGAGCAGATCCATCGCCGCCATGCGGACGGCGACGCCCATCTCCACCTGCTCCTGGATGACGCTGACGTTGATGTCGTCGGCGAGCGTTCCGTCGATCTCGACGCCGCGGTTCATCGGGCCGGGGTGCATGACGATGGCATCGGGCCTGGCGGCGGCCAGCTTCTCAGCGTCGAGCCCGAACCGGTGGTAGTACTCCCGCATCGACGGCAGGAAGGCGCCGTCCATCCGCTCCTTCTGCAGCCGCAGCATCATAACGACGTCGGCGCCCTCGAGACCCTGGCGCAGGTCGTCGAAGACCTCCACGCCCATCCGCTCGACCCCGGCGGGCATCAGCGTCGGCGGGCCGATCAGCCGAATTCGATTCTCCATCCGGCCGAGCAGGATGATGTTGGAGCGGGCGACGCGGCTGTGGGCGATGTCGCCGCAGATCGCGACCGAGAGCCGCGACAGGCGGCCCTTGCGGCGGCGGATGGTCAGCGCATCGAGGAGCGCCTGGGTCGGGTGCTCGTGGCGGCCGTCGCCGGCGTTCAGCACCGCGCAGTTGACCTTGGAGGCGAGGAGGTTGACCGCGCCCGAGGACGGATGGCGGACGACCAGGAGGTCAGGGTGCATCGCGTTCAGGGTCATCGCGGTGTCGACGAGCGTCTCGCCCTTCTTCACCGAGGACTGGGCGACCGACATGTTCATCACGTTCGCGCCGAGCCGCTTGCCGGCGAGCTCGAAGCTCGCCTGCGTGCGGGTCGAGGCCTCGAAGAACATGTTGATCTGGGTCAGTCCCTTCAGCGCGTCCGCGCGCTTGTCGGCCCGGCGGTTGAGCGTGACGTAGCTGTCGGCGAGGTCTAGGACGGCCTCGATGTCCTCCCGCGACAGGCCCTCGATCCCGAGCAGGTGGCGGTGCGCGAACAAGGCGGCCCTCCGGGGTTCCCCGCGCGCTTCTAGCGCAAGGGTGCGGGGCGGGACAACCGCTCTGGCGCCCGCCGGCGCCAGGGCCTAGGCTCCCCCGCATGGCCCACGCCGCTCCCGATCGCGCCCCCGACCTCGCGGCGCTCGCCTGGCAGATCGAGCTCGGCGCCGACGAGGCGATCGGCGAAACGCCGGTCGACCGCTTCGAGCGTGCGGAACCGGCGGCGGTGCAGGCGTCGCCGACCAGGGCAGCGCCCGTGGCAGCGGCGGCGCCGGCGGCCGTGGCGCCGCTCGAGGCCGGTGCGGCCGACCTGGCCGCAGGCTGTGCCGACCTCGCGGCGCTCCGGGCGACGCTCGGCCGGTTCGAGGGCTCGGCGCTGCGGCTCGGGGCACGCAACCTCGTTTTCTCCGACGGCGACCCTCGGTCGCGGCTGATGGTGATAGGCGAGGCGCCGGGGCGCGACGAGGATCTCGCCGGGCTTCCCTTCGTCGGCCCGTCGGGGCAGCTTCTTGACCGGATGCTCGCGGCGATCGGGCTGTCGCGGAAGGCCGCGGACCCGGCGTTCGGCGCCTATATCACCAACGTGCTGCCCTGGCGGCCGCCGCAGAACCGCGACCCGTCGGGCGACGAGGCGGCGCTCCTGCTCCCGTTCCTCTTCCGGCACATCGAGCTGGCGCGGCCGGAGGTCCTGCTGCTCCTCGGCTCGCCGGCGGTGCGGGCGGTGCTCGCGACCACCGACGGGGTCACCCGCATGCGCGGGCGCTGGTTCGACTGGCGCGGGGTGCCGGTGATCGCGACCTGGCATCCGGCCGCCCTGCTGCGCGACGCGAGCAAGAAGCGTGACGCCTGGGCGGACCTCCTGCAGCTGAAGGCGCGGCTCGGTGGCTGAGGACCGGGCGTTCCTGCCGGTCAGGATCGCCATCCTGACGGTGTCCGACACGCGGGGCCCGGCAGACGACCGCTCCGGCGACCTGCTGGTCGAGCGGCTGACGGCGGCGGGGCACGTGCTGGCCGACCGGGCGATCGTGCGCGACGAACAGCCGGCCATCGAGGACAGGCTGCGCGTGTGGATCGCAGACCCTTCGGTCGACGTCGTCATCTCGACCGGCGGCACCGGGCTGACCGGCCGCGACGTGACCGTCGAGGCGCACGCGGCGGTCTACGAGAAGGCGGCGCCGGCGTTCGGCGTGCTGTTCACCATGCTGTCGTTTTCGAAGATAGGCACCGCGGCGGTGCAGAGCCGCGCCTGCGCCGGGGTCGCCGGCGGGACGTATCTCTTCGCCCTGCCGGGGTCGCCCGGCGCCTGCCGCGACGCCTGGGACGGGATCCTCGCGGCGCAGCTCGACAGCCGGCACCGACCGTGCAACTTCGTCGAGATCATGCCGCGACTCGAGGAGCACCTGCAGCGGAAGTGACGCGTCAGGCGATCGCCGTCGCGATCCTCTCCAGCGTCGCCTTCTCGTGCGCGCTCACCTTCTCGCCGCCAAAGCCGAGGAATCCACCCTCGGTGCCCGCCTCGGCGACGCGGCCCGCGATGGTGTTGAGCCACGCCTTGAAGCCCGCGGCCTGGTCGGGTGCGGTGCCGGTGACGACGGCCGCCACCGACTTGAGCTCGTCCACCGCAGCCTCGACGATTTCGGCCGGCTTCTTGCCGGCGGCCTGCGCCTTCAGCACGCCGCGGGCGAGATCCCGCCCCTCCGCGGTGTCGTAGGCGGCGATGACTTCCCTGATCAGCGGGTTGTCGTCGCTGGTCCCGGTTCGGAGCGCGCCTGCCGCGGCCATGCTCTCCCGCAGGGCCCCGAACAGGCCGCTCGGCTCGGCCGCGGTCACCGCGATGCCGGCGAGCATTGGCGCCGCAACCACCCTGCCCCAGTCCGCCGCCGCGAACGAATCCTTGATCGTCATTGCTTCCTTCCTCCTTCGGCGCCCACCGCCGCGCTCACTCGCCCCGGGGCCAGGCCGCGACGACGACCCGCCGCCGCGGATTCCAATGCCCGAGGATCCATTCGAGGTCCCGGCGCCGGAAGGCGATGCAGCCGGCGGTCGGCCGCCGCGGTCCGCGCCAGAGATGCAGGAAGATGGCACTGCCCATGCCCGGCACCGCCGGGTGCCGGTTGAAGTCGAGCACCGCGACGATGTCGTAGAGCCGGTCGCGGCGCCGGAGCGCCTCGTGCCGGAACGGCCAGGGGCGTCGGACGCGGCCGTTGTAGCGCGGGTCCGCCGGGTCGTCGGACCAGCCGTCGCGCGGCCCGATCGCGGACGCGGCGAGCCCGGCCCCGAGCCGCGGCGCGCGCCCGTGGTCGGGACGCCAGAGGACCGCCTCGATCGGGTGCCGGCCGACCGGCGTGACCCGGTCGCCCTCGGCTCGCTTCTCGCCGATGCCGCCGCGTCCGGTCGAGCAGGGAAAGCGCCGGCCGGCGAAGCGTGCGCCCCAGGGCCCGACGACCAGGTCGTGGATCACAGCAGGTGCCCGCTCTTTGCGGCCTTGGTGTTGAGATAGCCGGCGTTGAAACGGGTGCGTCCGACCTTGAGCGGCACCCGCTCGACCACCTCGATGCCGCAGTTGCGCATCATCTCGACCTTCTTCGGGTTGTTGGTCATCAGCCGGACGCGGGCGAAGCCGAGGCTGCGCAGGATGTCGGCGCCGAGGCGAAAGTCGCGCTCGTCGTCCTCGAAGCCGAGCCGGTGGTTGGCCTCGACGGTGTCGAAGCCCTGATCCTGTAGCGCATAGGCGCGCATCTTGTTCGCGAGCCCGATGCCGCGGCCCTCCTGGTTCAGGTAGAGCAGCACCCCCGAGCCTGCCGCGCCGATCTGCTCGAGCGCCGCGTGCAGCTGCGGGCCGCAATCGCACTTCAAGCTGCCGAGCAGGTCCCCGGTGAAGCAGGCCGAATGCAGCCGGCAGAGCACCGGCGAATGCCGGTCGGGGCTGCCTATCGTCACCGCATAATGCTCCTCGCCCCCGTCGCGCGGCCGGAAGACCCGGACCCGCCCGGCCTCGGAGGCCTCGAGCGGGACCCGCGCGTCCGCAACCTCGACCATGCGCGGGGGAGCGGCATCGGCCGGCACGTCGCAGATGTCGACCAGCGTCAGTCGCGCCGCCTCGGCGATCGCCTCGGCCTCGCCGACGGGCAGCGGCACGACGATGGCCGACGGCAGGAGGTGTGCCGCCTTGCAGAGCGCGATTGCCGCCCGGTGCAGCGCCGCCCCGCCGCCGCGGCGGCTGGCATAGGGCCCCTTCATCGGCCACTCGAGGTCGGTCGCGGGGTCGGCGGTCGCCCGCACCCAGGCCAGATCGGCGTCGGCCGGCAGCGCCACGCGCGCGAGGTCGCCGTCGTAGGCGCGCGCCTTCAGCGTCGCGGCCCTCCACCCGGTCAGCGCGAGGTCCGCGTCCCCGAGCGCGCGCAGCTCCGCCAGCCGCTCCGGCGTCGCGGTCTCCGCCGCGAGCACCAGCGCCGCCCCGTCGCGGTCGCGCAACGCGACCGCCGCGCCCATGCGCAGGTCGGCGCGTGCCCGCGCCAGCCGCTCCAGCGGCGACAGCCCGAGGCTCATCCGCTTCCTCCCGAACTCCACCGCCCGCAGCCGCCCTCCGACGATGAAACAAACGCCGCGCCGGAGACACACTGCCGTGAGCCACCAGCAGAAGTATTGCGCGAAGCCGAGGAAACCAACAGTCCGGCGGAAAAAGGAGGGCCCGATGGCCGCGGTGAAGAAGATCCTGATGGTCGACGACGATCCCGACCTGCGCGAGGCGCTGGCGGACCAGCTGGTGCAGACCGAGGAGTTCGACGTCTTCGAGGCCGGCGACGGTGCCGAGGGGCTGGCGCGGACGAAGGAGCAGGTCTACGACCTCGTCATCCTCGACGTCGGGCTGCCCGACATGGACGGGCGCGAACTCTGCCGACTGATGCGCAAGCAGAACGTCAAGTGCCCGATCATCATGCTGACGGGGCACGCCAGCGACAGCGACCAGATCCACGGGCTCGACGCCGGCGCCAACGACTATGTGGCTAAGCCCTTCCGCCTGCCGGTGCTGCTCGCGCGCATCCGCGCCCAGCTGCGCCAGCACGAGCAGTCCGAGGACGCAGTCTTCGGAGTCGGCCCCTACAGCTTCCGCCCCTCGTCGAAGCTGCTCCTCGACGAGCACGAGAAGAAGATCCGGCTGACCGAGAAGGAAACCAACATCCTGAAGTATCTCTACCGCGCCGGCGCTTCGGTCGTGCCGCGCGACGTGCTCCTGCACGAGGTCTGGGGCTACAATGCCGGCGTGACGACGCACACGCTCGAGACCCACATCTACCGGCTGCGGCAGAAGATCGAATCCGACCCCGGCAACGCCCGCATCCTCGTCACCGAGCCCGGCGGCTACCGGCTCGTCCCCTGACCGGCCCGGCGGAGGGGGGCATCGAGCCCCCCTCCGCCGTCGGCGGCCTTCGCCGCCTCGGCCCTCGGCTTGCGGTCGCGCGCCGACCCGCGCTAAGGGCCCGGTCCATGACCGTCACCATCGCCACCTGGAACATCAACTCGCTGCGCCACCGTGCCGCGACGGTCGCCCGCTTCCTGCGCGAGGAGGCTCCCGACGTCCTATGTCTGCAGGAGACCAAGTCTCCGGTCGAGCTTCTGCCGCTGGACGCCTTCCGCGACCTCGGCTACCGCCACGCGGTCGCCCGCGGCGAGAAGGCCTACAACGGCGTCGCGATCCTCTCGCGGTTGCCGCTCGCCGAGATTGCCCACCGCGACTTCTGCACCCGCGGCGATGCCCGGCACGTGGCCGCGCGGCTGCCTTCGGGGACCGTCGTCCACAACCTCTATGTCCCGGCCGGCGGCGATCTTCCGGACCCCGGCCTGAATCCGAAGTTCCGCCACAAGCTCGACTTCATGGCCGAACTCGGCGCCTGGTTTGCCGACGCGCCGCCTCAGCGGGCGATCCTCGTCGGCGACCTGAACGTCGCCCCGCGGGAGGACGACGTCTGGAACCACAGGCGGCTCTTGACGGTCGTCTCGCACACGCCCATCGAGGTTGCGGCGATGGCCTCGATGCAGGGCGCGGGCGGCTGGGTAGACGTGACCCGCGCGCATATTCCGGATGGCCGGCTCTACTCCTGGTGGTCCTATCGCGCCCCCGACTGGCAGGCCGCCGACAAGGGCCGCCGACTCGACCACGTCTGGGCGACCCCCGACCTCGCGGAGCGCTCCGGCGGCAGCCGCATCGCGCGGCACGTGCGCGGCTGGGAGAGCCCGAGCGACCACGTGCCGGTGATGGCCGAGTTCGAGGCGTAAGCGATCAAGACTCCGGCACCGGCCGGACTCCTGGTACCTACGATGTACATGCATTGTACATGCGATGTACGTCCACGATTGCCCGTTAATCACTGAAATTTCGTGTCAAACCCAACCGTCGGAATCCGCGCTTCCTCTCCCTCGCCTCGCGTGCTACCTCCCGCCCCATGCCCGAGCCCCTGACCCTCTACCTCGCCGCTCCGCGCGGCTTCTGCGCCGGCGTCGACCGGGCGATAAAGATCGTCGAGATGGCGCTGGAGAAGTGGGGCGCGCCGGTCTATGTCCGCCACGAGATCGTGCACAACCGCTTCGTCGTCGACGGGCTGAAAGCGAAGGGGGCGGTCTTCGTCGAGGAGCTCGCCGACTGCGCGCCTGACCGGCCGGTGATCTTCTCCGCCCACGGTGTCCCCAAATCCGTGCCTGCGGAGGCAGAGGCTCGCAACATCTTGTATGTCGATGCCACCTGCCCGCTGGTTTCCAAGGTCCACATCGAGGCCGAACGCCACCACCAGAACGGCCTGCAGATGGTGATGATCGGCCACGCCGGCCACCCCGAGGTCATCGGGACCATGGGCCAGCTGCCGCCCGAGGCCGTGCTTCTGGTCGAGACCCCCGCCGACGTCGCGACGCTGGTGCCGCGCGACCCCGAACGGCTCGCCTACATCACCCAGACCACGCTTTCGGTCGACGACACGGCGGAGGTCGTCGCCGCCCTCCGGGCCCGCTTCCCGGCGATCGTCGGGCCGCACAAGGAGGACATCTGCTACGCCACCACCAACCGCCAGGAGGCGGTGAAGGCGATGGCCCCGTCGATCGACGCGCTCCTGGTGATCGGTGCGCCGAACTCCTCGAATTCCCAGAGGCTTGTCGAGGTAGGCCGCCGGGCCGGCTGCAGCTATTCGCAGCTCGTCCAGCGAGCCGCCGAGATCGACTGGCGTGCGCTCGAGGGCGCCCGCGCCGTCGGGATCACCGCCGGCGCCTCGGCGCCCGAGGTCCTGGTCGAGGAGGTCATCGCCGCCTTTCGCGCGCGCTACGACGTGCTCGAGCAGCTGGTCGAAACCGCGCAGGAAAACGTCGAGTTCAAGGTTCCGCGCATCCTCCGCGCCCGGGTCGCCTGACCGCGTGCCCGAGATCGTCGCCTACACCGACGGCGCCTGCTCCGGGAATCCCGGCCCCGGCGGCTGGGGCGTCGTGCTGGTCGCCCGCGACGGGGCACGTGCGCTCAGGTCGCGTGAGCTCTCGGGTGGCGAGGCGCTGACCACCAACAACCGCATGGAGCTGATGGCGGCGATCGCCGCCCTCGAAGCGCTCGATCGCCCGGCGACGCTGGCCGTCGTCACCGACAGCGCCTACCTCCGCGATGGCGTAACGAAGTGGATCCACGGCTGGAAGCGTAACGGCTGGCTGACCGCCGAGCGGAAGCCGGTGAAGAACGCCGACCTGTGGCAGCGGCTCGAAACCGCGGCATCCCGGCACCGGGTTACCTGGGAGTGGGTCAAGGGCCACGCTGGCCACCCGGAGAACGAGCGCGCCGACGCCCTCGCCCGAGAGGGTCTGGCTCCCTTTCGCGCCATGTGATCTCGCCGACAAGCACCAGATCGCTCGACCCATGAGCACGTCGAGGGTCGAGCGAACTCGCCGGCACGACTCGCCTATGCCGGGACCGCACTTGCCACCCCCGCGGTCATTGGCCGGTTCGCGACGGTTCGCCCGGCGCGGTCGCAATTGCGCAGGCTGGTCAGGACCGAAGCCCTTGGGCATCCTGCGCCACGGCGACCTTCGGAGATCAGGCCTGGACGAAGGCGAGCAGGTCTGCGTTCAGCACCTCCGCATTGACTGTCAGCATGCCGTGCGAAAAGCCCGGATAGGTCTTGAGCGTGCCGTTCTTCAGGAGATCGACGCTCAGCCGGGCGGAGGCTTCGATCGGCACCACCTGGTCGTCCTCGCCGTGCAGGACGAGCGTCGGGACGCTGATCGCCTTAAGGTCCTCGGTCTGATCGGTTTCAGAGAACGCCTTGATGCCGTCGTAGTGCGCCTTGGCGCTGCCGGCCATGCCCTGACGCCACCAGTTGTCGATGGCGCCCTGCACCACCTTCGCGCCCGGGCGGTTGAAGCCGTAGAACGGGCCCGAAGCCACGTCGATAAAGAATTGCGAGCGGTTGGCGGCGAGCCCCGCGCGCAGGCCATCGAAGGCTTCGAGCGGCGTGCCTTTCGGATTGGCCTCGGTCTTCAGCATCAGGGGCGGCACGGCGCTGACGAGCACCGCCTTGGCGACGCGGCCCTGGGGCTCGCCGTGCCGCGCGACGAAGCGCGCCGCCTCGCCACCGCCGGTGGAATGGCCGATGTGGACGGCGTTTTTCAGGTCGAGATGCTCCACCACCGCCGCGGCGTCGGCGGCATAGTGGTCCATGTCGTGGCCGTCGGAGACCTGGGCCGAGCGACCGTGACCGCGGCGGTCGTGGGCGACGGTGCGGTACCCCTTCTGCAGGAAGTAGAGGATCTGGGTGTCCCAGTCGTCCGACGACAGGGGCCAGCCGTGGTGGAACACGATCGGCTGCGCGTCGCGCGGACCCCAGTCCTTGTAGAAGATTTCCGTCCCGTCCCTGGTGGTGATCGTCGGCATTGTCGGTCTCCCGATTCCGGTTGCTTTGTTGAGGCGGTTAGGATCTTGCGGCGGCGGCCGAAGCTTTCGCTCGGGTCGATAGCCTACCGCCGCAATCTCGTCACAGTCGACAGGCTTCTCAAAGGTGCCGGCGCCCGCGAGCACCGGGTCCCTGCGCCCTTCGGTTTCAGAGGGGACGTCTGCAAAAGGTCGCATCCCGCGTCGGGCTGCGGCTGTCCGCATGCGGACAATTTGCAAGCCATTGAAAAATAACGATATAACCCGTTGACGTTAGTGCGGCGTTTACCTTTTGGGATGGGCGGCCCGACTCTCGGGGGTCACTTGTCTTATGATCCGGGTGGCTCCTGGCTGTGAGGGAGCCGCTGCCCGCCCCGCCATTTTATGGTGGGGCGGGGCGGGCAGCGGCGGGGGAAGGCTCGAGGGTCTCTCGGTCGTGACGGACCGTTTCTGAGTTGGATCGCCCCCGCCTTTCTTCCGACCTGAACGGATACCAGGGCTTTGGGCCCGCATGACAAGACCAGGTGGAGAAAGACCCATGCAGCCTACTATCGGCATCGATGTTTCGAAAGACCGGCTGGACGCGTATCGGCTCTCGACCGGGCAGCGCCTCCAGGTGACGAACGACCGAGCCGGGCACGAGTCGCTGTTCGGATGGATCGGGAAGGACGACCCGCCGCTGGTCGTGTCCGAGGCCACCGGCGCCTATCACCGGCAGCTCGAGGCAAGGCTTGGCGCCAGGAGCGTCCCCTTCGCCAAGATCAACCCGCGGCAGGCGCGACGGTTCGCCGAAGCGACCGGCCGGCTGGCCAAGACCGATCGCGTCGACGCCGTCATGTTGGCGCGGATGGGAGCCGTCCTGGACCTGGCGGAGCAGGCCGCTCCCGGCAAGGCCTTGAGCGAGCTTCGCGAACTCGCCGCCGCCCGACGCGCCCTGATCAAGGACCGCACCGCCGCGAAGACGCGCCTTTGCGTGGCAGTCCTGCCCTTGGTCCGGCGCCAGCTCGCGGCTCGCCTCCGGCAGATCGAGGCGCAGCTGGCCGGGATCGACGCCGCCATGGTCGAAAGGGTCGCCAAGGACGAGGCGATGGCGCGCAAGCGCGACATCCTCCTCAGCATCCCCGGGATCGGGCAAGCCACCGCCCTGGCGATGCTCGTCGAGATGCCGGAGCTCGGCACGCTCGGAGCGAAGCAGGCGGCCAGCCTCGCGGGGCTCGCCCCGATCTCCAGGCAATCCGGCAAATGGCGCGGCAAGGAGCGCATCCGCGGCGGAAGGCCGATGCTCCGGCGCGCCGTCTACATGCCGGCCCTGGTCGCAACCCGCTTCAATCCCGCCATGAAGGCGACCTACGACCGTCTCATCGGGGCAGGAAAGCCGGCCAAGCTCGCCCTCACAGCCGTCATGCGGAAGCTCGTCGTCCTGGCCGACGTCCTCATCCGGGACGATCGCCAGTGGACCAAAGCCGCCCCTTGAGAAAGACGGATACTCAGAGAATGCGCAGAGACGGGTCGCGAACGTAGCGCAGGTAGGGGCGTTCGCGGCGGAGGCCGCCTTTTTCGGCGAACAGCCGCTCGGCCTCCTCGTCGGAAATGAAGGGCAGCACCACCGTGTCCTCGCCGGGCCTCCAGTTGGCCGGCGTGGCGACGTGATAGCGCGACGACAGCTGCAGCGCGTCGAGGACCCGCAGGATCTCGTCGAAGTTCCGCCCGACGTAGGCCGGATAGGCGAGGATCAGCTCGACGCGCTTCGATGGCGATATGATGAAGACGTTGCGTACCGTCATCGTCTCGCCGGGGGTCGAGCCGCGGCTGAAGTGGGTGGCATCGAGCATGCCGAAAAGCATCGAGATGCGACGGTCCTTGTCGGCGACGATCGGGAAGTTGACGGTCGTGTTCTGGGTCTCGTTGATGTCGGCGATCCAGCGCTCGTGGTCCTCGACGCTGTCGACGCTGAGCCCGATGACCTTGGTCCCGCGCCTCTTCCATTCGAGGTCGAGCCGGGCCGTGGTCCCGAACTCGGTGGTACAGACCGGAGTGAAGTCGGCCGGGTGCGAGAAGAGCACGCACCAGGCGTCGCCGATGAACTCGTGGAAGCGGATCGTGCCCATGCTGGTGCGGGCGGTGAAGTCCGGCACGATGTCGCCGATCCGCACGTAGCCCTGCTTGCGCAGCTGCTCGCGGGTTCGCGTGAAGGCGGCGTCCGGGCCGGCGTACTCGAACTCGGGCCGCCCGTGCCCCTCCTCGTCGGCGCCCGGCAGCAGCGTGTCATACTCGTGGTCGAGCAGCTTCACGGTCCGGCGCTTCACCGAGCCCGCGAAGGCCAGCGAGCCGTCAGGACGCCGGACCAATGGCAGGTCGAAGCGGAAGGCGTCGTTTTCCAGGAAGGCCTCCTCCGCCGGCGTGCTGGCCCGCTCGAGGACCTTGTTGCGGTGGGGGAACCGGCCGAAGCGCATGATGACGGCGACGTGGCGGTGGAAGATCTCGTGGAAGGCGTTGAGCGGGTCGTCGGGGGCGAGCTCCTGCATCGTCCGCTCCCACTCCTCCATGCAGAGGTGCTGGTCCTCGAGCGCCTCCGAATGGGTGAGCGCCAGGCAGAGGAAGACCCGCTCGATCGGCCTGAGCCGCGCCCCGACGCCGACGCGCAGGCCGCGCTTGACCAGAGTCAGGCACCGCGGGTCGCAGGCGTACATCTTGGGGGTCTCGCGGTACATGTTGCGGCGGAACTGGTCGAGCATGATCACCAGCGCTACCAGGAGCCGCGGGTGCTCGACGTTCAGCGCCCAGTGGTCGTAGTGCCCGCGCGAGGCCAGCGCGACGTCGGCACCGAACTGGTTCCAGATGTCCTGGTCGGTCTGGTCGACCTTGCCGAACCACAGGCTCAGGCACTCCTCCATACTCGGTCGCAGCATGTAGTCGAGCACCTGCTCAGCCTTCTCGATCTCAGAGGGCGCGATCTGGAACCGCTCGACCTGCAACAGCATGCGGAGCTCGCGCTGCAGCGTCTCCATCTCGGTGGTCGAGAGCGCGTCCTGCTCATCGAGGCCGGCCAGGATCACATGCAGCCACTGTTGGATGCGGTGGCCCATGTCCGGGCTGATCTTCGCCATGCGCTCGTTGGTCTGCCGCAGTCGGCGGACGAGCGTCTTCATCAGCCGGGCCGCCTGCTCGGGGTCGGACTGCGCGGAGGCGATGAATTCCTCGTAGTTCGTCGTCCGGCACTCGACGTCGGTCGTCGCTCGGACGGTGGCCGACCGGGGGCCCGGCTCGATCAGGCTCATCTCGCCGAAGACGTCGCCGGCCCCGAGCGTGCCGAGGTGTCTGGTCCTCGCGCCGTCGCCGACGGTCACATCGACCGTGCCGCTGACGATCATGTAGGCCGTATCCCCGGCTGTCCCCTCGGCAAGAATGACGTCGCCGGCCCTGAAGCTCACAGTGTGCAATCCGATCCCCTGTCGTCCCGCGTCCCGTAGGGGACCCGCGGCGACGAAAATACGTGATTCCATCGGCGCGCACATCCGCGTTCGCCGCCGCAAGCCGCGACCGGTTCCGCGGGACGCAGCCGCTAGTCGAAGAAGTCCGCGTCCTCTTCGCGCAGGCGGCGGCGCGCCGCCTCGGGGTCGATGTCGAGCCCGAGCCCCGGTGCCTCGAACAGGTCGACCATCGAATCCTTGACGATCGGGCCCTCCGGCAGCCCGGTGACGACCTCGTGCCACCAGGGGTCGGAAGCCGAGGGATACTCGAAGGCGATGTAGTTGGCCGGCAGCGTGGCGCAGACGTTGACGAGCGCGCCGAGGCCAAGCAGGCCATTGGCCGTTCCGTGCGGCGCCATCATGATCGAGTGCATGTGGGCGAACTCCGCCACCCACTTCAGCTCGGCGATGCCGCCGATGTCGGCCGGGTCCGGGCCGATGATGCGCACGGCCTGGCTCTCGATCAGCTCCTTGAAGTTGTGGCGAAGGTAGATCTGCTCGCCGGTGTGGATGGGCGTCGAGGTCGAGACCGTCAGCTCGCGATAGGCCTGCGGGTTGACCCAAGGGACGTAGTCGCCGGTCAGCATGTCCTCGAGCCACATCAGCTCGTAGCGCTCGACCGCGCGGGCGAAGCGGATCGCATCGGGCAGGAACCAGCCGGGACCGCAGTCGAGGGCGAGGCTGACCCGGTCGCCCAGCACCTCTTTCATCGCGGCGACGCAGTCGATCATGTGCGCCATGCCGCGCTCGCTGATCTGCCCCTGGTCCATCGCGCCGTGATACTGGGGCGGCTGGGTCACGCCATAGTGGAAGTCCTCGACGGTGCGCTTCATGTTCGAGTGGAAGCCGATCCCCTGCTTCACCATGAAGAACTTCTCGGGCAGCTCCATCATCCACCTGACGTCGGCGGCATAGTCCTCGGGCCGGTCGCCCGTCCGTTTCTGCCGGAGCGAGCCGTTGTAGACCCGCACCTTGTCGCGCACCTTGCCGCCGAGCAGCTTGTAGACGGGGACGCCCGCGGCCTTGCCGGCGATGTCCCAGAGCGCGTGCTCGATCGCCGAGACCGCGGCGCCATAGGGCTTGAACGACCCGCGCTGGCGGATCTTCAGCATCACCCGCTCGACGTCGGTCGGGTCCTCGCCGAGGAGCGCCTCGCGAAAATGCAGCACCCAGGGTTTGAGGTAGCCCTTGGTGAACTCGACCTCGCCGAGGCCGTAGAGGTCCTCGTCGGTGACGATGCGGACGATGGGGTGCCGGCCGATGACGGCGCAGCGGAGGTCGGTGATCTTCATGGTTGCCTCCCGGCATAGAACCGCGCGTCTCGCTCTGGGATCATTCCAGCAGTTCCGCCCCGGGCAGCCGGGCGGCGGCGCGGTCGAAGGTCACCAGCGCGCGAGCGCCGGCCCGGGCGGCAGCGGCGACGATCATCCGGTCGGCCAGGCTCGGGCCGCCGTCCCGCCAAGCAGCCACGGCCGGGGCGATCTCGCCGGCGGTTTCCACCTCGACCTCCCGGGAAGCGATCAGGCCGGTCAGCACGTCGGCGATGCGCTGCCGATCGATGCCGTAGGCCCTCTCGAGGACCCAGGCCAGTTCGAGTATAACCTCACGGCAAACGAAGCCGGGATCGCCTTCGCTGAGCCGTCCCATCATGTCGTGCGCGGCCCGGCTCTGGTCCGGGTGATCGCGGACGATGAATCGCACGAGGACGTTGGTGTCGAGCGCGATCACCCGCCGCCGCTCTCGGCCGCTCCCTCGGCTATCGCCCGATCCATGTCCGCAAGCGATGCGGGCGCACGACCTTCGTCGTGGAGCATCCCTTCGAGTTCCATGACGGATCGGACCTTCAGGAGACGGACCTCGTTGCCTTCGACGACATAGCGGACGCGGTCGCCGGGCAAGATGCCAAGCGCCTCGCGGACCGCCCTCGGCAGGGTGGTCTGACCCTTGGCGGTGATGGCAGAGTCCTTCATGACCGCCTTCCAAAAGCCACGAGTGCATTACATCTCTGAACTTAGTAAGGAGAATAGCCGGACTCGCCTACAAATCAAGGAAGAAGATCCCAGCCGCTTACGGCAAGGGCCTCAGCTCCACGTGCGATCCCAGGAGTATTCCTCGTCCCAGCGGTCGGTCGGCTGCCAGATGCCGGCGACGCCCGGCTGCAGGTGCTGGGAGATCACCTCGTCGACGACGTCGTCGATGCCGAGGCCTGGCTTGTCGGGCACCTCGATGAAGCCGTTCCTGACCAGCGGCTTCGGCAGACCGGTCACGATGTCGTCCCACCACGGCACGTCGACCGAGTGGTACTCGAGGGCCATGAAGTTCTCGGTGGCGACGGCGACGTGGGCCGCGGCCATGGCCGCGATCGGGCTCTCGGCCATGTGGATCGCCATCGCGATGCCCTTCTCCTGCGCCGCGTCGCCGATCTTCTTGGTCTCGAGGATGCCGCCGCTCGTCAGGAGGTCGGGGTGGATGACAGAGATGCCACTCGCGAGCAGCGGCTCGAATCCCTCGCGAAGGTAGATGTCCTCGCCGGTGCAGATCGGCACCGTGGTCGCCTGCTGCAGCTGGCGGTACTGCTCGGCGTACTGCCAGGGGATCACGTCCTCGAGCCAGGCGGGGACGTACTTCTCGATCCGGCGCGCGAGCCGGATGCCGTTCTGCAGCGAAATATGGCCAACGTGGTCGATCGCGAGCGGGATCTCGGTGCCGATGACCTCGCGCACCTCGGCGATGTACTGCTCGAGGAGGTCGAGGCCCTTGTCGGAGAACTGCAGCCCGGTGAAGGGGTGCCGGACGTTGTGGACGTCGTAGACGGCGTTGCGTGCCCGCCGCTCCTCCTCGGTCTTGCCCGACCCGCGCTCCGGGTGGACGCGGTAGCCCTCGATCGAGCCCGCCGGCGCGACCACTGCGCCGGGGACGTCTGCGATCTGCATCAGCCCGAGGTCCATCTTCAGGAAGGTGAAGCCGAGCTCCATCCGTTCCTTCAGCCGGCGGCCGGTCTCGGTGCCGCTCGGCACGGTGGCGTCGGTGTCGCAATACATCCGCACCCGATCGCGGAAGCGGCCGCCGAGCATCTGGTAGATCGGCACCCCATAGGCCTTGCCCGCAAGGTCCCAGAGCGCGATTTCCACCGCCGAGACCCCGCCGCCCTGCCGGCCGTGCCCGCCGAACTGCTTGATCCGCCGGAACAGCCGGTCGACGTCGCAGGGGTTCTCGCCGAGGAGGCGGCTCTTCAGCATGAGCGCGTAGGTCGCGCTCGCATTGTCGCGGACTTCGCCGAGACCGACGATCCCCTGGTTGGTGTAGATCTTGACCAGCGCCGAGCTGAACGGCGCGCCAACGATCTCGGCGACCCGCATGTCGGTGATGCGCAGCTCCGACGGACGCGACCGTGTGTTCACTCGGTCGAGTACTGCGTGCGTGCCATCGCCCGTCATGCCGGCGCCCCGATGTCGATCCGGTTGGCTTCGAGGTACTCGAGGTTCATCTCGAGGCCGAGCCCGGGCTTCGGCGGCAGCTTCAGGCTGCCATTCGAGTTGTCGAGCGGTGTCACGATCATCGGGTCGTACTTGCCGAGATTCCACTCGGAGGTCTCGAGCTTGTAGAAGTTCGGCACCGTCATCATCACCTGCGCGCCGGCGACGACGTTGATCGGGCCGGAGGCGTCGTGCGGCGAGACCGGGATGAAGTAGGCTTCGCAGAGCGACGCGATCTTCTTCAGCTCGGTGATGCCGCCCGTCCAGGTGACGTCGGGCATGATGTAGTCGGAGAGCCGCTGTTCCAGGACCGGCACGAAGTCCCACTTGGTGTGGCCGCGCTCGCCCCAGGAGATCGCGGCGTTCACCTTCTCCCGCACCTGCCGCAGCGCGTTCAGGCTCTCGGGCGGGCAGGGCTCCTCGAACCAGTCGATGTCGCCCGCCTCCTCGAGCGTGCGGCAGAGCCGGATCGCGGTCGGCACGTCGAAGCGACCGTGCGCGTCGATCAGCACCTCCACGTCGGGCCCGACGGTCTCGCGGATCAACGCGGTCAGCTCCGCCGCCTCGCGCTCGTGCTTGCGGTCCATCGACCCGTCGAGATAGCCCTCGTTCTGCTCGCGCGGCCGCCCGTTCGGCGCCTGCGCGCCCTGGTAGGGGAAGGGGTCGAATTTCAGCGCGGAATGGCCCGACTTCACGATGTCGCTGACCTCGGCGACCACCCCTTCCTTGCTGGTGAACTTGCGCTGGTCAGGGTGGGTGTAGAGCGCGATGTCGTCGCGGACCGCCCCGCCGAGGAGCTCGTAGATCGGTCGATCGAGCACCTTGCCGCGGATGTCCCAGAGCGCGATGTCGATGGCGCTCAGGCATTCGACCGCGGCACCGCGGCTGCCCATGTAGGTGAAGCTGCGAAAGATCTTGTGCCAGATCAGCTCGATCTTGGCCGGGTCCTCACCGGCAATGGAAATCCCGATCTGCTGCAGAACGGCGCAGAGCGCCCGGTTGGCAAGCTTGGTCGTGGTGGTGATCTCGCCCCAGCCGCTGACGCCGTCGTCCGTGGTGACCTCCACGAACAGGTATTCGCCCCAGTAGGATCCTTTGGCCTCGACGAGCCAGGGCCGCACTCCCGTGATCTTCATTCGCCTTCTCAGTCCCTTGTGTGGAGGTGAAGCTACTGCGGGGACTCATGCCCCCTTGAGGGCCCGCATGTGCTCAAGGATGTGCTTGCCCGAGCCCTCGACATGGCGGGCGATGACCTCGGCGGCCTCGTCGGCCTCCTGCGCCCGTATGAGGCGGATGAGCTCCCGGTGGTCACGGAGCACCTGCGCCCGGCGGGCGAGGGTGAAGTTGAAGCGGCGTCCCACAGCCCGCAGCACCTCCCGATGCTTCCACCAGAGCTCCGCCGCGTGCCGGTTGTAGTGACGCTGGTACATCACCGTGTGAAAGGCGGTGTCGAGCTCGCTGTGCCGGAACGGATCGGCGAAATCGTTCTCCTCGATCAGCCCCTGGATGCGCTCGAGCTCGCGGATGTCGGCCTCGGTCGCCATCCCGACGAACCATCGCGTCAGCGCAGGCTCGATCAGGACCCCGATCTCGTAGATGTCGCGCACGAAGTCCTGGTCGATCGGCCGGACCCGCGCGCCGCGGTTGGGCGAGAAGGTCACGAACCCCTCGCCGCACAGGAGCTGCAGCGCCTCGCGGACCGGATTGGTCGACGTGCCGTGCCGCCGTGCCAGCTCCGCCGCCACCAGCCGCTCGTTCGGGGCAAGCCGTCCCTCGATGATGTCCTCTCGGATCAGCCGGTAGACGGATACGCCCTCGCGGGAGGCACCGATCGGGTCCATCCCTGCAGGGGGTTTCGCCTTGAACTCGCTCGCCACGGCCAACGATCGGCTCCCGGAAGACGATGTATGGGGCATGCTGCACAGCGGATGATTTTCTTGGAACAGTGTACGATCGTTGCGCGTTGACACGCAATCCACGATCTGGAAAAGTACCTGAGAGACTGGGAAACAAGAAAAACAAGGCCGTTCCCCCGCGGCCATGCTGCGAGATCCGTTCGCCTTTGGCAGGACGGAAGGGAGAAGCTGGAGGATCCCCGATGGCGCATTCGAAGCTTGCCGGCGCTCTCCTGCGCGGCACGGTAATTTCTGCCCTCGTGACATCACTGATGTCGGGCTCCGCTTGGGGCGCCCCCCCGGTCGATATCAGCAAGTGGTCGCCCGAGTACGTGAAGAGCATCGCCGGCACCAAGGAGTTCGACACCGCCGGCGACTGTTCCAAGGTGACTCCGCTCGATTACAAGGGGCGGCTGACCCTCTGGTACCAGGGCGTATTCGAGGGTGACCCGGACATCCTGCGACAGAACTACAAGGAATTCTTCGAGGCCTTCCGCAAGACCTATCCCAACATCGAGCTGGAAGAGCAGGGGATCACCTACAACGACCTGCTCGACAAGTTCCGCACCGCGCTCCTCGGCAACGCCGCGCCGATGGTGGTTCGGTTGCAGATCCTCGGCGGCACCGAGTTCGCCTCCAAGGGCTACCTGCAGCCCCTGAAGCCCGAGGATGTCGGTTATACCACCGACGACTTCTGGCCGGGAGCGATGAAGGCGGTGACCTGGGACGGCGTCACCTACGGGATCCCGACCAACAACGAGACGATGGCCTTCATCTGGAACGCCGATATCTTCCAGCGGGCCGGCCTCGACCCGGACCATCCGCCGGCCACCTGGGACGATGTCGTCGCATATTCCAAACAGATCCACGACAAGCTCGGCATCCCCGGCTACGGCCTCGTTGCCCGCAAGAATGCCGGCAACACGCCCTACCGCTTCATGCCGCAGCTCTGGGCCTACGGTGGCGGCGTCTTCGACGAGTCCTCGGCCGACCCGACCTACAAGGAGGTCGAGCTGAACAGCCCGCAGAGCAAGCAGGCGCTGCAGGCCTCCTACGACATGTACGTCCGCGACAAGTCGGTGCCGGTATCGGCCTTGACCAACCAGCAGGCCGACAACCAGGCGCCGTTCCTCGCCGGCCAGCTCGGGATGATGATCTCGCACCCCTCCGACTACACGGTGATGCACGACCTGCAAAAGAAGACGACCGGCGCCGATACCGAGACGGCGCAGAAGGTCATCGACAACATGCGCTACGGGCTGATCCCGACCGGGCCGGACGGCAAGCGCGCGGTCGTCTTCGGCGGCTCGAACATCCACATCCTGAAGCCCGAGTACGTCGACGGCGGCAAGGTCGACGAGCCGGCCGCCAAGGCCCTGATCTGCATGTGGACGAGCCCGGAGTGGTCGCTGAAGCTGGCCTGGGCCGGCTCGAACCCGGGCAACCTCAACGGCTTCCTGACGCCCTGGATGAAGGAGCGGCTGGAGACGACGAAGTTCCTCGACGTGACCACCTCGATGCTGCCCTACGGCATCCCCTTCCCGGCGCTGCCGGAGTCGCCCGAGATCATGAACATCATCGTGCCAGACATGCTGCAGAACGCACTGACCGGGGCGATGACCGTCGACCAGGCGGCCGACGACGCCGCGAAGAAGGTCAAGGACCTGATGGGCGGCGGGCTCTAGGCCGGCACGGCGTAAACGGCCGGCCGCGGGCACGCCGCGGCCGGCCTTCCTGTCCGGGGGGGACGCACTACGTGACCACGGTGACCGACCACGGCAGAGCCCCGCCCGCCCCCGGCCTCCTCGCCCGGGTCTGGACGCACCGGGCCGACTATGCCTACGTGCTGCCGGCGCTGGTGGTGATGCTGATCGTCATCGCCTACCCGATCTACTACACGATCGAGCTCTCCTTCTTCAAAACCCCGCCGGCGCTGCAGCTCAAGGACAAGATCTTCGTCGGGGTCGAGAACTACCGGACGATCCTGACGAGCGACGTCTTCTGGCAGGTCACCGTCAACACCTTCATCTGGACGGTCGCCTCGACCTTCTTCGCCTTCGTCCTCGGCTTCGCCTCCGCCCTGGCGCTGCACCGCGAGTTCGCCGGTCGCGCCGTCCTCCGCGCCATCCTGATCATCCCATGGGTCATCAGCGCCGTTGCCGCCTCCTATTTCTGGAAGTGGCTCTACCACTCCGACTTCGGCGTCATCGGCGCGGTCCTCGTGGGCCTCGGCATCACCGACCGCCCACCCAATTTCATCGACAACGTCCACACCGTGCTGCCGTCGCTGATCGTGGTGAACGTCTGGCGCGAGTTCCCCTTCGCGATGATCATGCTGATGGCGGGCCTGCAGACCGTCCCCGACCAGTTGCTGCGCGCCGCCACCGTCGACGGCGCCGGCGCCTGGAACCGCTTCTGGCACGTCACCTTCCCGCACCTGCGCGGGGTCTCTACCGTCACCATCCTCCTGCTCGCCGTCGCCAACTTCAATTCGTTCATCATCCCCTGGATCATGACCGGCGGCGGGCCGTCGAACGCCTCGCACATCTGGATCACCCACATCTACGAGCTCGCCTTCGGCCGCCAGCGCTGGGGCGTCGCCGCGGCCTACTCGGTGATCCTCTTCATCGTGGTGATGACGCTCGGCTACTTCTACGTCCGCGCCCTCGGCGGCAACGAGAAGAAGGAGGGCGAGGCATGACCCCCCCGTCCGCCGCAAGATCGACGGGTGGCGCTGGGCCGGCCGCGCCTTCCTCGCGCTGATGCTGGTCTACACCGCCGTCCCGATGCTCTGGATGCTGCTGACCTCGATCAAGTCCGGCTTCGCCGCGCTCCAGTTCCCGCCGCAATGGCTGCCGAAGGAGCCGACGCTCGACAGCTATCGCAAGCTCCTCGACCCGGCGAACAGCGTCGGCCAGGATTTCCTGCGCTTCTTCTGGAACAGCCTCTTCATCTCGACCTGCACCACCATCCTCGCGGTCATCGTCGCCGTTCCCGCCGCCTACGCCTTCTCGCGCTTCAGCTTCCCGGGCCGCCGCTTCCTCTTCTTCGCGGTTCTCCTCCGCAACATGTTCCCGGCGGTGATCTTCCTCGTCCCGCTCTTCATCCTGATGCGCTTCCTCGGCCTGGTGAACACCCCGGGCGCGCTGATCCTGACCTACCTCACCTTCGGCCTGCCGTTGGCGATCTGGCTCCTCAAGGGCTTCTTCGACAACATCCCGGTCCAGCTGGAGCAGGCCGCCCGCATCGACGGCGCCACCCGCTTCCAGGCCTTCCGGCTGATCGTGATGCCGCTTTCTGTCCCCGGCATCATCGCGACCGCGATCTATTCCTTCATCGGCGCCTGGAACGAATATATCTACGCCTACACCTTCCTGTCGAAGAACGACCAGCTGACGCTGCCGGTCGGCATCCAGCGCTTCTTCTCGGAGAATACCACCGACTGGCCCGGCCTGATGGCCGCGAGCTTCTTGATGAGCGTGCCGGTGGTCGTCCTCTTCCTCGTCCTGCAACGCTACTTCGTCCGTGCCCTCACCGAAGGCGCCGTCAAACACTAGGAGCGCCCGATGGCAGAGGTCGTCCTCAAGCACGTCAACAAGGCCTACGGCAGCTTCCTCGCCGTCAACGACGTTTCCTTGGCCGTCGAGCACGGCGAGTTCGTGGCGCTGGTCGGCCCCTCCGGCTGCGGTAAGACCACGACCTTGAACCTGATCGCCGGCCTGATCCCGCTCACCTCGGGAGAGATCTTTATCGGCGACCGCGAGGTCTCGCAGCTAGACCCCAAGGACCGCGACATCGCGATGGTCTTCCAGAACTACGCGCTCTACCCGCAGAAGACCGTCTTCGCCAACCTCGCCTTCCCCCTGGTCATGCGCAAGCAGTCGAAGGCCGAGATCGACCGCAAGGTCCGCGAGGCCGCCAAGGTCCTCGACATCACCCACCTCCTCGACAGAAAACCCCGCGAGCTCTCCGGCGGTCAGCAGCAGCGCGTCGCCCTCGGCCGCGCCCTCGTCCGCGACCCCGCGGTCTTCCTGATGGACGAGCCCCTCTCCAACCTCGACGCCAAGCTCCGCGTGCAGATGCGCTCCGAGATCAAGCGCTTCCACCACACCCTCGACGCCACCATCGTCTACGTCACCCACGACCAGCTCGAAGCCGTCACCATGGCCGACAAGATGGCGGTGATGCACGGCGGCATCCTGCAGCAGTACGACGCCCCCGCCCGCGTCTTCGCCGACCCGGTCAACACCTTCGTCGCCGGCTTCGTCGGCTCCCCCGCCATGAGCCTCCTGCCCGTCGAGCTCGCCACCGCCGAGGGCCGCACCTTCCTCCGCGGCGCCACCGGCTGGGAGCTTCCCCTCTCCGAGCCCAACGCCCGCAAGGCCCAGGCCGCCGGCACCCGCAAGGCCGTTCTCGGCGCCCGCCACTCGACGCTGAAGCTCCACAAGGCCGCCATCCCCGGCGCCGTCCCCGGCCGGGTCCACACCGTCGAGCCCACCGGCGACGTCACCTTCGCCCAGGTCCTCGTCGACGGCGAGGTCGTCAACATCAGCCTCCCCCCCACCGTGGCACTGGAACCGGACGAGCCCGTCTGGCTCGAGTTCGACCAGGACCGCCTCCACCTCTTCGACGGCGAGACCACCATGGCGCTCAAGGCCGCCTGACGCGCGACCGATGATCGCCTCGCCTCTTCCTTGCACGCTGCCGCTTGCGATGAGCACGGCCTGCGCGTGCCTGGGCGGTCGCAGGCGGTGCGTGCCGCACGGCTGGGACCAGCGGCGTCGCCGGAGTCCAGGCGGACTCAGCATGAGAGAACCGACGTGAAGATCACCGCCATCCACCCGCTGCCGGCCTGGGTCGGCATCCGCAACCAGCTGCTCGTCAAGGTCGAGACCGACGAGGGCATCCACGGCTGGGGCGAGAGCGGCCTCTCCGGCCGCGAGAAGGCAGTCTGCGGCGCCATCGAGCACTACCGCGAATTCCTCCTCGGCCAGGATCCGATGGCGATCGGCCGCATCTGGCAGGAGCTCTACCGCAGCCAGTATTTCGAAGGTGGCCGCGTGCTGCAGGCCGCGATCTCGGCGATCGACATCGCGCTCCACGACATCAAGGGCAAGGCCCTCGGCGTGCCGGTCTACCAGCTCCTCGGCGGCAAGCAGCGCGACGTCATCCCGACCTTCGCCACCACCCGCGGCCCCTGCGGCCCGGAGATGATCGATCAGGCCCGCGAGCTGATGGAAATGGGCTGGGACGCCATCCGCCTCTTCCCCGCGGGCCACGAGGCCGACAAGAACGTCTTCGACCCCCGCGCCAGCCTCGCCGAGACCGCGAAATGGTGCGTCAAGGCTCGCGAGGCCCTCGGCGACGCCGTCGTCCTCGGCGTTGACTACCACCACCGCCTCTCGGTCGCCGAAGCCGCGAGCTACTGCCAGAAGATGCCCCCCGGCACCCTCGACTTCCTCGAGGAGCCGATCCGCGATGAGGCCCCGGAGGCCTACGAACAACTTCGCCGCCTCACGCAAGTCCCCTTCGCCATCGGCGAGGAGTTCGCCTCCAAGTGGCAGTTCCTCCCCTACATCGAGCGCGGCTTGCACGAGTTCAACCGCATCGACGTCTGCAACGTCGGCGGCCTCACCGAGGCGATGAAAGTCGCCGGCTGGTCCGAGGCCCACTACGTCGACATGATGCCGCACAACCCGCTCGGCCCGGTCTGCACCGCTGCGACGCTCCACTTCGCCGCCGCCGTCCCCAACTTCGCCTGGCTCGAGACCCGCTCCAGCCCGGGCGAGCTCTACCACGGCTTCGACGACGCCGAGACCTTCCCCGTCCAGCCCAGGCTCGACGGCGCCGCCTACCCGGTCCCCGAGGGCCCCGGCCTCGGCGTCGAGGTCGACGAGGCCCGCGTCCGTGCCCAGAGCTTCAAGTTCTGGGAAGCCCCCCACCTCCGCCGCCCCGACGGCTCCGTGACCAACTGGTAACCCTCATGACCCACACCCCCGGCATCACCCGCCCGCCCCGCGAGTTGATCGACGCGCTCCGGGAAATCGGCGCCGCCACCGTCGCCGGCACGCTCGGCCACATGGGCATCCGCAATCCGCACATGCAGGGCCCGGTCAGCTGGAACCCGGGCAAGTCGATCGCCGGCCCGGCGATCACCCTGCAGTTCCTTCCGAAGCGCGAGGACCTCTACGGCGAGGACGAATACACCGACCCCGAGAAGCAGCTGCATCGCCATGCCCTCTACCACGTCGAGCCCGGCGACGTCGTCGTCGTCGACGCCCGCGCCGACATGACCGCGGGCGTCTTCGGCGACATGATGTCGACCTACTTCAAGGGCCGCGGCGGCGCCGGCATGGTGATCGACGGCTGCCTGCGCGACTACCCGAACCTGAAGCGCCTCGACCTGCCGCTCTGGGTGCGCGGCTGGACCCCGAACTTCCACACCCAGACCGGCCTGATGCCCTTCGCTGTCAACGACCCAATCGCCTGCGGCGGCGTCACCGTGATCCCCGGCGACATCATCGTCGCCGATGACGACGGGGCGGTGGTGGTCCCGGTGGCGTTGGCCGCAAAGGTCATCGAGGAGGCCAGGACCCACCACGAGTGGGAGGAGTTCTCCCGGATGAAGCTGCTCGAGGGGGCGCCGCTGCAGCGCTACTATCCGCTGCACGAGGACGCCCGCGGCGAGTACGAGGAATGGCGGGCGAAGAACCCGGCAGGTTGACGGGCGGGTGCAGGAACACCCGCCGGCGGACGGTCGGCAGGGGATTGTCCGGGCTCGGCCAAGTCATTTGCAAGATCGATTCAAGACGAAAAGGCGGTTCGGCGTTCATGCCGAAAGGACGCGAGGGGGCGCCCGGCCCTTTGGCGCCGTCGCCCGCATGAGCGGGCCTCCGGGTCGAAGGCCGTCGGGCGGTTCCCTTACTCCCGGTTGATCGTCGATACTCGGGACTGCCAAGGGGGGCTCTCGCCGCCCCCCCTCGACCCCCCACGCACTGCCCGATAGGTGATGCGGGAGGCGAGGGCTGACCGTTTGAACTCTGGCCCGGCGGGGTGTTGCGGGCCCGCGCGTCCGGTCTGGCGGGCCAGCGTGCGAGATCGGCGGAGACCAGGAGGGCTTCGAGATGGGCTCAGATCTTGAGCTGGCCGGCGCTCTTCCTGCCGTCGCGGCCGTCGATGAGCTCGTATTCGATCGGCTGGTTGTCCTTCAGCGTCTGCAAGCCGGCGGCCTGGACGGCGGTGATGTGGACGAAGATGTCCTTGCCACCGTCAGCGGGCTGGATGAAGCCGTAGCCCTTCTCGGTGTTGAACCACTTGACGGTGCCCTTAGCCATCTTCGTCATGCCCTTCGGTCGGTTCGCCTGATTCATGGCCGGGCAACTCGACCGGCCCTGAAAACTAGCCCGCATGTTTACCGCAATTCACACCGCAAAAAAAGCAGCTTGTCGGCGGCCGGGGCGGGCCGGAGCGGTCCGCGGCGACGTCGGGTCTGGCAACGGGCAGGGCGCGCGCATATGTTGCTTGCGACGGAAAGCGCGGGGGCCGCGGCTCGAATGAACCAACCGATGGTGCAGACGATCGGCTTCGTCTTGCTCGTGGCGATCGTGCTCGCGACGGGGTTCGGCGCGCTCGGCGCGACGCTCTGATGGCCGCCCGGCGTTACGGCGGGAAGTATTCGCCCGACGGGCGACCGCCGGGCGCGCCCGGGGCGCCGCCGCCACCCTTCCGCAACCGGCGCGCCAGCCGGATCAGCCTGCGCGCGCGGCTCCTCTACCTCGCCCCGCTGCCTTTCCTGTTCGGCGGCCTCGGCGCGATCTCGCACGGCGACGCCGGCGCGATGCTGGGCAAGCTCGGCGCCTTCGCGGGGCTGATGCTGTCGGCCTGGCTCCTGAACGAGGGATTGCGCGCCGAGGAGGAGTACGAGGCGCGGACGATCGCCCGGCCGCCGGCGATCCCGCGCAAGCTCTTCGCGGCGGCGCTGACGGGGGCGAGCATCGCCTGGGCCGGGATCCTCGGGTCGGGGAACGTCATGTCGGCGGTGACTTTCGGGGTGGCGGCGGCGGCGGCACACCTCTTCGCCTTCGGCATCGACCCGATGCGGAAGAAGGGGATGGAGGGGGTCGACGAGTTCGCCAGCGATCGGGTGGCGCGGGCGATCGACCAGGCCGAGGCGCTGGTCCGGCAGACCGTCGACGCCGCGAAGCGGATCGGCGACAGGCAGCTCGAGGGGCGGGTCGACCGGTTGTGCGACCAGGCCCGGGACCTCTTCCGCGCGGTGGAGCGCGACCCGCGCGATCTCCCCCGGGCGCGGACGTTCCTCAGCGTCTACCTGCTCGGGCTGCGCGACGCGACGGCCAAGTTCGCCGACGTCTGGAACCGCAGCCGGGACGCGGGGGCGCGCAAGGCCTACGAGGACCTGCTCGGCGATCTGGAGAAGAGCTTCACGGCGCAGCGCACGCACCTGCTGGAGGACGACCGCAGCGACCTCGACGTGGAGATCGAGGTGCTGCGGGAGCGGCTGCAACAGGACGGGCTGATCGCCCGCTAGCGATGGGAGAGGTTCGATGACCGACGAGACCCGCGAGAAGGCCGAGGCGGCGCTCAAGGAGGTGGAGGCGATCACCGCCCACCTGCTGCCGGAGCCGAAGGGGGAGATGGTGGCGGCCGACGCCTCGGACCCGGCGGTCCGGGCGGAGATCGAGAAGCGCAAGGCCGAGATCGACCTCGCCAACACCCAGTCGATCATCCGCTTCGGCTCTGGCGCGCAAGCCGAGCTGCAGGCGATCAGCCAGGAGATGCTGGCGGGCGTCCGCAACAAGGACACCGGCCCGGCGGGGTCGAGCCTGCGCGAGATGGTGACGTCCCTGCGCGGCTTCACCGCCGACGAGCTCGACCCGAACCGCAGGCGCAGCTGGTGGGAGCGGCTGACCGGCGGGGCGCAGCCGATGGCCGAGTTCATGGCGCGGTTCGAGACCGTGCAGGGGCAGATCGACAAGATCACCGGCCAGCTGCTCGTGCACGAGCACACGCTCCTGAAGGACGTGAAGTCGCTCGACAAGCTCTACGAGAAGACCCTCGACTTCTACGACGAGCTCGCACTCTACATCGCTGCGGGTGAGGCGAAGCTACAGGAGCTCGACGCGACGACGATCCCGGCCAAGGAGGCCGAGGTGCAGGCCGCCCCCGAGGACCAGGGCGTGATGAAGGCGCAGGAGCTGCGCGACATCCGCGCCGCCCGCGACGACCTCGAGCGGCGGGTGCATGATCTGAAGCTGACGCGGCAGGTGACGATGCAGTCCTTGCCGTCGATCCGGCTGGTGCAGGAGAACGACAAGAGCCTCGTCACCAAGATCAACTCGACCCTCGTCAACACGGTGCCGCTCTGGGAGACGCAGCTGGCGCAGGCGGTGACGATCCACCGCGGGCGCGAGGCGGCGGGGGTGGTTAAGGAAGCGAACGACCTCACCAACGATCTCCTGACCAGGAACGCCGAGAACCTCCGCCAGGCCAATGCCGAGATCCGCACCGAGATGGAGCGCGGCGTCTTCGACATCGAGGCGGTGCAGAAGGCGAACGACGACCTGATCGCGACGATAGAGGACAGCCTGCGGATCGCCGACGAGGGCAAGGCCAAGCGGGCGGCGGCGGAGCAGAGCCTCGTGAAGATGGAGGGCGAGCTCAAGGAGACGCTCGCCTCGGCGCGAGCGCGGGCGGCCGGCACCGGCGACAGTGCGGGAAGCACCGCTTGAGGCATGGCCGGGCATCGCGGGCGGCGAGCTGGGCGGCTGCGGCGGCGCTGTCGGCGACGCTCGCCGGCTGCGCCGCCGGCAAGCCGGCCGAGCCACCGATGCCCGACGCCTCGACCAACCTGGCACGGGCGGCGGCGCCGGCGCCGCCGAGCCTCGACGGCGAGCAGCTGAAGGACGGGGAGACGCTCAGGCAGTTCTACGCCTCGGTCGAGGACCACCTGACCGCGAACGGACGGCTGCGCCGCGAGGCGGCGCCGGCCGACGCGCCGTATTCGAACGACGACCTCGTGCGCGACTTCGACAATATCGCACTCAAGGACGAGTACACGGACCTGAACGGGAGCTACACGCACGTCGAGCGGCCGGCGCTGCTTCGTCGCTGGGAGAAGCCGGTGCGGGTCGGGGTGATCAGCGGCGCCTCGATGTCGCCCGAGGAGGCGGCGCGCGACCGGGCGAACGTCGCCGCCTTCACCCGGCGGCTGGCGCATCTCACCGGGCGCGACGTGGCGATGGGCCAGGGCGGCGACGTGAACTTCCTGGTGGTGTTCATGGACAGCGCCGAGCGACCGGTCGTCGCCGAGCAGGTGAAGGCGCTCTATCCGGGCGTCGCGCCGAGCGCCGCCACGGCGCTGCGCGACACGCCGGTCGACATCTTCTGCGCCAACTACGCCACCTTCGATCCGCAGGCGCCGTCGACCTATGCGACCGTCGTCGTGCTGATCCGCGCCGAGCATCCGCCGCTGACCCGGCTCTCGTGCGTGAACGAGGAAATGGCGCAATCGATGGGCTTGCCCAACGACAGCTCGCTGGCCCGGCCGTCCCTGTTCAACGACAGCCTCGAGTTCGCGCTGCTGACCGAGCACGACGCGGTGCTGCTGCGGATGCTCTACGACCCCCGGCTGCGGGCGGGGATGAGCGCCGACGAGATCCGGCCGCTCCTGCCGCAGATCGCCGCCGACGCGCGGCAGGCGCAGCTGCGCGACGAGCGAACCATGGTGGTGGCCGAGGCTAACTGAGGGGAGGCCTGCGATGTCGATCTTCGATTTCCTGCGCGGCGAGTTCATCGACGTCATCCACTGGACCGACGACACGAGGAACACGATCGTCTGGCGCTTCGAGCGTGAGGGGCATGCGATCAAGTACGGGGCGAAGCTCACCGTGCGCGAAGGGCAGGCGGCCGTCTTCGTGCACGAGGGGCAGCTCGCCGACGTTTTCGGGCCGGGGCTCTACGAGCTCGAGACCAACAACCTGCCGATCCTGACCACGCTTCAGCACTGGGACCACGGGTTCAAGAGCCCGTTCCTCTCCGAGATCTACTTCGTCAACACCCGGCTCTTCACCGACCTGAAGTGGGGAACGCGCAACCCGATCATGTGCCGGGACAGCGAATTCGGCATGGTGCGGCTGCGGGCCTTCGGCACCTACACCATGCGCGTCACCGACCCGGGCAAGTTCATGACCGAGATCGTCGGCACCGACGGCGACTTCACCACCGACGAGATCGAATTCCAGATCCGCAACCTGATCGTGACCAACTTCAGCCAGATCATCGCGACGAGCGGGATCCCGGTGCTCGACATGGCGGCCAACACGATCGACCTCGCCAAGCTCGTGCATGACAGGATCGCGCCCCCGGTCGCCGAATACGGGCTGACGCTGCCGGCCTTCTTCATCGAGAACATCTCGCTGCCGGCCGAGGTCGAGGCGGCGATGGACAAGCGGACGGCGAGCGGGGTCGCCGGTGACCTGTCGCGCTACACCGAGTTCTCGGCCGCCGAGGCGATGACCAAGGCCGCGGCGAATCCGGGCGGGGGCGGCGGGATCGGCGCGGGGCTCGGCGCCGGCATGGGGATGGCGATGGCCGAGCGGATGGCGCGGAGCGGCCCCTGGGGCGCCGCCCCGGCGCCGGCGGCGCCCGCGAGCGCCGCACCGCCTCCGGTGCCCGGGTCGGGCGAAAAGCGATGGCACCTGGCGGTCGACGGCAAGCCGACCGGACCATACGGCCGCGACGAGCTCGGGAGGATGATCGCCGACGGACGCGTCACCGGCGACAGCTGGCTCTGGACCCCGGGTGGCCCGGACTGGGAGCGCGGCCGCGACGTGGGAGAGCTCGCCGATCTGTTCAGTGCGGTGCCGCCCCCGCCCCCGCCGGCTGAACCCAATGGAGCTCGGCCCGGTCGCCGGCGCGAGGTCGGCGGAACAGCATCGGTTTCCCTGCCCGACCTGCGGGGCGGACCTGCGGTTCGAGCCGGCGTCGGGCATGCTGAAATGCCAGCACTGCGGCCACGAGGAGGCGGTCCCGGCCCCGCGCGGGCCGATCGCGGAGCTCGACCTCAGGGCGGTCGAGCGCGAAAGCCTGCCGGCAGACATGGTCGAGGAACACCGCTTCGCCCAATGCTCGAGCTGCGGGGCGCAGATCGAGCTCGGCGCCGACGAGCACGCGCGGGAGTGCCCGTTCTGCGCCTCGCCGATCGTGACCGACACCGGCGTCAGCCGGCAGATCAAGCCGCAGGCGCAGCTGCCGTTCCTGCTGTCGGAGGTGGAGGCGCGCGCGGCGATGAACGGCTGGCTTGGACGGCTCTGGTTCGCGCCCAACGATCTCCGTCAGTACGCCCGCGCCGAGCGGGCGATGCAGGGGATCTATGTCCCCTACTGGACGTACGACGCCGAGACGAAGACCGACTATGCCGGCAAGCGCGGCACGGTCTACTACGAGACCCAGCCGGTCACCGTGGTCAACAACGGCCGGCGCGAGGTCGTCATGCAGCAGGTGGCGCGGATCCGCTGGTCGCCGGCGCGGGGCAAGGTGGCGCGCGACTTCGACGACGTGCTCGTCCTCGGCTCGAAGAGCCTGCCGAAGCGGTTTACCGACGCCCTCGCCCCGTGGGACCTGTCGGTTCTCAGCCCCTACGAGCCGAGGTTCCTCGCCGGCTTCCGCGCCGAGGGCTATACCGTGCCGGTCGACGACGGCTACCGCGAGGCGCGGCAGATCATGAACGCGGTCATCGAGGGCGACATCCGCCGCGACATCGGCGGCGACCAGCAGCAGATCGACCAGATGAAGACGAGCGTCGGGGCGCTGACCTTCAAGCATGTGCTCTTGCCGGTCTGGCTCGCCGCCTACCGCTACCGCGGCAAGAGCTTCCGCTTCGTGGTCAACGGCCGTACCGGCAGCGTCGAGGGCGAGCGCCCCTATTCTTCGGTCAAGATCGCCATCGCGGTCGCCATCGCCCTGATCGTCGTTGGCATCATCGCCTACCTGCAGATCGAACAGGGCTACCGCTGATGGCCGCGACCCCTATCCTCCCTCTCGCGATGGCGTTTGCCGCCCTGACGCCCGCGGGGGCCTACGCCGGCGCCGAGCCGCCGCCGGCGCTGATCGAGGCGACCGAGGTGGCGACCGCACTCTGCCGCAACCTCGGCGGTACCCCGGTGATCCTCGACGGCTACCGGACCGTGAAGGACCTCAACGGGGACGGGCGTCCGGATTTCCTCACCGACCTCGCCGACCTGCAGTGCGGCGAGGCCTGGGGCGCCTTCTGCGGGCCGAGCGGCTGCCCGGTTAGCGCCTGGCTGTCGGAACCCGGCGGCGGCTACGTCCGCTTTGACTTCGGCCACATCCGCGGGTTCAGCATCCGCGACGAGGCCGAGGGCGTCCCCGCGGTCGTCGCCCGCTACGACACCACCGGGTGCGGCGAAGGGCACGACGGCGGCTGCACCCGGACCTGGCGCTTCACCAGCGACGCTCCCGCGGAGCCTCCGGTCGACGCGCCGGTCGAGACCGCCGCCGCCGCGGCTCCGCCGACGCTCGCCCCCGGCTGGACGCTGCGCAAGGTCCCCGGCGCCAGCCCGGTCGCCCTCGGGGCGGGAATCGGCAACCTGTCCTCTTTGGCGGCCTTCTGCCTCGCGGGGCAGCCGTTCCTGGCGGTGACCTTCCGCGATCGGCCGAAGGCCGACGAGGTGAAGCTCGGCTTCGCCTTCGGCGAGGGCCCGCTCGACGCCGAGGCCGGCTTCGAGCAGACCGCCGGTGGCGCCTACGTGATCGCGCTGGCCGGCACCCCGCTCGCCGACCGGCTCGGCGGCCGCGACACCGAGGTCGAGGTGAGCGTCGACGGGACCGGTCAGGGGATGCTCTCGCTCGAGGGCTCGACCAAGGCACTCCGCGGCGCCCTCGCCGACTGCCGCTGAGCCTTGTCGTCACCGGCCCTTCCTCCTTTCGCCCACTCTCTCCCCGCCCTATCGGGCAGGTTCCCCCGCCCCATGCTTGGGGCGGGGGAAGGGGGGTGGGGTTGGCGCGCGCCAAGGCGCGCGTGGGGAGAACGACTCCGGCGTGCAAAGTCGCTCCGACCGCGCTGATTTAAAAAGCGAAGGCCGTCTGCCCGGCCTCGAGCTCCACCCGTTCCAGCGCCAGCATCCGCCGCTTGGCGGTCGCGCCGCCGGGTGCCGAGAAGCCGCCCAGTGCCCCGCCGGCCGCGAGGACGCGGTGGCAGGGAACGATCAGCGGGACCGGGTTCCTCGCCATCGCCTGCCCGACGTCGCGCGCCGCCTCGGGCCCGGCTCCGAGCGCGCGGGCCACGGCGCCATAGGTCGTGGTCTCGCCCCAGCCGAGGCCGCGAACCGCGGCGTAGACGCGCGCCGCGAAGGCGTCGGCTGCCTGGGGCGCCAGGCGGACCCCGGTGAAGTCGACCCGCTCGCCGGCGAAGTAGCGGCGGACGCCATCGACGACGGCCGCCACTTCGGCGGTTGGCACCGCGGGGGTCGCCTCCGGCACCCGCCGACGCAGCAGGCGGCCGGCGGCGTCGGCGCTGCCCGACGGCAGCAGGAAGCGGGTGATGCCGGCGTCGCCCCAGGCGATGCCGCAGAAGCCCGCCACGGTCTCGAAGATGTGGGTCTGCATGGGCTGAAGATCGTGCCGGAGGCTTGGCGGATCAACCCGGATCGTGCGGGTTCAGGCAACCTCGGCGAGGAGGATGCTCGTTTCCGAGGTCGCCACCGGCTTCAGCGCCCGGATACGGGTCAGCGCCCGGTCGAGCGCCGCGAGGTCGGCGGTGCCGATCTCGGCCACCAGGTCCCAGCGGCCGTTGGTCGACCAGACCCGGCCGACCTCGGGCATCCGGCGCAGCGCCGCGACGACGCTCGCCACCTCCGCCGAGCGCACCTCGATCGACATGATCGCCCGCACCGCCGGCCCCCCAGCCTCGTCGCGCAGCCGCACGGTGAAGCCGAGGACGACGCCCGCCGCGAGCAGCCGCGCGATGCGGTTCTGCACCGTGCCGCGCGACACCCCGAGCTGGCGCGCCAGCGTCGCGCTCGGCAACCGGCTGTCGCCGCGCAGGAGCCCGAGGAGCCGCTGATCCAGGTCGTCGAGGGTGGCCATCTGGCGTTCGGTGAGATTCGCTTGCCGGAATGCTCGATCCTCCCATGCAGATCGGCAGATTGCTAGCTTTTCGTTGACCTCGTTCTGGCCTACTCCTGGACACACGCCCCGCGCTGCCGGCCCGATCCCGACGGAGACCGCATGTTCGACACCTCGCAGCTCAACCCGGCGCCCCTCGCGCGTACCCGTCAGGACATCGCGCTCCTCGGCGTCGCGCTCGAGCTCGGCGCCGGGACCCGCGGCACGCTGATGGCGCCGGACGCGCTGCGCACCGCGGGGCTCGCCCGCGTCCTCGGCGACCTCGGGCACCGCGTCGGCGACCGCGGCACGCTGCACGCCGTCGAGCCGACGACGGTGGCGATGCCGGCGGAGGCTGCCGAACGCTGCCGCCATCTCGCGGAGATCGCCGCCTGGACGCGCCGGCTGCACGCCGAGGCGCACGCGCTGGCGCGCGAAGGCGGGGTACCGGTCTTCCTCGGGGGCGACCATTCGATCTCGATGGGAACGGTCAGCGGCGTCGCCCGCGCCTGCGCCGAGGCCGGGCGCGAACTGGTGCTGCTCTGGATCGACGCCCATTCCGACTACAACACGCCCGAGACGACGCCGTCCGGGAACCTGCACGGGATGGCACTGACCTTCCTCGCCGGCGACCCGACGCTGGCGCCCATCCTCGGCCGCCGGCTCGATCCGGTGCCGCTCGGCGACATCCACGTCTTCGGCGCGCGCTCGGTCGACCCCGGCGAGCGCGCCCGCCTCGCCGCCCACGGCATCGACTGCGTCGACATGCGCGCCATCGACGAGCGCGGCGTGTCCGCGCTGCTGGCCGAGCGCATCGCCCGCTGGCAAGCGCGCGGCGTGCACCTGCACGTGAGCTTCGACGTCGACTTCCTCGACCCTGCGGTCGCCCCCGGCACCGGCACGGTCGTCCCCGGCGGCGCCACCTACCGCGAGGCGCATCTCGTCATGGAGATGCTCTGCGACTCGGGCCTCGTCGGCTCGGTCGACGTGGTCGAGCTGAACCCCTTCCTCGACGAGCGCGGTCGGACCGCCGTCGCCGCTACCGAGCTGGTCGCGAGCCTCTTCGGCCGCACCGTGCTCGACCGCCAGCCCGGCGCCGTCGTCGCCGCATGATACCAGGAGTTACCCGCATGCTCGATTCCGCCGGCCTGATCGACCTCGAGACCCGCCTCGGGGCGCACAACTACCACCCGCTCGACGTCGTGCTGACCGAGGGCAAGGGCGTCTGGGTCACCGACATCGAAGGCAACCGCTACCTCGACTGCCTTGCCGCGTACTCGGCGGTCAACCAGGGCCACTGCCATCCGAAGATCCTGGCGGCAATGGTCGAACAGGCGCAGCGGCTGACGCTCACCAGCCGCGCCTTCCGCAACGACCAGCTCGGGCGTCTCTACGAGGAACTGGCGGCGCTGACCAACTCGCACAAGGTTCTGCCGATGAACTCGGGCGCCGAGGCGGTCGAGACCGCGATCAAGGCGGTGCGCAAGTGGGGCTACGAGGTCAAGGGGGTGCCCGAGGACCGGGCGGAGATCATCGTCTGCGAGGGGAACTTCCACGGCCGCACGCTCGGCGTCGTGTCCTTCTCGACCGACCCCGACGCCCGCGGCGGTTTCGGGCCGTTCGTGCCGGGCTTCGTCGTCGTGCCCTTCGGCGACGCGGACGCGCTCGAGGCGGCGATCACGCCCAACACCGTCGGCTTTCTGGTCGAGCCGATCCAGGGCGAGGGCGGGGTCGTCATCCCACCGTCCGGCTACTTCGCCCGCGTGCGCCAACTCTGCTCCGAGCGGGGCGTCACGCTGATCCTCGACGAGATCCAGACCGGGCTAGGCCGCACCGGCAAGCTCCTGGCCGAGGAGCACGAGGGGATCGAGGCCGACGTGACCCTGATCGGCAAGGCGCTCGGCGGCGGCTTCTACCCGGTGTCGGCGGTGCTGTCGAACACCGACGTGCTCGGCGTCCTCAAGCCCGGCCAGCACGGCTCGACCTTCGGCGGCAACCCGCTCGCCTGCGCGGTGGCGCGCGCCTCGCTGAACGTCCTCGTCGAGGAGGGGCTGATCGAGCGGTCGGCCGAGCTCGGCGACTACTTTCGCGCGGGCCTCGAGGCGGTGCGCTCGAACCGGGTGCGTGAGGTGCGCGGGCGGGGGTTGATGCTCGCGGTCGAGCTGCACGCGGACGCCGGGCCGGCGCGGCCGGTGGTCGAGGCGCTTCGGACGCGGGGCATCCTCGCCAAGGACACCCACGGCCAGACGATCCGCTTCTCGCCGCCGCTGGTGATCGAGAAGGAGGAGATCGACTGGGCGCTGGACCGGATCGGCAGCGCGCTGCGCTGACGCTGCGTTCACCGAGTGGACGCGGCCTTTACCTCGCCGGTGCGCGCTGCGTCCGTGGCGCTCCGCTCGGTGGTTTGGTCCAATTCACGGGCGCGCCCGTGTTAACCATAGTCGAGCGCCCGCCGACTACACGCCGTGTTTCCGATTGTTCTCGCGCGATCACATTGCGGTGGGAAAAAGTTCTCTAGATTCGCGAAACACTTGAAGTGTGTTCCGCAGTGGTTTAGCCATTATGCGATGATCTCTCAGAAGGCAAAGTACGCGCTGAAGGCGCTCGGCGTGCTCGGCGAGGAGCGGGCGCGCGGCGGCAGTGCGATGACCATCGAGGAGATCGCCGGCCGTGCGGGCGTGCCCAAGCGGTTCCTTGAGCACATCCTGCTGTCGATCAAGAACGCAGGTATCATTGGTAGCCGCCGCGGCCGGGTCGGCGGCTACCAATTGATCAAGGACCCCTCGACGGTCACGCTCGGCGCCGTGCTTCGCCTCGTCGACGGCCCGATCGCGCCGCTCCCCTGCCTCTCGCGCAACGCCTACCGTCGCTGCGACGACTGCGAGGACGAGGCAACCTGCGCCATTCGTCGCGCCTTCGGCGACGTCTATGCCGCCTATCTGCTCTTGGTCGAATCGATGACGCTGGATGACCTGATTCGCATCGGCGGCGACCTTCCGGAGCCGGCCTTTCGCGAGGCGGTCTCCTCTTAGATCCGTGTAACCTTCTGTAACCGCTTCGTGAACCGCCTCTGCCGCGGCCTCTTGATTATCCCGATAAAGTCTGTCGTGATAATCAGGAAACTGCCACGGAGGGATGGCATGCCTTCTCAGCTTCCGACCGACGCGCCCGAGAGCCCGCGGGGGGACACCCCGGCCCCGGTTGCCGTATTCGACATGTTCGGCACGATCCACCAGATTCCCGGTGCCCGATCCGCCGCACGCGCCGAGGCGACCGGTGACGCCGGCGTCGAAGCTCCCGTCGCGCTCTGGGCGCGCCGGTTCCGCGGCTGGCGCGCCGGCGTGGCCGTGCTCGGGCTCGGGCTCGCGGCGGCGGGCTTCGCCCCGCACCCGGTCTCGGCGCAGACGCTGCTGAACGTCAGCTACGATCCCACGCGCGAGCTCTACAAGGCCTACGACAAGGCCTTCGCCGAGCACTGGAAGGCGGAAGGGCATCAGGCGCTCGAGATCAAGACCTCGCACGGTGGCTCCGGCGCGCAGGCGCGCTCGGTGATCGATGGGCTCGACGCCCAGGTCGTGACGCTGGCGCTTGCAAGCGATGTCGACGCAATCGCGTCCAAGACCGGCAAGATCCCCGCCGACTGGCAGTCGAAGCTGCCGCACAACTCGGCTCCCTACACCTCGACGATCGTCTTCCTCGTCCGTGCCGGCAATCCCAAGGGGATCAACGACTGGGGCGACCTGGTGAAGGACGACATCCAGGTGATCACCCCGAACCCGAAGACTTCGGGCGGTGCGCGCTGGAACTACCTCGCCGCCTGGGCCTGGGCCGACAAGCAGTTCGGCGGCAACCAGGACCAGATCCGCGACTACATGCACGCGCTCTTCGCGCACGTGCCGGTGCTCGACACCGGCGCCCGCGGCGCGACCACGACCTTCGCCCAACGCGGCATCGGCGATGTGCTGCTCTCGTGGGAGAACGAGGCCTACCTCGCGAAGGAGGAGCTCGGGTCGGAAAAGTTCGACATCGTCTACCCGTCGGTTTCAATGCTGGCCGAGCCGACCGTCGCACTCGTCGACGGCAACATCCACTCGCCGGAGCAGGGCGCAGCCGCCAAGGAATACCTCGAGTGGCTCTACAGTCCCGAGGCGCAGGCGATCGCGCTGAAGAACTTCTACCGCGCCTGGGATACGTCGAAGGCCGACAAGGCCGACGCCGATCGCTTCCCCAAGCTCGACCTCGTATCGATCGACGCCTTCGGCGGCTGGAAGAAGGCGCAGCCGGAGCACTTCGGCGACGGCGGTGTGTTCGACCAGATCTACACCGCCAAGTGAGGCCCATGCGCACGCCTGCCTTCCGCCATACCTCGGCGCTGCCCGGCTTCGGGCTCGCCTTCGGCATCACCATGACGATGCTCTGCATCGTCGTGCTCCTGCCGATCGGCGCCCTGCTTCTGCAGGGCGCTCGGATCGGCCTCCCCGAACTCTTCGGCGTGATCGCCTCCGACCGGGTGCGCGCGGCGCTGCTGCTGTCCTTCCGGATCGCCTTCCTCGCCGCGGTCTTCAACCTCGTCTTCGGCCTGGCGCTCGCCTGGGTGCTGGCCCGTTACCACTTTCCCGGCCGCAAGCTCGTCGACGCGATGGTGGACCTCCCCTTCGCGCTGCCGACCGCGGTCGCCGGCATCGCGCTGACCGCTCTCTACGCTCCGAACGGCCCGCTCGGTGCCATCGCCGCCAAGTTCGGGATCACGGTCGCCTACACGCCGCTCGGCATCTGGGTTGCACTCGTCTTCGTCGGCCTGCCCTTCGTCGTCCGCACCGTCCAGCCGGTGATCGACGAGATCGACCGCGAGACCGAGGAGGCCTCGGCAACCCTCGGTGCCGGCCGAATCCGCACCTTCGTCAAGGTGATCCTCCCGACGCTCTCGCCGGCGCTCCTCACCGGCTTCGCGCTCGCCTTCGCGCGCGGCGTCGGCGAGTACGGCTCGGTCATCTTCATCGCCGGCAACCTGCCGATGAAGACCGAGATCGCGCCGCTCCTCATCGTCATCCGCCTCGAGGAGTTCGACTACCACGGCGCCATCGCCATCGCGATCGCCATGCTGGCGGTCTCCTTCCTGATGCTGCTGGCGATCAACCTCGTGCAGGTCCTGAGCCGGAGGCGCACCGCCAATGCCTGAACCGAAGTGCCCCGCCGCGCGCCGCCCCGGAGCCCGATCATGAGTGACGTCGCCTTCACGCCCGAGGCGGCGCCCAACCCGCGCACCCACGCGGTGACGACCGAGCCCCGCTGGGTCCGGGTCGTCCTCGTCCTAGTCGTCCTCGCCGTCCTGACGCTTCTCGTCCTCTTCCCGCTCGGCTCGGTCTTCGCCGAGGCGCTAGCCGAGGGCGTTCCCGCCGCGCTCGAGTCGCTAAAGGATCCGGACTCGCGGGCCGCGATCCGCCTGACGCTGCTGACGGCGGCCTTCGCGATCCCGCTCAACGCCGTCTTCGGCCTCGCCGCCGCCTGGGCGATCGCCAAGTTCGACTTCAAGGGCAAGGCGTTCCTGATCACGGTCATCGACCTGCCCTTCTCGGTCTCGCCGGTGGTCGCGGGCCTCTGCTTCGTCTTGCTGCTCGGCGCCAACGCCCCGATCGGCGGCTGGTTCGTCGCCCACGGCGTTCCGATCGTCTTCGCCATCCCCGGCATCGTCCTCGCGACGATGTTCGTGACCTTCCCCTTCGTCGCCCGCGAGCTTATCCCGGTGATGCAGGAGCAGGGCCGGAGCGAGGAGGAGGCGGCGCTGACGCTCGGCGCTTCCGGCTGGCGCACCTTCCTGACCGTGACGCTGCCGAACGTGCGCTGGGCGCTCCTCTATGGCGTCCTTCTCTGCAACGCCCGCGCCATGGGCGAGTTCGGGGCGGTCGCCGTCGTCTCCGGCCGCATCCGCGGCGAAACCACGACGATGCCGCTGATGATCGAGATGTTCTACAACGAGTACGCGCCGGTCGCGGCCTTCACGCTCGCCGCCCTCCTCGCCAGCCTCGGCCTCGTCACGCTGGCGGTCAAATCGCTGCTCGAATGGCGGTACGGCGACCAGCTCGCCGCCACCCGTCGCCACTGAATCCAGCCCGGGGGAAGTCCAATGCAGATCGAGATCGAGGAACTGGCCAAGGAATTCGGCCTCACGACCGCGCTCCATCCCGTCAGCCTGTCGATCCCTTCGGGCGCGCTCGTCGCGCTCCTCGGGCCGTCCGGCTCGGGCAAGACGACGCTCCTGCGCATCCTCGGCGGCCTCGAGGTCCCGACCTCGGGCCGCGTCCGCTTCGACGGCCAGGACGCGACCGGCCTCAGCGTGCAGGAGCGCCGTGCTGGCTTCGTCTTCCAGCACTACGCACTCTTCAAGCACATGACGGTGTTCGAGAACATCGCCTACGGTCTGCGCGCCCGCCCGCGCGCCAGCCGCCCGACCGGCCCCGAGATCGACCGCCGGGTCAACAAGCTCCTGCAGCTCATCCAGCTCCCCGACATCGCCCGCCGCTATCCGGCCCAGCTCTCGGGCGGCCAGCGGCAGCGCGTCGCCCTCGCGCGCGCCCTCGCCATCGAGCCACGGATGCTGCTCCTCGACGAGCCCTTCGGCGCCCTCGACGCCCGGGTCCGCAAGGAGCTCCGCGCCGGCCTCCGCGAGATCCATGACCAGACCGGGCTCACCACCGTCTTCGTCACCCACGACCAGGACGAGGCGATGGAACTCGCCGACCGCGTCGTCGTGATGAGCATGGGCCGCATCGAGCAGATCGGCACCCCGCGCGAGATCCGCAGCCACCCGGCCACCAAGTTCGTCGCCGAGTTCATCGACGCCGCGCCCGACGTGCCCTACGGCCCCACGAACAACACGGTCGAGCTGTCGCGCTTCGGCCGGACGCACGCGCGCTGATCGAAGTCCCGCCCGCCGGCCGTTCAGGTCCGGCGGGCGGCGACGTTCAGGCGATGTAGGCCCGGTAGGCTTCCTCGTCCATCAGCCCGTCGAACTCGGACGGGTCGTTCAGCGTCATCTTGAAGAACCAGCCGTCCTCGAGCGGGTCCTCGTTGACCTTGCCGGGGTTCTCGACGATGGCGGCATTCACCTCGGTGATCTGCCCGTCGAGCGGCGCCGAGATGTCGCTCGCCGCCTTCACCGACTCGATCGTCACGACCTCGTCGCCCTTGGCGACGGTCGTGCCTTCCTCCGGCAACTCGATGAAGACGATGTCGCCGAGCTGCTCGGCGGCATGTTCGGTGATCCCGACCGTGACCTCGTCGCCGTCGAGCCGCAGCCACTCGTGCTCCTCGGTGTATCTCAGCATACCTCTCTCTCCGTCCCAGTCACCGCCGGTAGCCCGGCTCGATCAGCGGCATCCGCGCCACCGTCACCGGCAGCATCTTCCCGCGCACCCGGCCGAACAGCCGCGTCCCCGGCGCGGCGCTCGCGGCGGGCACGTAGCCCATGGCGACCGGCGCGTCGAGGCTCGGCCCGAAGCCGCCCGACGTGACCCGCCCGAGCGGCGACTGCTCGGGGTCCTCGTCGCCGTAGAGCTCGATCCCCTCGCGCATCGGCGCCCGCCCGTCGGGGCGCAGCCCGACGCGGCGGCGCACCACGCCCTCGGCGATCTGGCCGAGGATCAGCCCGGCGCCCGGAAAGCCGCCCGCGCGCGCGCCGCCGGTGCGCCGCGCCGGCTGGATCGCCCATTCGAGCCCGGCCTCGACCGGGGTCGTGCCCTCGTCGATATCGTGGCTGTAGAGGCAGAGCCCGGCCTCGAGCCGCAGCGAATCGCGCGCCCCGAGCCCGATCGGCAGCACCGCCGGATCGTGCAGGATGCGCTCGGCGAGGTCGGCCGCGTGCCGCGCCTCGACCGCGATCTCGAAGCCGTCCTCGCCGGTGTAGCCCGAGCGGGCGACGACGACCTCCTGGCCGATCGCCCGCGTCGCCCGCACGTCCATGAAGCGCATCCCGGCGACGTCCGGGGCGATCGCCGCCAGCACCGCCTCGGCCTTCGGCCCCTGCAGCGCCAGGAGCGCCCGGTCGAGCGGCTCGATCAGGCAGTCCGCCCCGATCGCGGCCTCGAGGTGCGCGAGGTCGGCCTCCTTGCAGGCGGCGTTCACCACCAGCAGCAGGTGGTCCGACCGGTTCGCCACCATCAGGTCGTCGAGGATGCCGCCGGCGTCGTTGGTCAGGAAGCCGTACCGCTGCCGCCCCGGCTTCAGCCCGACGACGTCGACCGGGATCAGGCGCTCCAGCGCCGCGGCCGCGTCCGCCAGGCTTCCCGACCGCGGCCGGACCGCGATCTGCCCCATGTGGCTGACGTCGAAGAGCCCCGCCGCCGAGCGCACGTGCAGGTGCTCGCGCAGGATGCCGGCCGGGTAGTTCACCGGCAGCTCGTAGCCGGCGAACGGCACCATCCGCCCGCCGAGGCTCAGGTGCAGCGCGTAGAGCGGCGTCCTGCGATGCTCGTTCACCCGGCCTCCTCCGCCCGCACCCGCAGGCCCGCGCAGCGGAGATTAGGAACCGCGGGCGCCACCCGCAAGCGCCGGCTCGGGGGAGCCAGGTAGTGCGCGTCCGTCCTGATGGGGCACGTCGTTCCACAGCCTGACCACCGGCTGCGCGAGACTGCGGTCATAGCCCAGCGCGCTCAGGCTCGCGGTATCGAGCAGGAAAAAACGGCCGGCCAGCGGCTGCAGCCCAAGCCAGCGTGCGGCGAGCACCCGCAGGATATGCCCGCTGGAGAAGAGCAGCACGTCGCCGCCGATCCCGCGCACGCGGTCGATCATCCGGTCGGCGCGAAGGCCGACCTGTCCCGGCGACTCACCCCCCGGACAGCCGTCGCGCCACAGCACCCAATCCGGTCGTTCCGCGCGGATGTCCGCGCTGGTGCGGCCCTCGTAGTCGCCATAGTCCCATTCGACGAGGTCGGTATCGACCTCGCCCCGGTCCCCGAAGCCCGTCAGGAAACACGTGCGCGCCGCCCGGCGCAGCGGACTGGTGAAGACCCTGGCAAAGGCCATGTCGCGAAGCCGTTCCCCGAGCTTCCGGGCATCCTCCTCGCCCCGGTCGGTCAGCGCGATGTCGGTCCGGCCCGTGTGCTGGCCGGAGAGGCTCCATGCCGTCTCGCCGTGCCGGGCGAGCCAGACGACCGGGAGCTTGCCCCTTGCCACTGGGCTAGCGTGCAGCGGCGTAGCGGGCCCGACTGCGCTCGCGGGCCTTCGCCGCCTCGATCTCGCGGACGCGCGGCCCGGCGTGGGTGATGAGCGAGGCAATCAGCAGCCGCGCCGACTTCGCCACCTCGTCGACCGCGCGCTCGAACGCCGCCTCGTTCGCCTGCGACGGCCGGGTGAACCCGCTGATCTTGCGTACGAACTGCACCGACGCCGCCCGGATCTCGTCGTCGGTCGCCGGCGGCTCGAAGTTGAACAGCGGCCTAATGTTGCGGCACATGCCGACCTCCCGCGTTACCCGGAGCATTCCGCCCTCGGCTCGCTGGAAAATGCAGCGCGGCGTGGCGATTGCAACCCGCGACACCATGGCACAATTGCCCAATCGGCCGCGCGAGGCTCTGATCCGCCGCAGGAGACCGTCGCGATGTACCTGACACTCGCCGCCCTTGCCCTCGCCGCCGCTGCACCGGCGGCTGCGCTCGACCGGGCCGCCATCGCCCGGCGCGCCCTGGCCGACGCCATCCTGCCCGGATACGAGCGCTTCGCCGACGCCGCCGAGACGCTCGCGGCCGAGTCTGACGCCGCCTGTTCCGGCGAAGGCCCGATCGAGGCGGGCCCGGTCCGCGACGCCTTCAACGCCGCCTTCGACGCCTGGATCGGCGTCGAGGCCTTCGACTTCGGCCCCGCCGTCGACGTCGCCCCCGGCATCGCCGGCTGGCCCGGCAGCGAGGCCGCTACCCCGCCCGCCCTCGCCTCCCTGCGCCAGGCAGCGGACCCGGTCGTCGACGACCGCGCGGCCTTCGCGGCGGCACCGGCCGCCGACCACGGCCTCTTCGCCGTCGAGTATCTGCTCTACGATCCGGCCGCGCAGCCCCTCGCCGCCGACGACTATTCCTGCCGGCTGCTGATGGCGGTGGCGCGCAACCTCTCCGACACCGCCGCCGCCATCCCTGCCGCCTGGAGCGACCGCTGGAGCCGGACGCTCACGACCGCCGGTGCCGCCGGCAACACCGACTGGACGACGCCCGCCGCTGCGACCGCCGCCCTCTACCGCGCGATCCCGGATGCGCTCGCCTTCGACGACCTGCGCCTCGCCCCTGCGGGCAAGCCCGAGGCCTGGCGCTCCGGCCGCTCGCTCCGCAACGTCTCCCTGTCGCTCCGAGCGCTGCGCCGCTACGCCGCCGCAGTCTTCGCCCCGGCGCTGCCGCCCGAAGCCGCGGCCCGGGTCGACGCCGCCTTCGCCGCGGCGCTGGACCGTGCCGACGCGGCCGATGCGCCAGCCGATTCTGACGCCGGGCGGGCGGCGGCGCTGCCGCTGCGTCAGGCGATGGAAGCGACCCGGACGACCGTCGCGGCGGAGATCGCGTCGGCATTGGGCATCGCAGCAGGCGGGGACTGACCATGCGGCAAGGCAATACCACCCGGCGGGGCTTCCTCCGCCGGACGGCGGGGATCGGGGCGGTGGGCCTGATCCCGGGCGTGGCGCAGGCCGCCGAGGGCCCGGCGCGCTACCTCGCGGCCGCGACGGCCGCCGAGGGTCACGTGCTCGTCGGCCTCGCCGCCGGCGGCACCGAGGCCTTTCGCCTGTCGCTCCCCGGTGCCGGCCACGCCGCCGCCGCGCACCCCGACCGCCCCGAGGCCGTCGCCTTCGGCCGCGCGCCCATGGGCTTCACCATCGTCGTCGACACCGTCGCGGGCCGGGCGCTCACCCGCATCGATCCCGCCCCCGGCCGCCACCTTGCCGGTCACGGTGCCTTCGACGCCGGCGCCTGGCTGCTCTTCGCCGCCGAGGCAGCCGACGACGGCAGCGGCTACCTCGGCATCCACGACGGCTTCGGCGGCTATCGCCGGGTCGGCGAGGTCCCGACCGGCGGCCGCTGGCCGCACGCGGTGCTCTTGATGCCCGACGGCGAGCGGCTCGCGGTCGCCAACGCCGGCACGCCGGAGGGCGGCTCGAGCCTCGCCTACCTGGACGCCGCCTCGGGCGAGATCCTCGACCGCCTCGAGCCCCCGGACCCCGGCCTCGCGATCCGCCACCTCGCCGTCGCGCCCGACGGGACACTCGTCGCGACGCTCGGCTGGAGCGAACCCGACGGCCCCGCGCCCGGCCTCCTCGCCGTGCACCGCCCCGGCACGCCCGGCCTCGTGCTCTTCGCCGCCCTTCCGACCCTCGGTGACGCAGCCGGCGACATCGCGGTCAGCGCCGACGGCCGGCTCGCGGCGGTCGCGGGCTCGCGCGGCGGGATCGTGAGCTTCGACCTCGCCACCGGCGCCGTCGCCGGCATCCTACCGGCGGCCGGCGCCTGCGGCGTCGCCGCCGCGGCCGACGGCTTCGTCTGCGCCACCAGCGAGGGCGCCGTCTTCCTGCCCGCCGCCGACGGCCCGGCGCTGCACCTCCTCGACCTCGCCTTCGCCGAGCACCTGACCCTGCTCTGACGGTCCTTGCGAAAGTCGGGCGGCTCGTCCCATCAGTAGACGCCACACCAAGCGCGGATACATCACGGCGATTCAATGACTTGATAGTCGATCGCACGCGGTCGGCCGCAGTCGGACGCGGCGCGCGACCTTCTGCAGAGGTCTCTCAGCCTCGGCGAAGGTCGCGGGCGGCGACTGCCCCATCCCGCCCAGCCCCTGCGCCCGGCGGTGCCCGCGTCCCCTTTCTTCTCCCTCATCGGGCAGTGCCTGGGGGGGGTCAAGGGGGGGGGCCGCGCGGGCCCCCCCGGGACCCCCCCCAGCGGGGCCCGAGAAGCCGGCGGCGAAGATCAGGAAGTGACCGTAGCCCCAGACGAATGCGCGAGGCCTGCGCACGCGGGCGACGGCGCCAAAGCGCCGAGGGCGTCCTCGCGTCCGGCGGAAGTCGCCTGACGGGTCCGCTACCGCCCTTGGCGGGGCCGGCGGGCACCGCTACACCGGGGGCCGCGAACGAGGCCCCCGGTGACCGACAACCCCAACATCTCGCCGATGATGGCGCAGTACCTCGAGAACAAGGCGCAGCACCCCGACGCGCTCCTGTTCTACCGGATGGGCGACTTCTACGAGATGTTCTTCCAGGATGCAGAGGCCGCCTCGGCCGCCCTCGACATCGCGCTCACCAAGCGCGGCCAGCACCTCGGCCAGGACATTCCCATGTGCGGCGTCCCGGTCCACGCCGCCGAGGGCTACCTCCTGCAGCTGATCCGCAAGGGCTTCCGCGTCGCCGTCTGCGAGCAGATGGAGGACCCCGCCGAGGCCCGCAAGCGCGGGGCGAAATCCGTCGTCCGCCGCGAGGTCGTCCGCCTCGTCACCCCCGGAACGCTCACCGAGGAGTCGCTCCTCGAGGCACGCCGGCACAACTACCTCGCCGCCTGGGCCGAGATCCGCGACGAGGGCGCCTTCGCCTGGGTCGACGTGTCGACCGGGGACCTCACCGTCACCGACTGCCCGCGGGTCATGCTTGGGCCGATGCTTGCCCGCCTCGCTCCCCGCGAGGTGCTGGTCTCCGAGGCCCGGGAAAGCGACCTACGCGACCTCGTTGCCGAGGCGGGCGCCGTCGCGACCCCGCTCGCCCGGGCAAGCTTCGACTCGGGGTCCGCCGCCGCCCGTGTCGCCCGCGTCTACAAGGTGCAGGCCCTGGATGGCTTCGCTGCCTTCGGCCGCGCCGAGGTCGCCGCGCTCGGGGCCATCGTCGACTACCTCGAGCTGACCCAGCGCGGCCGCCTCCCGCTCCTCCGACCGCCCGTGCGCGAAGGCTCGGGCGGGCTGATGCAGATCGACGCCGCGACCCGCCGCAACCTCGAGCTTACCCGCGCCATGTCCGGCGGCCGCGACGGCTCGCTCCTCGCCGTGATCGACCGCACGCTGACCGGGGGCGGTGCGCGCCTGATCGAAAGCCGCCTCAACGCGCCCTCGACCGACGCCCGGCTCGTCCGCGCCCGCCAGGACGCCGTCGCCCACCTCCACGGCGACGGCACGCTCGCGCGCACCCTCCGCGACCTGCTACGCCGCGTCCCCGACCTCGAACGTGCCCTCTCCCGCCTTGCCCTCGACCGCGGCGGGCCGCGCGACCTCGCCGCCCTTCGCGACGGCCTTGCGCAGGCCGAGCGTCTGCGCCAGGCGCTCGACGGCGACATTCCGGAGATCCTCGCCGCCGCGCGCGCCGCCCTCGGCGGCCACGACGCCCTCGTCGCGCGGCTCGGCGAGGCGCTGGTCGACGAACCGCCGCTCCTCGCCCGCGACGGCGAATTCGTCGCTGCCGGCTTCGACGGGGAGCTCGACGATACCCGTCGCCTCCGCGACCAGGGCCGCGGCGTCATCGCCGAGCTCCAGGCCGAATACGTCCGCCAGAGCGGCATCAATGCCCTGAAGATCCGCCACAACAACGTTCTCGGCTATTTCGTCGAGACCCCGGCCAGCCATGCCGAGCGCATGCTGAAGCCGCCGCTCGCCGAGCTCTTCGTCCACCGCCAGACCAACGCCAATGCCATCCGCTTCACCACCCTCGCCCTCGCCGAGATCGAGACCCGCATCCTCAACGCCGGCGGCCACGCGCTCACGATCGAGAAGCGCATCTTCGAAGACCTGCGCGCCGCCGTCCTCGACCAAGGCGGCACCATCGGCGCCACCGCCAAGGCCCTCGCCGAGATCGACGTCGCGGCCGGCCTCGCCGACCTCGCCCGCGGCGGGGACTGGACGCGCCCCGAGATCGCCGAGGGCCGCGCCTTCCGCATCCGCGGCGGCCGCCATCCGGTCGTCGAGCAGGCGCTCCGCCACTCGGGCGGCAGCTTCGTCGCCAACGACTGCGACCTCGGCGCCGACGACCCGAGCTCCCGCCCGCTCTGGCTCCTCACCGGCCCGAACATGGCCGGCAAGTCCACCTTCCTGCGCCAGAACGCGCTCATCGCGCTCCTCGCGCAGATCGGCTCCTTCGTCCCGGCCGACGCGGCCGAGATCGGCATCGTCGACCAGCTCTTCAGCCGGGTCGGCGCCGCCGACGACCTCGCCCGCGGCCGCTCGACCTTCATGGTCGAGATGGTCGAGACCGCGGCGATCCTGAACCAGGCCGGTCCCCGCGCCCTCGTCATCCTCGACGAGATCGGCCGCGGCACCGCGACCTGGGACGGCCTGTCGATCGCCTGGGCCGTCCTCGAGCACCTGCACGACACGAACCGCTGCCGCGGCCTCTTCGCCACCCACTACCACGAGCTGACCGCCCTCGCGGCCAAGCTCCCGGGTCTTCGCAACGCCACCGTCGCCGTCCGCGAGTGGCAGGGCGAGGTCGTCTTCCTGCACGAGGTCGTCGACGGCGCCGCCGACCGCTCCTACGGCGTCCAGGTCGCCCGCCTCGCCGGGCTGCCGGCGGCGGTGCTCGACCGCGCGCGCGTCGTCCTGGAAGCGCTGGAAAAGGGCGAGCGCGAAGGCGGCGGCAAGCCGAGGGCGCTGGTCGACGACCTGCCGCTCTTCGCCGCCGTCCGGCCAGCCCCGCCCCCCGCCGCGGTTCCCTCGGCGGTCGAGGCGCGGCTGCGCGCGATCCACCCGGACGAGCTCAGCCCGCGCGAGGCGCTCGCGCTCGTCTACGAGCTGCGGGCGACCCTCGTCGATTCCTGAGGGCGAAGCGCCGCTCAGCCCTCAGCGCGCGCCCCGAATGATTATTGCCGAAGGGTTAAGGCTCGCGAAAGATCGTCAGCAATATCAATCGTTTGGCTTTTGCCCGATACCCCGCCCGCACGTCCCGCGGGGGCCGGTCAGTCCTCGCCGCCACCCTCGTAAATCGCGCGCTCGTTGGCGATGGCGACCCGCAGGATGTTGGTCGAGCCCGCGACCCCGAAGGGGATGCCGGCGGTGACCACGATCCGATCGTCCTCGTCGGCGAAGCCATGCTCGCGCGCGACGCGCGCGGCGCTGACCACCGCCATCTTGAAGCGGTCGACCTCCGGAACCACCGCGCAGTGCAGGCCCCAGGAAAGCGCCAGCCGCCGCGCCGTCCCGACCAAGGGCGTCAGCGCGATGATAGGCACGCGCGGCCGTTCGCGGGCCGCAAGAAGCGCGGTCGTGCCCGAGTGGCTGAAGCAGCAGATCGCCTTCACCTGCGTCGTCTCGGCGACCTCGCGCGCCGCGACCGTGATCGCATCCGACACCCCGTGCCGGCCCGATGTCCGCTGCGCCTCGATCACCTGGCGGAAGATGCCGTCGTGCTCGACCGCCTCGGCGACGTTGTTCATCGTCGTCACCGCCTGGATCGGGAAGTCGCCCGCCGCAGACTCGGCCGACAGCATCACCGCGTCCGCACCTTCGTAGATCGCGGTCGCGACGTCGGACACCTCCGCGCGGGTCGGTACCGGGGCAGTGATCATGCTCTCGAGCATCTGCGTCGCGACGATCACCGGCTTGCCGGCGGCGCGGCAGGCGCGGGTCAGCCGCTTCTGGATCGGCGGCACCGAGTATACCGGCAGCTCGACCCCGAGGTCGCCGCGCGCGACCATGATCCCGTCCGATGCTTCGAGGATCTCGGCGAAGGCGTCGACCGCTGCCGGCTTCTCGATCTTGGACAGGATCGCCGCCCGTCCGTCGGCGAGCTCCCGCGCCTCGAAGACGTCCGCGGCGCGCTGCACGAACGAGAGCGCCAGCCAGTCGACGCCGAGGTTGCAGGCGAATTCCAGGTCCTTGTGGTCCTTCTTCGACAACGCGGCCAACGGCAGCACCACGTCGGGGACGTTGACGCCCTTGCGGTTCGATATCTCGCCCCCGACCACCACTTCGGTCGTCGCGTCGAGCTTCGAGCACTCGAGGACGCGCAGCCGGATCTTGCCGTCGTTGACCAGCAGGGTCGAGCCGGGCTTCAGCGCGGCGAAGATTTCCGGATGCGGCAGGCAGACACGGTTTACGTCGCCTTCCGCCTTGTCGAGGTCGAGACGAAACTTCGCCCCCTCGATCAGCATCTCCGGCCCGTTGCCGAACGTCCCGACCCGCAGCTTCGGCCCCTGCAGGTCGGCGAGGATGCCGATCGGCCTCCCCACCTCCGCCTCGACCGCGCGAATCGCCTGGTGCCGCCGGGCGATGTCCTCATGCACCCCGTGACTCATGTTGAGCCGGAAGACGTCGGCGCCGGCCATGAATAGCGCTCGGATCATGTCCTGTGTGTCTGACGCAGGGCCTAGCGTGGCCACGATCTTGACGTTGCGCTGACGGCGGATCGGGGTCATGCGGTTGTCCCATCCCTGCTGGCTCCCGAGCCGGTTATAGCCGAACGTCTTGACGATGGAACGGCAAATGGCGTCACCCCGGCAGATTCCCCGCGGCACCCCGGCAGATTCCCCGCGGCGGTGGCGCGGGAAGCGGCAGGCTGCAGAGGGGCGGGCGACGGAACGCCCGCGACCGGCCGTTCTACCGTCCGGAGTCCAGGGAAAGATGCAGGCACGGGCGACGCAAACCGGTTACGATCGTTGCAATTTCCGCGGGTACGTGACCGACGCCTGCGGGCGGCGCAGGCGTTGCCGGCGGCAACAGCTTCGTGAGTTCCGCATGTCGGTTCTGTCCGCGGCTTCGATCCGGGCTAAGCTGCAAGAGGCCCGCGGCACCGTGACGCTGGCGCACGCTCGCGGAAGGCGGACCGAATGAGGATCTGGAAGCAGGCGGCGATGTCGCTGGTGGTGCTTGGCGCCGCCGCCTGGTTCTGGGCGCGCGACTTCCCGGTCGCCGCCGCGCTGTTCGAGCGCGCCGGCGTCGCGACTGCCTCCGTCGGCGCGCCCTCCACGCCCACGACGAGCGGCTCGCCGGGTGCCGGGGGCGGACGGGCATCGGCGCCGCGGGTCATCGGCGTCGCCATTGAGACGGCGACGATCAACGCCTCGGTCTCGGCGATCGGCGACGGCCGCGCGGCCCGTTCGGTCACCGTGACGCCCTACGCCGAGGGACGCGTCGTGACCGTCGACGTCGGGTCCGGCGATTTCGTCTTGAAAGGCACGCCGCTCGTCCACCTCGATGCCGATGCCGAGGAGATCGCCGTCGACCGGGCGCGGCTGACCCTCGAGGACGCGCGCGCCACGCTCGAGCGCGACAGGACGCTGGTGAGTTCGAACGCCAAGAGCGCCGTCGAGCTCACCGAGGCCACGCTCGCCGTGGGGCAGGCCGAGCTCGAGGTGCGCGACGCCGAGCTCGCGCTGGAGCGGCGCGTAGTGCGCGCGCCGTTCGACGGATGGGTAGGGATCCTTTCGGTGGACCTCGGCGACCGGGTCGACACCGGTACCGCGATCGCCACCCTCGACGACCGCTCGCACATCCTCGTCGACTTCCGAGTGCCCGAGCGCTTCGTCGGCCAGGTCAAGGTCGGTGCGCCGGTCTCCGCCCGGCCGCTCGCCGATCCTGCGCGCGCGCTCGATGGCGAGGTCGTCACCCTCGACAGCCGGGTCGCCGAGGACACGCGGACGCTCCGTGTCCGCGCGAGCCTCGACAACGCCGACGACACGCTGCGGGCAGGCATGGCCTTCGCGATCACTATGAGGTTCCCGGGCGAAACCTTCCCGGCCGTAGACCCGCTCGCGATCCAGTGGAGCGCCGACGGCGCCTACGTCTGGACCGGCGCCGACGGCAAGGCGAAGCGAGTGCCCGTCCGCATCGTCCAGCGCGACAGCGACCAGGTGCTGGTCGATGCCGACCTCGCGCCAGGCACCCCCGTCGTCACCGAGGGCGTCCAGATGCTGCGCGCCGGCGCCCCGTTCGTGTTCGAGGGCGGCGGCCCGGCCCCGGATCCGGCCGCGGAAGGCGGCGCCTCCGGCCCGACGCATCCGCCGTCACGGACCTGAGATGGAGTCGCGAGCCGACGTCGGCGGCAGCGCGGGCGGCTTCACCGCCCTGTTCGTGCGGCGGCCGATCCTCGCACTCGTCTTGAACAGCCTGATCGTGATCGCTGGCCTCGCCGCCATCCTCGGCATCGAGATCCGCGAGCTGCCTGACATCGACCGCCCGGTCATCACCGTCTCGACCGACTACGACGGCGCCGCCCCAGAGACCGTCGACCGCGAGGTCACCGGCATCATCGAAGGCGCCATGGGCCGTATCGCGGGCGTCAGCGACATCTCCTCGCAATCCTCCTTCGGCCGCAGCCGGGTCACCGTCGAGTTCAACGACCAGACCGACCTGAATGTCGCCGCCTCGGACGCCCGCGACGCCATCCAGCGCGTCCTCAACCAGCTTCCCGACGAAGCCGACCAGCCGCGGATCGTCAAGGCGGACGCCAACGCCGACCCGGTGATGCGCATCGGCGTAACCTCGAAGACGATGCCGATCGAGCAGCTGAGCGACCTCGTCGAGAACACCGTCACCGACCGGCTCGTCGCGGCGCACGGCGTCGCCGACGTCTCGGTCTACGGTGCGCGCGACCGCATCTTCCGGGTCGACGTCGACCAGACCGCGCTCGCGAGCCGCGGCCTGACCGTCGCCGACGTGCGCGACGCCCTCGCGACCGTCGCCTTCGACAGCCCCGCCGGATCGCTGACCGCCGCGAACCAGAGCCTCGTCGTCCGAACCACCGCGACCGTCAACACCCCCGAGGCCTTCGCGGCGCTGATGCTCGACCCCTACACCGGGCTCTCCGACGTCGCGACCGTCACGCTCGGCCCCGACCTCGGCAGCTCGATCCTGCGCTCGAACGGCGAGAACGGGCTCGGCATCGGCATCATCCGGCAGGCGCAGAGCAACGCCCTCGACATCTCGAAGAGCATCCGCGCGATCGTTGCCGACCTCGCGACGACCCTGCCGCCGGGGGTCAGCATCTTCATCACCGGCGACGATGCACTTTTCATCACCAGCGCCATCCACGAGGTCCTGCGCACGCTGGCGCTCTCCGTGGTGATCGTCGTGGCGATCATCTACCTCTTCCTGCGCGACTGGCGCGCAACGCTGATCCCGGCCGTCACGATCCCGGTAGCGCTGATCGGCACGATCGCCGCGATCTACCTGATGGGCTTCTCGATCAACATCCTGACGCTGCTCGCGCTGGTGCTGGCGACCGGGCTCGTCGTCGACGACGCCATCGTCGTCCTCGAGAACATCGTCCGCCGTCGCAGCCACGGCATGGGGCCGCGCGCCGCGGCGGTGCTCGGGACGCAGCAGGTCTTCTTCGCCGTCGTCGCGACCACCGCGACGCTTGCCGCGGTCTTCGTGCCGCTCTCGTTCCTGCCCGGCCAGACCGGCGCGCTCTTTCGAGAGTTTGGCATCACGCTGGCGCTCGCGGTCACCATCTCGGCCCTCGTCGCCCTCTCGCTCTGCCCGATGCTCGCCTCGCGCATGCTCTCCGGCGGCGAGGCGGAGCACGCGCCATCCGGCGGGCCCGTCGCGCGCCTGGGCGGGTGGCTCGAGGCCGGATACCGTCGGCTGCTGCACGCCGCGCTCGACGCGCCGCTCCTCGTCGTGATGCTCGGTCTCGTTTTCGGCGTGACGGCGTTCCTGATGTTTTCGAGCGTGAAGCGGGAGCTCACTCCGCCCGAGGACCGCGCGAGCGCCATCCTGCGCATCAGCGCACCGCAGGGGGTCAGCCTCGACTTCACCGCCGCCAAGATGCGCCAGATCGAGGAGCTGACCGCGCCGCTCAGGGCATCGGGCGAGGTCACCTCGCTCTTCTCCATCGCCGGCATGAACGGCAACGACAACGCCGGCTTCATGATCTTCACCCTGGCGCCCTGGGGCGAGCGCGCCCGCGGCCAGCAGGCGATCGTCGACGACATCGGCCGCGCCGCCGCCAGGGTCGTCGGCGTCCGCAGCTTCACGGCCCAGCCGAACTCCCTCGGCATCCGCGGGGCCGGCCAGGGGCTGCAGTTCGCGCTTGTCGGGTCGAGCTTCGACGAGCTCGGAACGGCCGCCGACGCGCTGGTCGCGAAGATGGAGCAGAACCCCTCCTTCGGGCAGGTGCGGCTCGGCTACCAGACCACCCAGCCGCAGCTCTTCATCGACGTCGACCGTGAGCGTGCCTCCGACCTCGGCATCGACATCGATGGCCTCGGCGAGACGCTGCAGGCGGTGCTCGACGGCACCCCGGTCGGCTCGGTCTTCGTCGACGACCGCAGCTACGACATCAAGCTCGTTTCGACCGCCAATCCGGTGCGCGACCCGACCGACCTCGAGAACCTGTTCCTGAAGACCCGCTCCGGCGACATGGTGCCGATGTCGACCGTCGTGACGCTGGAGGAGCGGCCCATCGCTCCCGAGCTCGACCGCGAGGGCCAGATGCGTTCGGTCGCGATCACCGCCGGCCTCGGCGGCGGCATGGCGCTCGGCGAAGCCTACCGCGAGGCGGTCAAGCTCGCCCAACCGCTGCTGCCGCCTGGTGCCCGCGTCATCCCGCTCGCGGATACCGCCACGCTCGGCGAGAACTCGAACGGCCTCCTCGTCACCTTCGGCTTCGCGATTCTCGTCGTCTTCCTGGTGCTCGCCGCCCAGTTCGAGAGCTTCGTGGCGGCACTGATCGTGATGGCGACCGTCCCGCTCGGGCTCGGCTGCGCCATTGTCGCCATGGTGCTGACCGGGGTCTCGCTCAACGTCTACAGCCAGATCGGGCTGGTCCTCATGGTCGGGATCATCGCCAAGAACGGCATCCTCGTCGTCGAGTTCGCCAACCAGCTGCGCGACCACGGCGCGGGCGTCCGCGAGGCGATCGAGGAGGCGTGCCGCATCCGCCTCCGCCCCGTGATGATGACGATGGTCGCGACGATCCTCGGCGGCGTGCCGCTGCTCCTGTCGTCAGGTGCCGGCGCCGAGGCCCGCGAGGCGCTCGGTTGGGTGATCGTCGGCGGTCTCGGGCTCGCGATGGTCCTGACGCTGTTCCTGACCCCGGTCGCCTATCTGCTCCTCGCCGGCCTCTCGAAGCCGCGGGCCGAGGAGGGCCGGCGGCTCGAGGAGGAGCTCGCCCGAGTCGGCGAGGCGGGTGAGACGCCGGCTACCTGAGGTCGGGCGGGACCGCCTCGCCGGCAAGCTCGGCGACCGCGGCTTCGAGCGTTGCGACGCGGCTGTCCTTCTCCCCCAGCCGACGCACCGACACCGTCCGGTCATCGACCTCGCGATGGCCGACGGCGAGGATCACCGGGACCTTGGTCAAGCTGTGCTCGCGGACCTTGTAGTTGATCTTCTCGTTGCGGAAGTCGCCCTCGGCCCGGATCCCCGCCGCGGTCAGCGCGGCGACGACCTCCTCGCCATAGCCGTTCGCCTCCGACAGGATCGGCGCCACGACAACCTGGCGCGGCGCCAGCCAGAAGGGGAACTTGCCGGCGTAGTGCTCGATCAGCAGCCCGATGAACCGCTCGAACGAGCCGAACACCGCCCGGTGCAGCATCACCGGCCGGTGCCGCGCGCCGTCCTCGCCGACGTAGGTGGCGTCGAGCCGGTCAGGCAGCACGTAGTCGAGCTGGAACGTTCCCGCCTGCCACGTCCGCCCGATGGCATCGGTCAGGTGGAACTCGAGCTTCGGCCCGTAGAACGCCCCCTCGCCCGGAGCGTAGTCGAACTTCAGCCCGTTCGCGACCAGCGCGTCGGCCAGCGCCGCCTCCGCCCGGTCCCAGGTCGCGTCGTCGCCGGCGCGCTGGTCGGGCCGGGTCGCGAGCTTGTAGGCGATGTCGGTCATGCCCATGTCGCGGTAGACCCGGCTGAACAGGTCGAGGAAGCGCCGGGTCTCGTCGAAGATCTGGTCCTCGCGGCAGAAGATGTGCGCGTCGTCCTGGGTCATCTGCCGCACGCGCATCAGCCCGTGCAGCGCCCCGTGCGCCTCGTTCCGGTGGCAGCAGCCGAACTCGGCCATCCGGAGCGGCAGGTCGCGGTAGGACTTCGTTCCCTGCTTGAAGATCTGGATGTGCCCGGGGCAGTTCATCGGCTTCAGTGCCATGAGATCGGCCTTGCCCGAAAGGACCGGCTTGTCCTCGTCGGTGCCGGGCACCTCGTCGGGCACCACGAACATGTTCTCGCGGAACTTGCCCCAGTGGCCCGACTGCACCCAGAGCGCCGAATCGAGCAGCTGCGGCGTCTTCACCTCGACATAGCCGTCGGCGTCGAGCCGCCGGCGGATATAGGCCTCGAGGGTGCGCCACAGCCGGAAGCCGTTCGGGTGCCAGAAGATCGAGCCCTGCGCCTCGTGCTGCAGGTGGAACAGGTCCATCTCGCGCCCGAGCTTGCGGTGGTCACGCTTGGCCGCCTCCTCGAGCTGGTGCAGGTAGGCGTCGAGGTCCGCCCGGGTCCGGAAGGCGACGCCGTAGATCCGCTGCAGCATCGGCCGGCGCGAATCGCCGCGCCAGTAGGCGCCGGCGATCGACATCAGCTTGAAGGCATCCGCCGGCACTTGCCCGGTGTTCGCCAGGTGCGGCCCGCGGCAGAGATCCTGCCAGGGCCCGTGCCAGTACATGCGGATCGGGTCGGCGCCCGGAATCGCCTCCACGAGTTCGACCTTGTAGGGCTCGTTCGTCGCCTCGTAGTGGCGGATCGCCCGGTCGCGGTCCCAGACCTCGGTCTTGACCGGGTCGCGCGCCGCGATGATCTGCCGCATCCGCTGGGTGATCGCGTCGAGGTCGTCGGGGGTGAAGGGCTCGGCGCGGTCGAAGTCGTAGTACCAGCCGTTCTCGATCACCGGCCCGATCGTCACCTTCACGTCCGGCCACAGCTCCTGCACCGCGCGCGCCATGATGTGCGCGGCGTCGTGGCGGATGAGCGCGAGCGCGTCGGCCTCGTCCCGGTCGGTAACGATGGCGAGTGCCACGTCCTTATCGATCGGCTGCGACAGGTCGGCGAGGCGCCCGTCGATACGGGCGGCCAGTGCGGCCTTGCCGAGCGACTTGGAGATATCGGAAGCGACATGCCCGGCGGTGGTGCCGGCCGGGTAGCGGCGGACCGCGCCGTCGGGAAGCGTCACTGCGACCTCCCGGATTTCGGATGCGAGGTCGCCCATGGTGGTCTCCTGTGGTTCGGCGCCTACGGAACGCCCGGTCGTCGGGAAGCTCGCAGCTAGTCCCCGGCGAGCCGCGTGTCAAGGCGGCGTTTGCCGTGCCGCTGGGATCCGCCAGCGCCGGCCAAAGCTTGAGAAATCACTAACGCTGCAGGCAGGAATCAAAATATTTCAATGGGTTGCAAGATGAGCGCGGCTTGCATACCACCGGCGGCCTTCCCTCGATCTGCACCTTGGGACAGGCTGGCGCCGACACCCGCGATCGGGTTAGGGAAGCGGGATGCAGCACGCGACGCTCGATCTCGGAGACGACCGGCGGATCGCCTACCACCGCAGCGAGGGTCGCGGTCCGGGCGTCGTCTTCCTCGGCGGCTTCCGCTCGGACATGACCGGGACCAAGGCGCAGTTCCTCGATGACTGGGCGCGCGCACGCGGGCAGGCCTACCTGCGGTTCGACTATGGCGGTCACGGCCAATCCTCGGGCGACTTTCTCGACTGCGGCATCGGCACCTGGGCGCGCGATGCTGAGGACGCCATCGCTCGGCTGACCTCCGGGCCACAGGTCCTCGTCGGGTCCAGCATGGGGGGCTGGCTGGCGCTCATCCTCGCCGGGCGCATGCCGCAGCGGATCGCCGGCGTCGTCGGCATCGCAGCGGCGCCCGACTTCACCGAAGACGCGATGTGGGCGCGCTTTGATGCCGGGCAGCGGGCCGAGATCGCCGCCGGCCGCCCGGTGATGCTGCCGTCCGAATACGGCGACCCCTATCCGATCACCCGCCGGCTGATCGAGGAAGGACGCCGGCACCTGGTGCTGCGCGACCCGTTGGCGCTGCCGTTCCCGGTGCGGCTGCTGCAGGGAACCGCCGATGCGGACGTCGACACCGGCGTCGCGCTGCGGCTCCTCGCCCACGCCGACGGCCCCGACATCCGGCTGACCCTCGTCAAGGACGCCGACCACCGGTTCAGCATGCCGGAAAACCTGTCGCTGATCGCGCGAACGATCGGAGAGTTTCTCTAGGCGCATCCCGATTGGCTGCGATCCGGCTTCGCCTGAGCGTGACACCAATCGGTGTTGACGCTGATCTAGGGCCGGGCCGAACGGCCGGAGGCGCGCCCCGGCGGCCCGGCTCGATTCGCCAGGGCCGGCCGGGACGGGGTTGCGGCGCGGCCGTCAGGCCTGCGCGGACAACCGTTCGATTTCTTCCTTCAGGTACAGTTTCTTGAGCTTGAGTTGCTTGATGCTCAGGTCGTCGCTGGAGGGCTTGCGCTGCTCCTCCTCAATGATGTCCGACAGGGCCTGGTGCTTCTTGCGAAGCTCCATCAGGTGGGAACCCATGCTCATTCCTATCCTCCTGACCGTTGTCATCAACCGGTCAAGTTAAGCATGGAAACGCCGCTGAGTCACGCAGCCCCGATCCGCCGGAAGGCGAGTGCCGGAAGCGTGAGCCGGCCCGGGGGCATCAGCGCGACCAGACCGCCCAGCGCGATCGACAGCAGGCCGACAAGGCTGGTCCATCCGAGCAATTCCCCGAACCAGAAGAAGCCCACCGCCATCGCGGTGACGAGGTTGAAGTAGAGGAAGGGCGCCAGCACCGACGCGTCGGCACGCTGGTAGGCGGCCACGGTCAGGAAGTGGCAGATGGCCGAGATCGCCCCGAGTGCGAGCGCCCCGGCGAGCAGGCCCGGGCCGATCACCGGCAGGCCGCCGGCGAAGGCGAAGGGCGCAATGAGCGCCGAGCCGAGCAGCGACTGGACTGCCAGTGTGGAGAGGGCGTCGGTCTGGCTGCGCGCGCCGCGGGTGGCCGCGAGATAGGCGCCGAGCAGCACGCCGCCGAGCAGGGCGAACAAGGAGCCGGGCTCGATCCCCGCTTCCGGCCGCAGCAGGATCGCCGCGCCGAGGCAGCCGATCGCCGAGCCGGCGATCCGGGGCGCGGTCGGCGGCTCGCGCCAGACCAGGATGCCGAGAAGCCCGGAGACGATCGGCGCGATCAGGAAGCCGCCGACCGCCTTGGCCATCGGCACCATGCCGAGCGCCGCGATCAGCGATGTCATCGCCGCCATGATCAGTGCGGTGCGGAGGAGCTGGCCGGTCCGGTCCCCGCGCGGTACCGCGATGCGCCGACGGGTGGCGCCGGCGACCGCCAGCGCGACGAGGCCGGCGGCGAAATAGCGGACGAAGGCGATCATCATCGGGCTCTGCTCGGCGGACAGCGTCTTCGCGACCCCGTCGACCGCAGGGGTCAGCAGCATCGCCAGGACCAGGAAAGCCACGCCGACGTTCATCCGGATGCCCTCCAGCGCCTCACGCGAGGAAGGACCCGCGGAAACACTCAAAAGTTGATCATTCGCGTCTGCTACCACTTAAGCGTGCATCCGGCAACAGCTCACCCATGTCCCGCAGGACTCGCTGCGCCTCGGCAGTATAGCTCTCCCCGTCGCGCTCGTGCGCACTTCCTGCGTGGAAGGTTAAGGGGGTGCAAAGGCTTATCGGCGCCCTGCTTCCCTTGCGCGCCCGCAGCAGCAGCCGTCGCGCCGGCTGCCCCGCGCGCGATGCGATGGGGAGGATCTCGACCCCACCAGCAACCCCGGCGAGTGCCGCCAGTATCTCGCCGAGACGCCCGGTCCGCTGCACCAGCGCCAGCGACCCGCCGGGCGCCAGGCGCCGGAGGCCGGCGGCGATCCAGTCGGCGAGGCTCGCCTCGCCTTCGCGGTTGGCGAGGTCGCGGCCCGGGTCGGCGGCGGCGGTGTCGTCGGGGCGGTGGAACGGCGGGTTGGCGAGCACGTGGTCGAAGACCATGCGCCGCAGCGCCGCCGGCGGATGGCGCAGGTCGCCTTCGTGCACCGTCATGGCGAGGCCGTTCTCGGCGGCGTTCCGGCGGGCGAGGTCCGCGTAGCCCGGCTGCAGCTCGAGGCCGTGCAGCTCGATCCCCGGGATACGGGCGGCGAGGCACAGCCCGGCGGATCCGGCACCGCAGCCGAGGTCGAGGACCCGCTCGCCCGGGCGCGCCGGCACGAAGGCGGCCAGGACCACCGGATCGGTGGCGGCCCGATAGCCCGCGAGCGGCTGCCAGAGCCGGAGGCGGCCGCCGAGAAAGGCGTCCCGGCTGAGCTCCTCGGTCGCGAAGGTCATGGGTCGGCCAGGTCGGGGACGTCGTTGTCCTTCAGGACGACGCGGGCACGGAAGAAGTCGCGGTCGGCGACCATCACGCGGCGCGGCAGGAGGCCGATCGAACCTTCGAGGACGCTCATGTGGACGTCCAGAACGAAGCAGTCTATACCCTCGCCCCGCAGCAATGCAGACGAGAAGGCGACGACGGTCGGGTCGTTGGTGCGCAGGAGTTCCCGCATGGCACGCAACCTAAAGACCGTCTCCGCCGAGGTCGAGGGCCCGGCGCCCTCGCCGATCGAGGAACTGCAGGGCGAACTCGCCGCCGACATGGCGGCCGTCAACGCGCTGATCCGCGCGCGGATGGCGAGCGAGCACGCGCCGCGCATCCCCGAGGTCACCGCGCACCTGGTCGAGGCGGGCGGCAAGCGGCTCAGGCCGCTCCTGACGCTGGCCGCGGCGCGGCTCTGCGGGTACCGGGGCGACCACCACGTCAAGCTCGCGGCGACGGTCGAGTTCATCCATACCGCCACTCTGCTGCACGACGACGTCGTCGACGAGAGCCAGCGGCGGCGGGGGCGGCCGACGGCGAACCTGCTCTGGGACAACAAGTCGAGCGTGCTGGTCGGCGACTACCTCTTCGCTCGCGCCTTCCAGCTGATGGTGGAGACGGGCTCGATCCGCGTGCTCGACATCCTGGCCAACGCCTCGGCGGTGATCGCCGAGGGCGAGGTGCTGCAGCTGACGGCGGCGTCGAACCTCGGGACCGACGAGGCGACGTACCTGCAGGTCGTGCGCGGCAAGACCGCCGCCCTCTTCGCTGCCGCGAGCGAGGCGGGCGGGGTGGTGGCAGGGGCGCCGGAGGCGCAGGTGGCGGCCCTCGCCGCCTATGGCGACGCGCTCGGGATCGCCTTCCAGATCGCCGACGACGTGCTCGACTACGGCGGACTGGCCGCCGATCTCGGCAAGAACACCGGCGACGACTTCCGCGAGCGCAAGATGACGCTGCCGGTCGTCCGCGCCGTGGCCGCCGCCACGCCGGCCGAGCGGGCGTTCTGGCTACGGGTCATCTCCAAGGGCGAGCAGCGCGATGGCGACCTCGAGGAGGCGCAGGCGCTGATGGCGCGGCACGGGGCGCTCGAGAGCGCACACCGAACCGCCCGCGACTTCGCCGACCGCGCCCGCGCGGCGCTGGCACCCTTGCCGGCGCTGCCGCTGCGCGACCATCTGCTGGCGCTCGCCGACTTCGTCGTGGCGCGCGTCGCCTAGATGTGAGCTACTTCGTCGTGTCCGCACGCGGACGCGGCCTCAACCGATTGAAATACAACGATTCGTCTTCGCGCGTTCACCGATTATCAACCGTTGTCCGCACGTCCGACATTTCTGAAGCACTGCGATCGCGACCTTCGCCGCCTTTGACCGCGGAAGCTTTCACCCACCAACCCGGCTCGGCGTGGCGGATCGCCGCGGCGGCCGCACGGGCGCTCGCCTCCGAGAGGAAGAGGCCGAAACAGGTGGCGCCGGAGCCCGACATGCGGGCGAGACGGCAACCGGGCTGGGCGCGCAGCGCGGCGAGGGCGGCGGAGATCGCCGGCGCGAGTCCGACGGCCGGCGCCTCGAGGTCGTTGCGCTGGGCGGCGAGGAAGGCGAGCAGCGCCTCCGCATCGCGGAACGCCGCCGGCTCGGGCATCGGCGGGTTGTCGCGGCGCGCGAGGGCGGCGAAGACCGCGCCGGTCGCGACCGGGATGCCGGGATTGGCCAGCGTCAGCCAGAAGGGCGGCAGGTCGAGCGGCTCGATACCCTCGCCTGCGCCGGTCATCCGGCAGGCGCGGCCGGCGAGGCAGACCGGGACGTCGGCGCCGAGGCCGAAGGCTGCGGCGGCTTCGGGAAGCGGCACGTCCCAGAGCCGGGCGAGCAGGCGCAGCGTGGCCGCGGCGTCGGCGGAGCCGCCGCCGATGCCGCTCGCCGGCGGGAGCCCCTTGGTGAGGCGCAGCGTGGCCCCTCGACCGCTGGGCCTGATCAGGGTGGCCGCGCGCAGCACCAGGTTGTCTGGTCCGGCGCCGAGGGCGGCGGCGAAGGGGCCGTCGATCGCCAGCGTGAGGGCGGAGCCCTCCTCGGCCGCGAGCTCGTCGCCCACGCCCGCGAAGGCGACAAGGCCGTCGAGCCGGTGCAGCCCGTCGGCACGTCGCCCGGTGACGTGCAGCGCGAGGTTGACCTTGGCCGGGGCGAACTCGGTGAGGCGGGCCTGCAACGAGGCTCAGCCGTCCTGCGGCGGTTCGGTCGCCAGCACCTTGTCGAGCCCGACGTCGAGCTTGCGGCGTACCCGATCCATGTCGAGGTCATCGGCGGGGCCGAACGACAGCGCCCGCCGCCACTGGAACTCCGCCTCGCGCTTGCGCCCGACCATCCAGAGCACGTCGCCGAGGTGGTCGTTGATGATCGGGTCGTCGGGTGTCAGCTCGACCGCGCGCAGCATCGGCTTGACCGCGTCCTGGTAGCGGCCGAGCCGGTAGTAGACCCAGCCGAGCGAGTCGGTGATGTAGCCGTCGTCTGGCTCGGCCTTGGCGGCCTTCTGGATCATGCCGAGCGCCTCGTCGAGGTCCTCCTTCTTCTCGACCATGCTGTAGCCGAGGTAGTTCAGCACCAAGGGCTGGTCGGGCTGCAGCTTCAAGGCCTCGCGGAAGTCGGACTCGGCGGCGGGCCAGTCGCCGGCGCGCTCGTTGGCGATGCCGCGGGTGTAGTAAAGACCCCAGTGCCCGGGCATCGGCGTCACGATCAGCGCGACCGCCTTGGTGTAGGCAGCGACGGCGTCGGGATAGCGCTCGGCCATGCGCAGGGCGTCGCCGAGCGAGCTCTCGACCTCGATCTGGTCGCCGTTCGAGGCCGCGAGTGCCGTCAGGGTCGCGATCCCGGCGTCGGGATCGCCGGCGTCGCGCTGGGTGCTGGCGCGCCGCAGCTGCGTCGTCACGTACCAGGGCGAGGTCGCCGGCACGTCGGCGAGGGCTTCGGTCGCCAGCACGAACTGCTTCTGGTCCTCGAGGATCTCGGCCGTGACGAGCTGCGCCTCGATCAGGTCGGGGCGGATGTGGGATGCGAGCCGCGCGTGCACCAGCGCGACGCGCTGCGAATCGTCGGTGTTGAGCGCATCGGCGAGGGTCAGGAAGACCTCGGCCGCGCCATCCTTGGCGCTGCCGATCTGCTCGAAGGGCACTTCCTGCCCGGCAGCGAGCCGCGCGCGCAGGTCGATCAGCGGTATGTCGGGCACGCCGCCCGCCAGTGCGTCGTCGACGACCTTGATCGCGTCCTGCTCGCGGCCGAGCTGCGCCAGGATCTCGGCGTGCGCGACGATGGCCGAGCGGTTCACGTGCAGCGGGCCCTTCTCGCCCCCGGCGAGGATCTTCTCGGCAGCGACGAAGTCGCCGGCAAGGGCGAGGGCGAGCGCCTTGTTGTACTGGCCGTAGGCTGTCAGCGCGTCGTTCCCGCTCATCGCGTCGAACTTGGCCTTGGCGCCCGCGAAGTCGTCGCGGCCGACGTCGATCCAGCCGGCGAGGAGCCCCGACAGCAGCGGATTCAGCTGCTTACCCGACTTCGCGAGGATGTCGTTCGCCTGCGCGAAGTCGCCGTCGGCGATGGTGTCGCCGAGCCGGACCAGCGTCGCCACCTGGTTCTCCGGGTCGGCCGCCGCGAGCCGGTCGGCCACCGGCCGGGCGTCGGCGACGTCGCCGATCGCCACCTTGCTGACGACCGCGTTCACCAGCAGTCCGGGGTTGTCCGGGTCGAGCGCCAGCGCCTGGTCGAAATAGAGCGCCGCGTCGGTATAGTCGTCGCGGAAGTCCGCCTGCATCCCGGCAAGATACGAGCCCGACAGGCTCGAGGCCGCGGCCAGCGTGGCCGGGGACGCGGCGGTCGCAAGCAGGGCGGCCAGCGCGATGCGGCGTGCCAGGGGCGCGAGTTTCAGCACGTGACGGGACTCCCGAGCGTTGAATCCGCGCGACCCTATGCCGCCGCCGCCCCCGATTCAATTGCGCGAATCGCCCCGGCGGACGTGCGCCGGTCACATGTTCGGATAGTTGGGCCCGTCGCCGCCCTGCGGCGTCGTCCAGTCGATGTTCTGCGAGGGATCCTTGATGTCGCAGGTCTTGCAGTGGACGCAGTTCTGGAAGTTGATCCTGAACTGCGGATTGTTCCCGTTCGCGTCGCGCAGCACCTCGTAGACGCCGGCCGGGCAGTAGCGCTGCGCGGGCTCGGCGAAGCGCGGCAGGTTCACCTCGATCGGGATCGCGGGGTCCCGCAGCACCAGGTGGCAGGGCTGGTCCTCGGCGTGGTTGGTGAAGGAGAAGGCGACGTTGGTCAGCCGGTCGAAGGACAGCACGCCGTCGGGCTTGGGGTAGTCGATCGGCGCGTAGTCGGCGGCGAGGCCGGTCGCCTCCGCATCGGACTTGCCGTGCTTCAGGGTGCCGAAGGGCGAGCGATTGCCGAGGAGCGTGTTCGACCACATGTCGAGCCCGCCGAGGGCGAGCGACGCGGCCATGCCGTAGCGCGACCAGAGCGGCTTGACGTTGCGGACCGGCTTCAGGTCGCGGGCGATCGGGCCGGCGGCGACCGCTTCGGCGTAGGCGGCGAGCTCGTCGCCCTGGCGGCCGGCGGCGATCGCGGCCTGCGCGGCCTCGGCGGCGGCGATGCCCGAGAGCATGGCGTTGTGGTTGCCCTTGATCCTGGGCACGTTGACGAAGCCCGCCGCGCAGCCGAGGAGGGCGCCACCCGGGAAGGCGAGCTTCGGGACCGACTGCCAGCCGCCCTCGGAGATGGCGCGGGCGCCGTAGGCCACGCGCTTGCCGCCCCGAAGCAGGTCGGCGACCATCGGGTGGTGCTTAAAGCGCTGGAACTCCGCGTAGGGATAGAGCCAGGGATTGGCGTAGTTGAGGTGGACGACGAAGCCGACGAAGACCTGGTTGTTCTCGAGGTGGTAGATGAACGACCCGCCGCCGGCGTTCCGGCCGAGCGGCCAGCCCATGGTGTGGATGACGCTGCCAAGGCGGTGCACCTCGGGGCGTACCTCCCAGATCTCCTTCATTCCGAGCCCGTACTTCTGCGGCTCGCGCCCGTCGCGGAGGCCGTAGCGGGCGATCAGCTCCTTGGCGAGCGAGCCGCGGACGCCCTCGGCGATCAGCACGTACTTGCCGAGCAGCTCCATGCCGGGCTCGTAGTTCGGCCCGGGCTTGCGGTTCTTGTCGAGGCCGAACTCGCCGGCCACGACGCCGCGCAGCTCGTTCGCCGCGCCGTAGACCGGGGCGCTGGCGGACATGCCGGGGAAGATCTCGACGCCGAGCTCTTCCGCCTGCGCCGCGAGCCAGCGGCAGACGTTGGCCATCGAGACGATGTAGTTGCCGTGGTTCGACATCAGCTTCGGCATCGGCCACCCGGGGATGCGGATCCGGCCGGCGGGGCCAAGCAGGTAGAAGCGGTCGTCGGTGACGGCGGTGGTGACGGGGGCGCCGCGCTCGCGCCAGTCGGGGAGAAGGGCGTCGAGGCCCGAGGGGTCGAGGACGGCACCCGACAGGATGTGCGCGCCGACCTCGGAGCCCTTCTCGAGCACGACGACCGAGAGGTCGGAGTCGAGCTGCTTCAGCCGGATCGCCGCCGACAGGCCGGCCGGTCCGGCGCCGACGATGACGACGTCGTATTCCATCGACTCGCGCTCGACGTCGCTCATCCGGGGTTCCTCTCGGCTTTCGGGGCGCCCGTGCGTAGTCCGCCGCGGCCCGGGGGTCAATCGCAGGTCCGGGGCGGGGGATTCTCCGCCTTGCGGACCGAATCGGCGGATCCTATGTTGCCGGTCCCTGCGGTCCATTGCACCGCAGAACAGGCCGCGGGTGCCCCCGCCGGCCTGATTCGTATCGGGAGGCCGTTCCGCAAGGCGCAACGGAGGGTGAGGATGGAGAAGATTCCGCTGACCGCGAAGGGGTTCGCGAAGCTGGACGCGGAGCTGAGGAAGCTCAAGTCCGTCGAGCGCCCGCAGGTGATCGCGGCGATCGCCGAGGCGCGCGAGCACGGCGACCTCAGCGAGAACGCCGAGTATCACGCGGCCCGCGAGAAGCAGAGCTTCATCGAGGGGCGGATCCGGGAGCTCGAGGCGGTCATCGGCCGCTCGGAGGTGATCGACGCGAGCCGACTGTCGGGGCCGATCAAGTTCGGCGCGACGGTGGTGCTGCTCGACGAGGACACCGAAGAGGAGAAGACCTACCAGATCGTCGGCGAGCAGGAGGCCAACATCGAGGACGGGCTCCTCAACCTCAAGTCGCCGCTGGCGCGGGCGCTGATCGGCAAGGAGCCCGGCGACAGCGTCGAGGTCAGGACGCCGGGCGGCCTGCGCTCCTACGAGATCCGCGCGGTCAACTTCGTATGACCGCGCCCGCGGCCGGGGAATGACGCTGGTGCGCTGGGGCGCTTCCTCCGGCCCGCTGCGCGGCATCGGCGACCGGCTGGCGGGCATGTCGGCAGCGCGGCGCTGGGGGGCCGGCGCCAGCCTCGTCTGGACCGTGGTCGTCGTCGGCTATGCGATCGGCTTCTCGACCTCGGTCGTCGGCACGACGCGGGCGATGCTGTTCCTCGACACCATGTTCTTCCTCGTCGCGCTGGTGCTGCCGCTGCTCCTCGTGTGGCTCGCCGTCTGGCTGGCCGAGGAGCTGGAACGGCAGCGCGAGGTCGTGGCGGCGCTCGCCGAGGTGACCTCGCCGCTGATCGACGCGCTGGTCGCGACCCGCGCCGCGCTCGAGGCGAATGTGCCGGCCTCGCCGGGCGCCATCGGCCAGGTGGTGCAGGCGGCGATCATGGGGTCGCGCGGGCCGGACCTCGCGCCGCACATCGACCGGGTGCTGGCCGGGCAGGCGCGCGTCGAGGTGATGCTGCAACGGCTGTCGGCGCGCTCTCCCGAGGCCGCGCCGCCGTCACCGCCCGAGCCCGCGCCCGGTCTGCCGGCCGCTCCGCCGAAGGCCGCACCCGAGCCGGCGGCGCCGCCCGCGACCGAGGCCGAGCCGACGCCGCCGTCCGACGCGGCCGGCCCGGACTGGGCGACGCTGGTGCGGGCGCTCGATTTCCCGCGCGACGCCGACGACGCGCAGGGTTTCGAGGCGCTGCGCGCGGTGCTGCGCCATCCAGGGCTCGCGCAGATGCTGCAAGCCGCCGAGGACGTCCTCAACCTTCTGTCGCAGGAGGCCGTCTATGTCGACGAGCTGCCGATGGCGCGCGTCGATCCGGCCGCCTGGCGCCGCTTCATCGACGGCACCCGCGGGACGGAGGTCGCGTCGGTCGGCGGCATCCACGACGAGCGGGCGCTGGAGCTGACCCGCGGCCTGATGCACTCGGACACCATCTTCCGCGACACGGCGCTGTTCTTCCAGCGCCGCTTCGACGCGGTCCTCGCCGAGTTCGCGTCCGACGTCGACGATGCACGCCTGATCGAGCTCGCCAGCACGCGCTCGGGACGGGCCTTCATGCTGCTGGTGCGGCTGAGCGGCTCGCTCGACTAAGGCGCGGACTTCCGCCTCCGCGACGGCCGCCGGACTCCTACCCGGCGGCGGTGAATCAGACGCCAAATCCCTTGTCAGATTCGAAGCAGCCAATTGCTGGCAGATGATATTGCGAGTACAATGATAGTAGTTATTTCGACCACGGGGGGAGTCAATGCGCGGGCTTATCATCCTGTCGACTGGTGCCATTCTGACATCGGCGTCGATCGCGTCCGCTGAGCCGGAGATGCAGCCGCTCAAGATCTCCAAGGAATGTAGCGAGTTCTCCGGCGATACCCCGAGCTTCTGCACCATTACGGAATCGAACCTCGCGGCGATCCCAGCGGCCACCAAGATCCTCTACTATGGGCCGGTGATCACCAGTCCCCTCTTCACCAGCAGCACGGCTGTCATTTCCGTTGGAAACGGAGACTCGGCGCTCGGGTATTGCGTCGTCTACGACACGGCCAGCCCGCCGGTCGGAACCTGTGCGTTCCACGCCGGTAGCGGGACGCTCGCAGGATTCCAGGCGGTCGTGAAGGTAACCGTAGACGACAAGCGAATCTGGCACTGGGACGGAGGCTACCTTTTGGGTGCCGGCAAGTGAGAACGGAAGAAGTGCTTCGCGCGCGTCCGCCTGCTTGATCGATGGTCATGCTGGTGCGGCAGGGCTCGCAGCCGCGAGAAACCGCTCCTGTGTAGGCTGACCAGGTGGTCGCCCAGGCCTCGTCTTGAAGACCGGGATTCATGAATCCCTCAGCGGGAATCCCGTTTGTGCCCGGACCCTAGACGTCGAATTCGTCCCCCGCCCAGCGGCGGCGCAGCAGCGCGGCGAGGGCGAGGCCGGCGAGCGACAGGACGAACCCGATCGCGTAGGTGCGCCCGCCGAGCAGCGGGTAGACCGCGGCGGCCAGGATCATCGCGGCCGCCGTGACGCCGCCGACGGCCATTGCGGTGGTCGCGCCTTGGGCCGCGGCGGCGTAGCGGTCGGGGACCGCCCGGCCGATAAAGGCCATCGCCCCGAGGTGGGCGGCCCCGAAGGTCAGCGCGTGCAGCCCCTGGATCGGCCACAGCCAGAAGCCGGTCGGGTCGCCCATCATCGCGCCCCAGCGCAGCACGCCGCCCGCGCCCGCGAGCGCCAGCGCGCCGACCGGACCCAATCGCCGCACGACCCGCGTCCCGATCGTCAGCATGAAGAGGATCTCGGCAGCGACCGATGCCGCCCAGAGCGCGCCGATCTCGGTCTCGCCGATCCCGATGTCGCGCCAGTGGACCGACCCGAGCGCGTACATCATGGCATGGCTCGACTGCAGGCAGGCGACCGCGGCCATGAAGAGGGCGAAGGTCGGCGTGACCACCAGGCGGCCGATCTCTCCCATCGTCGGTGGCGTCCGAGCGGGCACGCGGTGCGCGCCCGGATGGCGCACGGCGAGGACGGCGACCGCCGCCATGCAGGCGACGGTCCACCAGAGCGCCACGCCGACGCCGGCGCGGGCGATCAGCGCCCCGACGATGAGGTTGGCGGCCAGGTAGCCGATCGAGCCCATGCTGCGCGCCTGCGCATAGGAAAAGTCCCAGGCGCGCGATGCCGCGAGCCCGAGCGCCTCCGCGATCGGCCCGATCCCGGCCATCGTCGTGCCCGCCGCGAGCGTCGCGACGAGGAGCGCCGGCTTCTCGGTAATTCCCAGGTGCGCGAGGTAGATCGCCGCCGTCAGCGCCGCCGCGACGACCACCACCGCGCGCCGCCGGTCGAGCCGGTCGGCCAGGGAGGGGACCAGCAGCCCCGCCACCACCCGCACGGCGATCCCGAGCGCGGTGTAGACCCCGACCTCGCCCGGCGTCAGCCCCCAGTGGCTGAGCCAGAGCGGCCAGAACGGCACCAGCGCCCCGGTCGCCATGAAGAGCGCGAGGTAGAAGCCGCCGGTGTGCAGCCCCGGCCGGGTGAAAAGCCGCGGCATGGTCAGCATCCCGCCGCGATGGTCTCGGCGCGCAGCCGGTCGGCGGGCGTGTTCACGTTGAAGAATGCATCCCCGGCATCGGGAAAGACCGCCGTCGCCGCCTGGCACGCCTCGGCCCAGTCGAGGACACGGCGGGTGCCCGCCGCGAGCGCCGCCTCCAGCGCCCCGCGGTCGCTCGTCGCCCAGAGGCCGAAGGTCGGGTGCAGGCCGTCGGTGCCGGCCGCGACGGCGACACGCGTTTCCGCCGCCTTCGCTGCCGCCTTCAGACGACGCACGAGGTCGAGCGGGAAGAACGGCGTGTCCGCGGCGGCGGTGACGATCGCGGGCGCGCCGATGCCGGCCGCCCAGTCGAGGCCGGCGAGAATGCCCGCGAGCGGACCCGGATGGCCGGGCACGCCATCCGGAATCACCGGCAGCCCGAAGGCGGCGAACCGCGCCGGATCGCCGTTGGCGTTCAGGGCGAGCCGGTCGACCTGCGGCGCCAGCCGTTCGATCACATGCCCGATGATCGGGCGTCCGGCGAGACGAACGAGGCCCTTGTCGCCCCCGCCCATGCGCTGCGCCCGGCCCCCGGCGAGGATCACGCCCGCGATCACTGCAGGGCTGCCGGCACTTTCGTCGTCGATCATCGGAAGCCGCCATGCCGCGCGAGGGACAGGCGGCGGGTGCGCACGGAGGGCCGCGACGCCCTCCGTGCCGCGGTCGTCAGTTCATGTAGCCCTTGACGACGTCGATGACGAGAACGTCGACCTTGTCCTTGCAGTCGGCCGACAGCTTGTCGTGGATGGCATCCGCGGTCAGCGCCTGCTCGTGCGCCATCTCCGAGGTCAGCGACTCGATGTCGGCGATCGTCTGCATCTGGGCGGTGTTGTCCATCGCCGAGTAGTCGCCGCATGTCACCTTTTCGGCCTGCGCGAAGGCCGGAGCGGCCATCAGCCCGGCCAGCGCCGCAGCCGCGAGAATACGCTTCATTGGGATATTTCCCCCTCTGCTCAATCGCCGGACGACCCGGCCGCCGGGAAGCTAGCAGAGACATCCGGCCGGGGCGATACCCTGCGCGCCATCATTCCACCGCCAGCATCCGCCCTTCGGCGTCGGAGACGAAGGCGAGGTCGAGGAGCTTCTGCACCTTGGCGGCGTGGCGGAAGTCGGGGTCGCCGTTCACGCCCGAGAGGAGCGCGATCAGGAAGCGGGTCTCGTTCCTCGGGGTCGGCGGGCAGTCGACCGGCTTCCAGGTCTGGGTCTCGATGTCGGGTCCGAGGCAGGCCTCGAGGGTCGAGTCCTGCGAGTTGGCCCAGACCTTCAGCGCGCCCTTCTCGCCGTGGATCATCAGGTCGAGGTCGTTGGCCTTGCCGGTGGCGTAGCGGCTCATGTGGATGACGCCGAGGGCGCCGTTGGAGAATTCGGCGGTCATCGCGACGCTGTCGTTGACGTCGAGCTTGTAGACGTCGATGACGCCGCCCTCGGCCTTGTCGAAGGTGCGCATCTTCGCCGACAAGGCGACGATGTCGAGGTCGGTGCCGAACATCACGAAGTCGAGGATGTGGACGCCGATGTCGCCGAGCACGCCCTTGGAGCCGTGCGCCGACGACAGCCGCCAGAGCCAGCGCTCCTCGGTGCGCCAGTCGCCCCAGTGGCGGCCGGTCAGCCAGGACTGCAGATAGGAGGCCTGCACGTGGCGGACCTCGCCGATCTCGCCGGCCTGCACCATGGTGCGCGCGAGCTGCACCGCGGCGGCGTTGCGGTAGGTCAGGTTCACCATGTTGACGAGCCTGGCCTTCTCGGCGGCCTCGGTCATCTCGAGGGCGTCGGGGTAGTTCACCGCGAGCGGCTTCTCGCAGAAGACCGGCTTGCCGCCGGCGATCAGCTCCAGCGTCGTCGCCTTGTGGACGCCGTCCGGCGTCGAGTTGACCGCGGCGTCGAACTCGCCCCAGGCGATCGCCTCCTTCAGCGAGCCGAAGGCCACGGGGATCTGGAAGGCGGCGGCGAAGTCGCGGGCGCGCGCGTCGCTGGTGTCGACGGCGGCGACCAGCTGGCAGCCGGGCATCTGGGCGAAGCGCTCGGCATGGTGGCGCGCCATCGCGCCGGTCCCGAGCATGAGCAGCCGCTGCTCGCCGGCGGGGCCGCTCACCGGAAGCCCTCCTCGCCGGCCTTGTGCAAGGATGGCCCACGGGGGGTGATCTTCTCCGGCGCCTTGTCGTGCGGGACGTTCGGCGCCTCGGCGACGTCGGTCCAGGCGGCCGCCGGGTTGTAGGCCCAGTGGACGGCGTTGCGGAGGAGCTTGAGGACGGTTTCGTCGTGGTAGGTCGGGTAGGTCTCGTGGCCGGGGCGGAAGTAGAAGATGCGGCCGGCGCCGCGCTGGTAGGTGAGGCCCGAGCGGAAGACCTCGCCGCCCTCGAACCAGGAGATGAGCACGGTCTCGAGCGGCTCGGGTACGAGGAAGGGCTCGCCGTACATCTCCTCGGACGGGAGCTCGACCCGGTCGCCGAGCCCGGCGAGGATCGGGTGCGACGGGTTGATCGCCCAGAGCCGCTCGCGCTCGCCGGCCTCGCGCCAGCGCAGGGAGCAGGGGGTGCCCATCAGCCGCTTGAAGATCTTCGAGAAGTGGCCGGAGTGGAGGACGATCAGCCCCATCCCCTCGTGGACGCGCTGGGCGACGCGGTCAACGGTCGCGTCGTCGACGGCGCCGTGCGCCTTGTGGCCCCACCAGAGCAGGACGTCGATGTCCTTCAGCCGGTCGGCCGGCAGGCCGTTCTCCGGCTGATCGAGCGTCGCCGTGCCGGCGTCGATGCCCTCGTCGGCGTTCAGGCCCTTGGCGATCGCACCGTGGATGCCCTCGGGGTAGATCCCGCGCACGACCGGGTTCTCGCGCTCGTGCACGTACTCGTTCCAGACGACGGCTCGGATCATCGGCTCCCCCCTCGGTTTTGTCCGCCCTGTCTAAGGGCCGGCGCGGGCGCCGCCAAGCGGGATTCGCGGGCCGGAAATCCTCAGGGCAGGATCGCGAACGCCCGCGCGGGAAAACCGAAGCCGTTCTTCACCTTCGGCCAGGTCACGACGATGACCGCGCCGGTCGGCGGCACCTGGTCGAGGTTGGCCATCGCCTCGATCTGGAAGTGGCCCTGCTTCAGGAGCCAGGTTTCGGAATCCATGGTGGGAGTCGTGTCGGTGTCGAGGGACTCGTGGCCGGTCGCGGCGACCTTGCGTTGGTCGTAGAGGAACTGGATCGCGGGCAGCGACCAGGCGGGGAACGGCGAGCGCTTGAAGTGCTCCGGATCGCTGTCCCAGTCCTTGGACATGTCGGTCCTAAGCGCCGCGAACGCGCCCTCGGGCACGCGTCCGTGCTCCTTCTCCCAGGCGAGGATGTCGTCGAAGCTCAGGGCGTGGTCGGGATCGCCCGCCAGCATGGGCGTCATGTCGAATACGACGAGCGGCAGGATCATCTGCTTGAGCGGGATGTTGTCCATCGTGGTCCCGTCGGCGCTGAAATGCGCCGGCGGATCGACGTGCGTCCCGTACTGGCCGACCAAGGAATAGAAGGTCGTCCGGAAGCCGTCCTCGGCGATCGTGTAGGGTCGATGCGTCTCGGGGTCCGAGGCGGCGGACATGGTCGCCTGGCCGAAGCCGTACCAGACCGGCGAGTTCGGGCTGAAGCTGTGGGTGAGATCGACGAACTGCTTGCCCTCGATGATGCGGAGGGCGTCTGCCAGCGAGCCCGTCTCCTCCGCTTGCGTCCGTGCGACCGGCAACCCGAGACCGAACGCCAACGCTCCGATCAGGAGCGCCCGGGATAGTGTCTGCATCGAATGTCCCCCGATCGAGCGGCGCCGAAGATGGCGCCTGCTCCACTGCCTAGCACGGCGGTCGCCCGCCGTGCCCAGGGGATTTGACCGGGACGCCGGGTCTGCGGCCTAGTAGCCGCCGACCACGGGCAGGATCTCGCCGGTGATGTAGCTCGAGCATTGCGGCGACGCGAGGAAGACATACGCCGGAGCAAGTTCCTCGGGCTGCGCCGGCCGCTTCATCGGAGTCTTCTCGCCGAAGTGGGCGACCATTTCCGGCTGCTTGTCGGACGGGTTCAGCGGCGTCCAGACCGGCCCCGGCGCGACGCAGTTCACCCGGATGCCGCGCGGCAGGAGATTGCCCGACAGCGCTCGGGTGAAGGCGTGGATGCCGCCCTTGGTCATCGAGTAGTCGACGAGTTCCTTCGAGCCGTCGATGCCGGTCACCGAGCCCGTGTTCACGATCGCCGAGCCGGGCTTCATCTCCTTTACCGCCGCCTGCGCCATCTGGAAGTAGCCGTAGAGGTTGGTCTTCACCGTCTCGTCGAAATGCTCGGGGGTGAGGTCGAGGAAATCGTCGGTATGCACCTGGAAGGCCGCGTTGTTGACCAGGACGTCGATGCCGCCGAGCTCGCGCACCGTCCGAGCCACCGCCTCGTCGCAGAAGTCGCGGTCGGCGACGTTGCCGCGTAGCACGATCGCCCGCCGCCCCTCCGCCTCGACCGCTTCCCGGGTCGCTTCGGCGTCGGCGTCCTCGGCCAGGTGTGCGATCGCGACGTCCGCACCTTCGCGGGCGAAGAGCAGCGCTACCGCCCGCCCGATTCCCGAGTCGCCGCCGGTCACGAGGGCGACCTTGCCCTCGAGCTTGCCCGAGCCCTTCCAGAACGGCGCGTCGTACATTGGCGCCGGGTCGAGTGCCGCCTCGTCCCCGGGCTTGGGCTGGTGCTGCTCCGGGAAGGGCGGAACCGGATACGGACGCGCCCCGAGCTGCGCCGCTTCCGACTCCGACTCATCCTGCCGCCGATCGTCTTCGGCGACCTGCTTCTGGATGCCGCGCTGCATCTCCACGACCGTCGACGGCTCGCGGGTTTCGGAATCGCTCATCGCATTCTCCTCATGACGCTCGGGCGGCACGTCGCGGGCCGCCCGTCGACAAGGCAACTCGGAGCCGCATTGACCGTTCCCCCGCAGGCGGATGACCGGGAAGGAGCCGGCGATGAACGACAAGCGGACATGGTCTGCCGATGTCACCGAGCACAGCGATGCGCTCGACCTCGAGGAGCACATATTCGAGTCCGACGACCCCAAGCACATCGCCGAGTCGCTGAAGCGGTCGGCCGAGGCGAGCGACCGGCGCAAGGCCGAGCCCTTTCGGTCGGCGATGTCGATGCTGACCTTCTATATCAACCGCGCCGGCTCGAACCTCTCGAAGGAGCGGCGCAAGGTGCTCGAGGACGCGAAGGACGAGCTCCGCATCGCCTTCGGCCGCGACCCGGAGGACTGACCGTCAGCCCGGCGATGTCGAAGGGCGCAGGCTGGTCGTCACGTAGTTGACCGAGAGGTCGCGGTCGGAGAGGCGCCAGCGCCAGCCGAGCGGGTCGAACACGAAGCCCTTGCGATCGACCGGGTCGAGGCCCGCACCGCGCAGAAGCGCGAAGAGCTCGTCGGGCGTCAGGAAGCGGCGCCAGTCGTGCGTGCCCTTGGGCAGCCATCGCAGCACCTGCTCGGCCCCGACGATCGCGAAGAGCCAGCTCTTGGGGTTGCGGTTGATCGTCGAGCAGACCATCAGCCCCCCCGGTCGCAGCAGCTCCCGGCAGGCGCCGAGGTAGGCCGCGGGATCGGTGACGTGCTCGACCACCTCCATGTTGAGCACGACGTCGAAGCGCTCGCCGTCCGCCGCGAGCGCCTCGGCGGTGCCGTGGCGGTAGTCGATCGCGAGGCCCGACTGCTCGGCGTGCAGCCGGGCGACCGGGATGTTGCGGGCGGCGGCGTCGACCCCGACCACCTCGGCGCCGAGCCGGGCCATCGGCTCGGCGAGCAACCCGCCGCCGCAGCCGATATCGAGCAGCCGCAGGCCCGAAAAGGGCTGCCGCACCTTCGGGTCGCGGCCGAACTCGGCGGCGATCTGCGCGACGACATAGTCGAGTCGGCAGGGGTTCAGCATGTGCAGCGGGCGGAACTTGCCGTCCGGATTCCACCATTCCGCCGCCATCGCCTCGAACTTGGCGACCTCGGCGGCGTCGACCGTTCCGGTGGTTTGCGTTGCGCTCATGGCTCCAAACTGCGATTGTCTCCGGGTCGACGGGAAGGTCTAGCGCGCGCCCCATGAAGGAACACCCCAGCCACCCCGGCGCTTCGCACCGCAGCGGACTTTACCCTCCGATCGAGCCGTTCCGCCAGCAGGTGATGGAGGTGCCGGGCGGCCACCGCGTGTACGTCGAGCAGTGCGGCCGCCCCGACGGCACGCCGGTCGTCGTGCTGCACGGCGGCCCCGGCGGCGGCTGCTCGCCGGGCATGCGCCGCTTCTTCGACCCGACCCACTACCGCGCGATCCTCTTCGACCAGCGCGGCTGCGGGCGGTCGAGCCCGAACGCCAGCGTCGACAACAACACCACGTGGGATCTCGTCGCCGACATCGAGCGCATCCGCGAGGAGCTTAAGATCGATCGCTGGGCCGTCTTCGGCGGCTCCTGGGGCGCCTGCCTCGCGCTCATCTACGCCCAGACCCACCCCGACCGGGTAGAGGCCCTGGTGCTGCGCGGCGTCTTCACGATGACGCGCGCCGAGCTCGACTGGTTCTACGGCGGCGGCGCCGGGCACTTCTGGCCGGAGCCTTGGAAGGCCTTCTCGCAGATGATCCCCGAGGGGGAGCGGCACGACCTGATCGGCGCCTACCACAAGCGCCTGTTCGGCCCCGACCCGGCCGAGCAGAGCCGCTTCGCCCGCGCCTGGGCCGGCTGGGAATCGGCGCTCGCCGTCCTCGACCCCGGCGAGGCGCGCGGCTATCCGTCCTCGGGCTATTCGCTGGCCTTCGCCCGGCTCGAGAACCACTATTTCATCAACGGCGGCTTTCTCGACGGCGACGGCCACGTGCTGCGCCACATGCACCGCATCGCCGGTGTCCCCGGCCACATCGTGCAGGGCCGCTACGACATGATCTGCCCCCCCTACACCGCTCACCGCCTGCACCAGGCTTGGCCCGGCTCCACGCTCCGGATGGTGACGGGCGCCGGCCACGCCCTCAGCGAGCCCGGGATCAGCGCCGAGCTCGTCGCGATCATGGACGCCCTCAGGGGATAGGCCGAGCGATCCGAGAGCTCCTGCCGACCGGTGTCGCACGCATCGATGCACCGTGGTAGCATGCGAAGTCGACAGGAGAGTGGTCGAGCGATGGAGCGGCCGAAACGCATCGGGCTTACCGCTGACGAGTTCATCGCCTGGGCTCTCGACCAGCCCGAGGGGCGCTTCGAGCTCGACAATGGGGCGGTCGTTGCCATGGCACCCGAGCGGATAAGCCATGGCCGCGCGAAGAACCGAACCCTGCGGGCACTCGAAGCGGCCATCGCGGCGCGCGGCCTTGGTTGCGAGGCGCATCCGGACGGCGCGTCGGTCAGGATCGACGACCGGACGGTCTACGAGCCCGACGCGCTGGTCCGGTGTGGTCCCCCTCTGTCCGGAGACGCGATCGAGGTCGCCGACCCGATCATCGTCGTCGAAGTCGTTTCCCCATCAAGCAGGGGCGTCGACCGGGGCACAAAGCTCGCAGGCTATTTCTCCCTTCCGAGCGTGCGGCACTATCTGATCGTCGACGCCGCCAATCGGATCGTCATTCATCACCGCCGCGACGATGAGGGCGAGATCGTCGTAAGGGTTCACCGCGATGGCTCGTTGACGCTCGATCCGCCGGGACTGACGATCGAGGTCCGGAACATTCTCGCCGACCTTTGAGGCTCCGCTAGTTCGCCGCGCGGATCGCCGCCGCGAGGGCGCCGACCTGGTCGAGGGCCTGCTGGCGGTCGAGGCCGCCGCCCTCGAAGCCGAGCTCGGACAGGGCGACCGTACGGCCGTCGACGTCGAGGAAGGCGCGCCAGAAGGTGCGCGAGATGCCGGCGAGCGGCATCCGGCCGCGGTCCTCGATCAGGAGGTAGAGGACATCGTCCTTCTTCACCGTCGAGAGGATGCGGACGCGCTCGGCCTGGCCGCTGCGGCCGAGGACCGCGCGGCCGTCGGCGGTCGTGGCGAAGTCCTCGAGCTCGTCGAGCGAGCCCGCCTCGCTGTCGCCCTCGCCGGCGAGGCCGCCGGCCGAGACGCTGGCGGTCAGCGCCGCGCCGATCGGCGGCTGGCCGGTCTTGCGGCCGCCGAGCAGCGAGCAGTCGCTCATCAGCACGAAGGCGCCGTCCGTCGTCGTCGTCGTGCTCTTGGTGTCGACGCAGAAGCCCTTGGGCGCCGCGATCGTGACCCGCTCGCCGGCCACGGTGACCCTGGTGGAGGTGGCGGGGTCGGCGGAGGCGGCAGACGCGAGGCCGGCGGCCACGAGCGTCAGCGTCGCGGCGGCGGCGAGGCCGGGGAGCCGGCGGCTACAGGTCGGCATAGACGTGCTTCTCGCCCTGGGCGCCGGGATGGGTGACGGCCCCGAGCCGGGTGGGGCCGACGAGCTGGGCGTACTTCCAGAGCGCGCCGGCGCCGTAGATGGTCGGGCGGGGTCCCTTCCAGGCCTTGCGCCTGGCCTCGAGCTCGTCGTCGCTCAGGTCGACGGAGATCGTGCCCTTGACCGCGTCCAGCGTGATCATGTCGCCGTCCCGGAGGAGCGCGATCGGGCCGCCCTTCGCGGCCTCCGGCCCGACGTGGCCGACGCAGAAGCCGCGGGTCGCGCCGGAGAAGCGGCCGTCGGTGATCAGCGCCACCTTCTTGCCCATTCCCTGGCCCGACAAGGCGGCGGTCGTCGCCAGCATCTCGCGCATCCCCGGGCCGCCGACCGGCCCCTCGTTGCGGATCACGATGACCTCCCCAACCTCGTAGGAGCGCTTCTGCACCGCGTCGAAGGCGTCCTCCTCGCATTCGAAGACGCGGGCGGGGCCGGTGAAGACCTGCTCCGCCTCGCTCATGCCGGCGACCTTCACGATCGCCCCCTCGGGCGCCAGGTTGCCGATGAGGCCGACGACGCCGCCGGTCGGCGTGATCGGCGCGTCGACCGGGAAGATCACCCGCCCGTCCGGCTCGCCGCGGATCGCGTCGAGTTCCTCGCCGATCGTCCGCCCGCTCGCGGTCATGCAGTCGCCGTGCAACAGGCCGCCCCGCAAGAGCTCCTTCAGCACGATCGGGACGCCGCCGGCCTCGTAGAGGTCCTTGGCGACGTATTTCCCGCCCGGCTTAAGGTCGACGAAGTAGGGGGTGTCGTGGAAGATGTCGCAGACGTCCTGCAGGGTGAACTCGATCCCGGCCTCGTGGGCGATCGCCGGCAGGTGCAGCCCGCCGTTGGTCGAGCCGCCGGTGCAGGCGACCACGCGCGCCGCGTTCTCGAGGCTCTTGCGCGTGACGACGTCGCGGGCGCGAATGCCCTTCTCCAGCAGTTGCATCACCGCGATGCCGCTGGCCGTCGAATAGGCGTCGCGGCTCTCGTAGGGCGCGGGGGCGCCGGAGGAGTTGAGGAGCGCGAGCCCGATCGCCTCGCTGACGCAGGCCATCGTGTTGGCGGTGAACTGGCCGCCGCAGGCGCCGGCAGACGGGCAGGCGACCCGCTCGAGGATCTCGAGGGCGGCGTTGCCGAGGGTCCCGCTCTGGTGGCGGCCCACCGCCTCGAACATGTCCTGGACGGTCAGGTCGCGGTTGGCGAAGTCCTGCGGCACGGCGGCGCCCGCCGGCACCCGCCCCGGCAGGATCGAGCCGCCGTAGATGAAGACCGAGGGCACGTTGAGGCGGACCATCGCCATCATCATGCCCGGCAGCGACTTGTCGCAGCCGGCAAGCCCGACGAGCGCGTCGTAGCAGTGCCCGCGCATGGTAAGCTCGACGGTGTCGGCGATCGCCTCGCGCGAGGCGAGCGACGAGCGCATGCCCTCGTGGCCCATGGCGATGCCGTCGGTGACCGTGATGGTGGTGAACTCGCGCGGCGTCCCCATCGCCTGCTTGACCCCGAGCTTCACCGCCTGCGCCTGGCGGTTCAGCGCGATGTTGCAGGGTGCGGCCTCGTTCCAGCAGGTGGCGACGCCGACGAAGGGCTGGTGGATCTCGGCGTCACCGAGGCCCATGGCGTAATAGTAGCTCCGGTGCGGGGCGCGCTCGGGTCCCTCGGTCACGTGGCGGCTCGGGAGCCGGCTCTTGTCGAACTTGGGGACGTCCATCAGGGGCTTCCTCGCTGCGCCGGATTCTTGGTTAACCGCTCGGGCATAGGCGAGCCCCCGCCGAATCTCAAGCGCGACGCGCGTGGTCAGCCGAGCCGCTTCTCCAGGTCGATCTGGTCGCGGATCGGGATTCCGTTGGCGTCCACCTCGGGAATCGCGGGCTTCAGCCGCCGGAGGCCGGCGACGGCACCCCGGTGGAGGGCGGCGAGCGCGTAGCCGTTGCGCTGGTAGAAGCCGAGCGCGTGCAGGTTGCTGTTGACGGTCGAGACGACGACCCGTGCCAGCCCGTCTTCACGGGCGGCGGCCTCGACGGCCGCCAGCAGCGCGCGGCCGGCGCCGCGGCCCGGGAGCGCGCTCGCGATGGTGACGATGCGCAGCGCACCGTCCTCGGGCAGCCAGGTCACGGCACCGGCAAAGGCACCGTCGATGCGGGCGACGGCGCCGGGCAGCCCGCGAGTGTCGATCGCCCCCTGGACATAGACGACCCGCGTGTCGGCCCAGTGCCGCCGGGAGAGGGCATCGACCGCGGCCCGGTCCTCGTCCGCTATCGGGGCCGTCTCGATCGAGGGCATCGGTACCTCCGGCGGCTCAGGGTCGCACGCCGCCGCCGGATGCCGCAACGTCGACCGGCGCGAACCCCGACCGCCCGGCTGGACGCCGCCGATGCGCACCCTAGGATGCCCGGCATGGCAGGCGCGCCCCTACGGTCGGACAGGCTCGAAGCCTACATTGCCGCCGCGAGGCGCCGGCCCGAACCGTGGCGCCTCGTCGCAGGGATCGCGCTCGCGGTCGCCGGCTGGACCGCGGCCCTCCTGCTGGCGCTGAAGGTCACGCGCCACACCGAGGTCGGTGTCCTCCTCGCCTACCTCGCGAGCTTCGCCGGCCTGATCGTCGGCGTCGCAGCGGCCGCACGCTGGTTGCAGCGCCGGCCGGTCGCGACGCTGTTCGGGCCGCGCGGCTTCGTCTCCCGGCGCTTCTTGGCCGGCGCTGCGGTGGCGGCGGCGCTCGGGGCGGCATCGGCGGCGGTGGTTCTGGCCACCAGCGACGTCACGCGGCAGGCGAGCCTCGCCGGCTGGGCCGCGCGGCTGCCGCTGGCGCTGCCGGCACTCCTCGTGCAGACCGCGGCCGAAGAGATCGCCTTCCGCGGCTTCCTGATGCAGGGTCTCGCCGCCCGCTTCCGCTCGCCGATCGTCTGGTTCCTGCTGCCGGCGCTGCTCTTCGGCCTCCTGCACTGGAACGGCGAGGCCGGGGTCCGCAACGCCTGGCTGATGGTGGCGGCAACGACCGTGATCGGACTCGTCCTCGCCGATGTCACGGTCCGGACCGGCGACCTCTCGGCGGCCATGGGCCTCCATTTCGCCAACAACGTCTTCGCCGTGCTGGTGCTGGCGCCGTCGGTGCCGCTCCTCTCCGACCTCGCACTCTGGGTGGTCCCGCTCGACCCCGGCAGCGCCGACGCCGCCTGGTCGATCGCCTTCGACACCTGCGTCACCCTGGCCGCCTGGGCCGCCTGGCGGGTCCTGCGCGCGCGGCGGCGGCGATTGCATTCGGGGGGGGCGGGGCATATCTAACCCCTGACCGCCGACGCGAGGAGCCGGCCCGCGATGAACTGGATCTCCAACTACGTCCGCCCGAAGATCAACTCGCTGTTCTCGCGGCGCGAGGTCCCGGAGAACCTCTGGGTCAAGTGCGAGAGCTGCGGGACGATGCTGTTCCACCGCGAGCTCGCCGACAACCTCAACGTCTGCACCAACTGCGGCCACCACCTCGCGATTTCGCCGCGCGAGCGGTTCACCGCGCTCTTCGACGGCGGGGTCTTCGTCGAGATCCCGGTCCCGAAGCCCATCGCCGATCCGCTCAGCTTCAAGGACCAGAAGAAGTACGTCGACCGCCTGCGCGAGACCCGCAAGAAGACCGGCGAGGAAGAGGCGATGCTGGTCGCCGAGGGCGAGATCGGCCGGCTCAAGGTGATCTGCGTCGGCCAGGACTTCGCCTTCATGGGCGGCTCGATGGGGATGTACGTCGGCAACGCCATCGTCGCCGGTGCCGAGCGGGCGGTGAAGCGCAAGTGCCCGCTCGTCCTCTTCGCCGCCGCCGGCGGCGCGCGGATGCAGGAGGGCATCCTGAGCCTGATGCAGATGCCGCGCTCGACGGTCGCGGTCGAGATGCTCAAGGAAGCGGGGCTCCCCTACATCGTCGTCCTCACCAACCCGACCACCGGCGGCGTGACCGCGAGCTACGCGATGCTCGGCGACATCCAGATCGCCGAGCCCGGGGCGCTGATCTGCTTCGCCGGCCCGCGGGTCATCGAGCAGACGATCCGCGAGACGCTGCCCGAGGGCTTCCAGCGCGCGGAATACCTGCTCGACCACGGCATGCTCGACCGGGTCGTGCCGCGCAAGCAGCTGCGCGACGAGCTGGCGACGATGCTGCGGCTCCTGACCAACCAGCCGGCCTACGTGCACGGCGACCTGCCGGCGCCCGAGGAGGCGAGGGCAGCCGCCGAGTGACCGGAGCGAGCGACCGGGTTCTCGACCGGCTCACCGAGCTCCACCCCAAGGTCATCGACCTGTCGCTCGTGCGCATCGTGCGGCTGCTCGGCGCCTTGGGCCATCCGGAGCGTCGGCTGCCCCCGGTCGTCCATGTCGCCGGCACCAACGGCAAGGGCTCGGTGGTGGCGATGCTGCGCGCCGGGCTCGAGTCCGCCGGGAAGCGCGTCCACGTCTACACCTCGCCGCACCTCGCCCGCTTCCACGAGCGCATCCGCCTCGCGGGCGACCTCGTCGACGAGGCGCGGTTGACCGACCTCCTCGAACGCTGCGAGGCGGCGAACGGCGGCGCGCCGATCACCTTCTTCGAGATCACCACCGCCGCCGCCTTCCTCGCGATGGCCGAGACACCGGCCGACTTCGCCTTGCTCGAGGTCGGGCTCGGGGGGCGGCTCGACGCCACCAACGTCATCGAGCGGCCGCGGCTCACCGTCATCACGCCGGTCTCGATCGACCACCAGCAGTACCTGGGCGACACGCTGCCCGCGATCGCCGGCGAAAAGGCCGGAATCCTCAAGCACGGCGTCCTCGGCATCGTCGGGCGGCAGGAGCCCGAGGCGCTCGAAGTCATCGAGCGCCGCGCGGAACGGATGGTGGCGCCGCTGATGGTCGAGGGCCGCGACTGGCAGGTCTGGGAGGAGCACGGGCGGGTGGCCTTCCTCGACACCTCCGGCCTCCTCGACCTGCCGCCGCCGCGGCTGATCGGCGCGCACCAGGTGGCCAACGCCGGAATCGCGGTGGCGGCGCTGCGCGCCCTCGGCATGGACGAGGCGGCCTGCGCCGCGGCCCTGACCGAGGTCGAATGGCCGGCGCGGCTGCAGCGGCTGCGGCAGGGGTCGCTGGTCGACGCCGCCGGCCGGGCCGAGCTCTGGCTCGACGGCGGGCACAACCCGGGCGCGGGGATCGCGCTGGCCGAGGCGCTGACCCGCCTGCCGCCGCGGCCGCTGCACCTCGTGACCGGCATGCTGGCCACCAAGGACGTCGAGGGTTTTCTCCGTCCGCTGGCGCCGCTCGCGCGGTCGCTGACGGCGGTGTCGATCCCGGGCGAGGCCGCGACCCTTCCGGCGGAGGCCACGGTCGCCGCGGCCCATGCGGCGGGCTTCGCCGCCGCCTCGCCCGCCGCCGGGGTCGGGGAGGCGATCGCTGCGATCGTCGCCGCCGTCCCCGACTGCCGGATCCTGATCTGCGGCTCGCTCTACCTCGCCGGCCGGGTGCTGCGCGAGAACGGGTGAGGCGCGATCCCGGACCCTCGCCTGGGACGCTCTCCATGAGCGATGCCGGGCAGGTCGCAAGATCGGGAACGCGAAGGGATCACCCGGTCGCTACGACGCCGGCGGTGCATTGGCGCTTGAGGGGGCTGGCGATCCGGGCGACACAGGGGCGACAGGCAGGGAGGGTCGGCATTGGCCAAGGTGACTTACGCGATCGTCGAGCATGACGGCGGCTGGGCGTACAAAGTCTACGGAACCTTCTCCGAGACCTTCGCCAGCCGCGAGGCCGCGCATCTCGCCGCCTGCCGGGCGGCGCTCGAGCAGCGCCAACCCGGAACGAGCACCGGCATCACCTGGGAGGACGAGCGCGGCCGCTGGCACGCCGAGATCTCGCCGGGGAGCGACCGCCCCGATGTCGAGGTCGACGGCTGATGGCGCGGGGCTGCACCCACCTCGACACCATCCGGACGGTGACCCCGAGCGCCAGGGGCTGCGAGGAGTGCCTGCGGACCGGCGACTGGTGGGTCCACCTCCGGATCTGCCGCACCTGCGGCCACGTCGGCTGCTGCGACAGCTCGCCCAACAAGCACGCGACCGCCCACTTCCATTCGACCGGCCATCCGATCATCGAGGGCTACGACCCGCCCGAGGGCTGGGGCTGGTGCTACGTCGACGAGGTCGCCTTCGACCTTTCCGGCCGCAAGACCCCGCAGCTCGGCCCGATCCCGCGCTTCACCTGACGGCCGCGCGGATTCGCCCCGGCTCCGAACGGCCGGGCAAGCTCGACACCCACGCGACTCAGGCGATCGCGGGTGCCGGCCCGGCATCCGGCATCGGCCCGGCGCCCGATCCATCGGTGCGAATGCCGCCTGAGTGACCGGGCGGTCGTGGGGCAGGGTTGATTCCCTCGGCCGTTCCGGGCGAGAACGCGGGACGCGGCCGAAGCCGCGGCCGCCGCAGCGCGGCTCGGGGGACTGGCAGCCGCGAGGACCGACTTGGCCGAATCCGCGCCGTCCGCGACCAAGTCCGCCACCTCCGGGTGGCCGCTGATCCCTGCGGCCGTGGCCGCGGCCGCCACGCTCTGGTTCGCGACGTTCCTGCCGGGAGTCGCTGCGGGCCGCATCCCCGAGCTCGTTATCCCCTGGGTTTCGTCCCTCGGCATCGACCTCGCCTTCCGCCTCGACGGCTTGGCACTCGCCTTCGCGCTGCTGATCTGCGGCATCGGCGCGATGGTCTTCCTCTACGCCGCCACCTACTTCGCCACCGACCGCCGCCGCGGATCGCTGCTGCTGACGCTCGTCGCCTTTGCCGTCTCCATGCTCGGCCTGGTCCTCGCCGACGACGCCATCACCCTCTTCGTCTTCTGGGAGGCGACCACCGTCACCTCCTGGCTCCTCGTCGGCTTCGACCACGAGCGCGCTTCCGCCCGCGCCGCCGCGCTGCAGGCGCTCCTCGTCACCGGCGGAGGCGGCCTCGCGCTCCTCGCCGGGCTCCTCCTGATGGTCAACGCCACCGGCACCTTCCGCCTGTCGGGCATGAACGCCGCCGGCGATCTCCTGCGCGCGAGCCCCCTCTACGTCCCGGTCTTCTGGCTCGTCGCCGCCGGTGCCTTCACCAAGTCGGCGCAGTTCCCCTTCCAGTTCTGGCTGCCGAACGCCATGGCGGCACCGACCCCGGTCTCGGCCTACCTGCACTCGGCGACCATGGTGAAGGCCGGCGTCTTCCTCCTCGCCCGCCTGACCCCCGCCCTCGGCGGCACGTCGCTCTGGACCGCCCTCCTCGTCCCGGTCGGCGCCTTCACCATGCTCCTCGCCTCGGTCTGGGCCATGCGCCAGACCGACCTGAAGCTGATGCTCGCCTACACCACCGTCATGGCGCTCGGCATGATCACCATGCTCCTGGGCATCGGAACCCCGGCCGCCGTCGTCGCCGCGATGACGTTCCTCCTGGTCCATGCCTTCTACAAGGCCGGCCTCTTCCTTTCGGTCGGCATGATCGAGAAGGGCGCCGGCACGCGCGACTATCCCGCCGTCGGCGGCCTCGCCGGCGCCATGCCGCTGACCGCCGCCGTCGTCGCCCTCGCCGCCCTCTCCATGGCCGGCCTGCCGCCCTTCTTCGGCTTCATCGGCAAGGAGATGATCTACGAGTCCACCGGCCACGCCGCCGCCTGGACCACCGCCGCCGCCTTCGCCGCCAACGCGCTGATCTTCGCCTGCGCCGGCATGGTCGCGCTCCGTCCCTTCCTCGGTCCCCGGCGCTCGCCCAAGGACAAGCCCGCCGACCCCGGCTGGGGCCTCGCCCTCGGCCCCGCCATCCTCGCCGCCCTCGGGCTCCTCTGCGGCCTCCTCCCGGCCCTGGTCGAGCCCGTGGTCGCGCCGATGACCCTTGCCGTCACCGGCGCCCCGATGGAGGGTCACCTCGCGCTCTGGCACGGCCTCGGCAACCCTCTCCTCCTCAGCCTCGCCACCTTCGCCGCCGGCGCCCTCCTCTACCTCGCCCTCGACGCGATCCGCGACGCCCTCGCCGCCGCCGAGCCGCGCCTGCCGCGCACCGAAGCCTGGTACGACGCCCTGCTTGCCGCCCTCCTCGCCGCCTCGGGACAATTGACCGGGGCGGTGCAGAACGGCCGGATGACGAGCTACCTGCGCAACACCTTCCTGGTCCTCGCGCTGCTCATCGCCGCCGCGCTGGTGCTCGGGCACGGGGCCTGGCCCGCCATCACCTTCGACGCGCAGCTGATCGACTGGGCCGTCGCTGCCATCGTCGTCGCCTCGATCGCCGTCGTCCTCCGCACCCCCTCGCGCCTCACCGCCATCACCGCCCTCGGCGGCGTCGGCGCCGGCATCGCCATCGTCTTCGTGCTCTACGGCGCCATCGATGTCGCCATGACCCAGCTCTTCGTCGAGATCCTCGTCGTCGTCTTCCTCGCGATCGCCATGGTCCGGCTGCCGCCCTCCGGAGCCATCCCCTTCCGCGCCGGCAACGCCGCCGTCGCGGTCCTCCTCGGCGTCACCGTGACCCTTGCCGTCCTCGCGGTCCTCGCGACCCCGCTCGACACCTGCCTGACCGCCTTCTTCGAGGCCAAGAGCTACCCCGAGGCGCACGGCCGCAACGTCGTCAACGTCATCCTCGTCGACTTCCGCGGCTTCGACACCATGGGCGAGATCTCGGTCATCGTGGTCGCCGGCATCGCCGCCATCGCCGCGCTCAAGGCCGGCCGCAGGCCCGGGCGATGAAGTCGCTGATCCTCTCGACCGCGACCCGCGTCCTCGCGCCGGTCATCCTGCTCCTCTCGGTCTTCGTCTTCCTGCGCGGCCACAACGCCCCCGGAGGCGGCTTCGTCGGCGGCCTCCTCGCCGCCACCGCCTTCGCCCTGATCGAGAAGGCCGAGGGCCTTGCCGCCGCCCGCCGCGCCCTCCGCTTCCGCCCCGAGTCGATCGCCGCCGTCGGCCTCGGCTGCGCGCTTGTCTCCGGCCTCTGGGGCGGCCTCGAGTACGGCCACTTCCTCAAGGGGGTCTGGACCGCGATCTACGACGCCAGCGGCCTGCCCGTGGGCTCGATCCCGCTCTTCGACCTCGGCGTCTACCTCGTCGTCCTCGGCAGCGTCACCGCCATCCTCTTCGCGCTCGAGGAATGCGTCGCCCGCGAAGCGGACCGGGGCGACTGATGGAGGTCCTCCTCGCCCTCCTGACCGGAATCCTCGTCGCCGCCGGCGCCTACCTGATGATGAGCGGCAAGACCGTGCCCTATCTCTTCGGCCTGACGATGATCTCCAACGCCGCCAACATGCTGATCTTCGCCGCCGGGCGCCTGACCTACGGCAAGCCCGCGCTCGTCGCCGAAGGCGCCAAGACCGTCATCGGCGCCTCGAACGCGCTACCGCAGGCGCTGATCCTGACCGCGATCGTCATCGGCTTCGGCCTCCTCGTCTTTGCCCTCTGCCTCGCCTACCGTTCCTACTACGTCCTCGGCACCACCGAGATGGACGAGATGCGCGTCGCCGAGCACGTCGAGGAGCCGCGCTGATGCTGCTCTTCTGGCCCCTCGTCATCCCCTTCGGGACCGCCGTCCTCTGCATGCTCGCCTGGCGCTCCCGCCCCGCCCAGCGCGCCATCTCGCTGGCCGGTGCCCTCCTCCTCCTCGCCGTCGCGACCACGATCCTCGCCAGGGTCGCGCGCGGTGGCCCCTTCGCCGAGCAGGCAGGCGGCTGGGCCGCGCCCTTCGGGATCACCCTCGTCGCCGACCCGCTCTCCGCCCTCATGGTCTTCCTGACCGCGGTGGTCGCCCTCGCCGTCCTCGTCTTCGCCTTCGCCGACGTCACGCCCGAGGAGGAGCACTTCGGCCAGCACCCGCTGACCCACGCGATGCTCGCCGGCATCTGCGGCGCCTTCCTGACCGGCGACATCTTCAACATGTACGTCTGGTTCGAGGTGATGCTGATCGCCTCCTTCGGCCTGCTCGTCGTCGGCGGCGGCAGGGACGAGCTCGACGGCGCGACCAAGTACGTCGGCCTCAACCTGATCGCCACCGTCGCCTTCCTGTCGGGCGTCGGCCTGCTCTACGGCGCGACCGGTGCGCTCAACATGGCCGACCTGCACGCCCGCCTCGCCGGCCGCGGGCTCGAGACCCCGATCGTCGCCTCGGCCGCCTTCCTCCTCTTCGCCTTCGCCTCCAAGGCCGCGCTCTTCCCGGTCTTCTTCTGGCTGCCGGCGAGCTACCACACCCCGTCTTTCACCACCTCGGCGCTCTTCGCGGCGCTCCTGACCAAGGTCGGCGTCTACGCGCTCATCCGCGTCTTCACCCTGGTCTACCCGGTGACCGGGACGCCTATCCAGGGCGTCCTCCTCTGGGGCGCCGTCCTCAGCATGGTCGTCGGCGCCGCCGGGGCGCTCGCCATGGACGGCACCCGCCGCGTCCTCGGCTTCTCGATCGTGTCCTCGGTCGGCTACATGCTCCTCGGCCTCGCCGTCGCGACCCCGCTGGCGATCGCCGGCGCGCTCCTCTACCTGTTCCAGGACGTGATCGTGAAGGCCGCCCTCTTCCTCGTCGCCGGCGCCGCCCGCCGCCTGACCGGCTCCGAGCGCTTCGCCCGCACCGGCGGTCTCTGGCGCGCCCGGCCCTGGTTCTCGCTCCTCTTCCTGATCCCGGCGCTGTCCCTCGCCGGCCTGCCCCCCTTCGCCGGCTTCTGGCCGAAGCTCCTCCTCGCCAAGGCGACCCTCGACACCGGCCGCTACGGCCTCGCCTTCGCCATCCTCGCCGTCGGCCTGCTGACGCTCTTCGCCATGGCCCGGGTCTGGTCCGAGGTCTTCTGGAAGGCCCACCCCGATGGCGACGCCGCCGCGACGGGCCGCCTCCCGGTCGCCATGCTCGCGCCGCTCGTCGCCCTGACGGTCCTCGTCGTCTGGATCGGGGTCGGCGCCGCTCCCTTCGTCGCCGCGGCCCAGGCGGTCGGCGCCGGCATCGCCGACCCTTCCGCCTACATCGCCGCCGTCCTCGGAGGCGCGCCGAAGTGAGCACCCTCCTCCGCCCGGTCTACGCGCTCCTCCTCTTTCTCGCCTTCTTCCGCGACCTAGTCATCTCCAGCCTTCAGGTGGCCCGCACCGTCCTCTCGCGCGGCGAGGCCGCCCGCCCGCGCTTCGTCGTCGTGCCGCTGAAAGCGGCCGCGACGGGCACCGAGATCACGCTCGTCGCCAACTACATCACCCTCACCCCCGGCACGCTGACCGTCGACGTCAGCCCCGACCGCTCGACCCTCCTCGTCCACAGCCTCCTCGCCGGCGAGACCGGCGACGCCGTCCGCGCCGACATCCGCGACGCGATCGAGCCGCGCGTCCTCAAGGTCACCCGCGGATGATCGTCGAGGTCGCGCAGACCGGCATCCTCGGCGTCGCGCTGGCGATCGCCACCCTCTGCCTGATCGCCGCCCTCGGCCTCGCGGTCTGGCGGCTGCTGACCGGCCCGACGCTCCCCGACCGCGTCGTCGCCCTCGACCTCGTCTCGGGGCTCCTCGTCGTCTTCCTCGTCCTCTTCAAGCTCGTCAGCGGCGTCGACGCCTACATCTACGTCGCGATCGGCCTGGCGCTCATCGCCTTCCTCGGCACCGTCGCCTTCGCCCACTACATCGACCGCGCCCGGGGAGACTCCGATGAGTGACTGGATCTCCGCAGCGCTCCTTCTCGCCGGCGGCTTCTTCTGCCTCGTCGCCGGCATCGGCGTCGTGCGGCTCAACGACGTCTTCGCCCGCATGCACGCCGCCACCAAGGCCGGGACCCTCGGCCTCGCGCTCGTCTGCCTCGCCGTCATGGTCGAGGCGCGCACCTGGCTCGAGGTCGCCGAAGCCCTCTTCGTCTTCCTCTTCATGATCGCCTCGGCACCGGTCGGCGCGCACCTCATCGGCCGCGCCGCCTTCCGCACCCGCACGCCGGTCGACCCGAAGACCCGGATCGACCCGGGCTGCGGCGCGTTCCGCCGGCCCGGCCGGCCCGAGGACCTCAGTCCAGCAGATCCGGCTGCTCCCTGACCGCCTTGTCCCAGAGCGGCTGGCACTGGAACCAGCCCGCGAAGGTCGAGCCGTTGACCCCTCGCGCCGCCCGGGCGTTCGCCGCGTCGACCTGCAAGGGCTTTCCCACCGATTCCGCGAGGAACTGCGCCTGGCACGAGCGCTCCATCGAGATGAACCACCAGACCGCCTCCTCGACGCTGCGACCGACGGTCAGGAGCCCGTGGTTGCGCAGGATCGCGCCCTTGTGCGGCCCGAGGCAGCGCGCGAGCTTGGCGCCTTCGCTGGCCTCGGTGATGAGAACCCGGGTGTCGTCGAAGAAGACGTGGTCCTCGTAGAAGGCACAGGCGTCCTGGGTGATCGGGTCGAGCAGCCGGCCCACCGCCGACCAGGCCTTTCCGTAGATCGAATGCGCATGCGCGGCCGCCACGACCTCGGGCCGCGACTCGTGGATCGCCGCGTGGATGGCGAAGGCCGCGACGTTGACCGGCCGGTCCCCCTCGACGACGTTGCCGGCGGCATCGACGCGGATCAGGTCCGATACCCGGATCTGCCCGAAGTGCATGCCGAAGGGGTTGACCCAGAAGGTGTCGGTGAACTCCGGGTCGCGCGCGGTGATATGCCCGGACACGCCCTCGCTGAAGCCGCAGGCGGCGAAGATCCGGAAGCCGCCGGCCAGCCGCTCCTTGCGGTGCCGGCGCTCCTCGGCTAGGTCGGAGAAGGCCGGCGGCGCCAGCCTCCTGAAGGTGGATGCATAGGCTTCGGTCTTGCTGCGGCCGAGGTCGGCCTCCGACGGCACCAGCGTGGTATCGAGGGCGTTCATCTTTGCCCCCATCCGGGTTGCCGCCGCCCTGCGCGGCGGCTCCCTCGAGGCTGGCCCGCAGCCTCCGAAACGTCCCTAAGCCGGCGCGAAAAGTTCCAAACGGCGGCAAATTCGGAGTAGCGTGCCGCATGCCTGGGCAAGTTTTCGCCTTCGGTCCCTTCGTCCTCGAGCCCGACACCGGAACGCTGTTGCGACAGGGGGTGCCGGTGCCGGTGGGCTATCGCGGCGCGCTCCTGCTTGCCGAGCTGCTGCGGCGGCCCGGCGACGTGCTGACCAAGTCGGAGCTTCTCGACGCCGGCTGGCGCGGCATGACCGTCGAGGAGGGCAACCTCTCGGTGCAGATCGCGGGCCTGCGCCGCCTGCTCGGCAGCGCCGGCGACGGCAGCGACTGGATCGCCACGGTACCGCGCGTCGGCTACCGCTTCGTCGGCGCGGTGACGCGCGGCGACGCCGCGCCGTCGGGCGCGGCCGGACCGGCAGACGGCCCTTCGATCGCCGTCCTGCCGTTCACCAATCTCAGCGGCGATCCCGAGCAGGAACATTTCGCCGAGGGCCTCGCCGAGGACATCATCACCCGGCTCTCACGGGTGCGGGCGCTGTTCGTGTCGGCGCGCAACGCCTCCTTCGCCTACAAGGGCCGCACGGTCGAGCTCAAGCAGATCGGGCGCGAGCTCGGCGTGCGCTACATGCTCGAAGGCAGCGTCCGGCGGTCCGGTCAGCGCCTGCGCGCCACCGCGCTCCTGAACGACGCCGCGACCGGCCGGCAGGTCTGGGCCGGGCAATACGACGGCGAGATCGCCGACTTCTTCGGGCTGCAGGACCGGATCGCCGAGAGCGTCATCGCCGCGATCGAGCCGCAGATCTACGCCGCCGAGCACACCCGGCTGCGAACGCGGCCGCCGGAGAGCCTCGACGCCTGGGGCTTCGTGATGCAGGCGATGCCCTACGTCTGGACCTGGGGGTCGGCCGCCGACATCGAGATCGCGCAGCGGCTGCTCGGGCGCGCCCTCGCCGTGGACCCGGGGTATCCGCGCGCCAACAGCCTGCTCGCCTGGACCTATGCCGCGCAGGCGCAGCTCGGCTGGGCCGATCCCCCGACGGTGCTGCCGCTGGCGCTGGCGCAGGCGCAGACCGGGATCGGCGGCGATCCGGACGACCCCTGGGGGCACCTGGCCGCAGGCTACGTCCACATGGTGGCAAGACGCTTCCGTCCGGCCTTGGACGAGCTCCAGGAAGCCATCGAGCGCAATCCGAGCCTGGCGCTCGCGCACGTGATCCTCGGATCGGCCTATTCCCACGCCGGCCTGCCCGAGGACGGGCTGCACCAGCTCGCCATCGCCGCGCGGCTCGGGACCCGCGACTACACCCAGGCGGCGAACCTCGCCTCGGCCGGCCTCTGCCATTTCGTGGCACGCCGCTTCACCGAAGCGATCGACTGCGAGCGGCGCGCCGTCCAGCTCCGCCCGAACTTCGGCACCGCCTGGCGGACCCTCGCGGCGTCCGCCGGCCTCGCGGGGGAGGCGCAAGCGGCGGCCGCGGCGCTGGCCGAGGCGCGCCGAACCCACCCCGGACTGTCGGTCGAGTGGATCGAGAAGTACCACCCGCTCGTGCACGAGCACGACCGCGCCCTCTTCGTCCAGGGCCTCCGCGCCGCCGGCCTCGAATAGGCCCCGCCGAAGACCGAGCGAACCGCCAGCCGACCTTTCCCCCCGGTTAACGCCGCCAAACTTTAGTCTTGTTTTTGAGACACTTGACTTTTGTCCGATACCTGTTGGCCATCGCCTGGCCGCGTCCTAGTCGCCCGGCGGCACCGTGGCCCGCAGCTCGTCGAGCCAGGGTCCGGCGGTCGAATCCGAGGGCGCGCGCCAGTCGCCGCGCGGCGACAGCGCGCCGCCCGACGAGACCTTCGGGCCGTTCGGGATTGCCGAGCGCTTGAACTGGCTGATCGCGAAGAAGCGCCAGAGAAAGCCCTCGAGCCACTTCCGGATCGTCGCGAGGTCGTATTCCCGCCGCGCCGACTCGGGGAACCCGATCGGCCATTGCCCGCGGTCGGCCGCGTGCCATGCGTGCCAGGCGAGGAACGCGACCTTCGACGGCGGATGCCCCCAGCGCATCACCTGGTGCAGGAAGAAGTCGTTGAGCTCGTAGGGCCCGATCTTCGCCTCGGTGCTCTGGATCGCCCCCAGGGCGTCCGCCGGCACCAGCTCGGGCGAGATCTCGGTCGAAAGGATCGCGTCGAGCACCGCGTCCGTCGCGGCGTCGAACTGGTCGGTCGCGATCGACCAGCGGATCAGGTACTGGATCAGCGTTTTCGGCACGCCGGCATTGACGGCATAGTGGCTCATCTGGTCGCCGACACCGTAGGTGCACCAGCCGAGCGCGAGCTCGCTGAGGTCGCCGGTGCCGATCACGAAGCCCCGGTGCTGGTTGGCGAGCCGGAACAGGTAGTCGGTGCGCAAGCCCGCCTGCACGTTCTCGAAGGTGACGTCGTAGACGGGCTCGCCGCCGGCGAACGGATGCCCCATGTCGGCGAGCATCTGCCGCGCCGCCGGCCGGATGTCGATCTCGGCGCCCTCGACGCCGAGCGCGTCCATCAGCTTCCAGGCGTTCGACTTCGTGCCTTCGCTGGTGGCGAAGCCCGGCATGGTGAACCCGAGGATCGTCGTCCGCGGCAGCCCGAGCCGGTCGCAGGCCTTGGCGGCGACGATCAGCGCATGCGTCGAGTCGAGGCCGCCGGAGACGCCGATCACCATATGCTCGCCCGAGGTCGCCTCGAAGCGGCGGCTCAGGCCGTTCACCTGGATGTTGAAGGCCTCGTAGCAATCCTGGTCGAGCCGCTCGCGCCGGTTCGGCACGAACGGGAAGCGGCGGATCCGCCTTACCAGCCCGATGTCGGTGAAGGCGGGGCGGTGGGCGAAGCGGACGCGCCGGAACGGCCGCGAGGCCAGCGCCCCGGCCGCGTCGTTGAAGGTGCCCATCCGCATCCGCTCGGCGAGGATGCGACCGGTGTCGACGTCGGCGACCGTCAGCTGCGGCTCGACCGGGAAGCGCTCGGATTCGGCGAGGAGTTCGCCGAGCTCGAAGATCACACCCTGGCCATCCCAGGCAAGGTCGGTGGTGCTCTCGCCGGGCCCCGCCGCCGAATAGGCGTAGGCGGCGACCGCGCGTGCCGACTGCGAGGCGCAGAGCAGGTGCCGCTCGTCCGACTTGCCGATGGTGATGTTCGAGGCCGACAGATTGGCGAGGATCAGCGCCCCGGCGAGCGCGGCCCGCGTCGAGGGCGGCACCGCGGCCCAGAAGTCCTCGCAGATCTCGGCGTGGAACACGAACCCCGGCAGATCCTCCGCCGCGAAGATCAGGTCGCTGCCGAACGGCACGTCCTGCCCGGCGACCCGGATCGTCGCCCCGGCGACGTTGCGCCCGTGCGCGAACCAGCGCTTCTCGTAATACTCCCGATAGTTCGGCAGGTAGCTCTTCGGCACCACCCCGAGGATCGCGCCCTTCGCGATCGCCACCGCGCAATTGTAGAGCCGCCCCTCGTGCCGGAGCGGCGCCCCGACCAGCAGCACCGGCGTCAGCCCCTCGCTCGCCGCGCGGATCGCCTCGAGCGCCGCCTCGACCGCGCCGAGCAGCGCCGACTGCAGGTGCAGGTCGTCGATCGCGTAGGACGAGACGCAAAGCTCCGGGAAGACCGCCAGATCCACCGCCTCGGCATCGGCCCGCCGCGCCAGCTCGATCACCGCGTCGCGGTTGAAGCCGACGTCGGCCGGCCGGACCCGCGGCGTCGCCGCCGCCACCCGCACGAACCCGTGCCGGTGCATCGAGAAGAACGCCTCGGGCCCGGTCGGGATCATCCGATGCGGCCGCCCATGCCCCCGACCTGCCCGCGGTCGAGCAGGAAGTGGTCGAGCAGGCAGCAGGCGAGCATCGCCTCGCCGACCGGCACCGCCCGGATGCCGACGCAAGGGTCGTGCCGCCCCTTGGTGACGATCTCCGTCTCCTCGCCGCTCATGGTGATCGTCCGCCGCGGCGTCAGGATCGACGACGTCGGCTTGACCGCGAACCGGACCACGATGTCCTGCCCCGACGAGATGCCGCCGAGGATGCCGCCGGCGTGGTTGGCCGAGAACCGCGGGCCCTCGTTGCCCATGAAGATCTCGTCGGCGTTCTCCGACCCGGTCAGCGCCGCCGACGCGAAGCCCGCGCCGATCTCGACGCCCTTGACCGCGTTGATCGTCATCATCAGCCCGGCGAGGTCGCTGTCGAGCTTGGCATAGACCGGCGCCCCGAGCCCGGCCGGCACGCCGTCGGCGACGAGCTCGATGACCGCCCCGACCGAGTTCCCCGACTTCCGCAGCCCGTCGAGATACCCCGCCCAGTCGGCCGCCGCGACGGGATCGGGGCACCAGAACGGGTTTTTCGGCACCTCCTCCCAGTCCCAGGCCGCCCGATCGATCCGCCGGTCGCCCATCTGCACGAGCGCGCCGCGGATCCGCACCGCCGGCAGCAGCGCGGCCAGCGCCGCCCGCGCCACCCCGCCGGCCGCGACCCGCGCCGCGGTCTCGCGCGCCGACGACCGCCCGCCGCCGCGGTAGTCGCGGATGCCGTACTTGAGGTGATAGGTCAGGTCGGCATGCCCGGGCCGGAACTTCGCCGCGATCTCGGAATAGTCCTTCGACCGCTGGTCGGTGTTGCGGATCAGGAGCGAGATCGGCGTCCCCGTCGTCCGCCCCTCGAAGGCCCCCGACAGGATCTCCACCTGGTCGGCTTCCTGCCGCTGGGTGGTGAACTTGTTCTGCCCCGGCCGGCGCGCGTCGAGCCACGGCTGCAGGTCGCCCTCGACGAGCGGAATGCCCGGCGGGCAGCCGTCGACGACGCAGCCGAGCGCCGGCCCGTGGCTCTCGCCCCAGGTCGTGACGCGGAAGAGATGGCCGAAGCTGTTGAACACGCGAAACCCCTCCGGCTGCCGGCCTTGGCCTAGCGCAGGCCCGGCCGGAAGGGAAGGGCGAGCGCCCCGCAGCCTTGCGCAGGGTCGCGGGCAGGCGTATCCGCCGCGGCTCGAGGCGGAGCCGCAGCATGCAGCGGGTGATGATCGTCGGCGCGCCGGACTCGGGCAAGAGCGTGCCCGCCCGCGCGATCCGCGCCCGGACCGGGCTGCCGGTGCATCATATCGACCGGATCCACTGGATGCCCGGCTGGGTCGAGCGCGGCCGAGAAGTCGCGGCTTTGCCACGCGGTCCACATGCTCGACCGCTGGGTCTTCGAGGGGGGCCACAGCGTCACCTGGCCCGAGCGGCTGGCGCGGGCCGACACGCTGATCTGGCTCGACGTCCCGGTGCTGCTCCGGCAGTGGCGCGTGCTGTGTCGCTCGCTGCGCTTCCGCGGCGCGACGCGCCCGGATCTGCCTGCGGGCTGCACCGAGCGGTTCGGTCGGGGCACGCTCGCCTTCTACCGCTACATCTGGCGGAGCCGGCTGCCGGCGCGGGCGCGGATGGCGGCGCTCTTCGCCGAAGCCCCGCCGCGGGGCGCGGCACATCGCGTGCGCAGCCGCCGCGCCGTCGAACGCTTCCTCGCCGCCTGCCCGGCTGAGCGTCAGCGCGCGAGGATGTCCCCGCGGGTGGCGGCGAGCCAGGCGGCCGCGACGGCCCGGGCGTCGTCGCCCGCGCGGTGCGAGGGGTTGGCGCGCAGGAGGGCGCAGCGGAACCAGTCGGCTTCGTAGGGATGCATCCGTGCCAGCATCGCCCGCCGCAGCGGCTTCACCTCGACCGGCGCCCGACCGGCGCGCAGCCGGTTGAGCCAGCGCTGCTCCCAGACCGGATTGTCGGAGACGAGGTCGCAGTCCGCGAAGACGTCGGTCATCGCCGCGGCCGCCTCGGCGGGCATCCCGACGGCCTGCACCTCGGCGAGCGGGATGCCGTGCACGCGCTCGGCTTCCGGCCACCAGTCCGCGAGCGACCAGTCGGGGCGCGGCGCGATAAGCGTCGAGCCGGCCTGCACCGCCCCGTCCTCGACCCACGCCCAGCCGATCTCGATCGGCCAGGAGCCCGGGCTGAGCGAGGAGGCCTCGAAGTCGAGGAAGACGAGCGGACGGCCCGCCAGACCCGCGCGTGGCGGCAGCGGGCCGGCGGCCTCGATCGTCGACAGGAATGACATGCTCGCTCTCCTCGTCCCCGCTTCTGGCGCGGCCTCGTTCCCGGCTGCTTATCAGGGGGTTCGTATCGGCCGTGTGACATGGGCCACCCCTCCGCGATGTGCAAGGCGCCGGATTGCAAAAGCATGAACATGGGGCGCCCTTTCCTTCCCCGGCGATCACCCTTATGTTGACGCCTGCCTCGGGGGGTCCGGCGCTTGCCGGGCTGAGATGCGGATCCCGCAGACCCGTTGAACCTGAACCGGCTCATACCGGCGGAGGGAAGGCGCGATGCGATGCCCGCATCCCCTCTCCACCGCGGCCAAGGAGGAGAGAGCAATGCTCGCCAGACTCGCCCTCGCCGCGCTCGCGCTCATCGCATCGCCGCTCGCGGCGGAAGAGAAGCCCGAGCTCGTCATCTACACCTACGACAGCTTCACCTCCGAGTGGGGGCCGGGACCCCAGATCGCGAAGAACTTCGAGGCGACCTGCGGGTGCACCGTGAAGTTCGTCGGTGCCGGCGACGGGGCTGCGCTGCTCGCAAGGCTGAGGCTCGAGGGGGCGCGCAGCCCGGCCGACATCGTGCTCGGCCTCGACACGAACCTGACCGCGGCGGCCAAGGCCACCGGCCTCTTCGCGCCGCACGGTGTCGAGGCGCCGAAGCTCGACCTCCCGATCGCCTGGGACGACGACACCTTCCTGCCCTACGACTGGGGCTACTTCGCCTTCGTCTACGACAAGACGAAGATGCCCGACCCGCCCAAGAGCTTCCCCGACCTCATCGCTTCCAAAGCGAGCGTCGTCATCCTCGACCCGAGGAGCTCGACTCCGGGGCTCGGGCTGCTCCTCTGGGTCAAGGACGCCTACGGCGACAAGGCACCGGAGATCTGGAAGGGGTTGGCGCCGCACGTCGTCACCGTGGCACCCGGCTGGGACGAGGGCTACGGCCTCTTCCTGCACGGCGAGGCGGACATGGCCCTCGCCTACACCACCTCGCCCGCCTACCACCTGATCGCCGAGAACGACCCGAACAAGGGCGCCGCGATCTTCGACGAAGGGCAGTACATGCAGGTGGAGGTCGCCGGCATGACCGCGGGGTCCGACCAGCCCGAGCTCGCCCGCGACTTCCTGCGCTTCATGCTGACCGACGGCTTCCAGGGCGTGATCCCGACGACCAACTGGATGTACCCCGCACACACCGCCGCCGGCGGGCTGCCGAAGGGCTACGAGACGCTGCCGACGGTGACCAAGCCGCTCCTGCTCTCGCCCGACCAGGCGCAGGCCATGCGTGAACCGGCACTGGCCGAATGGCTGGCAGCCTTCAGCCGCTGAGCGCGCCGATCCGCTGGGCCGGCGGGTTCGCGCTCGCCGTCGTGGCGGCGCTGACCCTCGGCACCACCGCCGCCCTCCTCGTCAAGGCCGAGCCGGGCCGCGGTCTCGGGCCGGCGGAATGGGCCGCGCTGCGCTTCACGCTGGTCCAGGCGCTGGCCTCCGCCGTGCTGAGCTGCGCGCTGGCGGTGCCGGTGGCGCGCGCGCTGGCGCGGCGTCGCTTCGCCGGGCGCGGCGCGCTGGTCGCGCTGCTCGGGGCGCCTTTCCTCTTGCCGGCCATCGTCGCGGTCTTCGGCCTCCTCGCGATCTGGGGGCGCTCGGGGCTCGTCAGCCGCGCGCTCGAGGCGTCCGGTCTGCCGGGCCTCGACATCTACGGCTTCCGCGGCGTCGTGCTCGCCCACGTCTTCTTCAACCTGCCGCTGGTCGCCCGGCTGCTGCTGCAGGGCTGGCTCGCGATCCCCGCCGAGCACTTCCGCCTCGCCGCCCAGCTCGGCTTCGCGCCGCGCGACGTCTTCCGCCGCATCGAGCTGCCGATGCTGCGCGAGGTGTTGCCCGGCGCCTTCGTCCTCCTCTTTCTGCTCTGCATGACCAGCTTCGCCGTGGCGCTGACCCTCGGCGGCGGTCCGCGCGCCACCACGGTCGAGCTCGCGATCTACCAGGCGCTGCGCTTCGACTTCGATCTCGGCCGCGCCGCCTGGCTGGCGCTGATCCAGTTCGCGCTCTGCGGCCTCGTCGCCCTCGTCGCCCTCCGCCTCTCGGCCGAGGCCGGCTTCGGCGGCGGCCTCGCCGGCCACGTCCGCCGATGGGACGCCGACCGCCCGAGCCTCCGCGCCCTCGACGCCGGCGCCCTGGCGCTCCTGGTCTGCTTCCTCGCCCTGCCGCTCGCGGCCATCGCAACCCGCGGCGCTCCGGCCCTCGTCGATCTCCCGGCCGCGGTCCTGCCCGCCGCGCTGCGCAGCCTCGCCGTTGCCCTCGCCTCCGCCGCCCTCGCCTTCGGCCTTGGCCTTGCCCTCGCATCGCTGATCGACGCCCGGCGCGCCCGCGGCGGCGGTCGCGCGCTCGAGGCCGCCAGCCTGCTCGGCCTGGCGGCCTCGCCCTTCGTGATCGGCACCGGCCTCTTCATCATCCTCCACCCCATCGTCGACCCCTTCACGGTGGCGCTGCCGGTCACCGCCGCCGTCAACGCCGCGATGGCGCTCCCTTTCGTCCTCCGCGCGCTGCTGCCGCCGCTCGCCCTCGCCCGAACGGCAGACGGCCGGCTCGCCGACAGCCTCGGCATCGCCGGCTGGGCCCGCTTCCGCCTCGTCACCTGGGCGCGCCTGCGCCGTCCGGCCGGCTTCGCCCTCGGCCTCGCCGCCGCGCTCTCCATGGGCGACCTCGGGGTCATCGCGCTCTTCGCCCCGCCCGATTTCGCCACCCTGCCGCTCCTGATGCAGCGGCTGATGGCGGCCTACCGCACCGGCGCCGCGGCCGGGGTCGCCTTGGTCCTGGTAGCCCTCACCTACCTGCTCTTCTTCGTCTTCGATCGGGGCGGACGGCTCGATGCTGACGCTTGACGCCCTCGAGATCGTGCAGGGCGACTGGCGACTGGCCGCCGACCTCACGCTCGCGCCCGGCACGACCACCGCCGTGATCGGCCCGTCGGGCTCCGGCAAGAGCACGCTCCTCGCCGCCATCGCCGGCTTCGTCGATCCCGCCGCCGGCCGCATCCTCTGGGACGGCCGCGACATCACCGGGCTGTCGCCCGCCGACCGCCCGCTGACGCTCCTCTTCCAGGAGCACAACCTCTTCGCCCACCTGACCGCCGCCCAGAACGTCGGCCTCGGACTGCGCCCCGACCTGCGCCTCGACCGCGCCGGCTGGTCCCGGGTCGAGTCCGCCCTCGGCGCCGTCGGCCTCACGGGCTTCGGCCCGCGCCGTCCGGCGCAGCTCTCCGGCGGCGAGCGCCAGCGGGTTGCGCTCGCCCGCGCGCTGCTGCGCCATCGCCCGCTCCTCTTGCTCGACGAGCCCTTCGCCGCCCTCGGCCCGGCGCTCAGGGCCGAGATGCTCGACCTCGTCGCCCGCATCCGCGCCGAGCAGGACGCAACCCTCGTTCTCGTCACCCACGCTCCCGAAGACGCCCGGCGCATCGCCGGTCAAGTGGTGCTTGTCGACGGCTACCGCGCCCACCCGCCGGCGCCGACCGAGGCGCTCTTCGCCGACCCGCCGGCGGCACTGCGCGACTATCTTGGCGGATCGTGGTAGCATCCCCCGCGAGCAATGGGGGACGCCATGGGCACGCTCGACGCGGTTCACCGCTATTTTGGCGCCTGGATCCGGCGCGACGCCGACGCGGTGCTGGCCTCGCTGACCGACGACGGCACCTACGAGGATCCGACCACGGCCGGCCCGATCGGCGGCGCGGCGCTGCGGCAGAATCTCGCCGGCCTGTGGGGAGCCTTTCCCGACCTCGGCTTCGAGATCGAGAGCCTCGCCGAGACAGGGCCGGAGCGCGCCGCGGCGCAGTGGATCATGACCGGGACCAACAGCGGCAGCCTCGCCGGTCTGCCGCCGACCGGGCAGAGCGTGCGGCTCCGCGGTGCCGACTTCTTCGTGCTCGCGGACGAAAGGGTGCGCAGCGTCACCGGCTACTTCGACTCGGCCGGCGCGCCGCGCCAGGTCGGGCTCGACGTGATCGTCCAGCCGAGCCGGATCGGGCCGTTCCGCTTCGGCGTCGCGACCATGGTGCAGACCGGCAAGACCCGCGTGCCCGGCGCCTTCACGATAACCAGCCTCGAGGCGCGCGACGCCGAGGCCCGGCAGACCATCCGCATGCAGGCGCGCGATGCGCTCAGGGACATGCTCGGGATGGAAGGCTTCATCGGCGCGACGACGGCGACTGTGGGCCTTACCATGGTGACGGTCAGCGCCTGGGACAGCCCCGAGGACTCGCGCCGCGTGATGAAGGAAGGCGCGCATTCACAGGTGATGGGCGGCCTGTACGACGGCAGCCTCGCGACCACCGGCTTCAACAGCGTCTGGACGCTGCACCGGATGAACCCGGTTCATGTCCGCTGCCCGAGCTGCGGCCGCATGGCCCGGAGCCCCGAGCCCGATGAGGCCTGCCGCTGCGGCGCGCCGCTGCCCGACCCGCGCCCCTACTGGTAGCCGGCCACGTAGCGCCCGAGAGCCGCCGCCAGCCCGGCCCGGTCGGTGCCCGACGCCGCGACCCAGGGCTCCGGCGCCGGCGCGACCAGCGCCGCGGCATCGAGCGGCGGCACCCGGTCGAACGTGCGCCCGGCGAGGAGATGGCCGGCCGGCAGCGAGAGGACCGGCGGGCGCGGGGCCCCGAGCGCGCGCGAAAGGTAGAGGCATGCGTCGTAGTCGACCGCCCAGAGCCGCCCGGCCGCCGCGATCAGGTTGGGGTTCTTCGCCGTCCGGTCCATGTTCTGCAGCAGCGTGTCCGAGCGTGCGATCGCGTCGAGCGCCGCCGGGTCGAAGCCGGCGACCTCGGCCGCCCCCACGGGGCGCGCGTCCAGCACGAAGGCGACCCCGAGGTTCCACCCCCAGCTCCGTTGCAGCATCGCGTCGAATTCGTCGGTGCCGGCCTGCCAGGGAAAGCCTTCGGGCAGCCAGAGCGGGCGGGCCGCCGGCACCGGCGCTCCCAGCGCCGCCGCGATCCGCAGCGCCAGGAACTCGACCAGCAACCCGAATGGCCCGGGTCCGGCGCCCGAGAACTTCATCACCCAGCGCGATCCGTCGCCGGCCTCGACCAGCGCCGGCGTCGTGCTCGCCTCGGTCAGCACCGCGAGCACCCGGGCGACGACACGATCGGGGGGCGTCGCCGCCCCCCCGTCATTCGTCATCTGCCATCCGCCCCTGGATCAGGCGTGCTTGTGCTTGTGCGGCGCCCAGATCTTCTTGTTGGTGAACCAGAGAAGCCCCGCCAGAACCGCAAGGAACAGCACGGCCGTCAGTCCGGCCGACTTGCGCGCCATCATCTTCGGCTCTGCGGTCCACATCAGGAACGCCGCGACGTCCTCGGCCATCTGCTGCTTTGTGGCGACGGTGCCGTCGGCGTAGGTCACCTGCCCGTCGTCGGTCAGCGGAGGCGGCATCGCTATAAGGCCGCCCGGGAAGATCGTGTTCTCGTAGAGCGTGGCGCCGGCCACGGTCTGGTCCCCGCCGGTGAAGCCCAGCAGCAGCGAGGCGATATACTCGGGCCCGCCGATGCCGTGGACGAACTGGTTGAAGAGCAGCCCGGCCGGACCGTGGAAACCGGCGCGGGCCTTGGCCATCAGGCTGAGGTCGGGGGCTTCCGGGACCGGCGAGTGCTGGAAGTGGTCCGACGGGATCGCCGGACGCGATTCGCCGGTCTCCGGGTCGTCCACGTCGTGGGTCGCCGCATAGGCGCGCACCTGCGGTTCCGAGAGCGACGGTCCGCCCGGCTCGGCGAGCTCGCGATAGGTCACGAACTTGAGCCCGTGGCAGGCCGAGCAGATTTCGGTGTAGACCTGCAGCCCGCGCTGCAGCTGCGCCTGGTCGAAGCGGCCGAACGGCCCCTCGAACGAGAAGCGGAAGTCGGTGACCGGCGCGGCCTCGTGCTCCTGGGCGAGCGCCGGGCCGGCGAGGAGGCCGAGGGCGGTCGCCGCCGCCATGAGGGTGGTTTTCAGCATCGTCGTCCCCCTCACTCCGCCGGTTCGCTTATCGCAGCGCGCTCCATGCCTTCCTCGCCGGGTCCGTAGCGGGCGAGGAAGTCGGCCTCGATCGACTCCGGTTGCGGCAGCGGCTTCTCGATCACCCCGAGGACGGGCATGATCACCAGGAAGAAGACGAACCAGTAGAGCGTCGACAGCTGGCTTATGATCACGAACGGCTGCTCCGGCGGCTGCGACCCGCACCACATCAAGAGGATGAAGGCGAGGACGAGCAGCCAGAACCAGACCTTGAACATCGGCCGGTAGCGGCCCGACCGTACCCGGCTGGTGTCGAGCCATGGCAGGAGCAGCAGCACCGCGATCGACCCGAACATGGTCAGCACGCCCGCGAGCTTCGAGTTGATCCAGAGGATGTCGAAGGTGATCGCGCGCAGCATGGCGTAGAACGGCAGGAAGTACCATTCGGGCACGATGTGCGCCGGCGTCTTCAGCGGGTTCGCCTCGATGTAGTTGTCGGGGTGCCCGAGGAAGTTCGGCATGAACCCTACGATCGCCGCGAAGATCGTCAGCACGAAGACGAGCGCGAAGAGGTCCTTGATCACGAAGTAGGGCCAGAAGGGCAGGGTGTCCTTCTCCGCCTCCTCCTTCGAGCCGCGCCGCACCTCGACCCCGGTCGGGTTGTTGTTGCCGGTGGTGTGGAAGGCCCAGATGTGGACGATCACGAGCCCGGCGATCACGAACGGCAGGAGGTAGTGCAGCGAGAAGAAGCGGTTGAGCGTCGGGTTGTCGACCGCCGGCCCGCCGAGGAGCCAGGTCTGGATGTCCGGCCCGACCAGCGGCAACGCCGAGAAGAGCCCGGTGATGACGGTCGCGCCCCAGAAGGACATCTGCCCCCAGGGCAGCACGTAGCCCATGAAGGCCGTCGCCATCATCAGGAGGAAGATCAGCATCCCGATGATCCAGGTGATCTCGCGCGGCTCCTTGTACGAGCCGTAGTAGATGCCGCGGAAGATGTGGCAGTAGACCGCGAAGAAGAACAGCGACGCCCCGTTCGCGTGCACGTAGCGCAGCGCCCAGCCGCCGTTCACGTCGCGCATGATGTGCTCGACCGACGCGAAGGCCAGCGTCACGTGCGGGGTGTAGTGCATCACGAGCACCACCCCCGTCGCGATCTGCAGCGCCAGGCAGAAGGCGAGCACGATTCCCCAGATCCACATCCAGTTGAGGTTCTTCGGGGTCGGGATGAACAGCGTCGAGTGGATCAGCCCGAGGATCGGCAACCGCCGCTCGATCCACTTCTCGACGCCGGTCTTCGGTTCGTAGTGGTCGTGCGGGATGCCGCTCATTCCTTCGCCCCCTGGCCGAGCTGGATCACGGTATCGGAGATGAAGGCCGCCACCGGGATATGGAGGTTTTCGGGCGCCGGCCCTTTGCGGATGCGGCCGGCGGTGTCGTACTGCGAGCCGTGGCAGGGGCAGAACCAGCCGTGGTACTCGCCGGCCTCGCCGATCGGCACGCAGCCGAGATGGGTGCAGACGCCGGTCATCAGCAGCCAGTCGCCGGCCTCGTTCATCACCCGGTTCGCGTCCGTCGCCGGCGCGTCTTCCGGCAGGTTCGCGTTCCGCGCCAGCGTGTCGGGCAGCGAGTTCACGTCGACGTCGCGGGCCGCGGCGATCTCCTCGGGCGTCCGGCGGCGGATGAAGACCGGCTTGCCGAGGAACTTGATCGTCAGCTGGCTGCCGACCTCGACCGCCGAGACGTCGACCTGGATCGAGGCCAGCGCCTGCACGTCGGCCGAGGGGTTCATCGAGTTGATCAGCGGCCAGACCGCTGCTGCCGTCGCGATGCCACCGGCGGCGCCGGTCGCGACGAACAGGAAGTCTCGCCTTGTGGTGCCGGTGCGGTGCTCTTCTACGTGGGCCAAAGCCTGCGCTCCCTGCCGCTGCCCTCGCGGGCGTCCCTCGTCCGCGGGGATCTGGGCAATCCCCCGGGTTTCGTTCCGGGATTAATCGGTTCGTTCGCGCTGGTCCAGCGGACTCTGTGCCGCGGTGCCGCGGCGCGCGCCCCGGCAAGGGGGAGCTGCCTGCAAGACAGCGCCGCCCGTTTGTGGCAGTCTCCTCCGGTCGACCGAGGGGGAACCTGTGATCGCAAGGCTCATCGGCGCCGCGGGCATCGCGGCATGCGTGTCGGGCACGGCCATCGGGGCGGACCTGCCGGGGTTGAAGCCGATCGATCCCGCCGCGCTCGAGGCGAGCGTTACGGGTCTGGCCCAGGATCTGATGCTGCCGGGCGCCATGGTCCTGCTCCGGACCCCCCAGGGCGAGGTTGTCTTCGGCTACGGGACGACCGAGCTCGGCACAGCGACCCCGCCGCGCGCCGAAACTCGCTTCCGCGCGGCGTCGAACACCAAGACGATGACCGCCGCCTCGATCGTGCAGATGGCGCAGGAGGGCAGGCTCGGCTTCGATGACCCGATATCGCGTTACGTCGAGGGCGTCCCCGACGGCGACAGGATCACGATCCGCGAGCTCCTCAAGATGCGCTCCGGCCTCTTCAACCTGACCGATGCACCGGAGCTCGCGAGGAGCCTCGACGACGACCCGGACAAGGTCTGGACCGCCGAAGAGATCCTCGGCCTCGCCTTCGCGCGGCCGCCGGATTTCGCGCCCGGCGCCGAATTCGCCTACAACAACACCAACTACTACCTGCTCGGCCTCGTCGCCGAGAGGGTCGACGGCAAGCCGCTTGCCGCGGTCTTCCAGGATCGTCTGTTCGGGCCACTGGCGATGAAGGGCACCTTCCTGCCGGCGCCGGAGTCGAACGCAATGCCGGAACCCTTCGCCCACGGCTATCTCTACGGCGGCGCGTCCTACGCGCTGGTGGATGCGCCCTACCCGGCCGATCTCGTCGCCGCGGCCAAGGCGGGGAAGCTCGCGCCCAACGACGACACCTTCCAGAATCCCTCGGCCTACTTCGCGGCCGGCGGCGTCGTCTCGACCGCCGACGACCTCGCGACGTGGATGCGCGCCCTGGTCGGCGGCAAGGTCTTCGACGCCGCGATGCAGAAGGACTGGCTCGCGAGCCCCGAGGCTCCGGTACCCGGCGAGCCGTCGATGCAGAAGTACGGCTACGGCATCCTGACGCTCAGCTTCGGCGGAAACACGATCTACTACCACGAGGGCGAGATGCCCGGTTACCAGTCGTTCATGGGATACGACCCGGCCAACGACATGACGCTGGTGATCTGGACAAACCTGACCCTTGATCTTGCCGGCATCGCGACCGCGAACACCCTGATGGTCAAGGTGCTGGACCAGATCTACACGACCTCGCCGCTGCAGGCGGCGAAGTAGCCCCGCTCGGGCGTCCCCGCCGTCCGGCCGATCGCCGGCTCCGGCGTCGTCAGTATCTTTGCGGCACGTAAAGCTCGGGCGGGAGCACCTTGCGCTCGTACTCGGGGTTGAAGACGCGCTCGGGCAGCGCGATCTCCTGGTGCGGCACCTCCTGATAGGGAATGAGATCAAGGAGGTGCGCGATGCAATTCAGCCGTGCGCGCTTCTTGTCGTTGCCCTCGACGATGAACCAGGGCGCCTCGGCGATGTTGGTGCGCGCGAAGGTCTCCTCCTTGGCCACCGTATAGGCTTCCCAGCGTACCCGGCTCTGCAGGTCCATCGGCGACAGCTTCCACTGCTTCAATGGGTCGTGGATGCGCATCAGGAAGCGGAGCTGCTGCTCCTGGTCGGTGATCGAGAACCAGTATTTGACCAGGCGGATCCCCGACCGCACCAGCATGCGCTCGAACTCGGGAACGTCGCGGAAGAACTCCTCGACCTGCCCCTCGCTGGCGAAGCCCATCACCCGCTCCACCCCCGAGCGGTTGTACCAGGAGCGGTCGAAGAGCACGATCTCGCCCCCCGCCGGCAGGTGCGGCACGTAGCGCTGGAAGTACCATTGCGTCCGCTCGCGCTCGGTCGGCGCCGGCAGCGCGACGACCCGCGCGACGCGCGGGTTCAGCCGCTGGGTGATGCGCTTGATCACGCCGCCCTTGCCGGCGCTGTCGCGGCCCTCGAAGAGCACGACGATCTTCTCCTTCGAGTGCACGACCCAGTCCTGCAGCTTGATCAGCTCGGCCTGCAGCCGCAGCAGCTCGCGGAAATAGACCTGCCGGTCGATCTGCTCGGGATGCCGCTCCTTGTAGATGCGGGCGATCTCGCGCGACAGCACCGAGTCCTCGAGCTCGAGCTCCGCCTCCTCGTCGAGCCCGTCGAGGAGTTCGGCCTCGAGCCAGTCCCTGCCGCTGTCGTTCACGTTCATCGCCACTTTCCCCCAAGTGCCCGTGCGTTCTTAGCGCCGGCGCCGGGTGAGGAAAGTGAAGCTTTGATGACGCCCGCTCAGTGCGCCCCCTGGCGCTCGCCGAACAGCGCCGAGCCGACCCGGACGTGTGTAGCGCCGTGGGCGATGGCGAGCTCGAAGTCGTCGCTCATCCCCATCGACAGGCCGGCGAGGCCGTGCCGCGCGGCGAGGGCGGCGAGCATTGCGAAGTGGGGCCCGGGGTCGGCGTCGGCGGGCGGGATCGCCATCAGGCCGTAGACCGGCAGGTCGTATCCGCGACAGGCGCCGAGGAGGGCGTCCAGGGCGTCGGGGTCGACGCCGGCCTTCTGTGGCTCGCGGCCGGTGTTGACCTGGACGAAGAGGGTCGGCGCACGTCCCTGCGCCTGCACCGCGTCGGCGATCCGGCGCGCGAGCCGCTCGCGGTCGAGGCTGTGGATCGCGGCGAAGAGCTCGACGGCGCGGGCGACCTTGTTCGACTGCAGCGGGCCGACCAGGTGCAGCTCGACGCCCGGGAAGTCGGCGGCGAGCGCCGGCCATTTGCTCTCGGCCTCCTGCACCCGGTTCTCGCCGAAGACCCGCTGGCCGGCGTCGAGCACCGCGCGCACGCGTGCGAGCGGCTGCAGCTTGGAGACGGCGACGAGGGTCGCGGCGTCGGGCGCACGTCCTGCGCGCTGGAGCGCGGCTGCGAGGCGTGAACGGACGTCGGCGAGCGGCATGGCTCCTAGCTTAGCGGCAGGCAGCGGGTGCGGGAAGCCCGGGGACGGGCGACGAAGGGCGGGCCGCTGCCCGCCCCGTCCGCCTTTCTGGATCAGAACGCCATCGAGATGCCGAAGTCGCCGACCACCGCGCTGTCACCGTTGCCGAGGCCGCTGAAGCCCTCGACATTCTCGATGCCGCCGTTGACCGTCGCGCCGCCGCCGAGATCGTACTGGCCGGTCAGGCCGTAGGCCTTATCGCCGTCGGAACCCTCGAACGGACCGTCGCCATTTAGGACCTCCTGGTAATAGGCGCCGACCGAGAAGGCGTCGAAGCCGGCCGAGGCACCGAACAGCAGGGTCTGCGCGCCGCCGCCCGACACGATGTCGGGATCGTTGCTGCTGTCGAGATCGATCTTGCTCCAGGTCGCGCCGAAGGCGAACGTCTGGTAGGTGCCCTTCAGGCCCACCGACCATTGCTCGCCGCTGTTGATGATATTCGTCACGGTCGCGCCCGGGACGTCGATCGTCGTCGGCAGCCCGGTCGCGGCGTCGATCACCGTGACGGTCTCGATCTGACCCTGCTCGGTCGAGGCGAAGCTGTCGAACTTGTCGTAGCCGGCGCCGATCGAGAAGTTGCCGCCGCCGAAGTCCGCCGAGTAGCCGGTGCCGACGACGATGTCGGTCAGGTCGCGGTTCGACGAGACGGAGAAGCCGAACCCGGCGATGTCGAAGTCGTAGCGGACCGTCGGGCGGGCGAACGGGTTGTTGGCGAACTGGATCGAGTCGCTGTTGCCGTAGCCGCCGCCGTTCGAGACGAACGGGGTCTCGTCGAACTCGCCGAGGCCGGTCAGCGAGAAGTCGCCCGGGACATCGCCCACCCACTGCTCGTCGGCGCCGTTGGTGTCGCCGTAGGTGAGCGTGCCCCAGCCCCCGGACACGAAGACCTCGCCCTCGGTCTGGCCGTCTGTGCCGCCCTCGCCGCCCGGGGCGTTGTCGGCGCGGATGCTGCCGCCGAAGGTGATGCCGCTGTCGGTGGTGCCGGTCATGTTGACGCCGAAGCGGACGCGGCTGACCGCGCGCAGGTCGTCGGCCCCGCCGGTGCCGTCGTTGTTCAAGAGCAGGCCGCCGTCGTTGTCGATGTTGTAGCCGAGACCCAACCGGGCGTCGCCGAAGAGGGCGATTCCCTGGGCATGGGCGCTGCCGCAAAAGAGAATGGTCAGGCAGGTGGCGCCGGCAACGGTGGTTCTCATCACTGTCTCCCCTTTCGGTCCCTTGAAGAGCCCGCCTCACGATCCACGAAAAAGCACGACCGCCAAAGAGAAAAGGCGGGCCGAAGCCCGCCTTTCCCTCTCACCGTCCCGTTGTTCGGGATCAGAACGCCATCGAGATACCGAAGTCGCCGACCACCGCGCTCTCGCCGTCGCCGAGGCCGCTGAAGCCGTCGATGTTGGCGATACCCGCGTTGACCGTCGCACCACCGCCGAGGTCGTACTGGCCGGTCAGGCCGTAGGCCTTGTTGCCATCGGCACCCTCGAACGGGCCGCTGGCGTTCAGCACTTCCTGGTAGTAGGCGCCGACCGAGAAGGCATCCCAGCCGAACGAGCCGCCGAACAGGAGGCTCTGGGCGTCGCCACCCGCCACGGTGATGTTCGGGTCGTTGCTGTCGTCGAGGTCGATCTTCGACCAGGTCGCGCCGAAGCCGAACTTCTGATAGGTGCCCTTCAGGCCGACCGACCACTGCTCGCCGCTGTTGACGGTGTTGGTCACCTGAGCGCCCGGCACGACGACGATGACCGGATCGCCGGTAACCGGGTCAGTGGCCTGGATCGTCGTGGCGCCGCCCTGGGCAGTCGTCGGGAAGCTGTCGAACTTGTTGTAGCCGGCACCGATCGAGAAGTTGCCGCCGCCGAAGTCCGCCGAGTAGCCGGCGCCGACGACGATGTCGGTCAGGTCGCGGTTGGACGACAGCGAGATGCCGAACCCGGCGATGTCGAAGTCGTAGCGGACCGTCGGACGGGCGAACGGGTTGTTGGCGAACTGGATCGAGTCGCTGTTGCCGTAGCCGCCGCCGTTCGAGACGAACGGCGTCTCGTCGTAGTTGCCGAGACCGGTCAGCGAGAAGTCACCCGGGACGTCACCGACCCACTGCTCGTCGGCGCCGTTGGTGTCGCCGAAGGTCAGGGTGCCCCAGCTGCCTGAAACGAAAACCGAGCCGGCCGACTGGCCGGTCGTGCCGCCCTGGCCGCCGACGGCGTTGTCCGCACGGATCGTGCCGCCGAAGGTGATGCCGCTGTCGGTCTCGCCGGTCATGTTGACGCCGAACCGGACGCGCGAGATGGCGCGCAGGTCGTCATCGGGGTTGCCGTTCTCGTCGAGCGTCAGCCCGCCGTCGTTGTTGATGTTGTAGCCGAGACCCAACCGGGCGTCGCCGAAGAGGGCAATGCCCTGGGCGGACGCAATGCCACCGATCAGCAGCGTGCTGGCGGCGGTCGTTGCGAAGAGAACCTTCTTCATCGCTTTCCTCGTGTTTCTTCTTTGAAACCCATCTCAAATCCGAGACACCCCGGATCAAGTGAAACCGTCATCTCCCATCGGCCCCCGCACGGTCAAGCAAATGGCAGGTCCGCCGATCTTTGCGCAGGACAATGATGCAGCTTTGCCACAGTGACCTCCGGGGCGCGTTTCCGCTTTGCACTTGCCGCCCGGGGGGCTTCACTTTACACACCGCCGAGGATGCGAGAGGACCCTCCCGGCCCGTGATGAGGATGCGTGCAATCTGGCTGGCCGCCGCCGCGGCTGGGGTGCTGACCGCCTGCAACGGCGACGCGTCCCTGCAGCAAGAGAAGGCGATGGAGCGGCGCAACGCCGAGAACGACGTCAGCGACGAAAGCATCTTCGACCTGTTCCGCAACCAGTCGAACCCGGAGCGGTCGGTGGCGGTCAACCGCTTCCTGTGGCAGGCCTCGCTCGACACCCTCTCGTTCCTGCCGCTCGAGGGCGCCGACCCCTTCTCCGGCATCATCAACACCGGCTGGGGCAGCGTCGGCGGCGGGGGCTACCGGGTGACGGTCTTCATCAGCGACCCCGCGCTCGACGCGCGCTCGCTCAAGGTCGCGGCCTTCCGCCAGTCGGGCGGACGGGCGGTGCCGGTCGGCGACGCCGAGAACCGCGCGCTCGAGGACGCGATCCTGACCCGGGCGCGGCAGCTCCGGATCGCCGCCGCCGGCAGCTAGGCGCTCGCGGACCAGGGAGGAAGCGATGGCGCGCTACGACGCCGGCACGATCGAGCCGAAATGGCAGCGGGCCTGGGACGAGGCGGACCTGTTCCGCGCCGTGGCCGACCCGTCGCGGCCGAAGTTCTACGTGCTCGAGATGTTCCCCTACCCCTCGGGGCGCATCCACATGGGCCACGTGCGCAACTACACGATGGGCGACCTCTTCGCCCGCTACAAGACCGCCCGCGGCTTCAACGTCCTGCACCCGATGGGCTGGGACGCCTTCGGCCTGCCCGCCGAGAACGCCGCCATCGCGCAGGGCATCCCGCCGGCCGAGTGGACCCGGCACAACATCGCCGCGATGCGGGCGCAGCTGAAGCAGCTCGGGCTGACCTTCGACTGGACCCGCGAGCTCGCCACCTGCGACCCCGAGTACTACGGCCAGCAGCAGGCGCTCTTCCTCGACATGCTCGAGGCCGGCCTCGTCACCCGCAAGGCCGCGGTGGTCAACTGGGATCCGGTCGACATGACCGTGCTCGCCAACGAGCAGGTGATCGACGGCAAGGGCTGGCGGTCGGGCGCTCCGGTCGAGCGGCGCGAGCTCGTGCAGTGGTTCTTCCGCATCTCCGACATGGCCGAGGAGCTCCTCGACGCCCTCGACGGCCTCGAGGCCTGGCCCGAGAAGGTGCGCATCATGCAGCGCAACTGGATCGGCAAGAGCCGCGGGCTGCAGTTCGGCTTCGAGACCCGCGGCGCACCGGCGGGCTTCGAGACGCTCGAGGTCTATACCACCCGCCCGGACACCCTCTGGGGCGCGAGCTTCGCCGCGGTCTCGCCCGAGCATCCGCTGGCCAAGGCACTCGAAGGCGACCCGAAGGTCGCGGCCTTCCTCGCCGAGTGCCGGCAGATGGGCACCTCCGAAGAGGAGCTCGAGACCGCCGAGAAGAAGGGCTTCGACACCGGCATCCGCGTCGTCCACCCGCTCGACCCGTCCCGCGAGCTGCCGGTCTGGATCGCCAACTTCATCCTGATGGACTACGGCACCGGCGCCATCTTCGGCTGCCCGGCGCACGACCAGCGCGACCTCGACTTCGTGCGCAAGTACGGGCTGCCGGTCATCGACGTCTTCACCGCACCCGGCTCGGCCGAGCGCGTGGGGAGCGAGGCCTTCGTCCCGCCCAAGGTCGAGCCCGTCGAATACCTGCTCCCGGTGGCGGGGACCGGCGTCATGACCGGCGCGGCGGCGATCGACGCCACCATCGCCTTCTGCGAGGCGAAGGGCATCGGCCGCGGCGTCACCAAGTTCCGCCTGCGCGACTGGGGCCTGTCGCGCCAGCGGTTCTGGGGCGCGCCGATCCCGGTCGTACATTGCGCGGCCTGCGGCATCGTGCCCGAGAAGCGCGAGAACCTGCCCGTCAGGCTCCCCGACGACGCGACCTTCGACCGGCCCGGCAACGCGCTCGACTGGCATCCGACCTGGTCGACGACGACCTGCCCGGCCTGCGGCGGGCCGGCGCGCCGCGAGACCGACACCATGGACACCTTCGTCGATTCCTCCTGGTATTTCGCGCGCTTCACGGCGCCGCGGGCCGCCGAGCCGACGGTGATGGCCGAGGCCGACTACTGGATGAACGTCGACCAGTATATCGGCGGCATCGAGCACGCGATCCTGCACCTGCTCTACTCGCGCTTCTTCGCCCGGGCGATGCGGGCGACCGGGCACCTGCCGGCGAAGGCGGTCGAGCCGTTCGACGCCCTCTTCACCCAGGGCATGGTGACGCACGAGACCTATTCGACCGCCGGTCCCGACGGCCGCCCGGTCTGGTGCGAGCCTTCCGAGGTGGTGCGCGACGCCTTCGGCGCGCGGCTCGCCGACGGCCGGCACGTCGACATCGGGCCCTCGACCAAGATGTCGAAGTCGAAGAAGAACGTGGTCGATCCCGACGACATCATCGGCCGCTACGGCGCCGACACCGCCCGCTGGTTCGTGCTCTCCGACAGCCCGCCCGACCGCGACGTCGAATGGACCGCCGCCGGTGCCGAGGCGGCGCACCGGCACCTCGGCCGCGTCTGGCGGCTGGCGCACGAGACCTTCGAGGCGAGGGAGGCCGACTGGGCCGGGGACCCCGAGCTGCTCAGGGCGGCGCACCGGGCGATCCGCGACGTGACCGGCGACGTCGAGGGCTTCGCCTTCAACAAGGCGATCGCGCGGCTCTACGAACTCGCGGGCGCGATCGGCAAGGCGCCGGCCGGGGCGCCGGCGCGCCGGTTCGCGTTGCGGGTGCTCGCGCAGCTATCCGCACCGATGACGCCGCACCTCGCCGAGGAGGTCTGGGCGATGGCGGGCGGCGCGGGGATGGTCGCGCGCACCGCCTGGCCCGAGGCCGACTCGAGCCTTCTCGTCGAGGCGAGCGTCACGCTGCCGGTGCAGGTCAACGGCAAGCGGCGCGCCGAGATCGCGGTGCCGGCCGGATCGGACGCCGCGGCGATCGAGGCGCTGGTGCTCGAGGATCCGGCGGTGCGGCGGGCGCTGAACGGGGCGGCGCCGCGGCGGCTGATCGTGGTGCCCGACCGGATCGTCAATGTGGTGGTCTGAGCGAGCTCTCGGCACCCTCGCGTGCCGCGCTAAGTCGTCCCGCGGCCTCGCCGCGCGGGCGGCTCCGGAAAGAGCCCAGGCCCGCCCGGCTGCCCCACCTTCCTCCTTCCTTCCAACCTATCGGGCAGTGCCGGGGGGGTCGAGGGGGGCCGGCGAGGGCCCCCCTCGGGCCACAGCCGAGCCACCGGGGCTTGAGGAACAAGGGAGACCCCTTCGGGCCGGGGGACCGAGCCGCGCATGCGGCGAACGGCGCCAAAGCGCCGCGGGCACCCGCGCGACGCTTGCCGCACCCAGGCGGGCTTTCCTCGCCGCACTGCTCCTGGTCGCCGGCTGCGGCTTCACCCCGATGTACGGCGAGGGCGCGCCGGCGTCGCGCATGGCGGGCCGGGTCGAGGTGCCGGTCATCGAGGGCGAGCCCGGCTTCGATATGCGCGAGCGGCTGACGGCGAGCCTCGGCGACCCGTCGCTGGCCGACTACCGGCTCGAGATCACCTTCGACCTGAAGCGGACCGGCGTCGCGCTGACCCAGCAGGACGTGACGACCCGCTTCGACATCGTGGGCACCGCCACCTACAAGCTGGTGCCGACCGCCGGCGGCACCGCGGTCGCCGCCGGCGTCGTCCGGTCGGTGACGGGGTTCAGCTCGCCCGAGTCCGAGACCTCCTTCGCCTTCGCCAGCCTCTCGGCCGAGCGCGACGCCGAGCGGCGGCTGGCGGTCGACCTCGCCGACAAAATCCTGCAGCGGCTGGCGCTGAGTTCCGAGGGCTGGGCGTGAAGCTCGCCGCGCGCGAGGCGGGGCGGTTCCTGGCGAGGCCCGACCCCGGCTGCGCCGGGGTGCTCCTCTACGGCGCCGACCCGATGCGCGTGGCGCTGAAGCGGGCGGCGCTGGTCGAGGCGCTGATCGGCCCCGACGGCGCGGCCGACATGCGGCTGACCCGCATCGCCGGGGCCGAGGTCCGGCGCGACCCGGCCGGGGTCATCGATGCGATGAAGGCGCTCGGCTTCTTCTCCGGCCCGCGCGCGGTCCTCGTCGAGGACGCCGGCGACGCAGCGGCCGCGGCGATCAAGGCCGCCCTCGAGGCCTGGGCCGCGGGCGACGCGCGGCTGGTGGTGACGGCCGGCGGCCTCGGCGCCGGCAGTGCGCTGCGCAAGGCGTTCGAGGCGCTGCCGCGGGCGGTCGCGATCGGCATCTACGCCGACCCGCCCGGACGCCGCGAGATCGAGGACGCGCTGGCGGCCGCCGGGCTGCCGCTCCCGGACCGGGCGGTCATGGGCGACCTCGAGGGACTCGCCCGGGCGCTCGATCCCGGCGACTTCGCCCAGTTCGTCGCCAAGCTCGCGCTCTACAAGCGCGGCGACCCGGCGCCGCTCGCCTCCGAGGACGTGGCCGCCTGCGCCCCGCCCCTCGGCGAGGCCGAGGTCGACGCGATGGTGGCGCTCGCCGCCGACGGCGACGCGCGCGGGCTGGCGCGGGCCTTCCGCGGCATCGGCGGCACCGGCAACCCGACCGGCGTCACCATCGCCGCCGGCCGCTACTTCCGCATCCTGCACGCTGCGGCCAGCGCCGGCGACCCGGAGGCGGCGCTGTCGCGCGCCCGCCCGCCGGTCTTCGGCGACCGACGCGCGCGAATGGCGGCGCAGGCGCGCGCGCTGGGCGCGGGCGAGCTCGAAAAGGCGCTCGCCCTGATCATGGAGGCGGAACTCGCCCTCCGCTCGGCCCGCCCCACGCCGGCGCGGGCGCTGGTCGAGCGCCTGCTGGTCAGGATCGCGATGCTGCGGCGCGCCGCCTGAAGCTTGCCCATGTTGCGTTGCGGCGCATATACTGCACCGCAACAATGGCAGGGGAATCAGGCGATGCGCGTGACTCGGATGTGGTCCGGGGCCGCCGGTCCGTTGCCGGTGCACCTCGGCCTGCAAGGCGGGGGCGCCCACGGGGCGGTCACCTGGGGAGTGCTCGACCGGCTGCTCGAGGCCGAGCGCTTTGCGATACGGGCGGTCAGCGGCACCAGCGCCGGGGCGATGAACGCCGTGGTGCTGGCCGACGGACTCGCCCGCGGCGGGCCCGCGGCCGCGCGGACGGCCCTGGCCGACTTCTGGCAGGCCGTCGGCCAGTCGGCGCGGCTGTCGCCGGTGCGGCGGGGCGTCATCGACCAGCTGCGCGGGCGCGACGGCCTCGACCATTCGCTCGGCTACCTGATGGTCGACGGGCTGTCGCGTCTGGTGCCGCCGCGGACGCTGAACCCGCGCGGGCTCGACCCGCTGCGGGAGATCCTGGCCGCGCGGGTCGATTTCGAGCGGGTGGCCCAAGGATCCGTCTCCGTGCATGTGGCGGCGACCGAGGTGGCGACCGGCCGGCCGCGGGTGTTCAGCGGGCCGCAGGTCGGGGTCGAGGCGGTGCTGGCCTCGGCCTGCCTGCCGCAGCTCTACCCGGCGGTCGAGATCGATGGCACCGCCTACTGGGACGGCGGGTTCAGCGCCAACCCAGCGCTCGCGCCACTGGTCGCCGACACCTCGAGCCGCGACATCGTGATCGTGCAGCTCAACCCCGTCGTGCGGCCCGAGGTCCCGTGCGGAGCCCGGCAGATCATCAACCGCATGGGCGAGATCGGCTTCAACGCGCCGCTGGTCGCCGAGCTCGACGCACTCGCCCGACGCAGGGGCTTCAGCCGCCCGCGGCTGCACCGGATCGCCGGCGGCGAGACGCCGGACCTGGTCGCCTCCGGGCGGCTCGACGCCGACCCGGCGCACCTGACCCGCCTGTTCGAGGAAGGGCGGCGCCGGGCCGAGATCTGGCTGGCGGGACCGGCGGCCTTGGTCGGCCGTGCCGGCACCCTCGATCGCGGAGAATTCCGGTCCGCCTCCCGGGGGGCGCCTCCGCGGCGGCGGGCGGGATGATGCCCGCCCGACCCGCCCGCGGCGAGTTGGCCTCCGGCGGAAGAACCTGCCGGGCAAGGAAGGCGGCGTCAGCCCTGCCCGCGCCAGAGGCGGCGGAGCGCGGGGCGCAGCGCCGGGGCGAGGTCCTCGGCAGTGAGGCCGGGGCCGGCCTCGGTCCCGGCCTCCCCGTGCAGCCAGACCGCGGCGGCGGCGGCCTCGAAGCCGGCGAGGCCTTGTGCGAGGAGGCCGGCGGCAATGCCGGCGAGGACGTCGCCCGAGCCCGCGGTCGCGAGCCAGGGCGGGGCGTTGGCGTTGATCGCGAGCCGGCCGTCGGGGGCGGCGATGCAGCTGTCGGCGCCCTTGAGCACGACGGTCGCGCCGGAGCGTGCGGCCGCGGCGCGGGCGCGCGCCGGGCGGGGCAGAGCGGCGAGGTCGGGGAAGAGGCGGGCGAACTCGCCCTCGTGCGGGGTCAGGATCACCGGGCCGGGGCGGGCGGCGATCGCGGCGAAAAAGCGCGCCGGGTCGGCGGCGCCCATGGTCAGCGCGTCGGCGTCGAGGACGGCCGCCGGGTGCGCGGCGAGGGCGGCGTCGAGGAGCGCCCGCTCGCGGTCACCGGTCCCGAGCGCAGGGCCGAGGGCGACGGCGGTCACCCGCGGGTCGGCAAGCGCATCGGCGAGGTCGTCCGCGCCGGCGATGCGGCGCAGCATGACCGCGGTCAGGTGAGCGGCGTTGACCGCGAGGGCGCCGGGCGGGCTCGCCAGCGTCACGAGGCCGGCGCCCGCGCGCAGGGCGGCGCCGGCGGCGAGGCGGGCGGCGCCGGTGCGGGCGATCGGGCCCGAGACGACGAGGGCGTGGCCACGGCGGAACTTGTGATCCTCGGCGGCCGGCGGGCGCAGCGCGGCCTGCCAGAGCGCCGGGCCGTTCTCGAAGGCGGTCGGGCGGATCGCGGCGAGTACGCTCGCCGGGATGCCGATATCGGCGACCTCGGTGCGGCCGCAGAGCCCGCGGCCCGGGTAGAGCAGGTGGCCGGGCTTCCTGCGGAAGAAGGTGACGGTGGTGGCGGCGCGCACCGCGACGCCGAGGATCTCGCCGGTCTCGCCGCTGACGCCGCTCGGCAGGTCGACGGCGACCACCGGCGGGCCGGCGTTCATTGCGGCGACGACGTCGGCGGCGAGGCCGGTCACCGGCCGGTCGAGGCCGGCGCCGAAAAGCGCGTCGACGACGACGGCCGCCTCCGGGAGCGGTGGCTCGGCGGCAACCGTCGCGCCGTCCCAGCGGTCGAAGGCGATCGCGGCGTCGCCGCGCAGGCGCGCCGGGTCGCCGACGAGCGCTACGGTCACCGGGCGGCCCTGGGCCTCCAGCAGGCGCGCGGCGACGAAGCCGTCGCCGCCGTTGTTGCCGGGGCCGGCAACGACGAGCACGGGGCCTGCGGGGACAAGGGCGGCGGTCGCCTCGGCGACCGCGGCGCCGGCGGCCTCCATCAGCGTGATGCCCGGCGTGCCGGCGGCGATGGTGCGCCGGTCGGCCTCGCCCATCTCGGCGGGGGTCAGGAGCTCGTGCATATGGGATTCCCGGGTTCCTGGCGGCATGCTGCCCCGGAAGCTCCGGCGCGCGCAAGGCGCGGGGGCGGGGCACGGAGGGCAGCGCGGTGACGGTGCGGAATCTCTACCAGGCGCTGCAGGCGCGGTCGGTGGCGGTGGTCGGCGCCGGCGGGCCGCCCGGCACGGCCGGGCCGCGCGTCCTCGCCGGCATCCTGGCCGGCGGCTTCGAGGGGCCGGTCTGGCCGGTCGATCCGGGCCGGGGGGAAGTGCACGGGCTCCCGGCCTTTTCCAGCCCGCTCGAGCTTCCGGAGGCCCCCGACCTCGCGGTGGTCGCCGGCCCGGCCGCCGCGATCCCGGGGCTGATCGGCGAGCTCGGGACCCGCGGCTGCCGCCTGGCCGTGGTGTTGAGCGAGGTCCCGGAGGCGGCGCAGCGGCAGGCGATGCTCGACGCGGCGCGGCCGCACCTCCTGCGGGTGATCGGGCCGGGATCGGACGGGCTGATCGTGCCGGCGCTGCGGCTGGCGGCGACGCTGGCGCCGACGGCACCCGTGGCGGGCGAGCTCGCGCTCGTCTCGCAGTCGGGGACGGTCGCGGCGGCGCTCGTCGAGCGGGCGGCCGACCACGGCATCGGCCTCAGCTGCGTGCTGTCGCTGGGCGGAATGGCCGACGTCGACGTCGGCGACTGCATCGATCTCCTGGCCGGGGACGGTCGGACACGGGCGATTCTGCTTTACCTCGAGAGCGTCCCGGCGCCGCGCAAGTTCCTGTCGGCGGCGCGGGCGGCGGCGCGCGTCAAGCCGGTCATCGTGCTCAAGGCGGGCCGGACGCCGCGGGCCGCCGCCGCGGCGGCGACCCACACCGGGCGGCTCGCCGGCGAGGAGGCGGTGGTCGAGGCGGCGCTGGCACGCGCCGGCGTGGTGCGGGTGGGAGGGCTGGCCGAGCTCTTCGCGGCGGCCGAGACCCTGGCCCGCTCCCGCCCGATGTCACGGGCGCGGCTCGCGGTCGTCACCAACAGCGGCGGCGCCGGCGTGCTGGCGGTCGACCGGCTCGAGGCGGCCGGCGGCACGCTGGCAGGCCTGGCCGCGGCCACCGTCGAGCGGCTCGACTCGGGCCTGCCGCGGCCCTGGAGCGGCGGCAACCCGGTCGACATCGGCTCGGGGGCGGCGCCGTCCGACTTCGGGGCGGCGCTGGCGGTGGTCGCGGCCGACCGGGGGTCGACGCGCTGCTGGTGATGCACGCGCCGAGCGCGGCGGCACCGCCGGTCGAGGCCGCGGAGGCGGTGGCGGCGGAGCTCGAGGGGGTCGGGCGCAAGCCGGTGCTCGCCTGCTGGATCGGGGGCGCCGCCGCGCGCGAGGGCAGGGCGCTGCTCCGGTCGCGGGGGATCGCCGGCTACGACACGCCCGGTCCGGCGGTCGCGGCGGTCGGCTACCTGACCGACTGGGGACGCGCCCAGGCGGCGCTCCTGCGCGTCCCCGACCGCGGCGACGCCGAGGCGGGCGAGGCGACCGCGGATGCCGGGCGCGAGCGCGTCGCGGCGATCCTTGCCGCGGTGGGGCCGAGGGGCGGCGCGTCCTGACCGCGCCCGAGGCGGACGCGGTCCTCGCGGCCTACGGCATCCCCTCGCCGCCGCGCTCGGTGGCGGCGACCCCGACTCGGTGGGCACGAAGGCGGCGGCGATGCTCGCCGACGGCGGTCGGATCGCGGTCAAGCTCCTGTCGCGCGACGTCGGCCACAAGTCCGATCTCGGCGCGGTCGTCCTCGACGTCGCCTCGCCGGAGGCGGCCCGGGCGGCCGCCGGGGCGATCGCCGAAAGGGTGCGGGCCGGGGCGCCCGACGCGCGGATCGACGGCTTCGCCTTGCAGCCGATGGTGCGGCGACCCGAGGCTCAGGAACTGATCCTCGGGCTCGGGCGCGACGCCATCTTCGGACCGTTGATCCTGTTGGGCGCCGGCGGGGTCGCGGTCGAGGTGCTCGGTGATACCGCCGTGGCGCTGCCGCCCCTCGACGCGGGGCTCGCGGCCGAGCTGGTCGGGCGGACGCGCGTCGGTCGCCTGCTCGGCGGCTTTCGCGGCCGGCCGCCGGCCGATGCCGCGGCGCTTCACCGGGCGATCATCGGGCTCGTCGCACCTGACCGAGGATTTTCCGTGCCTGCGCGCCGTCGACGTCAACCCGCTCCTCGCCGACGGGGTGGGCGTGCTGTCGCTCGACGCCTGGATCGAGATCGAGCCCGCCGAGGTCGGCCGCCGGGCGCCGAATCCCGATCTCGTCATCCGCCCCTATCCGGCCGAGTGGCGCCGGACGCATGCCGCGCCGGACGGCGCCTACGCCTTGCGGCCGATCCGGCCGGCGGACGGGCTGCTCTACCCGGCCTTCTTCGAGCGCGTCGATCCCGAGGACATCCGCATGCGCTTCCTCGCGCCGCGGCGGCAGTTCCCGATGGAATGGAGCCTCAGGATGACCCAGCTCGACTACGACCGCGAGATGGCCTTCGTCGCGATCGCGCCCGACGGCGCGCTCGCCGGCGTCTCGCGGATGGTCTGCGAGCCCGACCACCGGGCGGCGGAATATTCGCTGCTCGTCCGCTCGGACCTGCAGGGGCGCGGGCTCGGGTCGGCCTTGATGCGCATCCTGATCGACTACGCGCGCGCCGACGGGGTCGAGCGGCTCGACGGGATCGTGCTCGCCGAGAACCGCGGCATGCGGCGGCTGGTCGACGGCCTTGGGTTCGCGATCGCCGCGGACCCGGACGACCCGGGGATGGTGGCGACGACGCTGGCGCTTTGATGTCGGGCTCTGCTGCGGCCATCGTCGGCGCAACGAAGGCGCCATGGGTCGGCGTCCGAATGTCCTGCGCGCCCCACGGCGCTCGACCGCGCCGTGAGGGCGTTCATTTTCGGGCCCACGGCCGGCGCGTCCTGCGTTGCCGCAACCTGTCCCTCATGCGGCCGACGCGTCGCCCCTGCGCCCGCGGGCGCGGCACGCCAATCCGATCCCGGCGAGCGCAGCCAGCAGCATGGCGAATGGCGCCGGCAGCGGCACTGGGGTCGGGGGGTTCGGGGTCACGATCGGGGTGAAGGCGAAGTCCGAGGCAAGGCCGTTGCTCACCCCCGGGCCGACGCGGAAAGTCCCGCGTAGATCTGCCCCTGCGCATTCGTATACATGTTGAACGCACAGCATGTCACCGCGGGCGCGGTGTTGAACAGCCCCGAAGAACGGAAGTTGAAGGCGGTTATGGCCCCGTTGGCCACTGTGAAGCTGTTGGGCAGCCGATCGCTCGCGGAGACGTATTCGCCCGTGGCTGGAGATCCCACAAAAATCTGCACGCTGGACGCGCGGCCAGTGGCGTTGTCGGCCAGCCCGTCGACTTGGCCGAGGACTTGCCCCGACACGCCGTTGTCGACCGCGAAGGGATTGGTGAAGCTGAAGCTGTAGGTCAACGCCTGCGCCGCCAGGGGCATCCAGCATCCGGCGAACAAGCCTACGGCGAGCAATGGTGTCCTGCGCATCCTTCCCCCTTTTCCAGACCGCCGTCCCCGGAGCGGGCATTGCAGGCGTCCGAACCCCCACGGCGTTCACGAAAACGCTACTACTGCACCGACGCGAGCGTCAATCGGTCGATGATCGCCAAGGCGGTGGCCGATCCTCACGCGGTCCGGTCGCGGTCAATGCCCGCCGTCGTGCCCGAGCCCCTTGCGGATCCGCCGGACGCCGAGCCAGACGAGAACGACCACCGGAACGGTCAGCAGCGCCTTCAGCAGCCCCTCTTCGACGCCGAGGGGCTCGGCCAGCGGCCCGAGGGCGGTGCCGGCGAGGTTGACGGCATAGTAGCTGATCGCGACGACCGACAGCCCCTCGACCGTCTCCTGCAGCCTGAGCTGCATCGCCGCCCGCCGATCCATCGCCCTCAGGACCTCGACGTTCTGCTGCTGGTTCGCGACGTCCACCCGGGTCCGCAGCAGGTTCGCCGCCCGCTCGGCGCGGCCCGACAGCTCGTCGAGCCGCTCCTCGGACGAGCGGCAGGTCCGCATCGCCGGGTCGAACCGCCGGGTCATGAACTCGCCGAAGAGCTGCCGCCCGCCGATCCGCTCCTCACGCAGCACCGCGATGCGCTGGTTGACGATCGCCTCGTAGGCGCCCGCTGCGCCGAAGCGGAAGGCCGAGGTCGAGGCGAGGTGCTCGATCTCGGCCGCGATCTTCAAGAGGCGGTCCAGCGTCGCCGGCTCCTGCCCGACCTCGGCCGCCATCCGCTCGACCACCGCCGTCAGCTCGCGGTCGATCCGCGCGACCGAGGTCGAGACGCTGCGCGCCACCGGCAGCGTCAGGAGCGCCATGCCGGCGTAGGTGTGCAGCTCGAGGATCCGCTGCACGATCCGCCCCAGCCGCCGCTCGCCGATGCCCGGCTGCGCCAGGACCAGGACGCGGCTGTGGCCGTTCTCGTCGATGCGGAAGTCGGCGGCGATCACCGCCTCGCCGTCGACGACCCGGCTGGCGGCGAGGCTTTCGAGCACGAACCACTCCGGCGCGTCCCTCTCCATGCGGCCCTCGGCCGCGTCGGCGTCGCACGACTCGACGCGCACCAGGCACGAGGTCAGCACCTTGCCCGGCGCCTCCGCCAGCCAGTCGGCCGGGAACAGCCGGAAGAGCTCGCCCGAGAAGGGCGTCTTCGCCACCCCCTCGGCGAAGAGCGTGTAGGTGACGAACTCGGTATGCAGCTCCCATTTCAGGAACCCCTTCGCGAGCGGCCCCGAATAGTGGTTGGCGCCCGGCGGCGGATGCGGCGCCCCGTGCCGGTCGAGCAGCGCGCGGAGGTGCGCCCGGTCCGCCTCGCGGTCGCGGTCGGCGGCGTTCTCCGGCTGCTTGATCGCCAGGTGCACCGCCGCGCAAGGCGCGGTCAGCTCCGGGAACGGCCGCGCGTGCAGCTCGTTGACGAGCGCGAAGCGCTGCGGGTGGTCGTCGAGGGCGAGTTGCGCCATGGCGGACTCCGGGCCGGTTCGGCGCGCACCCTGCCACGTCGCGCGACGGATTTCAGCTGTCGAGATGCACCGCCGGCACCGCAGTCCCCGGCAGATCGTCCGGCGCCGCCTCCGCGAAGTCGATCGCCTCGAGCCGCCGCGCCCGCCCGTGCGCCCGGGTCGCCGAGATCTTGATCTCCTCGATGTCCTTCTGCGCCTGGCCGAAGTGGCGGTCGAGGTTGCCGACCCGCTGCGACAGCCGCTCGACGTCGCGGTGGAGGAGCCCGAGCTCGCGCCGGATCGCATGCGACTCCGCCCGGAGCCGCGCGTCCTTCAAGACCGCGCGGAGCGTGTGCAGCGTCGCCATGCAGGTCGTCGGCGACACGATCCAGACCCGCAGCCCGAAGCCCTCGCGGACGAGGTCGCCGAAGTTCGCGTGCAGCTCGGCATAGACGGCCTCCGACGGCAGGAACATCAGCGCCCCCTCGGCCGTCTCGCCCTCGATCACGTATTTTTCCGCAATGGCGCGCATGTGCGCGCGCACCGCCCCGCGCATCATCCGCTGCGCCGCCTGCGCCTCGGCCGGGGTCTTCGCCGCGCGCAGCGCCTCGTAGGGCTCGAGCGGGAACTTGGCGTCGACGACGATCGGTCCCGGCGGCTGCGGCAGGTCGATCAGGCAGTCGGCCCTGACCCCGGTCGACAGCGTCGCCTGGAAGGTCACGACGTCGGGCGGCAGCGCCCGCGTCACGATCTCGCGCAGCTGGATCTCGCCGAAGGCGCCGCGGGTCTGCTTGTTCGACAGGATGTCCTGCAACCCGAGCACGTCGCCCGACAGCTTCTCGATCTTGGTCTGCGCCCTGTCGATCGTCTCCAGCCGCTGCTGCAGCTCGCCGAGCGAGCGCGCGGTGCGGACGGAACTCGTGTTGAGCGATTCGCCCATCGCCTGCCTCACCTCGGCGAGCCGTGCCTCCAGCGACTGGGCGATCCTCGCCTGCGCCGCCGCCTGGCTCTCGGCGACATGCGTCAGCCCGCCGTGCAGCTGGTGCTGGCCGTCATTCAGCGCGCGCACGGCGCCGTCGAGGTCGGCGAGGTGGCGCGCGAGCGGCTCGACCGCGCGCCCAGAGCGGGCGATCGCCCGCCAGAGGACGAGGAAGACGAGGAGCCCCGCGCCCGCCGCCCAGAGGCGCGGGTCGTCGGCCGCGAGCTGGTAGCTTCCGATCTCGATCATCACCGCCGTCCGAAGAGCCGCTCGATGTCGCCGAGCTTGAGCTCGACCCAGGTCGGGCGGCCGTGGTTGCACTGGCCGGAGAAGGGGGTCGCCTCCATCTGGCGCAGCAGCGCATTCATCTCCTCCGCGCGCATCTGCCGCCCGGCCCGCACCGATCCGTGGCAGGCCATGCGCGACAGGACCGCGTCGATCCTGGCCTCGAGCCCGCGGCCCTCGTCCTCGGCCAGCGCATCGGCGACGTCCGCGAGGAGCCGCGCGCCGTCGACCTCGCCGAGCAGCCCCGGCGTCTCGCGCAGGCAGAGGGCGTTGCCGCCGAAGGGCTCGAAGACGAGGCCGAGCCGCGCGAGCTCGCCGGCGGCGCCGAGAAGGCGGGCGCAGGCCGCGGGCTCGAGCTCGACCACCTCGGGGATCAGCAGCATCTGCCCCGAGACGCCGGCGGCGGCGCGGGCGGCCTTGAGCCGCTCGTAGACCAGCCGCTCGTGTGCGGCGTGCTGGTCGACGATCACCACCCCGTCGGCGGTCTGCGCGACGATGTAGGTGCCGTGCAGCTGCGCGCGCGCCACCCCGAGCGGCATCCCCTCGGGTTCCTCGGCCGGCGGTTCCTCGAACCGCGCGGCCCAGCCGGCGGCCGGCGGCTCGGCGAGGCCCGTCGCGGACGGCATCGGCACGGGCGCCCAGAGCGCGCGTTCGACCGCCGGCGAGAGCGGCCGCGGGGGAGGGGCGCGAAAGGCGCCGAGCATGGCGATGCCGGTCGTCGTCGAACCGCGGTGGCCGGCGGCGGCCAGCGCCTGGCGCAGCGCCCCGACCAGGAGGCCGCGCACGGTGCCGGGGTCGCGGAAGCGCACCTCGGCCTTGGCCGGGTGCACGTTGACGTCGACCTCCTCGGGATCGCAGTCGAGAAAGAGCGCCGCCACCGGGTGCCGGTCGCGCGGCAGGAGGTCGGCATAGGCCGCCCGAAGCGCGCCGAGCAAGAGCTTGTCGCGCACCGGCCGGCCGTTGACGAAGAGGTGCTGCGCCACCGCCGCGCCGCGCGAGAAGGTCGGCAGGCCCGCGAAGCCGCCGAGGTGCAGCCCGTCGCGGCAGGCGTCGATCGGCAGCGCGTTGGCCACGAAGTCCGCGCCGAGCAGGACCCGGAGCCGCGGCTGGAGCGCGTCGAAGAGGTCGCCCGCCTCGGCATCGAGCCGCAGGATCTCGCGCGACTCGTCGGGGTCGGAGCGGTCGACCAGCGTGAAGGCGACGCCCGGTGCCGTCATTGCCAGCCGCCGCACGGTCTCGCCGATCGCCTGGGCCTCGGCCCGGTCGGCGCGCAGGAACTTGAGCCGCGCCGGCGTCGCCGAGAACAGCCCCTCGAGCTCGACCACGGTTCCGCGGGCCAGCACCGCCGGCCGCGGCGGCGAGGTCGCGCCGGCGAGCACCGTCACGCTCGCCGCCTCGGCGGCCCCGGCGAAGCGCGAGGTCAGCGTCAGCCGGCCGACCGCGCCGAGCGACGGGAGCGCCTCGCCGCGGAAGCCGAAGCTCAGGATGTGCGTCAGGTCGGTGCCGTCGACCTTGGAGGTCGCGTGCCGCTCGAGCGCCAGCGCCAGCTCCGCGGCCGGGATGCCGTGCCCGTCGTCCTGCACCCGGATCAGCCGCTTGCCGCCGTCGGCATAGGCGACGTCGATCCGCCGCGCCCCGGCGTCGAGAGCGTTCTCGACCAGTTCCTTGACCGCCGCCGCGGGCCGTTCGATCACCTCACCGGCCGCGATCCGGTTTGCCGCCGCCGTGTCAAGCTGCCGGATCGGCCGCCGGTCGAGCATCATCTTGGGGGTCACGACGTTCATGCCGCTAGAACTAGCATGACGTCGAACGGCGAGCTACCGATTAATGGTTAACGCGGGGTGAGTCCGCGCTACTGGCCGAGCGCCGACGGCGGGGCGGCCGGGATCTGCACGCCCATCGCCCGCAACCGGTCGTATTCGGCCGGCGCGTCGAGGATCATCCCGCCGTAGACCACGGTGTCCTTGTCCTTGGCGAGAAGTCGCGGCAGCAGGAGGCCGTGGTGCGTCTGCCGCCAGGTCACGTCCTCGGCGGCGAGCTCGCCCCGGATCCCGGGAGCGCCCTGGCCGGTGCGGGCGACCAGCGGCCCGCCGCTGGCGGTGGCGATCGTCGTGCGGCCGGTCAGGCCGGCGATCGCTTCCTCCTTCGGCCGGTAGTCGACGCGGTTGATGGTGCCGGGCTGCGGTGGCGGCAGCGCCGCAAGATCCTGCGGCATCTCGAGCGGGCGGGTGGGCAGCACCATGAACTCGTCGGGCGAGCCGCCGACGCCGGCCGCACGCAGGCCGCCGGCGAGGGTGTTGTCGCCCTTGCAGCCGGCAAGCGGGACCGCCGCCGCAACCGCGAGCGCCAGACACGCCAATGCCTTCCCTGCCCGCATTCTCCTCCTCGCCGGCCTTTCGCGCCCGTCCTAGCGCACTCGGTCCGGCCCGTCACGCCCCCTTGCGCGGCTGCCGGCCAGCACCAGCAGCGCGGCGCCGCCGAAGATCGCGGCATCGGCGAGGTTGAAGGCGAAGGGGTTGCGGATGCCGCAGCAGCTCATGTTGATGAAGTCGGCGACCGCGCCCCAGCGCAGCCGGTCCCAGACGTTGCCGAGCGCGCCGCCGATGATGGCACCCGCGCCCATCGCCTGCACCCAGCCGCCCCGGCGCACCCAGACCGCGAGCGCCACGACGATCGCCACCGCCAGCCCGATCAGCAGCCAGCGGCCCGCATCGCCGAAGTCGAAGAGGCCGAAGTTGATCCCCTGGTTCCAGGCCATGCTGAAGTTGAGCCAGGGATCGAACACCGGGATGTGCAGCCGGGTCTGCAGGTCGAGCCGCTCGACGACGAGGATCTTCGACACGCGGTCGAGGGCGAAGACGATGGCGGCGACCAGGACGGCGCGGCCGAGGTTTCCGGCGGGCATCGGGCGCGGCCTCCGAACAAAGCGGCCGGACCCTAGCCAGCCTTCCCCGCCATCACAAGCCGCCGATCACGCTTGCACAGGCTACGAACTCGTGTGCACCGCGACGTGTCGCCCATCCGTCCGGGCCGCAGCGGGAAGGTGCGGACAATCCTTGCCACCCGGTTAACGCCAAAACCAGACTGCAGTGATTACAATGGCTTACTCATCTGTCCGCGTGCGGACAGCCGCATTTGTCCGCAGCTCGTCCGCGCTGTCGACCCAGCGATCGACCGGGTCACATCCTCGACCAACTGAAGGCGACGCCTGGATCCGGAGCCCTGTCACACCGGCGGGAAGGCCGAGGCGAACGATTCCCGCAGCGCCAGGTCGAGGTCGGGCATCGTCACCGGCAGGCCGAGGTCGACGAGGCTCGTCACGCCGTGCCCGCGGATGCCGCAGGGCACGATCCCGGCGAAGTGCGACAGGTCGGGCTCGAGGTTGATCGCGATGCCGTGGAACGACACCCAGCGGCGCAGCCGCACGCCGATCGCCGCGATCTTGTCCTCGGCCAGGCTGCCGTCGGGCCGCGGCGGCCGCTCCGGGCGCACCACCCAGACCCCGACCCGTCCCTCTCGCCGCTCGCCCCTGACGCCGAAGGCGGCGAGCGCGCCGATCACCCATTCCTCCAGTCGCCAGACATAGGCGCGGACGTCGCGGCCACGCCGGTTGAGGTCGAGCATCGCGTAGGCCACCCGCTGCCCGGGCCCGTGATAGGTGAACTCGCCGCCTCGCCGCGCCTGGTAGACCGGGAAGCGGTCGGGCCAGAGCAGGTCCGACGGCTTCGCCGACGTCCCCGCAGTATAGAGCGGCGGATGCTCGAGCAGCCAGACAAGCTCCGGCGCCTCGCCCGCGAGGATCGCCTCGACGCGCGCCTCCATGGCCGCGAGTGCCTGCGGATAGGGAACGAGCCCGTCGGCGATCGCCCACTCGACGGGCGTCCGGGCAGGGTCCGCAACCTTCGCGAGTTCAGCCATATCCATAGAGAGCCCTTCGTCGCCGCGCGCGAATCGGGTAGTTTTGCTCAAAAGCCTTTTGAGCAGTGGCACGGATTTTTTCGAGAGGATTCACGTCATGCCGTACCGGATTGCCCTCCAGGGCCTCGTCGTGGCCGCCGTGGCGCTCACCTCGACGGCCCTTCCCGCGGCCGCCGGCGATGCCGGCGCCTTCATCGGCGGGGTCGCGACCGGCGTGCTCGGAACCTTGGCGGTCCAGCAGGCGCGCCGGCCGGTGGTGGTGCAGCACACCTACGTCCGACCGCAGGTCTCGGGCTACCAGCGCGAGGCGAACCGGCAGGTGCAGACCGCGCTCAACTACTTCGGCTTCCCCGCCGGGGTGCCGGACGGCGTGATGGGCGCCAACAGCCGTGCCGCCATCGGCCAGTACCAGGCCTTCCTCGGCAGCCCGCCCACCGGCGTCCTCACCGACTACGAGCGGACGTTCCTGACCGCCTCCTACGACCGCGCGATCATCGGCGGCCCCGCGACCGCCCAGACCATCGCGACCAGCGGCCAGGGCACCCGCGGGCTCCTCCTCGCCTACCGCCAGGAGCAGCTCGGAATCCCGGCCGCCACCGCCGCCGTGGCGCCGCCGCCGGTGCAGCCGGTCGCGCCGACCGCGCCCGCCGTCCCGGCCGGCGTCACCCAGGCCTCGGCCAGCGAGCCGGCCGCCGCCGCACCGGCGGCGATGCCGGCATTCATCTCCGGTCCGGCCGCGCCCTCGATGTCGGCCGCCTGCAACCGGACCAGCATCGCGACCAGCCGGAACGGCGGCCCCGTCGTCTACAAGGTCGGCCAGAAGATCGACGCCCTGCAGACGCTCGACGAGCAGTTCTGCCTCGCCCGCTCGTTTGCCATCGACGACGGCGCCAGCCTCGCGGCCACCGCGCCGCAGTTCACCCAAAAGCAGCTCGAGGAGCAATGCGTCGCCTTTGCCCCCAGCATGCGCGAGTACGTCGGCCAGCTCGTGACCGGCAAGCCCGCCGAGGTGACCGCGGCGCTGCAGAAGTTCGCCGCCGGCACCGGCATCCCGGCCGCGCAGCTCAGTGCCAACGCGCGCATCTGCCTCGGTGTCGGCTATTCCACCGACGATGCCGACGTCGCGCTGGCCTCGGCGCTCGTCCTCGTCGGGCTCGGCGAGGGCGCCTACGACGAGCTCGTCGCCTACCATCTGATCGACGGCTACGGCACGCCCGAGCGCGGCGCGATCGGCGTCGACTGGCTCGACGCGGCGACCGACGCGCTCGAGAAGGGCGCGACGCCGCTGGTGACCTCCGATCCCGACAACCGGCTCGACCTGCTCGAGGCGACGAGTGCGCTGCTGACGGTCGGCGAAACGCAGGCGACCGTGGTCAATGCCTCCGACGAGAAGGCGAGCACGGGTTCAGCGCCCGACGCCGCCGCGGCCCCGGCGGCGACCCCTCTCGCCCTGCCGAAGCCGGTCTCGAACTGACGCGCCGGGCGGGCGTTAAGCCTTGTGGGGGGGCGAAGGCTTTGCTAGAAGCCCTCCCCGTGCGGTTGTGGCGGAACTGGTAGACGCGCAGCGTTGAGGTCGCTGTGGGCTAACCCCCGTGGAAGTTCGAGTCTTCTCAACCGCACCACTCACCCAACAAATAGAGACCCGGCGGACCGTCAGCTCGACAGCGCGGCCCCGAGGGGAAGCGCATCCGCCGATGCCGGCTCGGCAGGTTTCGGGATGAGCTCCTCGAGTTCTTCGCGAAGGGAGGCGTTGGCTTGTCCGCAGAGCTCGATGGCGGTTCGGCGGCGGAGGAGGTCGTCGAGGGATCGGGCGCGTTCGGTTCGGGCGACGTAGGCGAGTTCCTCGCGGGCGTAGTCGGGGAGGCTGGCGAGCATGCTCTCGCCCTTGCCGGCGCGGCTGTCGCAGTAGGCGCGGGCGCGGGTTCCGTAGCGGGCGAGGAGGGTGTCGGCGCGGGCGGGGTCGATACCGGCGGCGCGGGCCATATGAGCGGTCATCGCCGCACGGGCCGCCGGCTCGCGCGGGAAGTCCCGGCCGCCGCCGATCGGCATGCCGACGGTCGAGGCGCGCCGTGCCATGCCGAGCTCGGCCAGCGCCCGGTCGGCGGCCTGTTCGGAGAAGGCGCGAAAGGTCGTCCACTTGCCGCCGATCAGGCAGAAGACCGGGACGGCGGTGCCCGGCAGCGCGACCGCGGCGATCGAATGGTCTCGGGACACGCTGCCGATGTCGGCCGCGTCGGCGCGCGGCAGCGGGCGCACGCCGCAGAAGCGGTAGACGATCTGGTCCTCGGTCACCGGGATGCCGGGAAAGACCTGGGCGACGGCGCCGCGCAGATAGGCGACCTCGGTCTCGTCGCATTCGACGGCGTCGGGGTCGGCGACCGGGATGTCGGTCGAGCCGACGAGCACCCGGCCGAGCATCGGGTAGACGAGGTTCACGCGTCCGTCGGCGGTACCGAAGTAGACCATGCGCCCCCGGAGCGCCGCGTGCAGCGCCGGGTTGTCGACGACGAGGTGCGAGCCCTTGCTGCCGCCGATCAGCGTGGTCGGGACGCCGAGCCGCGCGTTGACCGCGTCGATCCAGGCGCCGGCCGCGTTGATCACGACCCGCGCGCGGGCGCGCCGGGTCGCGCCGCCTTCGCGATAGACGATCGCGTCGCCCTCGGGGGTCAGCAGCTCGACGTGGTTGAGCCCGCGGCTGCGCGGCTCGAGCGCCTCGCCGTCGAGGACGAGCTCGAGCGCCAGCCGCTCGGCATAGGCGATCTGTCCCTCGTAGTAGAGTCCGGCGCCGACGATGCCGGGGTCGAGGTCCGGCATCTCCTTCCTGAGCGCCGCACGGGTCAGCATCCGGTGCCGCGGCATCGCGCGCCAGGCGCCGGCATAGATGTCGTAGAGCGTGAGCCCGAGGGCGGTGATCAGGAAGCCGCGGTCCTTGAGCCTGCCCGGCAGCCGCAGGAAGCGCGCGACCGAACCCAGGATGCCGCCGCCCCACGAGCGCACCGGCACGATGCAGGGGAGCGGTCGCACCATGTGCGGCGCGGTCGCGAGCAGCATGTTGCGCTCGGTGAGCGATTCCTTCACGAGCCGAAACTCCCCGGTCTCGAGGTACTTCAGGCCGCCGTGCATCAGCCGCGACGAGGCCGAGGAGGCGCCGGCGGTGAAGTCGTCGCGCTCGAGCAGCAGGCACTTCACGCCCTGGGCGCAGAGGTCGCGGAAGGTGCCGCAGCCGTTGATGCCGCCGCCGACGATGACGACGTCGAACGCCTCGGTCTCAGGCATCGAGGATCGCTACCTTCATCGCCTTGCCTCCCTCGGCCATGCCGATCGCCTCGTCCATCTCTGCCAGCGAATAGCTGTGCGTGATCATGTCGGAGGTGTCGATGCGCTGGGTCGCGACGATCCCAAGCGCGGTCGCATAGTCGAGCCGCGACAGGCCGAACGATCCGGTAACGCGGAGCTCGTCGTAGTGGATGGCGTTGACGTCGAGGTGGCCCATCTCGCCTCCGGCGAAGCCTGCGAAGAGGCTGACCCGGCCGCCGTAGCCTGCGAGCGTGATCGCCTGGCTGGCGAGCGCGGGGATGCCGATGGCGCAGATGACGACGTCGGCGCCGAGGCCGCCGGTCTCCTCGCGCACACGGGCGCGCAGGTCCTCGGTCGTCGGGTCGATGCCGACGTCGGCGCCCGCGGCGATTGCGGCGGCGCGTCGGCCGGGGTTCGGCTCGCTGACGATGACCCGGGCGGCGCCGCGGAGGCGCGCAAGCTTGATGTGCAGCGTGCCGATCGGGCCCGAGCCGAGCACGACCACGGTGTCGCCCTGCGCGAGTTCGACCTTGTTCTGGCCGTTCAGGACGCAGGCGAGCGGCTCGATCAGCGCCGCCTGGGCATGGCCGATCGAATCGGGCAGGTGGTGCACGTTGCCCATCCGGACGGCGCGGGCGGGGATGCGGATCAGCTCGGCGAAGGCGCCGTCGATCTCGTAGCCGATGTTCTCGGCTTCCGGGCACAGGTTCTCGCGCCCGCGCAGGCACTGGACGCAATGGCCGCAGGGGATCGACGGGCAGACCGCGACGCGCTGGCCCGGGCGGAAGGTGGCGTCGCCGGCGACGATCTCGCCGGAGAACTCGTGACCGATGATCGAGGGGTAGCGAATGCCGGCGGTCTTGCGGCCGCGGTAGATGCGGATATCGGTGCCGCAGATGGTCGCCGCCTTGACGCGCAGCACGAGGTCGCCGTCGGCCGGGGTCGGATCGGGCGCGTCACCGAGCGCCATCGCGTTCGGCGCGGTCAGGATGGCTGCTTTCACCGATCTCTCTCCCTTGGAACAGTTGTGCGTACAATGAGTAACATGATCAAGGCTTGCATTCAAGGGTGAGCAGGGCAACGGCCTTGTTTTCCGCACTCTCGCGTGTGGCGCCGTGCGCAGTGGCTTTGAACACTTGAGCTGTCACTGAACATATGTGTTGACAGGAAACGAATCTGCAGCCATGCTGGCGGAAAGAGGCGAGGCGCGCCCGAGGCGGCGCCGGGGGAGGACGATGCGCTACGACTACGCGGCGATGGGATTCTACACCTTCGATTGCCTGGGGCGTCCGGTGACCTCGATCCCGCCCGACGGCGACACCTACTTCATCGACGAGATTACCCTCGCGGTCTCCGGAGCCGCCGGGACGGCGGTCATCGCCGCCGCCAAGCTCGGCCTCGACTGCCTCGCGATCGGCGGCTACGGCAAGGACGTGATGGGCGACTGGGCGGTCGACCGGATCGCCTCTTTCGGCATCGACACCTCGGCACTGCAGCGGCTCGATGGCGTCCCGACCTCGAGCTCGATCGTGCTGACCCGCCCGGACGGATCAAGGCCTGCGCTGCACGTCAGGGGCGCGACCGGTGCGTTCGTCATCGAGGAGAAGGACTTCGACAAGGTCACCGACGCGAAGGTCTTCCACCTCGGGGGCGTCGGCCTGATGGACGCCATGGACGGCGAGAGGAACGCCGCGCTGATCAGGTACGCCAAGGAGCGCGGCTGCATCACCACGGTCGACGTCTTCGCCGGATCGCCCGATGACCTCCCCGACGTCGAGGCGGTGCTGCCCTGGACCGACTACTTCATCCCCTCGATCGAGGAGGCGCGCGCGCTCTCCGGCCTGCACGACCTCGACGAGGTCTCCGAGTTCTTCCACGCCCGCGGCGTCACCTGCTGCGTGATCACGCTCGGCGCCGACGGCGCCTTCTACCACCACAAGGATGGCACCCGCTTCAAGGTGCCGGCCTACGACATCGACGTCGTCTGCACCTGCGGCTGCGGCGACGTCTTCAACGCAGGCTTCGCGGCCGGCGTCCTGCGTGGCATGGACCCGAAGGACGCGGTGCGGCTCGCCTCGGCCTCCTCGGCCCTCAATGCCACTGGCCTCGGCAGCCAGGCCGGGATCGTCGACGCGCCGCAGACCCTGAAGTTCATGGACGGGCAGCCGGTACGCAGCGCGCCGGCCGCCGCCACCGCCTGACCCCACCACACGCCAGCGACCCCAGGTCCGAACAAGGAGGAAGACAATGACCCGACCCGCCATCCGCGGGCTGTGGACGCTTGCGTCCGCGGCTGCCCTTTCGACCGGCATCGCCGGCTATGCCGCGGCGCAGAGCCAGGCCGACCTGATCAAGCCGATCGACAAAGAGCTCACCCTCGTCTTCATCCCGAAGGTGATCCATCCCTGGTACGACGTCGTCGCCGAGGGCGGCAAGTACGCGGTCGACGAGCTCGCCAAGGAAGGCATCAAGGTCAACATGATCTGGGACCAGCCGCCCCAGGCCGACGTCACCGACCAGAACAACCGCATCGAGGCCAACATCGGCCGCCACCCCGACGGGCTCGCCGTCGCCTGCCTCGACCAGGCCACCAACGTGCAGCTCCTCGAGGAGGCGAAGGAAGCCGGCGTCAACGTCCTGACCTTCAACTCCTACTGCGCCGACGACTTCCCCTTCGTCGGGCAGAAGAACAGCTACCAGGACGGCTACGACCTCGGCGAGTTCCTGTTCAAGAAGATCGGCGAGGGCAAGGTCGGCATCCTCGCGGGCTCGCTGACCGCGACCGACCACGTCGAGCGGATCAAGGGCTTCAAGGACGCGATGAAGAACTACCCGAAGATCGAGGTGGTCTTCGAGCAGCCCGACAACGACGTGCTCGAGGACGCCGTGACGCTGACCGAGAACGCGCTGCAGGCCAACCCGGACATCAAGGGCTTCTTCGGCTCCAACGCCTCGAACCCGATCGGCATCGCCCGCGCCGTCTCCAACGCCGGCCTCGCCGGCAAGATCGACATCGTCGGCATGGACGACCTGCCCGAGGCGGTCGACTTCGTCTGCGACGGCACGATCACCGCGCTCAAGGCGCAGCGGCAGTGGGACATCGGCTACTGGTCGGTGCGCTACATGGTGGCGATGAACGAGAACCACACCATCCCGATGGACCACAACACCGGCTCGCGCTTCATCACCAAGGACGACTGCAAGAAGAGCTGACGCTCGCCGGGCGGGGGCGCACGGGTCCCCGCCGCTTCCTTTCGGAGGATGCCCGATGCAACCGATCTTCGAGGCCCGCGACATTTCCAAGTCGTTCGGACCGGTGCACGCGCTCCGGGGCGTGTCGCTCCGGCTCGGCGCCGGCGAGGTCCACTCGATCATCGGCGAGAACGGCGCCGGCAAGTCGACGCTGATGAACATCGTCTGCGGCCGCTTCCGCCCGACCTCGGGCGGGCTCTTCGTCGATGGCCAGCCGGTCGCCTTCGTGAGCCCCAAGGAGGCGCAGGCGGCCGGCATCGCCATCGCCCCGCAGGAGATCAACCTCGTCCCCGAGCTCACCGTCGCCGAAAACATCCTGCTCGGCGCCCAGGTCGGCAACCGGGTGACGATCGACTGGAAGGCCACCCGCGCCGAGGCGACGCGCGACCTCCACCTCGTCGACGACTCGATCGACCCCCGCGCCAAGGTCGGCCACCTCTCCAAGGCGCAGCAGCAGCTCGTCCAGATCGCCCGCGCCGCCGCCACCCAGGCCCGCATCCTGATCTTCGACGAGCCGACCGCCGCCCTCACCAGCCGCGAGTCGGAGAAGCTCTACGCCTACATCCGCTGGATGCGCGAGAACGGCCGCTCGGCCTTCTACATCTCGCACCGGCTCGACGAGGTGAAGATGCTCTCGGACGAGATCACCTGCCTGCGCGACGGCGCGCTGGCCGGCCAGCTCGACCCGAAAAGCGCCACCCGCGAGGACATGGTCGCGATGATGGCCGGCCGCCCGGTCACCGCGCTGCGCCAGCCGCGCCGCAAGCTCGCGGCCGACGCGCCCGTCGTCCTCAAGGTCGAGGGCCTTTCGCGGGCGCACGAGTTCGAGAACCTGAGCTTCGAGCTCCGCCAGGGCGAGATCCTCGGCGTCTCGGGCCTGATCGGCTCCGGCCGCACCGAGATGGCGAAATGCATCTACGGCCTGACCCGCCCCGACGCGGGGAAGATCGAGATCTTCGGCAAGCCCCTGGCCGCGAGCTCGCCGCTCGAGGCGATCAAGGCGGGCCTCGTCTACCTCCCCGAGGAGCGGAAGCAGGAGGGCATCTTCCCGCTCCTCTCCATCGCCGAGAACGCCGCGCTGCCGTCGCTCGACCGCTTCGCGGGCGTGCTCCGCATGCGCAACCGCGACATGATGGCCGAGGTCGAGCGCAGCATCCGGCTGATGAAGACCAAGTACCACTCGCTGAAGGACCCGATCACCAGCCTCTCCGGCGGCAACCAGCAGAAGGTGATCATCGCCCGCTGGCTGCTGCGCGAGGCGCGGATCCTGATCATGGACGAGCCGACCCGCGGCATCGACGTCAACGCCAAGTACGAGATCCAGGCCGAGCTCCGCCGCCTCACCGAGGACCGCGGGCTCTCGATCGTGCTCATTTCCTCCGAGATGGAGGAGGTGCTCGACGTCGCCGACCGCATCCTCGTGATGCACATGGGCCACGGCAAGGGCATCCGCCCGGCCGCCACCGAAACCCAGGAATCGCTGCTCCAGCTCGCGATGAGCTGACAGCCCCCGATCAGCCCGAGGAGGGGTCCCGAGATGACCACGCACGAGACCGCGGCCGACCGCGTCGCCCCCCGCCGCCAGGCGAGCCTCTGGAACCGCTTCTGGCGCTGGGAGGCGAGCGGCATCCTCGTCGCCCTCGTGGCACTCACCCTCGCGCTCTCGCTCGCGACCGACAACTTCCTCTCGACCTACAACGTCGAGGTCGTGGTCCGGCAGGCCGCCTTCGTCGGCTTCGTCGCCCTCGGCCAGACCCTCGTGCTCCTCACGGGCGGCATCGACCTCTCGGTCGGCGCCGCCGCCGGCCTCTCGGCGATCGTCGGCTCGATCGCGCTGACCCAGTGGGGCCTGCACCCCTGGCTCGTCGTTCCCTTCGCGATGCTCTTCGGCTTCGGCCTCGGCTCGCTCAACGGCGCCGTCGTCGCCGGCCTCCGCCTCAATCCCTTCATCGTGACGCTCGCGACCTGGCAGATCTTCGCCGGCCTCACCCTCGTCATCACGCAAGGCAAGCCCGTGCGCCCGCTCGGGCCCGACTTCCAGGTCTTCGGCAAGGGCGAGGTCTTCAACGTCCCCGTGCCGGTCATCCTCTTCTTCGCCGCCGCGGCGATCCTGATCTGGATGCTCCGGCAGACCCGGCTCGGCCGCAACATCTTCGCCGTCGGCGGCAACCGCGACGCCGCCGTCCTCGCCGGCATCCGCAGCGGCCGCGTCGAGTTCTTCTGCTTCGCCTTCGCCGGCATGTTCGCCGCCCTCGCCGGCATCCTCTACGCGAGCCGCATGGACGCGGGCCAGCCGTCGGTCGGCGAGGACTGGCTGATGCCGGCGATCACCGCCGCCATCCTCGGCGGCACCAGCCTCCGCGGCGGCCAGGGCTCGATCGTCGGCACCGTGCTCGGCGCGCTGCTCCTCGCCGTCTTGCAGAACGGCACCGTGCTGATGAACGTCTCCGGTTACTGGCAGCGCGTCATCGTCGGCTGCGTCGTGCTGGTCGCGGTGCTCGTCGACCTCCTCCGCCGCCGCAACCAGTAGGCAAACGCACGGCTCCCGCGCAGGGAGCCGTCCCAACGAGGGAGCTGCCGCGATGCCCGACCCGCTGCGCAGCGCCGAGTCGCACGACGAGCTCAAGACCCGGATCGCCTGGCTCTACCACGTCGAGGGCATGACCCAGGACGAGGTCGCGCGCGTCGTCGGATTGAACCGCTCCCGCGTCCTGCGGATCCTCGCCGGCGCCCGTCGCGACGGCACGGTGCAGATCCGCGTCACCACCCGCCTGTCGCGCTGCGTCGAGCTCGAGCGCGCGCTCGAGGTGAACTGGCAGCTCTCCCGCGCCATCGTCGTCCCCGAGCCGCAGTCGGTCGAGCGGATCCCCGCGATCATCGGCGCCGAGCTCGGGGTCTACGTCTCCCAGAGCCTCCGCAGCGGCGTGACCATCGGCCTCGGCTGGGGCAGGACCCTGTCGTCGAGTCTCGCCGCGATCGAGCCGCGCGAGGCCGACGGCATCCGGGTCGTCTCCATGCTCGGCGGCCTGACCCGCGTCCACGCCACCAACCCGTCCGAGTTCGCCTGGCGCGTGGCCGACCGCCTGTCGGCCGAATGCCACCTGATGGCCGCGCCGGTCTTCGCCCCCGGCAAGCCGACCCGGGACGCCCTGATGGGCCATCCCGGCATCTCCGAGATCTTCGATCGCGCCACCAGCCTCGACATGGCGATCGTCTCGGTCGGCGAGATGGCGCCCTACTCGACCTTCGCCGAGTACGGCCTCCTGAGCCCCGACGAGATGGTCTCGCTGGAGCGGGCCGGGGCGGTCGGCGACGTCCTCGGCCACTTCATCGACGCGGAGGGGAGGGTGATCGACCACCCGGTCAACCAGCGGGTGCTCGCCTTCCATCCCCACGAGCTGCGCCGGGTCCGCAACGTGGTGCTGGCGTCGGGCGGCTGGAACAAGGTCGCCGCGATCCGCGGTGCGCTCCGGACCCTCCGCCCGAACGTGCTCATCACCAACGAGCGCGTGGCCGAGCGGCTCGCGGCCGAGAGCCCGGGGCCGCTGGCGGCGTGATCGGCGGGCTGGCAGAGGCGTTGCGGGCCGGCGGTCAGTCCTTGTGGTCGCTGCCGAGCGCGCGGGCGGTGATCTCGTCGGTGATGAAGACGGTGGGGCTCAGGGCGCGGATGGCGCCGCGCAGCACGGCGAGCTTGTCGCTGCCGCCCGAGACCAGGATGCGCTCGGGCGCCTTGCGCAGCCGCCGCAGGTCGGCCGCCATCACCCGCCGGTTCAGCGGGTGGTCGACGAGGTTCCCCTGCTCGTCGATGAAGTTGTAGAGCACGTCGCCGACCGCCCCGGCCGCGGTGAGCTCGCGCCGCTCCTGCTCGGAGACGTGCCCCATGCGGTAGCTCGTCGTCAGCCCCGCCATGCTGCCGACCGACACCAGCACGGCGTCGAGGTGGTCGGCCATCTGGAAGATCTCGGCGAGCCCGCAATGCTCGAGCAGCGCGTGCCGGGTCCCGGGGCTGTCGACGATCGCCGGCGCCGGGATCAGGTAGCCCTCGCCCGGAAGAGCTCGGCGAACTGCCAGGCGAACTCGGCCGGGTTGAACCGCCGCGCCGCGGCGTGCCGCCGAGCAGCGACACCACGCGGAAGTCCTCGAGCGTGCGCCCGGCGATGAACGGCAGGCTGAGGAACAGCGTCCGCCCCCAGCCGACCCCGACGGTCATCCTGGCCGCATGGCCGAGTTGATGAAGATGCCCGCGGCCGCGGCGATGACCTTGACCGGGTCGATCCCGGCGCCGCTGACCGGCGCCGCGATCACCCGCGCGATGTCGTAGCGCGCCTGCACCGCCTGCTCGACGCCGGCGAGCTCGGCCGGGGCGCCGACAGCGTGATCCGGACCTCGTTCCGCCGCCGCGCGTCGGCGATCAGCCGCACCACCGCGACCCGGCTCAGCCCGAGCATCGCGGCGACCTCGCTCTGGGTGTGGCGCTCCACGAAGGAGCCAGACCGCCCGGGCCCGCAGCCGGTCCAGCTCCGAGGGCTGTGATCCTTCCGCGAGCAGCTGCTCGCTCGGACCCACTTCTCTCACGCGCGTACCCTCCGAGCGGGGCGCGTCGGCGGCCGATCGGCGGCGATCGACCCCGGAGCCTGCCCGCGGCTACCTCCCGCCGGCCTGCCCCATGGTGCGCGCCACGATCCCCGCGACCGTCGCGGGACATTCGATGTAGGCGATATGCCCAATTCCCTTCAAGAGATGAAGCGCCATCTCGCCGTCGGCCGAGAGCGCGTGGCGCCACGGGATGATCCGGTCGCCGCGCCCCCACACGATCGCCACCGGCGCCGTGACCCGGCCGAGCGCACGGCCCCGTCCGCCGCAACCCCCCGTCGCCGCGGCCGCCGCCTCGGGCCTGGGCTCCGGCGCCGCCGCATCGGCTTCGATCGCCTTGCCTCGGCATGGATCCAGCCGACGGCCCGCCGACGTCGACCCGCCTTGTGTCGGAACGAGAATGCATGTTACCGCGATTCAATGCTGGTGAACCGCACCATTTCCTCGCTCCAGCAGCGTGCTTACGCAGTGTCGGTCGCCGAAGTTCCCGCGCGCCGACCTGGGCCTCCGAACATCCCGTGCCGGCGCGGCCTGAAGATCGCGTCGTAGCAGGGGACTCGCTTAGGTGAGCCCAAGCAGCCCGACGGAACGCACTTCGGCGACACCGCTCGAACGCGCCGCCGGGCTGCCGATCTGGACGGGGCCGGTCGCGCCGGAGCCGCTCGCCGGCGGCATCACCAACCAAAACTTCACGGTTCGCGACGCCGGGCGGCGGTTCCTGGTGCGCATCGGCGGCGACATCCCGGAGCACATGATCCTGCGCCGCTTCGAGCTCGCGGCCGCCAGGGCGGCGCATGCGGCGGGCCTGTCGCCCGCGGTGCGGCATGCCGAGGAAGGCGCCCTGGTACTCGACTTCATCGAGGGCCGCAGCCTGGACGCCGCCGACGTCCGTGACGCCGTCAATCTCGACAGCCTGACCGAGCTGGTCCGCCGCTGCCACACCGAGATACCCCGCCACTTCCGCGGGCCAGCCCCGATCTTCTGGGTGTTCCAGGTCGTGCGAGACTACGCCCAGACCCTCCGGGCGTCCACGCCGCACGACCTCGGACCTCTCCTTGCGGCGGCCGAGACGCTCGAGCGCGCCATCGGTTCCGTCGAGATCGTCTTCGGGCACAACGACCTCCTGCCCGCCAACATCATCGACGACGGCAGCCGGCTCTGGCTCGTCGACTGGGAGTACGCGGGCTTCAACTCCCCGCTCTTCGACCTGGGCGGTCTCGCCTCCAACGCCGGCATGACGCCTGCCGAGCGCGAGGCCTTGCTCGCCGCCTATTATCGGCGCCCGCCGGACGCGCCGCTGCTCCGGCAGGCGGCGGCGATGACCGCGGCGTCGCTCCTGCGCGAGACGATGTGGAGCATGGTGTCCGAGCTCCATTCGACGATCGACTTCGACTACGCCGCTTACACCGCCGAGAACCGTGCGCGCTTCGACGCCGCCTTCGCTGCTTTCGAGGAGTTGCGATGACCCTCCCCGGCTCCGCCCGCATCGTCGTCGTCGGCGGCGGCATCGTCGGTTGCTCGACTGCCTACCACCTCGGCGCAGCGGGCGAGGACGAGGTCCTTCTGCTCGAGCGCCACAAGCTCTCGTCGGGCTCGACCTGGCACGCCGCGGGGCTGGTCGGCCAGCTCCGCACCAGCGCCAACATCACCCAGCTCCTCGGCTACTCCGTCGCCCTCTACGACCGGCTGGAGAAGGAGACCGGCCTCGCCACCGGCTGGAAGCGGAACGGAGGGCTCCGGCTCGCCTGCACCCCGGACCGCTGGACCGAGGTGAAGCGGCAGGCGACCACCGCCCGCTCCTTCGGCCTCGAGATGCAGCTGCTGACGCCGCGCGAGGCGCAGGACCTCTGGCCGATCATGGAGGTCGAGGACGTCATCGGCGCGGCCTTTCTCCCCACCGACGGCCAGGCGTCGCCGTCCGACCTCGTCCAGGCCCTCGCCCGCGGCGCCCGCTCGCAAGGCGTGCAGGTGCGCGAGGACGTTTCCGTCACGGGCATCCGTGTGGAAGCCGGCCGCGTCACCGGGGTCGACACCACCGAGGGGTTGGTCGCCTGCGGGAAGGTCGTTGTCTGTGCCGGCCAGTGGACCCGGCAGCTCGCGGCGAAGGCCGGCGTCAACGTCCCCCTCGTCAGCGTGCAGCACCAGTACCTGATTACCGAGCGGATAGACGGCGTTCCGCCCGGCCTGCCCACCCTCCGCGACCCCGACCGGCTCACCTACTGGAAGGAGGAGGTCGGCGGCCTCGTGATGGGCGGCTACGAGCCGAACCCGCTGCCCTGGGCGGAACGAGGCGTCCCCGAGGACTTCGCCTTCCAGCTCCTACCGACCGACTGGGACCACTTCGAGCCGATCATGGAGCTTGCCCTCGGCCGCGTCCCGGCGCTGCAGACCGCCGGGATCAAGCAATTCATCAACGGCCCCGAGAGCTTCACCCCCGACGGCAACTTCATCCTCGGTGAGGCCCCCGAGGTCCGGAACCTGTTCGTCGGCGCCGGATTCAACGCCTTCGGCATCGCCTCGGGCGGCGGCGCCGGCATGGCGTTGGCCGAATGGGTGCGCAGCGGCGAGCCGCCCTACGACCTCTGGCCCGTCGACATCCGCCGCTTCGGCCGCAACCACCTGGCGACGCCCTGGGTCCGCACCCGCACCCTCGAAGCCTACGGCAAACACTACACCATCGCCTGGCCGGCCGAGGAATACGCCTCAGGACGCCCCCTTCGCCGTTCCCCGCTCTACGACCGCCTCGCCGCACGGCGCGCCGTATTCGGCGAGAAGCTCGGCTGGGAGCGCCCGAACTGGTTCGCCGGCCCCGACGACGCGCCCCGCGACATCTACGCGATGCGGCGACCGAACTGGTTCGACGCCGTGGGCCGCGAGCACCGCGCCTGCCGCGAAGACGCCGCGCTCTTCGACCAGACCTCCTTCGCCAAGTTCACCCTCTTGGGTCGCGACGCCGAATCCGTGCTCTCCTGGATCTGCGCCGGCGACGTCGCCCGCACGCCCGGAACCCTCACCTACACTCAGATGCTCAACGCCCGCGGCGGCATCGAGTGCGACCTGACCGTCGCGCGCCTGGCGGAGGATGCCTACTACATCGTCACCGGCACCGGTTTCGCCACCCACGACCTCGCCTGGATCGCGCGCCACATCCCCGATGGCGCCGACGCCCGCCTCGCCGACGTCACCTCCGCCTACGCGGTCCTCGCGCTCATGGGCCCCCGCGCGCGCGAAATCCTCGCTCCCCTCGCCGACGGCGATCTCTCGAACGCAGCCTTCCCCTTCGGCTCCGTCCGCCGCCTGACGATCGCCGGCTGCCCCGTCGTCGCGCTTCGCATCACCTATGTCGGCGAGCTCGGCTGGGAGCTGCACGTGCCGGTCGAATTCGCCGCAACCCTCTACGACGCGATCACCGCCTCGGGCACCGTCACGGATGCCGGCTACCGTGCCATCGAAACCCTGCGCCTCGAAAAGGGCTACCGCGCCTGGGGCGCCGAGATCGGGCCGGACCACTCGCCACTCGTCGCCGGGCTCGGCTTCGCCACCAAGCTCCGCACGAACATCCCGTTCCTCGGCCGCGACGCTCTCGAAGCCCAGCGCGCAAGCCCTCTTCCCCGCCTGCTCGCGGGCTTCGCGGTCGCCGACCCCGCCGTGACGCTGCTCGGCCGCGAGACGATCTACCGCGACGGCAAGCGCGTCGGCTGGCTCGCCAGCGGTGGCTGGGGCTACGCCGTCGGCACGGGCCTCGGCTACGGCTACGTCCGCGACCGCGAGCGCGGCGTGACCGCGGCGGACGTCCTCGCGGGCAGCTACGAGCTCGAGGTCGCGACCGAGCGCGTCCCGGCGACTGTCTTCCTGAAGCCCCCCTACGACCCCGATGGAACCCGGATCCGGGCCTGACCGGGGGCCCGTCACTAACGCCTTGGTAACCGCAGCTTCATAGACCGGAGTACCTGCGGTCTGAGGAGATACCCGAGATGACGCCCCGGTCCGGAGTCGGGCTCGGCCTCGCGGTTGCGCTGGCGCTCATCGCCATTTCCGGCCGCGGCCGGGCATCGGAGCCCGACCCTTCGGACCTCTGCGAGCGGGCGATCGTCGACGGCGCCCGGCGCGGCGGCGTGCCGCCGGAAGTGCTGCACGCCGTCGCGCTGACCGAGACCGGGCGGCACCGCGACGGACGGATGCGCGCCTGGCCCTGGGCGGTGAACCGCGAGGGCAAGGGGTACTGGTTCGACACCCGCGACGAGGCTCTCGCCTTCGCGCAAAAGAGCCTCGCCGAGGGGCGGCCGAGCTTCGACGTCGGCTGCGTGCAGATCAACTACCGCTGGCACGGCCACGCCTTCCCCTCGCTCGACGCGATGTTCGACCCCGAGTGGACCGCGACCTACGCGGCGCAGTTCCTGCGCACCCTCTACGAGGAGCGCGGCAGCTGGTCGCAGGCCGCCGGCGCCTACCACTCGCTCGACCCCGGCGAGGCCGCCCCCTACCGCGCGCGGTTCGACCGGCTGCTCGCGGATATCGAGCCCGGTGCCCTCACCGACGCCGAGGCGCTGGTCGCCGCCGCCTCGCCCGAGCGGCCGCTCAGTACCCGCGCCGCCCGCCGCGAGGCCCAGCGCCGCGCCATGGCCGAGCGCATCGCCGCCGCCGGCCCGCCGCCCGAGCCCGGCGCCGGCGGGATCGCCGGCGCGCTCTTCGTCCCGGCCGCTGGCGCGCTGCTCGCCCCCGGGACACCGCTCCTGACGCAGGCGCAGCCGCTGATCTCGGCCGCCCCCGGCGGGCTCTTCGGCGGCCAGCCGGCGATCGGCGCCACGGCGGCCGCTAACGGCTTGGTAACCGCCGTCCCCTAGTCCCGGCACATCGGCAGTCGGAGGAGAAGCCCTGACATGACGCCGCGGTCCGGTCTCGGGCTCGGTCTGCTGCCCGCGCGCGCGGCGCTGGCGGCCTTGGCGTCGGTCCGGCCATGGAGCTGAGCCTCCGCACCCTCTACCAGCCGACCGTGCTGCTCGCGATGGCGCTGATGACCGTTATCGCGATGATGATCCTGCCGATGCCGGCCTTCGTCCTCGACATGGGGCTCGCGGCCTCCTTCGCGATCGCGATCCTCATCTTCACCATCACACTCTTCATCCAGCGCCCGCTCGACTTCTCGGCCTTCCCGACCGTGCTCCTCGCCTCGCTGATGCTGCGCCTCTCGCTCAACGTCAGCTCCACCAAGCTCATCATCGGCCAGGGCCACACCGGCACCAAGGCCGCAGGACACGTGATCGAGGGCTTCGCCATGTTCATCATGGGCGGCTCGGTCTTCCTCGGCCTCGTCGTCTTCGGCGTGCTCCTGATCGTCAACTTCATCGTCATCACCAAGGGTGCCGGCCGCATGGCCGAGGTCGGCGCCCGGTTCGCGCTCGACGGCATGCCCGGCAAGCAGCTCGCCATCGACAGCGACATGGCCGCCGGCGCCATCTCCCACGCCGAGGCCCGCGAGCGCCGTCGGATCGAGCAGGAGGAGACCACCTTCTTCGGCTCCCTCGACGGCGCGTCGAAGTTCGTCAAGGGCGATGCCGTCGCCGGCCTCCTCATCACCCTCCTCAACCTCGTGATGGGCCTCGCGATGGGCGTCCTCGTGCACGGCATGCCGGTGCGCGACGCCTTCGAGACCTACTCGATCCTGACGGTCGGCGACGGCCTCGTCACCCAGATCCCCGCGGTCATCATCTCGATCGCCAGCGCCATGCTGCTCTCCAAGGGCGGCCTCGTCGGCTCCACCGACCGCGCGCTGATCCGCCAGCTCGGCGGCTACCCAACTGCACTCGCGACCGTCGCCGTCCTGATGCTGCTCTTCGCCTTCATCCCCGGCCTGCCGTTCATCCCCTTCGTGATCGGCTCCGGCAGCCTCGGCGCCGCCGCCTGGGTGGCACGGCAGACCAAGCTGCGCGAGGCGGCCGCCGCCGCCGCGCCACCCGAGACGAAGACCGCGGCGAAGAAGTCGCTCGGCGACCTGCTCGACGTTGACGAGATCCACATGGAGTTCTCGCCGAACCTCGTCCCGGTCGTCATGGACGAGGCGACCGGCCTCGACGCGCGCATCCTCAACATGCGCAACCACATCGCCAGCGAGTTCGGCCTGATCCTCCCCGAGATCCGCCTGACCGACAACCCGGGCCTCCCGCCCGGCACCTACGCCATCCGCGTCCAGGGGGTCGAGGCCGCGCGCAGCACCATCGAGACCGACCGCGTCCTCGTCCTCCTCCCCGACGAGGATGCGGCCGCCCCCGAGGGCCGCACGGTCGCCGAACCCGTCTACGGGGCCCCCGCCCGCTGGATCTCCCCGTCCCAGCAGGAGGAGGCCGCGCTGATGGGGCTCTCGGTCGTTACCCCGACCGAGGTCGTGGCGACTCACCTCCTCGAGATCGTCAAGGCCAACTTCGGCCGCCTCTTCACGCGCCGCAGCCTGCGCAAGCTCCTCGAGGAGTTCACCTCGCTCAGCGACGGCAAGCGCGCCGAGGCCAACCGCCGCATGCTCGACGAGTTCGTGCCCGACAAGGTACCGATCGACACCCTGCAGTCCGTCCTGCGGCTGCTGCTCGAGGAGCGCGTCTCGATCCGCAACCTGCCGCTGGTCCTCGAGGCCATCGCCGAGACACATGGGCCGGGCGCCAGCCCCGAGGTGATCTGCGAGCATGTCCGCCACCGCATCGGCTTCCAGCTCGTGGCCGGCGTTCAGGAAGCGGACGGCGCGCTGCCGCTGATCCAGCTGAATCCCGCCTGGGAAGAGCTCTTCCAGACCTACCAGCTCCCCGAGGGCTCCGGCATCGTCGACGTCGCGCTGCCACCGGCCGAGTTCAACCGCCTTGCCAACGCCGTTGCCGAGAAGGTCGCCCAAGCCGGCGCCCAGGGCCGCTATCCGGCCCTCGTGACCTCGACCAAGCGGCGCCGCTTCCTCCACACAGTCCTGACCGCCAAGGGCATCCGCAACCCGGTCCTCAGCTTCGAGGAGATCGGGACCAACGCCCGCCCGGCCATCGTCGGGCTCGCCTGATGTTTGAGGGGCTTGGCGCGCTCCTCGACATGAGCCAGGCCGCGCTCGCGGGCTTCATCCTCGTCTTCGCCCGCGTCAGCGGCGTCATGATGCTGCTGCCGGGCTTCGGCGAGCGCGTCATCCCCGCGCGCGTCCGCCTCGCCCTGACTCTCGCCTTCGCCCTTGTCGTCTGGCCGATGGTCGCGCCCGAGCTCCGCACCGTGGACCCGGGGCGCCCATTCCTGCTGATGCTCGTCATCGAGGTCTCGATCGGGCTGATGCTCGGCATCGCGATCCGCCTGATCGTCATCGCGCTTCAGCTCGCCGGCTCGATCGCCGCCCAGTCGACCGCGCTGGCGCAGATGTTCGGCGCCGGCGTGACCCCCGACCCGATGCCGGCTATCGGCAACATCCTCCTCTTCGCCGGCATCACGCTCGCCGTCGCCTCCGGCCTGCACGTCAAGGCGGCGGTGGCGATGGCCCGCTCCTACGAGATCCTGCCCATGGGCCTCCCCGTACCCGCGTCCGATGTGGTCCGCTGGGGCACCGCGCGCGTCGCCCAGGCCTTTGCCCTCGGCTTCTCGCTGGCCGCCCCCTTCGTGATCGCCGCCTTCGCCTACAACCTCGCCCTCGGCGCCATCAACCGCGCGATGCCGTCCCTGATGGTCGCCTTTATCGGCGCGCCGGCGATCACCGCGGGCGCGCTCTTGATGCTGATGCTCGCGGCGCCGGTGATGCTGCACTTCTGGGGCCACCGGCTCGACGTGACCCTCGCCGACCCGCTGGCGACCCCCCGATGAGCGAGGGCTCCGAAAGCGGCGAGAAGGTATTCGACCCTACACCCCAGCGCCTCGCCGAGGCGCGCCGCAGGGGCGACATCCCGCGCTCGTCCGACGTCACCGCCGCGGCGACCTATCTCGCTCTCCTTGCCGTCGTCACCTCGGTCGGCGGCTACGCCCTGCACCGCGCCGGGTCGGTCCTGATGGTCTTCGTCGACCAGCCCGACCGTCTGCTGGGACTGCTGCTCGGCCCCGGCGGCGCCGGCATCGGCGGCCACATCCTGCTGCAGGCGCTTGGCGCGCTCGCGCCGATCCTGCTCCTGCCCATCGCCGCCGTCCTCGTCAGCCTCTTCGCCCAGCAGGCGGTCACCTTCTCGGGCGAGAAGCTGCAGCCCAAGCTCTCGCGCCTGTCACCGCTCGCCAACGCCAAGCGCAAATTCGGCGTCGCCGGCCTCGTCGACTTCGGCAAGGCGACGGCGAAGCTCATGGCGATTGCGGTCGCGCTCTTCCTCTATCTCGCGCGAGACCTCGACCGGATGATAGGCGCGGCGACCGCGGAGGCGCAGGTGCTCGGCGCCATGCTGATGCAGTCGCTGCAGGTGCTGCTCATCATCACCAGCCTCATCGCCGTCGCCGTCGCCGGCCTCGACCTCGTCTGGCAGCGCTTCGACCACGCCCGCCGGCTGCGGATGAGCTACCAGGACCTGCGCGAGGAGACCAAGCAGTCGGAGGGCGACCCCTACGTCAAGGCGCAGCGTCGCAGCCGCGGCGAGGCGATCGCGACGAATCGCATGCTGCTCGACGTGCCGAAGGCCGATGTGGTGATCGTGAACCCGACCCACTACGCGGTGGCGCTGAAGTGGTCGCGCGCCCGCGGCAGCGCGCCGGCCTGCGTCGCCAAGGGCGAAGGTGCCGTCGCGCTGCGCATCCGCGAGGTGGCCGAGACCGCCGGCGTGCCGATCCACAGCGACCCGCCCACGGCACGCGTCCTGCACGCCACCACCGAGATCGGCCGCGAGATCGCGCCCGAGCACTACCGCGCCGTCGCCGCCGCTATCCGATTCGCCGATCGCCTCCGGCGCGCAGCCCGCGAGCGGGGGCGCCCGTGACCCCGGCGACGCTCCGTGGCCTCGCAGGGCTGGTCGACGCCCGCACCAATCGCGACCTGGCCCGGTTGGAGGCGCTCGTCGCCGAGGACCGGCGGCTCGAGGCGGAGCTGGCCGAACTCGCCTCCACTCTCGTGCGCGAGCACCCCGAAAGCCGAGATATCGCATTCCCCTCGCAAGCACTTCGCTACATATGGGTTGAGCAGAGGACCCGAGCCGCGTGCAGGCGCCGTAGCGAGCTGGCAGCGGCGATTCGGGCGGCGCGCGCCGCGGCGGTCCAGAGCCTCGGAAAGCAACGTGCGCTCGAGGAATTGGTCGGCCGGGCGCAGAATGCCGAGGACCAGGTTCGCACGGCACGCGCCGAGCGCGAGGCGGCACCCTCGGATCCCGGGCCGTTCGGCCTGGACCTATCCGGCTAACGCAGGCTGCTCTGTTGCGCAAAAGACACGTGTCCAGTCTCTTCTTCGGAGCAGCTTCACAGTGAGCGGATTCTGGCTTATCAAGGCTTCGTTGGGTTGAGGGGTGCCATCGCCGGCGTCCATGAGTTAGTAGAACGCGTTTCGAGTGACGCGCCGGCGTGGATGGGGTGCGGGGTGCGCCGGACACCGCGACTGCTGCAGCAGCGCGCGGTGTCCGCGTTCCACAGGCCGCCGGAATGGGGTTCGCCCCCGGACCGCGTTCGGATACCATCGCCCGTCCCAGGTCAGCCCATGTACACGCCGCCCGCCTTCCGCCAAGACGACCTCGCCGAGCTTCACGCCGCGATCCGCTCGACCGGGCTCGCGACGCTCGTCACCGCCACGGCGGACGGCCTGATCGGGACGCCGCTGCCGCTGATCCTCGCGGCCGACGAGGGACCATTCGGCACGCTCTACGGCCATCTTGCCCGCGCCAACCCGCAGGCGACGCTTCCGCCGGTCGGCGAGGCGATGGCGATCTTCGCCGGCCCCGATGCCTACGTCTCGCCCGGCTGGTACCCGTCAAAGGCCGAGCACGGCCGCGTCGTCCCGACCTGGAACTACGCGGCGATCCACGCCTACGGAACGCCCGAGTTCTACGACGATCCCGCGCGGCTGCATGCCCACGTCAGCGCGCTCACCGCCCGGCACGAGGTCGGCCGCGCCGACCCCTGGGCGGTGACCGACGCGCCGGAGAAGTTCGTCGCGAGCCAGCTCCGCGGCATCATCGGCCTACGCCTGCCGATCGCGCGGCTCGACGGCAAGGCCAAGTTCAGCCAGAACCGCACCGCGGAGGATCGCTCGGGCGCCGCTGCCGGTCTGCGCGCGTCGGGCAACTCCGCGGCACGGGCGGTGGCGGACCGGATACCGCTCTGACGTCGAAGCGGCAACCTGGCCGCCGGTCCATCGGCAACCGCACGCCGCCGCGGGCGGAACCTCCGCGTTTCCAAGGGGCAACCATCTCCATCGCATGCCGTCGACCGGGTTCGGGCGGCGCGGCCCCACGCGCGCCGCGGCTCTCCGTGAAGCGCGGACTGGCGGGAGGGGCGCCCGGACCCTATCTTCCGGCGCGATGAAGCTCGCGAACCTCTTCGACCCCTTTGCGCACGCCGAAGGCCCGCCGCCGGAGCGCTTCTGGCCGTTCCTGCGCTGGGTGCTCGCCGGGGCGCACCCGGCGATCTGGCTGGCGCTCGCCGTTTCGATCGCCGTGGGCGCCACGGAGGTCGTCTCGGCCTCGGTGGTCGGTTGGCTGATCGACCTCGCGCAGCGGCACGGCCCGGCGAATCTGCTCGCTGACGGCTGGCCCTGGCTCGTCGGCGCGCTCCTCTTCTTCCTCGTGCTCCGGCCGGCGCTGATGGGGCTGAGCGCCGCCCTGACCGCGCTGACGCTGGGCCCGAACCTCTATCCGCTCGTCCTCTCCCGCCTCTACCGCCACACCCTCGGCCAGTCGCTCTCCTTCTTCGACGACGACTTTGCAGGCCGCATCGCCCAGAAGCAGCAGCAGACCGCGCGCGCGATCACCGACGCCGTCAGCGACTCGGTCAACACCATGGGCCTCGCGGTCACCGCCATCCTCGGTGCAGTCGCCGTCGTCAGCCACATCAACGCCTGGCTCGCCCTGGGCATGCTGCTCTGGCTGGCGAGCTATGCGGTCCTGATCCGCCGCTACATGCCCCGCATCCGCGCGAGCTCCAAGGACCGTGCCGCCGCCCGCGCCGTCGTGACCGGCCAGGTGGTCGATTCGCTGACCAACATCGCCACGGTCAAGCTCTTCAGCCACGGCATGCATGAGGACCGTGCCACCCTCGACGCGCTGACCGGGTTCCGCGCCTCGAGCATCCGCTTCGGCATCACCAGCGCCTCGTTCCGCTTCTGGCTGATGGCGCTCGCCGGCACGCTGCCCGTCATGCTGATCGGCGGCACGCTCGTCTTCTGGACCCGCGGTATGGCGAGCGCCGGCGACATCGCCACCGCCGCCCTCCTCGCCACCCGGATCGCGCAGATGTCGGGCTGGGTCTCGATGACCGCCATGAGCATCTTCTCCAACGTCGGCGAGATCGAGGACGGCATCCGCACCCTTTCGCCGCCCCACTCGATCACCGACGCCGCCCACGCCGCCGCGCCTGCAACCGTTCGCGGCGCCGTCGACTACGAGGAGGTGTCCTTCGGCTACGGCCGCCCGGTGGCGGCGTTGCGCGATTTCACCCTCCACGTCCGCCCCGGCGAGCGCGTGGCACTGGTCGGCCGCTCCGGCGCCGGCAAGACCACCGCCGTTTCCCTCCTCCTCCGCCTCTACGACGTCGAGGAGGGCCGCATCCTGCTGGACGGCACCGACGTCCGCGACCTAACCCAGGACGCGCTCCGCGCTCAGGTCGGGATGGTCCGGCAGGAAACCGCCCTCTTCAACCGCTCGGCGCTCGAAAACATTCGTTACGGCAAGCCCGGCGCCACCGACGCCGAGGTCGAAGAGGCGGCCCGCCGCGCGGAGGCGCACGACTTCATCCTGACCCTGCAGGACTGGAAGGGCCGTACCGGCTACGACGCCCACCTCGGCGAGCGCGGCGTCAAGCTGTCGGGCGGCCAGCGCCAGCGCATCGCGCTCGCCCGCGTCATCCTCAAGGACGCGCCCGTCCTCGTCCTTGACGAGGCGACCTCCGCCCTCGATTCCGAGGTCGAGGCGGCGATCCAGGATACCCTCGACGTGGTCATGGAAGGGAAGACCGTCATCGCCATCGCGCATCGCCTCTCGACGATCGCGCGAATGGACCGCATCGTGGTGCTTGACGGGGGGCACATCGTCGAGGAGGGCACCCACGCCGCGCTCCTCGCCCGGAACGGCCTCTACGCGCGTTTCTGGCGCCGCCAGTCCGGCGGCTTCATCAACCTCGCCGCAGAGTGAGGGCAGGGGGGACCAAGCGATGACCGACATTGCCACCCGGGTCTGGGACCACGGCTGGCGGATCGACCCGATCGTGCGCTCGCTGCTCGACACCGACTTCTACAAGCTCCTGATGCTGCAGACCGTCTGGCGCCGGCACCGCGACGTGACCGTCAAGTTCAGCCTGATCAACCGCTCGAGGGACGTGCCGCTGGCGAAGCTGATCGACGAGGCGGACCTCCGCGCCCAGCTCGACCACATCCGCGGCCTGAAGCTCACCCGAGGCGAGTCGACCTGGCTCCGGGGCAACACCTTCTACGGCAAGCGCTGGATGTTCGGCCCCGAGTTCATGGCCTGGCTGGACGCCTTCCAGCTTCCCGAGTACCGCCTCGACCGCAAGGGCGACCAGTACGAACTCACCTTCGAGGGCTCCTGGCCCGAGGCGATGATGTGGGAAATCCCCGCCCTCGCCGTGCTGATGGAGCTCCGCTCCCGCGCGGTCCTGAAGCACATGGGCAAGTTCGAGCTCCGCGTGCTCTATTCCCGCGCCACCGCCCGGCTCTGGGACAAGATCGAGCGGCTCCGGCAGCTCCCCGACCTGCGCATCTCGGACTTCGGCTCGCGCCGGCGCCACTCCTTCCTCTGGCAGGACTGGTGCGTCGAGGCCATGATCGAAGGCCTCGGCGCGCGCTTCTCGGGGACCTCGAACTGCCTGATCGCCATGCGGCGCGACCTCGAGGCAATCGGAACCAACGCCCACGAGCTCCCCATGGTTTACGCCGCCCTTGCCGAGGACGACGCGGCCCTTGCCACCGCCCCCTACCGCGTGCTCGAGAACTGGCACGAGGACTACGACGGCAACCTGCGCGTCATCCTGCCCGACACCTACGGCACCAAGGGCTTTCTCGCGCGCGCCCCGGAGTGGCTCGCGTCCTGGACCGGCATCCGCATCGATTCGGGCGTACCGGAGGAAGGTGCCGAGACTGCCATCGCCTGGTGGGAGAGCCGCGGCCAAGACCCGCGCGAGAAGCTCGTCATCTTCTCCGACGGCCTCGACGTCGACCGCATCGAGGCGCTCTACGCCCGCTTCCACCACCGGGTGAAGCTCAGCTTCGGCTGGGGGACGCTGCTGACCAACGACTTCCGCGGCCTTGCTCCCGACGATGCCCTCGCCCCCTTCAGCCTGGTGTGCAAGGCGGTCACGGCCAACGGCCGCCCCACGGTCAAGCTCTCCGACAACCCTGCCAAGGCGATCGGCCCGGCCGACCAGATCGCCCGCTACAAGCGGGTCTTCGACGTCGGCGTCCAGGTCGAGGAGCCCGTGCTGGTGTGAGCGAGCACGACGCGCGGCGACTGGAGCGCCAGCTCGCCCGGCTCTCCGGCCGCATGCCGCGATTCGTCGGCTGGGTGCTCGACCGGCATCGCGACGGAGGATCGCGCTGGATCCGCATCCCCGTCGGCGGCCTGCTGGTCGTCGGCGGCTTTGCCGGGTTCCTGCCGGTCCTCGGCTTCTGGATGGTGCCGGTTGGCCTCGTTCTCCTTGCCCGCGACATCCGCTTCCTGCAGCGCCCGGTGCGCCGGGTGCTGGTCTGGTCCGAACGGCGCTACCTGCTCTGGAAAGCCGGCCGCCGCAATCGTTGAGACCGGCCGCGTCCGCGCCGACCGGTTGGCGCCGAAACCGACCTAACGGCGACTTCTTGAATGTCCGCTCGCACCCGGCAGCACCGCCGGCGCGAGGGTGCCCCCTATTGGGAGACCCCCGGGGAGCCGAAGTAGCCTGCGCTCGCGATGTCCTCTGTCAGCCCCGGCCCCGTCGGGCGCCAGCCGAGCCGCTCCTGCGTCGCGGCGCTCGAGGCCGCCATGTCACGCCCGGCGAAGGGGCCCATCCAGCCGAAATGCTCCGTGGCGGCTTCCGGGTCGACCGCGACCGCCGGAACCCCGAGACCCCGCCCGATCGCGGCCGCGATGGACGCGAACGATATGCCCTCTTCGGCCACGGCATGGTGCCGCGCGCCTGCCTCGCCCTTCTCCAGCGCCAGCCGATAGACGCACGCGGCGTCGGTGCGGTGCACCGCCGCCCAGCGGTTCGTGCCGGCGCCGATGTAGGCGGATATGCCCTTGGTCCGGGCGATCCCGATCAGCGCCGGCACGAAGCCGTGGTCGCCCGCGCCGTGCACCGAGGGCGGCAGGCGCACCAGTCCGACACGCACCCCGCGCGCCGCCAGGCCGAGCGCCAGATCCTCCGAGGCGCCGCGGACCGCCGCGTGCCCCTCGGTCGCCGCCCCGACGTCCTCGCCGCGGATCCCTTCGCCGGCCATCAGGCCGATGCCCGAGGTCACGAGGAGCGGCTTTCCCGACCCGGCCAGCCCGTCGCCCAGCGCCGCGATCGCGCCCCGGTCGGTCTCGGCCGCGGCCGCGAAGTTGCCGAAATCATGGTTGAAGGCGCAGTGGATCACCGCGTCCACGGCTCGCGCCGCCTCGGCGAGCGGGTCGTGCGCGTCGAGTTCCCCCCGAACCGGCTCCACCCCGGTCGCCGCCAGCGCGCGCGCCGACGCCTCCGACCGCGCCAGCCCCGCAACCGCGTAGCCGGCCTCGAGCAGCTGACGCGCCACCTCCGAGCCGACGAACCCGCTGGCACCGGTCACCAACACGCGCATCCCGCTTCTCCCCTTGACCTCCGGCGGGCCGCGGAGCGTGCTTGGGCCGCACCCGTCCGGAGACTCCCATGTCCATCGCCACCTATCACGGCAGCTGCCACTGCGGGGCGGTCCGCTTCGAGGCCGCCATCGACCTCGCCGCCGGCACCGGCAAGTGCAACTGCTCCTACTGCACCAAGAGCCGGAACTGGAACGCGATCGTGAAGCCCGACGCCTTCCGCCTGCTCGAGGGCGCGGACGCCCTCGCCGACTACCAGTTCGGCACCCGGCAAGGCCATCACCGCTTCTGCCGCAGCTGCGGGATCCATACCCACAGCCACGGCGACATTCCCGAGATCGGTGGCGCCTTCGTCTCGGTTCAGCTCGGTGCCCTCGACGACGCTCCGGTCACCGACCTGGCCGAGGCCCCGGTCCATTTCTCCAACGGCCGCGACAACGACTGGATGCATCCTCCCGCGGAGACCCGCCACATGTGAGGCCGGCGCGTCCGCGCCGCGTCAAGTGGCTCCAAAGCGCCTCAACGCGGCGGTTCAAGCGGGACGTAAGCCGCGCTCAAAACACAAGCAATTGAAATTCCATCATTTCACCTCGGCGCTTCAGCCAATCCTTTGTCGCGGGCCTCATTTGTGGCGCTCGTCTTGCCGCACTCTCAGACGAGTCGGCGCAGCATGGCGAGGAACTGACGGCGCTCGGCGGCGGTCAGGGGCTCGAGCGTCCGGCGCGTCGCCTCGAAGCCGCGGGTGCGCACACGCTCGAAGAGGGCGCGGCCCTCGGGGGTGAGGTCGACGATGAGCCGGCGGCGGTCCTCGGCGCTCGGCGCCGTCGCCACCAGCCGGCGGCCCACCAGCCTGCCGACAACGCCCTTGATCGTCGCGGCGTCCATCGCCGTCATCCGCCCGAGCTGGTTCTGCGACATCGGCCCCTCCTCGGCGAGCTTGGCGATCGCGGCGAACTGGGTCGTGGTCAGCTCGGGGATGACGCCGGCAAAGACCGAGAGGTGCCGCTGGTTCGCCCGCCGCAGCAGGAAGCCGACCTGCTCGTCGAGATGGTAGGCCTGATCGTCCATTCCCGTCCCCGTCGCTCCCGCAACCATGCACACCCGGCGACAGCTTGACATGCCGCGACGGAGGCCGCAAACTAATTTGTACACATATGAAATCGGGCGACGGGCTCGCCCTTGTGGGTGTGCATGCTCTACGACCGGCCCGTGAAGCTTGCCGACGCGGTGGCGCTGCTGGCGCGGGGGCCGCGGACGCTGCTCGCCGGCGGAACCGACCTCTATCCCGCGACGCAGGCATCGACGCTCGACGGAGCGGTCCTGGACCTCTCCGGCATGCCCGAGCTCGCCGGGATCCGCTCCTCGTCCGGCGGACTCAGGATCGGCGCCTGCACCACCTGGAGCGAGGTGCGCGACGCGCCGCTGCCGCCCGCCTGCGACGCGCTGCGCCAGGCCGCGGCCGAGATTGGCGGGCGGCAGATCCAGAACGCCGCGACGGTCGGCGGCAACCTCTGCAACGCCTCGCCCGCGGCCGACGGCGTTCCCCCGCTGCTCGCGCTCGACGCCGAGGTCGAGCTGGCCTCGCCGGAGGGAAGCCGGCGGCTGCCGCTCGCCGCCTTCCTGCGCGGCCCGCGTCGGACCGACCGCGGTCCGCGCGAGATCCTCACGGCGGTCCTTGTGCCGGAAGCGGCCCTCGCCGGCCGTTCCGCCTTCGCCAAGCTCGGCGCCCGCCGCCACCTGGTGATCTCGATCGCCATGGTCGCGGTCCGGCTCGTTGTCGATCGCGGCCGGATCACGCAGGCGGCGCTCGCGGTCGGCGCTTGCGGGCCGGTCGCGACCCGGCTCGCCGCGCCCGAGGCGGCGCTGATCGGCGCCGCGGCCGACACGACCCTCGCCGACCGCATCGAAGACGCGGCGGTGGCGGCAACGCTCGCGCCCATCGACGACATCCGCGCCGACGCGGGCTATCGGGCGGCGGCGGCGGCGGAACTCGTCCGCCGCACGCTGCGCCGGCTGGTGGCGGCGTGAAGCTCGAGCGCCCGGGGATCAGCTTCCGGCTCAACGGCCGCGCGGTCGCGTTCTCCGTCGCACCCACCCGCCGGCTCTCGGACCTGCTGCGCGAGGAGGCGGGGCTGACGGGTACCAAGACCGGCTGCGACGCCGGCGACTGCGGCGCCTGCACCGTGCTCGTCGACGGCCGCGCGGTCTGCGCCTGCCTGACCCCGGCGGCCCGGGTCGCGGGTCGCGAGGTGACGACGGTCGAGGACCTCGGCGGACCGGCGGCATCGCGGTTGCAGGCGGCCTTCCTGCGCCACGGCGCCGCCCAGTGCGGGATCTGCACGCCGGGCATGCTGATGGCGGCGAGCGCGCTCCTCGCGCGCACGCCGAGGCCGACGCCGGCCGAGGTCGAGGAGGCGCTCGGCGGCGTTCTCTGCCGCTGCACTGGCTACCGCCGGATCATCGCCGCCGTCTGCGATGCCGCCGACCCCGCGCCGGCACCCGCCCCCGCGACCGGCGCGGCCGTCGGGGCGCGGGTGGCGCGGCTCGACGGGCCGGCCAAGGTCGACGGCAGCGAGCGGTTCGGGGCCGATCTCGCGCCGGTCGGCAGCCTGACGCTCCGCGCCGTGCGCTCGCCGCACCCGCGCGCGCGCTTCGTCTTCGGCGACCTCGCGGGCTGGGCGGCCGGGACCGGGGCCGCCGCAGTGTTCACCGCCGCCGACGTGCCGGGGCGAAACGCCTTCGGGGTGATCCAGCGCTTTGCCGACCAGCCGGTCTTGGCCGAGGGCGAGGCGCGCTTCCGCGGCGAGGCCGTAGCGCTCGTCGCCTTCGAGCCCGGCGCCGCGGGCGACCTCGATGGCTTCCCGGTCAGCTGGGAGCCGCTGCCCGCGCTCGGCCATCCCGCCGATGCCGCGGCGGACGGCGCCGACGCCATCCATCCCGGCCGGCCGGGCAACCTGCTGATCGAGGGCCGGGTGTGCCGCGGCGATCCGGCGGCAGCGCTCGTCGGGGCGGCGCATGTGGTGCGCGAGCGGTTCCGCACCGCCTCCGTCGAGCACGCCTACATCGAGCCCGAAGCGGGCGCCGCCTGGATCGAGGGCGACACGCTGGTGATGCGGGTATCGACGCAGACGCCCTTCATGGACCTCGACGACGTCGCCGGCATCCTCGGCCTGCCGCGCGAGCGGGTACGCATCGTCCCGTCGGCGGTCGGCGGCGGCTTCGGCGGCAAGCTCGACCTGTCGGTGCAGCCGTTCCTGGCGCTGGCGGCCTGGCGGCTGCGGCGGCCGGTGCGGATGACTTACGGCCGGGCCGAGTCGATGAAGTCCACGACCAAGCGGCACCCCTCGCTGATCGAGGCGCGCATGGGCTGCGACGCCGCGGGCCGGCTGGTCGGGCTCGACTTCGAGGGCGTCTTCGATACCGGGCCCTATGCGAGCTGGGGTCCGACGGTGGCGAACCGCGTGCCGGTGCATGCGTCCGGGCCCTACCGCGTCCCGCACGTGCTGGCGCGGGCGCGCGCGGTCCACACCCACAACCCGATATCGGGCGCCTTCCGCGGCTTCGGCGTGCCGCAGGCGGCGATCGCCACCGAAGGGATGATTGACCGGCTGGCCGAGGCCGCGGGCATCGACCGGCTGGAGTTCCGGCTGCTGAACGCCTTCCGCCCGGGCGACGCCACCGCGACCGGCCAGGTGCTTGCGGCACCCGGCATCGCCGAGTGCCTCGAGGCGCTGCGCCCGCACTGGCGCCGCGCGCTCGCCGACGCCGCCGGGGCGAACCGGGCAGGCGGACCGGAGCGGAACGGGGTCGGGATCGCCAGCTGCTGGTACGGCTGCGGCAACACCGCGCTGCCGAACCCCTCGACGATCCGGCTCGGCGTGCGGCCCGACGGGGTCGTCCTGCTGCACCAGGGGGCGGTCGACATCGGGCAGGGGTCGAACACGGTCATCGCCCAGATCGCCGCCGACGCGCTCGGGCTGCCGCTCGATGCGCTGGCGCTGGTCGGCGCCGACACGGCGCTGACGCCGGACGCCGGCAAGACCTCGGCCTCGCGGCAGACGGTGATCTCCGGCAACGCCGCCGCCCGCGCCGGGCGGGCCCTTCGGGCGGCGATCCTGCGGCATGCCAATGCCGGCGAGGATGCGGGCCTGGCGATCGACGGTGGCCGGATCGCGGTGGGCGGCGCGCGCGCGATCGAGCTCGCGGCGCTGCCGGTGGACGCTTCGGGCTACGTCTTCGCGGCAGAGGCGAGCTGGGATCCGCCGACGTCGGCCCTCGACGCCGACGGGCAGGGGGTGCCCTACGCGGTCTACGGCTTCGGGGCACAGATCGTGGAGCTGGCGGTTGACGTGGCGCTGGGGACGGTGCGGCTGGTCCGCTTCACCGCGGCGCACGACGTGGGGCGGGCGATCAACCTGGCACTCTGCGAGGGACAGATCGAGGGCGGGATCGCGCAGGGGATCGGGATGGCGCTGATGGAGGAGTATCTGCCGGGCCGCACAGACAACCTGCACGACTACCTGATCCCGACCTTCGGCGACGTGCCCGAGATCGTGTCGATCCTGGTCGAGGTGCCGGACCCGGTCGGGCCGTCGGGCGCCAAGGGATTGGGCGAGCACGTGCTGATCCCGACCGCACCGGCGATCCTTGGCGCGATCCGCCACGCGACCGGCGCCTCGGTGACCCGCGTCCCGGCGCTGCCGCACCGGGTGCGCGCCGCGATCCGCGAGGCGGGGCGATGAACGCGCCGGCCGCCGCCGGCGGCAAGATCCGCTGCGATGCCTGCCCGGTGATGTGCTACATCGCCCCCGGCCAGACCGGCGCCTGCGACCGCTACGGCAACGTCGGCGGCCGCATCGTGCGCTCCGACCCGCTGACCTTGCTGGACCGGACGCTCCAGGCCGGCGGCGCGGTCGTCCCCTTCGCGGCCGAGGCCTGGGACGGCGGGCTCGGGCACGCGCCCGAACGGTTCCTGACCGGGATCGGGGCGGGCACCACCTATCCCGACTACAAGCCCGCACCCTTCATCGTCAGCCGCCAGGTCGAGGGCGCCGACGTCGTGACCGTCGTGACCGAGGCGATCTTCAGCTACTGCGGCGTCAAGGTGAAGGTCGACACCGACCGCCACCTCGGCCCCGAGCGGGCGGTCGTCCGCGCCGGCGGCGAGGCGGTCGGCCACGTCACGACGGCCGAGTACGGCAGCCAGATGCTGGCGCTCGGCGGCGTCGAGCACCTGACCGGCGGGTCGAAACCCGAGGGCCGCGCAACCTGCGACACGCTCCTCGCGCTCTGCGACCGCGCGCCGGTCGAGCTGACGGTCGACGGCGGCGTCGCCGTCACGGTGCAGGCCGGCGCGGCGCCCGTCGTCGACGGCGTCCGGGAGACCCGGATGCGCGTCGGCTGCGGCTCGGCCGCGATCGGGATGTTCGCCGCCGAGTGGCGCGGCCTCGCCGACGAGGTCGTGGTCGTCGACGACCACATCACCGGCGTCGTCTCCGAACACCAGGCGGGCCGCGTCCTCGGCTGGGAGCCGAGCGGCATCCGCATCCGCGGCCACCGCTCGACCCCCGGCCGCTACTTCCGCGTCGCCTCTCCCGGCACCGGCTGGGGCGGCACCGACCTCGCCGACCCCTTGGCGATCCTCGCCCCCTTCGAGGCGAAGCGCGGTGCACGGCCCGGCCTGCGCCTCTTGATGCTCTCGACGACCGGCGAGCACGCCGCCTTCTTCCGCCTCGACGACGCCCTCGTCCCGCAGCCGGAGCCCTTGCCCGACGATCTCCGCGCCACCGTCGAGCTCGTCGCGGAAAACTGCGAGCCCGCGCTCGCGACCGTGCTCTTCGTCGCCGGCGCCGGCGGGTCGCTTCGCGCCGGCGTCACCCGCAACCCGGTCCGGCTGACCCGCGCCGTCCAGGACCGCCGCGCCCGCGTCACCTGCGGCGGGGCGCCGGTCTACGTCTGGCCCGGCGGCGGCATCACCTTCATGGTCGACGTGACGGCGCTGCCCGACGGCGCCTTCGGCTCGGTCCCGACCCCGGCGCTGGTGGCGCCGCTCGAGTTCACCATGCGGCGCGACGACTACCTCGCACTCGGCGGCCACGCCCCCTCGATCCGCGCGCTCGACGACATCCTGAGACTCGGCGGCCAGTTCACCTCCGGCGGGCCCCGCGTCGCGGCCCCGCGGTGAGCCGCCCGCAGGCGGCGACGCTCCCCGACGGCCGCCGTCTGCACCTGCAACACGGGCCGATCGACCTCGTGATCGAGGCCTGGGGCGACCGCTCTGCCGTCGCGCGAGCCTACGGCCGCGCCCGCGGGCGCTTCGACGGCCTGCTCGAGGAACTGGTCGCCGAGCTGCCCGCGCTCCGCTCTGCCGACCCGCAGCCCCTGGCGGGGCCGATCGCGCAGGCGAGGGCCGCCGCGGTCGCGGCCTACCGGCCGGTCTTCATCACGCCCATGGCCGCCGTCGCCGGCGCCGTCGCCGACGCCGTGTTGGCCGCGATGACCGCGGGCGGCGAGATCGAACGCGCCTACGTCAACGACGGCGGCGACATCGCGCTTCACCTGACCCCGGGAACCGCGATCACCGCCGCGATCGCCGGTGCCGGCCTGCCCGGCCGCGCCACGGTCGTCCACGGCGACCCGGTACGCGGCATTGCGACCTCCGGATGGCGCGGCCGCAGCTTCTCGCTCGGCATCGCCGATGCCGTTACGGTGCTTGCCGCCACGGCGGCCGAGGCCGACGCCGCCGCCACGATCGTCGCCAACGCGGTCGATCTGCCCGGCCACCCGGCGATCGGCCGCGCCCCGGCCGTGACGCTGCAGGCCGACACCGACCTCGGCGACCGCCCGGTGACGATCTCAGTCGGCCCGCTCGCCCCGCCCGATGTGGACCGCGCCCTCGCCGGCGGCGCCCAGTGTGCCGAGGCGTTGCGCGCCCGCGGGCTGATCGCGGCCGCGGCGCTCTTTCTTCAGGGGGAAGTCCGCGTCATCGGTCCGATGGCGATCGAGGGAACGGAGGACGGCTGACGGCCGCGGTCAGCGCCGGAGGCGCGCCGCGCCGGCCGGAAGTCGGGAGACGCGCACCGGCATCGGCCGCGTCGCCGCGGACCGAGCCCATAGCGCGCCAGCCATAAGCAACGGAACGAGACCCGCCAGAACACACTCCAGATACCCGGCTGTCATCCCGGCCTCCTCGGGCCAACGCGACGCATTGCCACAGTCGCGGGCAAAGCTTAAGGCGGCGTTACCGCGGACCGGTGACGAAACGGACACGGTCTGTCGCCGTCCGCGCGTTTGATCGGGCCGCATCGACGACCATCTACGCAAGGCAACCCCAAGCGGGAGATCAAGCCATGCTCGACCAGATCGAGGGCCTGCACCACGTCACCTCGATGGCGTCCGACGCGCGCGCCAACAACGCCTTCTTCACCGACACGCTCGGGTTGAGGCGGGTGAAGAAGACGGTGAATTTCGACGCGCCCGACGTCTACCACCTCTACTACGGCGACGCGGCCGGCAGCCCCGGCTCGATCATGACCTACTTTCCCTTCCCCGACATGGGGCCCCGGACCCCCGGGACGGGCGAGGTCGGCCGGACCGTCTTCGCGGTCCCGCCCGGCGCGCTGCCGTTCTGGCGCGATCGGCTGGCGGCCCGCGGTGTCGACAGGCTCGCCGAGGACAACAGCTTCGGCGCGCCGCGCCTTAGTTTCACCGGCCCCGACGGCGACGAGCTGGCGCTCGTCGAGACGGAGGATGGCCGGCGCGGCTGGACCGGTGGCGTGCCCGAGGAAGCGGCGATCCGCGGCTTCGACAGCGTGGCACTCCGGCTCCGCGACGGCGGCGCCACGGAGGAGCTGCTGCGCTTCATGGGCTACGCCGCCGGCGATCGCGACGGCCCGGTCACCCGCTGGCACCGCGAGGGCGGCAACGGGGCCGCCGCCCTCGACCTCGAGGTGCTGCCCGACGCCCGCCGCGCCGGCCCCGGCGCCGGTTCGGTGCACCACGTCGCCTTCGCGGTTCCCGACCGCGCGGCGCAGCTCGCGGCGCGCAAGGCGCTGATCGACACCGGCTACCAGGTCACACCGGTGATCGACCGCGACTATTTCTGGTCGATCTACTTCCGCACGCCCGGGGGCGTCCTGTTCGAGATCGCCACCGACGAGCCCGGCTTCGCCCGCGACGAGGAGGCGGCGCACCTCGGCGAGGCGCTGAAGCTGCCGCGCCAGCACGCGCACCTGCGCGACTGGCTCGAGCATCACCTGGAGCCGCTGGAATGAGCGCGGCGGCCGAGAGCTACCGCTACCACGCCGAGGGCAGCGGCGAAGGCAAACCCATGGCCTTCGTCTTCCACGGCACCGGCGGCACCGAAAACCAGTTCGTGCCGCTGGCGCGCGAGCTCCTGCCCGGCGCGGCGATCGTGGCGCCGCGCGGCGACGTCTCGGAGCAGGGCGCCCTGCGCTTCTTCCACCGGCTCGCCGAGGGACGCTACGACATGGACGACCTCGCCCGGCGCACTGCGGCGATGGCGGCCTTCGTCGAGGCGCAGGTCGCGATCGCGCGACCGTCGGAGGTCATCGGCCTCGGCTATTCCAACGGCGCGAACATCCTCGCGAGCGTGATCTTCGCGCGCCCGGCGCTCTTCGGCCGGGCGGTGCTGATGCATCCGCTGATCCCCTGGACGCCGGAGCCGGCGCCCGTCGCCACCCGCGTCCTGATCACGGCGGGCGAGCGCGACCCGATCTGCCCGCCGGAGGAGACCCGAAGGCTCGAGGCATGGTTCCGGGCGCAGGGCGCGGAGGTCGCAACCGCGTGGAGCCCGGGCGGGCACGAGATCGGCCGCGGCGAAATCGCTGCCATCGCCGGCTTCCTGCGCTAGATGACGAACGCAAGTGAGGAGGATCGTATGGCGATCGACCCAGGCGAAATCACGCTCGACGACTGCCCGTCCAAGGGCCGCTACAGCTACCGCGTCGGCGAGAGCGAGGCCTACATGACGTTCAGCAAGGCCGGCGACCGGCTGGTCATCATCGACCATACCGAGGTTCCGGCGGCCTTCCGCGGCCAGGGGGTGGGGGTGGCGCTGGTCGAGCGGGCGGTCGCCGACGCCCGCGCCGCGGGCAAGGAGATCACGCCGCTCTGCCCGTTCGCAGCGGCGCAGTTCCGCCGGCACCCCGAATGGTCGGACGTGCTGCGGCAGCGGCGGGAGCAGTCGGCATGAGCTGGAACCCGACGCTCGACCCCAGCTGCCCGACCGGCGACGCGGTCGATGCGATCGAGACGCTGATCATCCCGCGCGCCCGCGACCTCGGCGGCTTCGAGGTGCGGCGGGCGCTGCCGGCGCCGAAGCGGCAGATGGTCGGTCCCTTCATCTTCTTCGACCAGGCCGGGCCGGCGGAATTCCTGACCGGGCAGGGCGTCGACGTGCGGCCGCACCCGCACATCGGGCTCGCGACCGTGACCTATCTCTTCAAGGGCGAGTTCCAGCACCGGGACAGCCTCGGGACCGACCAGATGATCTATCCGGGTGCCGTCAACTGGATGATCGCCGGGCGCGGGGTCACGCATTCCGAGCGAACCAGCGCCGCGACCCGCAAGCACCCGCATTCGCTCTTCGGGATCCAGACCTGGGTGGCGCTGCCCGAGGCGGCCGAGGACGATCCGGCCGGCTTCGAGCACGCCGGCAAGGAGGCGCTGCCCTTCATCGAGGCCGACGGGGCGAAGGCCCGGCTGATCCTCGGGACGGCCTGGGGCGAGCGGGCGCCGGTGAAGGTCTTCAACGAGATGTTCTACGCCGACGTCGAGCTGGCGCCCGGCGCGCAGGTGCCGCTGCCCGACGGGCACGAGGACCGCGGGCTCTACGTCGTCTCGGGCAGCGTCGTGATCGGCGGCCAGACCTACGAGGCGGCGCAGATGATGACCTTCCGACCCGGCGACCGGCTACATGTGACCGCTGGTCCCGAGGGCGCGCGGCTGATGCTGCTCGGGGGCGAAACGCTGGGCGGCCCGCGGTACATCTGGTGGAACTTCGTCGCCTCGTCGAAGGAGCGGATCGACGCCGCCAGGGAGGCCTGGCGCGCCGGCGACTGGGAGCACGGCCGCTTCCGGCTGCCGCCCGGCGACGACGCCGAATTCATCCCGATCCCGGGGACGCCCTAGGGGGACGGTCCACCGGGTGCGGACATTCCTTGCTGTCTGGTTAACGCCCCAGATAGAACCGATACATTTCAGTGGCTTACCTTCATGTCCGCGTGCGGACAAGTGCGGCGGGGAGCCGGCGCTCGGCCCGCCTCAATCCGGGTCGAGCAGCTCGCGCAGGCGGCGCAGCGCCGGGACGGCGGCGCGGATCCGCTCGGCGCCGAGGCCCCGGACGACGTCGTCGAAGACGGGCGCGATCGCATCGACGGCGCGGTCGCGGGCGGCGCGGCCGGCAGGGCTGAGCGATACCCACTTGCGACGGGCGTCCTCCCAGTCGGGCCGAACATGCACCCAGCCGGCGGCGTCGAGCCGCCCGACGGTGTTGCTCATCGCCCCCTTGGTCACGTGGAACACGCGGGCGAGCTGCGCCGGGGTCTTCTCGCCGCCGAGCCGCGCGAAGTGATTGAGCACCATGAAGTGCGAGAACTGCATCCCGCGCGGCAGCACCCGCGTCAGCCGGGTTCGCGCCAGCTGCTCGGCCATCACGATCTCGCTGAAGAGGGCGATGACCGAGGGGTCGTGCGGCTCTTCCTCGCTCACGCCGGATCCGGCGCGGCATACCTGCGTTCGTGGCCGAGCGACGGCACCATCGCCCGCGCCCTGCTGACGGCAGCAGGATCGATCTCGACGAAGGCGACGCCGACGCCCTCGCCGGCGTCGACGAGCACCTCGCCCCAGGGCGCAACCGCGAGGCTGTGGCCCCAGGTCTGCCGCGGCGTCCCGGCCGCCGCCGGGTGGGTGCCGGACTGTGCCGGCGCCAGCACGTAGCAGCCGGTCTCGATCGCCCGCGCGCGCAGCAGCACCTCCCAGTGCGCCCGCCCGGTCGGCACCGTGAAGGCCGAGGGCACCGCCAGAACGTCCGCCCCCGCCTGCGCGAGGTCGCGGTAGAGCCGGGGGAAGCGCAGGTCGTAGCAGACCGTCATGCCCAGCCGCAGGCCGGCGGCGCCGGCGAGCACGGCGCGGTCGCCCGGCCGGAAGGCCGCCGACTCGCGGTAGCTCTCGCCGCCCGCGAGCGCCACGTCGAACATGTGGATCTTGTCGTAGCGGGCGCGGATCGTGCCGTCGGGGCCGACCAGCAGCGAGCGGTTGACAAAACGCCCGTCATCGCCGCCGCCCTTCAGGCAGAGCGAGCCGATCAGCAGCCAGATGCCGAGCTCGCCCGCGACGGCGCGGAGCCGCGCCAGCGTCGGGTCGGCCGCTTCCACGGCGAGAAGCTCGCGCTGCCGCGCCCGGTCGGAGCTCACGATGTTGGTGCACTCGGGGGTGAGCGCCAGCGCCGCGCCGCCCGCGGCGGCCTCGCGAACGAAGGCCTCGGTCTCGACGAGGTTCGCGGCCGGATCGTCGCCCGAGCGTAGCTGGATCAGGGCTGCACGCATTCAGTCGTCCGCGAGCAGCCGGTCCAGCCTCCCGGCCTGCTCGAGCTCGTGGATCGCCTGGAAGCCGCCGACGTGCTCGCCGCCGATGAAGATCTGCGGCAGCGTGTCGCGACCACCCGAGCGGGCGACCATCTCGGCCCGCCGCTCGGGCTCGTCGATGACGTCGATGTCCTCGACCTCGGCGCCCTTGTCGATCAGGAGCCGCCGCGCCAGCGCGCTGTAGCTGCACCAGGGAGAGCCGTAGAGCGTCACGGGTTTCATGGCCGCAACTATAGTCCGAGCGAATCCTCGAAGGCAACGCGGGCCAGGACCAGGACGTCGATGCCGCCCGCGCCCGCGGCGCGCAGGCAGTCGGCGCAGGTCGAGAGCGTCGCGCCCGTGGTCAGCACGTCGTCGACCAGGAGGACACGCCGCCCGGCGACGGTCGCCGCATGCCGCGGGTTAACGGTTAAGGCGCCGGCCTGGTTGGCGGCTCGCACGATCCGGTTGCCGGTCTGCGGCGGCGTCGCCCGGCGGCGCACCAGCAGGTCGGGGACCATTGGCCGGCCGGCGCTCCGCCCGAGCCGTCGCGCCAGCTCGGCCGACTGGTTGTAGCGCCGGCGCAGCAGCCGAATCCAGTGCAGCGGGACCGGTGCGATGAGATCGGCTTCCTCGATGAGGTCCCGCCCCGCCGTCGCCATCCAGCCGGCGAGGGGCGGGACCATGTCGAGCCGGTCGGCGTGCTTGAGCGCGAGCATCACCTTGCGGCCGGCGCCGGCGTAGAGGATGGCCGCCGCGCCGCGGTCCCAGGCCGGCGGATTGCGCCGGCAGGTCTCGCAGTTGTCCTCGCCGCGCGACTCGCCGATCAGCGGCACCCCGCACTTGCGGCACCGCGTCCCGGCGATGAAGTGGGTGTCGCGCCAGCAGGCCGGGCAGAGCCCGTGCGGCCGGTCGGTCGGCTCGGTGCAGGCGAGGCACCGCGGCGGGTAGATGGTGTTGACCAGCGCCGTCCTGAACGCCTCGAGCATGGCAATGCACCGCTTCCGATCCTATCTTCGCGCCGAGGAGCCCGCCGATGACGAACGCCCCCGACCTCTTCGACGCCGACCTGTTGGCGCGCCGCCGCGCCCGTGCCCGGCGCATCGGTGGGGCCGACTTCCTGCACGCCGCCGTGGCCGACGAGGTTTCAGAAAGGCTCGGCGAAATTAACAGAACGTTTCGCGCCCCCGCCGTCGTCGGTCCGCGCGCTGCGCTGTGGGCGGAGATCCTCGCCGAGGGCGGTCTGCCCGCGCCGCTGGCGGTCGCCGACGGCGAGGTCCTGGCGCTGGGCGAGGCCGCGCACGACCTCGTCGTGCACGGGCTGGCGCTGCACTGGGTGAACGACCCGGTCGGCCAGCTGGTGCAAGCGCGGCGGGCGCTGGTGCCGGACGGCCTGTTCATCGCCGCGCTCTTCGGTGGCGAGACGCTCGGCGAGCTGCGCGCGGCGCTGGCGGAGGCCGAGGTTGCGACCCTCGGTGGTCTGAGCCCGCGGGTGGCGCCGATGGGCGAGATTCGCGACCTCGGCGGGCTGCTGCAACGGGCGGGATTCGCGTTGCCGGTGGCCGACAGCCGCCGCTTCGACGTGAGCTATCCGGACGCCGTCGCGCTGATGCGCGACCTGCGGGCGATGGGCGAAACCAACGTGATGCGCGACCGCCTGCGCCGCCCCCTCCGCCGCGAGATGCTCGCGCGCGCCGCCGCCGTTTACGCGGAACGCTTCGGGCTGCCGGATGGGCGCGTGCGCGCAAGCTTCGACGTGGTCTTCCTCACCGGCTGGGCGCCGGCGGCCGGGCAACCGCGGCCGTTGCGGCCGGGTTCGGCGACCTCCCGTCTCGCCGATGCTCTCGGCACGGTCGAGCGCAGCGCCGGCGAGCCCACCGGTGGCGGTTGAGCCGGGCCGCGCCGGCGGCTAGAGAGGCCGTATGAACCAGATGCCCGCCGTGGACAGCATCCGCCCGGATCACGCCCCGGCCGATCACCCGCTGCTGCCCGAGCCGCGCATCGGTGTCGTGCTGGCCAATCTCGGAACGCCGGATGCGACCGACTACTGGTCGATGCGGCGCTACCTGGGCGAGTTCCTCTCGGACCAGCGGGTGATCGACTACCCGCGCTGGAAGTGGCAGCCGCTGCTGCAACTCGTGATCCTGAGCAAGCGGCCGTTCACCTCCGGGGCCAACTACCGAAAGATCTGGAACCGCGAGGCCGACGAGAGCCCGCTGCTGACCATCAGCCGGGCGCAAGCGGCGCGGGTCGCGGCCGTATTGGAGGAGCGGCACGGCGGGAAGATCGTAGTCGACTTCGCGATGCGCTACGGAAATCCCTCGACGGCCGCGGCGATCGGACGACTCCGCGACGCGGGGTGCCAGCGGATCGTATTCTTCCCGCTCTACCCGCAGTATTCCGCGCCGACGACCGCAACGGCCAATGACCAGGCGTTCCGGGCACTGATGAACCTGCGCTGGCAGCCGGCGATCCGCACCGTACCGGCTTACTACGACGATCCGCTCTACATCGAGGCGCTGGCGAAGTCGGTCGAGGCCGCCTACGCGCAGCTGCCCCGACGGCCCGATCTGCTCGTCACCAGCTATCATGGAATGCCAGAGCGCTACTTGCGCGAGGGTGACCCCTACCATTGCCAGTGCCGCAAGACGACGCGGCTGCTGCGCGCGCGGCTCGGTTTCGCCGACGACGACGTGGCGGTGAGCTTCCAGTCGCGCTTCGGCACGGAGGAGTGGCTGAAGCCCTATACGGTCGAGGAGGTCGCTCGCCTGGCGAAGGCCGGTCGGCGGAGCATCGCAGTTATCGCTCCGGCCTTCTCGGCCGACTGCATCGAGACGCTGGAGGAGATCCAGGAGGAGATCCGCGAGGCCTTCCTGGCCGCAGGCGGGGAGAACTTCAGCTACATCCCGTGCCTAAACGCCGATCCCGCGCACATCGAGATGATAGCGGCGATCCTCGAGCGCGAGCTCGCCGGCTGGCTCTGAGAATCAAGCGTTCTCGCGCTTCGGCTTCGCCTGCCGCGGACCGAGCGCCTCGGTTACTGCGGCGGCGATCGGCGCGATCGGGCGCCCGCGGTAGGTCTGGCCGCCGTCGCGGATCACGACGTCGCCGTTGGGGAGCTGCTCGACGAGATCGCCCTGCGCCGAAACGCAGCTCGAAACCTGTATGGTCTGAAACATGATTCTTCTCTCCACCCTCAAGATTCTGCGTCCGGCAGAGTGTGCTTCCGCTCGCCGCAGATTGTGATTAAAGATTTGCTAAAACGTTAACGCCGCACCGCGCGTCAGTCACGTTAAAAACGATGTCCGGGGCCGATTGCCGGTCTCAAAGCCAATCGCGGAGCGTCGCCACCAGGGGTCGGTCGGCTGGCGGCATCGGCAGATCCGCCAGTGTTCGCACGCCCACCCAGCGAAGGGCCGCATGCTCGCGGGCCTGCGGCACCCCCTGCCAGCGGCGGCAGGCGAAGAGCGGCATCAGCAGGTGGAATTCGGGGTAGGAATGACTCGCGAAGGTCAGGGGCGCGAGGCAGCTGGCCCATGTGTCGATGCCGAGCTCTTCCTGGAGTTCGCGAATCAGCGCGGCCTCGGGGGTTTCGCCGGGCTCGACCTTGCCGCCCGGGAACTCCCACAGCCCGGCCATTGCCTTGCCCTCGGGTCGCTGCGCAACCAGCACCCGGCCGTCGGGGTCGATCAGCGCGACGGCGACGACGAGGACAAGCTTCACCGGCGGACCCGGTTTGCAACGCGTCCAGTCCTGGCAGCCAATCCGCGAACCCGAGGCGGGTGCGCGGGCTCGCCGCCGCCGGGCGGGTCCGCTTCCTCGCGGGCCGCCGGGCTCGTCACGAGCGGTAGTCGGCGTTGATCTCGATGTAGCGGTGGGTCAGGTCGCAAGTCCAGACCGTCGCCGCGCCGCCGCCGATCCCGAGGTCGACGCGGATCACGAGGTCCTGGCGCTTCATGTAGGCCGCACCGTCCGCCTCGCGGTAGCCGGGAGCCACCCAACCGTCCTCGGCAACCAGGATGTCGCCGAAGCGGATCGTCAGCCGGTCCCGGTCGGCGGCGGCGCCGGACTTGCCCACCGCCATGACGACGCGGCCCCAGTTCGGATCCTCTCCGGCGATCGCTGTCTTGACCAGCGGTGAGTTGGCGATCGACAGCGCCACCTTGCGCGCGTCGGCATCGTCCGCGGCGCCGGAGACGGCGACCTCGACGAACTTGGTCGCGCCCTCGCCGTCGCGCACCACCTGGTGCGCGAGGTCGAGCATCACGCCGCCGAGCGCAGCCTCGAAGCGCTCGGTGCGCGGCTCGGCAGCAGTCAGCGGAGCCATCGGCGCCCGTCCGGTCGCGGCCATCATCAGCGTGTCCGAGGTCGAGGTGTCGCCGTCGACGGTGATGCAGTTGAACGTCGCGTCGGCCAGGCGCGACACCATCGCCTGCAGCAGCGGCCGCGGGACCACGGCGTCGGTGAAGAGGTAGACCAGCATCGTTGCCATGTCGGGCGCGATCATCCCCGAGCCCTTGGCGAAGCCCATGATCGTCACCGGGACGCCGTCGATGTCGACCCGCGCAGCCGCGCCCTTCGGAAAGGTGTCGGTGGTCATGATCGCGCGCGCCGCCCGCTCGCCGGTGTCGGGCGCGAGCCCTTCGCGCAACGCGTCCATCACCGCGACGATCCGCTCGGTGGGCAGCGGCTCGCCGATCACGCCGGTCGATGCGACGAAGACGTGCCCGACCGGCACCCCCAGCGCCGCCGCCGCCGCGCTGGCGGTCCGTTCAACCGCTGCGCGCCCGTTGGAGCCGGTGAAGGCGTTGGCGTTCCCCGAGTTGACCAGGATCGCGAAGCCGCCGGGCACGTCCTCGCCGATGGCCGCGAGCTTCTCCTCGCACCAGAGCACCGGCCCGGAGCGGGTAGCCGAGCGGGTGAAGACCCCGGCGATCGACGCGCCCTGCGCGATCTCGGCCAGCATCACGTCGAGCCGGCCCTGGTAGCGTACGCCGGCCTCGGCGGCGGCGAAGCGCACGCCGTCGATGACCGGCAGCTCGGGGAACGCCGCCGGCGCCAGCGGCGAGACCGTCGCGGGCTTTCCTGCCACCGCGGCTTCCTCAGTTGGTCAGAAGGTCGCTCTCGCGGATCGCCGCGGGGGCGATCCCGGTGTCCGGCCGGTCGATCTTCGCCGCCGCGCGCAGCTCGGTCAGCTTCGCCTGCAGCGCGTCCTGCTGCAGCTGCTGCTCGATCTGTGCCTTGGCCTGGTCGAGAGTCGGGGGTGTCGTCTGGCGCGTCTCGTTGAGCTTGATGATGTGCCAGCCGAACTGGGTCTTCACCGGGCCGGCCACGTCGCCCGGCTTCATCGTCACCACCGTCGCCTCGAACTCCGGCACCATCTGGCCGGCGCCGAACCAACCGAGCGACCCGCCGCTGGCCGCCGAGCCGTCGCTCGAATTGGCCTGCGCCACCACCGCAAAGTCCTTGCCGCCGTCGATCTCTGCCTTCAAGGCCTTCGCCTTGTCCTCGCTGTCGACGAGGATGTGCGAGGCGTTCCACTCGGTCGCCGGCTTGAAGTCGGCGACGAGCTTGTCGTAGGCGGCCTTGACCTTGGCATCGTCGACCGCGCCAGCCACCGCATCGTTGGCGGCAATTCCGGCGAGTGCGCTGCGCCGCTCATTGTCGAGCGTTAGCTTGACGGTCAGCGGGTCCTTGTCGGGCGAGGCCGACAGCTGCTCGGCCAGCAGCTCCTGGTCGACCATCTGGTCGATGAGTCCCTTCATCAGCACGTCGTCGGGCAGCTGCTGGTATTGCTGGGGCAGCCGATCGCGCATCGCGATCAGGTTGCCGAGGGTGATCTGGGTACCGTTGACGGTGGCGACCACGGTGGTCGCGTCGTAGGCCTTATCGTCGGCGAAGGCCGCCGAGGAAAGCGCGATCCCGGCCAAGAGGCCGGCGGTGAGAAGGCTGCGCATCTTGATTCTCCCGTCCGCGCGCCCATGGGACGCGCCAGTGAATTCCGCCGGCCAAGCCCCGTCGGGAGCTGCCGTTGACAGGCGTAGCGCAGCCGCTTACATCCCGGTGCGGCCGAAGCAGGCCTGCCCGCGCCCGCGCGGATGCTTAGACCCTTCGGCGCGCATGGACAAGCGCCCCCGTCATGACAAATCGGTGGGTGAAGACGGGCATCACCGCCGCAGGATTTGAGGACGAGCCATTCATGATGGGTTTCGGAACGATCGCCAAGAAGGTCTTCGGGACGCCGAACGACCGCAAGATCAAGGCGACTCGCCCGCTTGTCGAGCAGATCAACGCGCTCGAACCGAGCTTCCGGGCACTGGACGACGCCGGCCTCAAGGCCAAGACCGCCGAGCTCCGTGATCGGCTGGACAAAGGCGAGACCCTCGACGACCTGCTTCCAGAGGCCTTTGCAAACGCGCGGGAGGCAGCCCGGCGCACGCTCGGTCTCAGGCCGTTCGACGTGCAGCTCATGGGCGGCATCTTCCTGCACCAGGGTAACATCTCCGAGATGAAGACCGGCGAGGGCAAGACGCTCGTCGCCACCATGCCGGCGTACCTCAACGCCTTGACGGGGCGCGGCGTCCACGTCGTCACGGTCAACGACTATCTCGCGCGTCGCGATGCCGAGTGGATGGGACTCGTCTATCACGCGCTCGGCATGACCGTCGGCGTCGTCGTCCCCGGCATGGAGGAGGCCGACAAAAAGGTCGCCTACGACGCCGACATCACATACGCCACCAACAACGAGCTCGGCTTCGACTACCTGCGCGACAACATGAAGTCCGACCTCGCGCAGGTCTACCAGCGCGACCACTACTTCGCGATCGTGGACGAGGTCGACTCGATCCTGATCGACGAAGCGAGAACGCCCCTGATCATCTCGGGTCCGAGCCAGGACCGCTCCGAGCTCTATATCCGGATCGACAAGCTGATCCCCAAGCTCACCAAGGAGCACTACGACCTCGACGAGAAGCAGCGCCAGACCACGCTGACCGAGGAGGGCAACGAATTCGTCGAGCGTCGATTGCGCGAGATGGAGCTGCTCGCCCAGGATCAGACCCTCTACGACCCCGAGAGCACCAACCTCGTTCACCACGTCAATCAGGCGTTGCGCGCCCATGTCCTGTTCCAGAAGGACAAGGACTATATCGTCCGGAACGGCGAGGTGATGCTGATCGACGAGTTCACCGGCCGCATGATGCACGGCCGTCGGCTCTCGGAGGGCCTGCACCAGGCGATCGAGGCGAAGGAAGGCGTGGACATCAAGCCCGAGAACGTGACCCTCGCGTCCGTGACGTTCCAGAACTACTTCCGGCTCTACGAGAAGCTCGCGGGCATGACCGGCACCGCCGTCACCGAGGCCGACGAGTTCTTCGAGATCTACAAGCTCGGCGTCGTCGAGGTCCCGACCAACATGCCGGTGATCCGCAAGGACCACGACGATCAGGTCTTCCGCACCGCTCGCGAGAAGTACGCGGCCATTGTCGAGGAGATCAAGCGCGCAAACGAGGCCGGCCAGCCGATCCTCGTGGGGACTACCTCGATCGAGAAGTCCGAGAGCCTCTCCGAGATGCTGAAGGAGGCCAACGTCCCGCACAACGTGCTGAACGCCCGCTACCACGAGCAGGAGGCCGGCATCGTCGCCGAGGCCGGCGTCCCGGGCGCCGTCACCATAGCGACCAACATGGCCGGCCGCGGCACCGACATCCAGCTCGGGGGCAACGTCGACATGCGGGTCGTCGCCGAGCTAGAGGCTGCCGAGAAGGCCGGCACGCCGGCCGATCCGACTGAGCTCCGCCGTCGCGTCGAGGCCGAGGTCGCAGAGGCCAAGGCGATGGTACTCGCCGCCGGCGGCCTCTACGTGCTGGCGACCGAGCGCCACGAGAGCCGGCGCATCGACAACCAGCTGCGCGGCCGATCCGGGCGCCAGGGCGACCCCGGCCGCACCAATTTCTACCTGTCGCTCGACGACGACCTGATGCGGATCTTCGGCTCCGACCGGCTCGACTCGATGCTCGGCCGCCTCGGGATGAAGGAGGGCGAGGCCATCGTCCACCCCTGGGTGAACAAGGCGCTGGAGAAGGCGCAGGGCAAGGTCGAGGCCCGCAACTTCGACATCCGCAAGAACCTCCTGAAGTTCGATGACGTCATGAACGACCAGCGCAAGGCTATCTTCGCCCAGCGCCGCGAGATCATGGAGGCGCAGGACGTCGCCGACGTTGCCCGGGACATGCGCCAGCAGGTGGTGGAGGACCTCGTCGACGACCACGTGCCGCCGAAGACCTACGCCGACCAGTGGGACGTCGAGGGTCTCGACGCCGAGGTGAGGAACATCTTCGGGCTCGAGCTGCCGATCGCCGCCTGGGCCGACGAGGAGGGCGTCGACGGCACCGACATCCGCGAACGGCTGGCCAAGGCCGCCGACGAGCAGATGGCCGGCAAGGCGGCCCGCTACGGCGCGGATACCATGCGCTCGATCGAGAAGCAGGTGCTGCTGCAGACCATCGACAGCAACTGGCGCGAGCACCTGGTGACTCTGGACCATCTCAGGAGCGTCGTGGGCTTCCGCGGCTACGCCCAGCGCGACCCGCTCAACGAATACAAGTCCGAGGCCTTCCAACTCTTCGAATCGCTGCTCAACCGGCTGCGCACCGAGGTGACGCGCATGCTTGCGCACGTGCAGGTGATGACCCCCGAGGAGCAGCAGGCGATGGTCGCACAGATGCAGGCGCGGGCGCAGGCAGCCCAGGCGCCGCGGTTGCAGGTCGTCCCGCCGGCCCCGGTCGAGGAGCGCGTACCGGCGATGGCCGGCGCCGCGGCGCTGGCGACCGCGCCGGCCGTCGATCCGGCCGACCCCGCGACTTGGAGCGCAAGCGGCCGCAACGACCCCTGCCCGTGCGGCTCGGGCAAGAAATACAAGCACTGCCACGGCAAGGTTTGACGCCAGAGATCAGCGGCCGGCAGTCGCTCCGGGACCGATCATGAGCGGAGTGCGGCAGATCACCGTCGGCGATGCGGAGGCCGAGCAGCGGCTCGACCGCTGGCTCCGGCGCATGCACCCGCAGGTGACGCAGGGGCGTATCGAAAAGATGTGCCGCAAGGGTGAGATCCGGATCGACGGTGGCCGGGCAAAGCCGGCGACACGGCTCGAGGCGGGACAGGTCGTGCGCCTGCCGCCGATCGCCGACGAGCCGCCGGCCGCGGTCGTGGCGCCTGCGACGAGCGCCGCGGACGCCGAGATGATCCGGGGCCGGGTGCTCTGGATGGACGACGACATCATTGCCCTCGACAAGCCGCCAGGGCTCGCGGTGCAGGGCGGGACCGGGACGGTCCGCCATGTCGATGGCCTCGCAGAGGCGCTACGCTTCGGCAAGTCCGAGAAGCCGCGGCTGGTGCACCGGCTGGACCGGGACACCTCGGGCGTCCTGCTGCTCGCGCGGAGCGCGAAGGTGGCGGCCGGCCTTGCGAAGGCGTTCCAGGCGCGGACCGCGCGCAAGGTCTATTGGGCGGCGGTCGCCGGCGCGCCGTCTCCGAGCGAAGGCACCATCCGCACCGGTCTCGTCAAGGCGCCCGGGCACGGCACCGGGGGCGAGGGCGAGAAGATGGTCGTCGTGCCCTTCGACCGGATCGACAGCACTCCCGGGGCCAAGCGCGCCGTCACCGAATACGCGACGGTCGACGCCGCGGCGACGCGTGCCGCCTGGGTGGCGCTGAGCCCGGTAACCGGGCGCACCCACCAGCTCCGCGCTCACATGGCCGCGATCGGCCATCCGGTGGTCGGCGACGGCAAGTACGGCGGCAGCGGTCAGGAGAACCTGGGCGACGGGTGGGGGGCGCAACTCGGCGGTTCGGTCAGCCGCAAGCTGCACCTGCACGCGCGGTCGATCGCCTTCGCGCACCCCGCAACCGGCAAGCGGGTCGAGGTGACGGCGCCGCTCCCGGAGCACATGGCGCGGACGTGGGCCCTCTTCGGCTGGCGGCCGGAGGACGCGGCCCCCGACCCCTTCGAGGGACGGCGATGAGCCCGGCCGCCTGGGCGCTGACGCTGCCGGTAAAGGGCTACCGGCTGATCTTCTCGCCTTGGGTCGGGCATTCCTGCCGCTTCCAGCCGACCTGCTCCGCCTACGCGCTCGAGGCGCTGGAGACCCACGGCGCGCTGCGCGGCGGCTGGCTGGCGGCGCGGCGGATCCTGCGCTGCCACCCGTGGGGCGGCTCGGGGATCGACAACGTGCCCGAACGGCGGGACGGGCGGTGAGCGGGGGCGCGATCGCGGCGGAGGTCCGGACGCGCGAGGCCGACCTCGTCGCCCTGACGCAGGCGCTGGTGCGCATCCCGACAGTGAACCCGCCCGGGGAAAACTATCGAAAGATCTGCGAGTTGATCGCCGACCGGCTGGCGCGGCAGGGCTTTGCCTGCGCCTTCGTCCGGGCCGAGGGCGCGCCCGGCGACAGCGACCGCTTCCCGCGGTGGAACCTCGTCGCCAGGCGCGAGGGGGCGGGACAAGGGCGCCGCGTCCACTTCAACGGCCACATCGACGTCGTCGAGGTGGGGCGCGACTGGACCCGCGATCCGTTCGGGGGCGAGCTCGACAACGGTCGGATCTACGGCCGCGGCACCTGCGACATGAAGGGCGGGCTCGCGGCGGCGATCGTCGCCGTCGAAGCGTTCCTCGCGTTGCATCCGGAGTTCCCGGGCGCGATCGAAATTTCAGCGACGGGCGACGAGGAGACCGGCGGGTACGGCGGTGTCGCGCACCTGGCGCGCATGGGGGCGTTCGACGGGGTCGACGCGGTCATCATCCCCGAGCCGCTCAACAAGGACCGCATCTGCCTCGGCCACCGCGGGGTATGGTGGGCCGAGCTCGAAACCTTCGGTCGGATCGCGCACGGCTCGATGCCCTTCCTCGGCGACTGCGCGGTACGGCACATGGGTGCGGTGATGGCCGAGATGGAGGCGAGCCTCTACCCGACGCTGGCGGCGCGGCGGACGACGATGCCGGTGGTGCCGCCCGCGGCGCGTGCCTCCACCCTCAACGTCAATTCGCTGCACGGCGGTCAGGCGGAGCCGGAGGCGGGCTTCGACGGCTGGCCCTCGCCGGTCGTCCCCGACCGCTGCCGGATGGTGATCGACCGCCGCTTCCTCGCCGAGGAGGACATCGCCGACGTCAAGGCCGAGTTCCGCGCCACCGTCGAGCGGGCGCGGGCCGCCCGGGGCTTCCGCTACGAACTCCGCGACATGCACGAGGTGTTGCCGACCCTGACCGACCGCGACGCGCCGGTGGCGGCGGCACTGGCGCGCGGGGTCGCCGCGGTGCTCGGCCGCGAGCCCGACTACGTGGTCTCGCCCGGTACCTACGACCAGAAGCACGTGGACCGGATCGGGAGGCTGCGGAATTGCGTCGCCTACGGGCCGGGAATACTGGATCTGGCGCACCAACCCGATGAATATGTCGGCGTCGAGGACATGCTCGACGCGGCGACGGTCATGGGCCTTGCGCTGGCCGACCTGCTCGGCGTCGCGGCAGGGTAGGGCGGCCCCGCGGGGTCCGCCGGGCGGTGGAGGCGGGCGATGAGACTTCCCGGCATGGCGGCCGTCGCGGTCGCGCTGGCGTTCCTCGCGGGCGCGGTCGCGGCGGCACCGCGGACCGACATCGTGGTTGGGATGCAACTCGAGCCGCCGCACCTCGACCCCACCGCGGGCGCGGCGGCGGCGATCGACGAGGTCGTCTACGCCAACGTCTTCGAGGGGCTCACCCGCTTCGCGCCGGACGGGACGATCGTGCCGGCCCTGGCCGAGAGCTGGGAGATCGCGCCCGACGGGCTCTCCTGGGTCTTCCACCTGCGGCACGGGGTCACGTTCCACGACGGGACGCCGATGACCGCCGAGGACGTGGTCTTCTCCTTCGACCGGGCGATGGCGAAGGAATCGGTGAACGCCCAGAAGCAGCTCTTCCAGGGCATCAACGAGGTGACTGCCATCGACGACGCCACGGTCGAGATCGGGCTCGACCAACCGAAGGGCTCGCTCCTGTTCAACCTCGCCTGGGGCGACGCCGTCATCGTCTCGCCGGCGACCGCGGACGGAAACAAGACCAAGCCGGTCGGGACCGGGCCATTCAAGTTCTCGACGTGGGTGCAAGGAGACCATGTCGAGCTGCTTCGAAATCCGGACTACTGGGGGACGCCCGCGAAGCTCGAGAAGGTGACCTTCAAGTTCATCTCCGACCCCACGTCGGCCTTCGCGGCGATGATGGCCGGCGATATCGACGCCTTCCCGAATTTTCCGGCACCGGAGAACTTGGCGCAATTCCAGGCCGACCCGCGGTTCCAGGTTCTGATCGGGCAGACCGAGGGCGAGACGATCCTGGCGATGAACAACGCCCGGAAGCCTTTCGATGACATCCGCGTCCGCGAAGCGGTTGCGCATGCGATCGACCGCAAGGCGGTGATCGACGGGGCGATGTTCGGCTACGGCACTCCGATCGGGACGCATTTCTCGCCAGCGAACCCGGCCTACGAGGACCTGACCGCGCTCTCGGCCTACGATCCGGAGAAGTCGAAGGCGCTGCTCGCCGAGGCGGGGTTCAAGGACGGCTTTAAGGCGACGCTTGCGTTGCCGCCGCCCTCCTATGCCCGGCGCGGCGGCGAGATCGTGGCGTCCGAGCTCAAGGCGGTCGGGATCGACGCGCAGATCGTCAACATGGAATGGGCGCAGTGGCTCGAGAAGGTCTTCACCAACCACGACTTCGACCTCACGATCGTCAGCCACACCGAGCCGATGGACATCGGGATATATGCGCGGCAGGACTATTATTTCGGCTACGACGACCCGGTGATGCGGGCGCTGATGGCCGGGGTCGAGGCGACCGCGGACCCTGTGGAGCAGGCGGCGATCCTGAGGGCGGCGCAGGAGCGGATCGCGCAGCGTTACGTCAACGCCTATCTCTTCCAGCTGGCGAAGACCGGGGTGGCCGACGCGCGCATCCGCGGGCTGTGGCTCGACTCTCCGACCCAGGCGACGGATCTGACCGCAGTCTATTGGGCTGAGTGACGGCCGCTTCCCGCCGGCGTCGATTCATGATAGTATTATCGGACTGGACCGGACGGCGTATTCAGCCGTCCTTCTGACCAGCTAAAGTCGTAGTCTCGATTTTACCTCTATATTCGCGGAGCTGCAACCGTGTCTGTGTACATCAACATATCCGTTTCGTTGATCCTGGTTTATCTGATAGTCTCTCTCGTCGTCACTGCCTGTAACGAGATCATCTCGACCCTGCTCAAGACCCGGCCGCGGATGCTGGTACAGACGATCGTCCAGATCATCGGCGACGACGAGCTGCTGCGGAGGTTCTACGGCAACGGCATCATCGCCGCCGCCTCGGATTCCTCGACCGCCGGAAGGGACGCCTGGAAGCCGGCCGGGCTGCGCGAGCGGCTGTTCGGCAAGTGGATGGAGCCGCGCTCGGAGTACGAGCGCGGGCACCCGTCGTACATCGAGGGTAAGAACTTCGCCAAGGCACTCGGAATGGCCGTCATGGGGTGGAGCCTCGACGAGGCGGCGGCCCGGGCGCAGGCCGCGGGCGACACGGCCTCGGCGGTGGCGGCCAGAGCCGCCGCGGACGCGGCGTTGAACGGCACCGACCCGGCTGCGGTCGCTGCCGCGGCGATTGCGACGGCGCAGGCGATCAAGGCCGACGATCCGTCGCTGGCGCCGGCCTGCGACCGGATCGTCGCGACCGCCGGCACGGCCAGGACAGCGCTCGATCTCGATGCCGCCAAGGCGCAGGCGAAGGCCGCGGCCGATCTGGCGACCGCACGCATCGTTGCGGCCGCCGTGGCGGCCGCGGGGGTGGTCAGGGAGTCTGACCCGGCGCTGGCGGAGGCCTGCGACAAGATCATCGCGGACGCGGGGATTGCGCAGGGACCGGTCGAGGCGGACGCCCGAGCGAAGGCGGCGGCGACGCTCGCCGCCGCTGCCGCGGGCGGCGTGCCGACAGTGCAAGGCATCGCCAAGGCGGTCGGAGACCTGCCGGACGGCGCCCTCAGGGACGTGCTTCGGTCGGCACTGACCGGGGTCGGGAATGACCTCGACGGTTTCGAGAAGGCTGTTTCCGCCTGGTACGACACGACGCAGGCGCGACTGTCGGGGGCCTATGCCCGGTACCAAAAATACGTGGCGCTGGCTTTCGGCGCCTTGCTCGCGCTTCTCCTGAACGTCGATTCGCTTCAGATCGCCCAGCGGGCCAGCCTCACCGCAGACCACCTGAACCAGGAGACCTTCGACGCGGCCGAGGCCGAAGTAAGCGCGGGCGTGCAGTCGAACTGCAAGGTCGAGGGAGACGCACAGACCAGGTGCATCGTCGGAGAGGCCATGGACCGACTGACGTCGATCGACCCGCTGCTCGTCTCGTGGACGGAAGACGAGGCCTACAACCGCCCAACGGCGGGACTGTGGGTCTACAAGGTGGCCGGCCTGCTTCTTACGACGCTCGCGGTTTCGCTGGGGGCGCCGTTCTGGTTCGACCTGCTGTCGATGTTCGTCAACATCCGCGGGGCAGGTCCCAAGCCCGAGGACAAGCCGGCGAAATAGCCTAGGCTTGTCGGCGCGCCGGGGGGCACCTAGGGTTGGCCGGTCCGCACCGGTCGGCCCGCGATGCTCCGCTACTCGATCCTTCGCCTGGTCTCGCTCGCGCTCAGCCTTCTCTTGGCGAGCGCTCTGATCTTCGTGGCGCTGCAGGTGGTGCCCGGAGATCCGGCGCGGACGATGCTCGGGATGAACGCCACGCCTGAGGCAGTGGCGGCGCTCCGGCAGCAGCTCGGGCTCGATGCCGGGCCGCTCGCACGCTACCTCGGCTGGGTCGTCGGCATGTTGCGCGGCGACTTCGGGGTCTCCTATGCCTACCGGACTCCGGTCGCCGGGATGATGCTCGAACGCCTGCGGGTGTCGCTGCCGCTGGCAGTGATGGCGCTGCTGTTCTCGGCTCTCGTTGGCTTGCCGGCGGGGGTGCTCGCGGCCTCGCGGCGGGGGACGGCGACCGACGTCGGCGTGATGGGAGCGACGCAACTGGGCGTGGCGGTGCCGAACTTCTGGTTCGCGATGCTGCTGGTGCTCGTCTTCGCGGTCCGGCTGCGCTGGGTCTCGGCCGGCGGATTTCCGGGTTGGGCCGCGGGTGCGGCGCCGGCGCTGAAGGCATTGCTCCTGCCGGCGATCGCGCTGGCGCTGCCGCAGGCGGCGATCCTCGCGCGCGTCATGCGCTCGGCGCTGATCGACACGCTCGGCGAGGACTTCGTGCGCACCGCTCGCGCCAAGGGCCTGAGCCGCGGCCAGGCGCTCCGTCGCCATGCGCTCAGGAACGCGCTGATCCCGGTCCTGACGATCCTCGGGCTGCAGTTCTCCTTCCTGCTCGCCGGCGCGATCATCATCGAGAACGTGTTCTTCCTGCCCGGGCTCGGGCGGCTGGTGTTCCAGGCAATCGGCCAGCGTGACCTCGTCGTCGTCCAGGGCGTGGTGATGCTGCTGGTGGCGGCGGTCATCGCCGTGACCTTCATCGTCGACCTCGCCTACGCGGCGGTCGACCCCCGGCTCCGGCGGCGCTGAATGCGCGGGCCGCTCGCCGGCGGGGCGATCGTGGCGGTCGTCGCGGTGGCGGCGCTCCTGTCCTTCGTCTGGACGCCCTACGACGTGGCGGCCCTCGACATCGCCGGCAAGCTCCGGCCACCCTCGGCGGCGCACTGGATGGGAACCGACCACCTCGGTCGCGACGTCCTCTCGATGCTCATGGTG